>JAFUFL010000062.1 GCA_017469935.1 Lachnospiraceae bacterium
AGATATCCTGAGTGCGGGTCAGAGGAATCACAAAAGTAATCCCGGTGAAACGGGACAGCGGGCAAGTGTCTGCCCTGTGTCCGCGTAAGCGGCACGAAGCCCCCGCCTCTTAGCGTATGCGTAGGCGGTGGGTAGTTCACTCCGGCACTCCCGCTGATGGGATTCGGACAGGCCTTCGGAATGCTTAAGGAACCGGTTTCCGCTGCGCTTTCGTCCGCGGGCTGTCCGGACTTCATTATTTCCATCATCAGCACGGTCTTCATTCAGTCGTTGTCGTACATCTTTCAGATGCTCGGTTTCGTGTTCGGCGTGACGCTGGTATTCGGGCTGCTCGAAGAGGTGGGCGTTATGGCGAGGGTCTCCTATGTATTTGACAATACGATGGGGAAACTCGGGCTTCAGGGAAAATCCGTCATGCCATTCCTTGTGAGCTTCGGCAGTACAATGGGCGGCGCGGCCGGTACGCGAGTTATTGACAACTGGGGACAAAAAGTCCTGACGATCGCGCTCGCGTGGGCGGTGCCCTGCGGTGCGGCATGGGCAGTCATCCCGATGCTGTCGTCCTTGTTCTTCGGACCGGGAGCGGTCCTTGTGATCGTAGCGATCCTTCTGACAATGCTTCTGCACATGTGGATCACGGCGAAGATCTTCGGGCGCGGGCTTGTGAAAGAAGAGGACCGCTATGGCATGATCATGGAACTGCCGTCTTACCATAAACCGAAGTGGGGAGCCCTGCTGCGCTATGTGTTGGGGCGCACAAGGGACACATTTTTCCGTGTCACGAAAGTGGTCTTACTTGTCTGCGCGATCTTCTGGCTGATCAGTTATTCTTTCTCAGCCGACAGCGTGCCGCTCCTGTACCGGATCGGCACCGCGATTGAACCGGTGACTAAGCTGTTTGGCCTTAAATGGCAGCTGTTCGTTGCATTTATCGCCTCTTCGATTGGAAAGGAAGGAGCACTTGGCGTTATCAGCGCGCTCTTTACCGGCGGCAACTTTGCGGGAGCATTCAACGAGGCCATGAGCGGCGGCGGTGTGGCCTCCAATCTGAACGAGATCCTGCTGTCGAATGTCACAAAGCCTGAGGCGCTGGCCTTCATCTTTGCGATCACATTCAATATGCCCTGCGTGGTGGCCCTGGCGGCGACTTATCAGGAGATCCATTCCGCGAAGTGGACGGCAAAGATCGCTGCGTATTATACACTGACAGCGCTGCTGCTGGCGGCGGTGGCTTATCGAATCGGACTGGTGATCTTCTAAGAAACTCAGTATGAGACAAGGGGCAGTTTGAACCCCTCTGTCCCATTGCAGTCAGAACAAGGCAAGGTAAGATGATGAATGAACTGCTTAATCTGTTAAAAGACGGACACGCCCGCACGACTCTCATGCTGGCACAGGAGCTTCACACGACGCCGGCTGATATACGCAGAAAGCTGGAGTTTCTGGAAAACGCTGGCATTATTAAAAGAATTTCCTTTACAGCTGCCTCCTGCGGAGGCGGCAGCTGCAGCAGCTGTACGGGCTGCAGCCCGAATACAGGGAACGACCCGAACCGCAAAAACGGGGAGGGCGGCTGCGCAGGCTGCATCCCCGGCGCGGAGCTTATGAATATGGGGGAAATGTGGGAAGTGGTACGCTAGCGTTTTTTTGGAATAATCTAAGAGAAATATCAGAACGGTGCCACTACAATGATCGGAGGCGGTTGTTTTTGCAGATATCTGCAGAAGCAGCCGTCTTTTTGTCTTGTTTCGATTGGATGCATTTCGGCAAAATATTCTTATAATTCGGCGCCGGATGGCATAAAAACTTCAGAAAAGAGTCTGAAGGGAATATAATTAAAAAAGAGCTTTGGAGAACACAGAGGATATTTGTACTTGCTTAGTGGGGGACAGCTACTGACTATTTTCTGACTTGAAGTATATTTTGGCGGAAACGCGGAAGAGTATAGAGAGGGATTATTACGATCTACGAGGAAAGAGCGCAATGAAGATGAGAGAATTGTTTCTTGCTGTTTCGACGGCTGCCGTACTTGGCCTTACATCCATCCTGTCCGCTTGCGGCGGCCCGTCTGGTGATACCCCTAAGGATGCGGTGGAACTGTCGGAAGCATCTTTGGGGGATATCGTCGTATTCGGCGATATCAGGTGGTACGTGATTGCCAAAACAGAAACGGGCTGCACTCTTTTGACCGAAAAGCCTGTGATCAAGATGCCGTTTAACGAAGCAGGGTATCAAACGGTCGATACATGGGATAAATCTACCGTGCGGGCCTGGCTGAATGAAAAGTTCTACAACACATTCACGGATGAGGAAAAGGCGCTGATCGCAAAGACGCACAATATCAATTCCGATAACAGGGAATACGGTACTCCCGGCGGAAGCGATACAGATGATTATGTATTTCTGCTAAGCGTGGATGAAGCGAACTCCCTTGACAGCAAGATATTAAAATGCGGTTACTGGTACGGTATGGATAACCAGTGGTGGTGGCTGAGGTCGCCGGGGATCAACAAAGACTATACGGCCTATGTAGGTAACAACAGTGACGGAAAGAACAGGATTGATTCAGGCGGAGACATTTCGGGTAATTCCTACGGTGCCGTCCGTCCTGCCTTGAATCTTCATTTTGCGGACCGAGCTGCCCCGACGACTATGAACAGAACTCCTTCGGAGGAGGCGGCCGAGCTGGCGGCGATCGCCGATTCAGAGGTCGAAGACGTGGTGACATTTGGCAGATATACCTGGTATGTAACACATAAGAGAGAAGGGATCTGCACACTGCTGTGTCAGGGATGCGTTACAGAAAAGGCATACAATGACGAAAAAAAGGATATCACATGGGAGAACTGCACGCTGCGCAGATGGCTCAATGAGGATTTCTATAACAGCAAATTCTCTGCCGGAGAGAAAGCCGCGATCGTAACCGCCCATAACACATTCACGGAAGACGATTCTTCCTATGGGATGGACTGCGGAAATGACACAGATGATAAGGTATATCTGTTCACATATTCTGAGTCTAAGGCCGTCAGCGACGATATAAAAGGATGCGGCAACGAATGGTGGCTGCGATCGCCCGGAAAGAGGCAGAATGAAGCGGTCTACATTCTCGGAAAATCAGCAAATCTGATAGGGAACGAGGTTGATAACTCCATGGGCGTCCGACCTGTGATGAAGGTCAGATACTCGGAACAGACGGATTGAGAGGCCATATGATCATCAACACAGGACAGAGAACCGATATACCGGCGTTTTACGCAGAATGGTTTGCTAACAGGCTCAAAGAAGGCGTGGTCTGCGTTCGCAATCCATATGACCACAGCCAGGTCAGCCGGTACCGTCTCGACCCATCCATAGTGGACGTCATCGGATTCTGCAGCAAGAATCCTGCTCCAATGTTCCCTTACATGGACCTTCTGAAGGATTACGGCCAGTATTGGTATGTCTCAATAACGCCTTACGGAAGAGATATTGAGCCCAATGTCCCCGACAAGCATCGCCTTATTGAGGACTTTCAAAGGCTCTCCGATCTGGTTGGCATTCATTCTGTCGGATGGCGTTTCGACCCGATTTTTCTCTCTGAACGGTATACAATAGAGTATCAGCTCCGTGCCTTTGAGCAGATTGCAGCTGCCCTGGACGGTTACACCCGTACGGTCGTGATCAGCTTCATTGACCTGTATCCAAAGGTCAGGCGGAATTTCCCGGAAGCCAAGGAAGTCACAGAGAAGCAGCGCCTGACGCTGGGAAAAGAGATCGTGAAGATTGCTTCTGCCCACGGAATGACAGTAAGACCTTGTGCGGAAGGAGATGAACTGGCAGTCTTTGGCGCAGACTGCGGCGGCTGCATGCGGATCAGCGACTATGAGAAAGCGATCGGCAGGCATCTGAATGCGCCCAAAAAGAAAGCGGCCAGGGCAGAATGCGCCTGCTATCTGTCATGCGATATAGGCGCTTACAATACTTGCAGACACCTGTGTAAGTACTGTTATGCCAATGCGGAGCCGGAAATAGTGCTGGCGCAGAGCAGGCTTCATGATCCTGCGTCACCGTTTCTGATCGGAAACTACATGGATGGGGACAAAATCCACGACGTGCCACAGAAGTCGTGGATTGATGACCAGATGCGGTTTGATCTGGAATGAGCCTGGCGGCTTTTATCATCAAATGGATTCCGGAGAAGGATAGTGAAATCCCGGAACAATAATAGGACATAGACAATGCGTTATGAGAATATCAAACCGGCCAAGTTCATAGACCGTCCAAACCGTTTCACCGCCCATGTGGAGATCGCCGGACAGAAGGAGACAGTGCATGTGAAGAATACCGGGAGATGCAGAGAACTCCTGGTTCCCGGTGCGGAGGTCTATCTGACAGAGCCGGGCACTCCCGGAAGGAAGACAAGGTATGACCTGATTGCTGTCAGAAAAGGGAACGGTATTCTGTTCAATATCGACAGCCAGGCACCCAATAAGGTCGTCAGGGAGTGGCTGGATACACAGGGCTTTGACCTGGTGCAGCCGGAGCACACATACGGCAGTTCACGGATTGATTTCTATATGGAGCGGGGGGAAGACCGCTATCTGATGGAAGTAAAGGGCTGTACGCTGGAGGTGGACGGCATCGGCTACTTTCCGGATGCTCCGACAGAACGCGGCGTGAAACACTTGCGAGAGCTGATTCGCGCCGCGGAGGAGGGGTATCATGCGGTCGTTGCCTTTGTGATCCAGATGGACGGCGTGACAGAGGTCAGGCCTAATGTTCGGACACATCCGGAGTTTGGCGTAGTACTGAAAGAGGCGGTAAATGCGGGAGTCAGAGTACTGCCGATTCCATGCCATGTTGAGCCGGATGAACTGAAGATCCTGCCGGAATGGGTTCAGGAAAGGTGAAAGGTCTTTCCGAAAGGAAGCTCTTCTCCCGGCAGGCAGGTAATTACCAGAGGTGTATTGGCCAGGACGGAACGGATATAGGCGATGGACTTTTCCTTTTCTTCTTTCGTCATGCCGGCAAAGGGCTCATCCATCAGACGGACATCGGAAGGAATGATGCAGGCTCTGACAATGCAGACCATGCGGCGCTGGGCAGGGGTCAGTTCTTCCACGGGGAGATCGGCAGTGCCTGAGGGAAGGAGTTTTTCCAGTTCCTCTCTGGCGACCCTGACAGAGAACCTCTTATTGACCATTGCTACGTTTTGGGCAGCGGTAAATCCGGGGCAGAGACGGTCATCCTGGAATACGGCACCGACATTGAACCGGTCATATTTATAGTCACCGAGTAGCGTGACCTTTCCGCCGTCAGCTTCTTCCAGGCCCATAATAATGCGCAGGAGAGCGGTCTTTCCGCTCTTTTTCGGGCCGATGACAGAGATGACAGAGCCGGAGGAGATATCCAGACTCGCGCTTTTCAGATAGGGCTTCCCCTCATAGTTTTTGCTTACATTCAGTACTTCGATGGTCATGCCGCGCTGTCTCCTTTCCCGGGATTCTTTTTAAGAAGGGTCTTAGCCAAGACCGCGAGAACAAGAAGAATGATGGCTGCTGCGACCTGAAGGGGGATATTGGGAGCACTGCCTGCCGCAAAGAGTGCTGCTAAGCCGACGATGGCGGACACAGGTCCGGCGATCATGGCAGAAAGGGCGATTTTGTCCCCGCAGGCGGGCAGGTCAATATAGGTAATGCGGGACATGGCAGGGACAAAAAAGACATAGGCCATTTCCAGAAGACCCTGATCCCTGTTCCCAAGACCCTTAGCGGTTCCCAGTCCTGTCAAGGTAAAGGCAGAAAAGAAAACGGACAGGACCAGTTTCAGAATTCCCGGGGCTGCCAGGATGGCCAGGGCCATCAGAAAAAGGCCGGCACACAGGGGAAGGGCTCTCTTAAAAAAGGGAGCTGTTTTTGCTCTTTTGCCGGGGCGTCCGAGATAAAGGGAAAGAATGCAGCCCGCCGCACTGCCGGCGGCGGAGGACAGAACGGTTAAGACCATGGCCTGCATGGATATACCTCCTTGTTAATTGGTCAACTTTACGTAGTCAAACGAATTATTGACTATTCTTCGTTGTTTTGCAATAGTTATTACGCCGCCACATGCCGGAAGGCATTTGAAACGAGAGCGGCGCACGAATTGAAATAGGGGAGTTGGTGTTATGACTCGAAAGGAAGAATACAGCCCGAAGGTTGCCGTAGTGACCGGCGGGGCGAGCGGAATAGGGAAATGCATCGCAGAGGAATTCCGGAAGCAGGGCGTAAAAGTCTACGTGATCGACAAGGCCCCCGGCGACCATTACGTGGGTGATCTCTCCGACAAGGCCGTGCTTGAAGATTTTGCGACAGAAGTGATCCGTGAGAGCGGCGGCATCGATTTTTTGATCAATAATGCGCTGCCGCTGATGAAGGGAATTGATGAGTGCAGCTACGAAGAATTCCAATACGCGCTGGCGGTCGGCGTCACGGCGCCGTTTTACCTGTCCAAGTTGTTTGCGCCGCACTTTCGTAAAGGCGCCTGTATCATCAACATTTCCTCTTCGCGCGACAGGATGAGCCAGCCGCAGACGGAGAGCTATACGGCGGCAAAGGGCGGGATCGCGGCGCTGACGCACGCCCTGGCGGCAAGCTTTGCCGGAAAGGTGCGGGTGAATTCCATCTCTCCGGGATGGATCGATACGGCGTACACGGTTTATGAAGGAGCGGATGCCCTGCAGCAGCCCGCCGGACGGGTGGGCAACCCGATGGATATCGCCAATATGGTGCTGTTCCTCTGCTCTGAAAAGGCGGGGTTCATCACCGGAGAAAACATTTGCATTGACGGCGGTATGACAAAACTGATGATCTACCATGACGACCATGGATGGACCTATACACCCGAACAATAGAAAAAGGAGGAACAGTTATGCTTGAGATCGGAACAAAGGCACCGGAGTTTTCCCTGCAGGACCAGAACGGGGAAATGCATTCTCTCTCTGATTATAAGGGACAGAAGGTCATTCTCTATTTTTACCCCAAAGATATGACGGGAGGCTGCACCAGTCAGGCGTGCAATTTCCGCGATCTGTATCCCCAGCTGCGGGAGAAGGGCGCGGTGGTGCTCGGCGTGAGCAAGGACAGTGTGGCGTCCCACAAGAAGTTTGAGGAGAAATACGGTCTGCCTTTTACTCTTTTGTCCGACGCGGATCTGTCCGTTATCACGGCTTACGATGTCCTTCGCCCGAACAAGGACGGCAAGCCGAGCAAGAGCCTGATCCGTTCCACTTATCTGATCGATGAGGAGGGCGTGATCGTGAAGGCGTTCGGCGGCGTAAAGCCCAAGGACAATGCGGCTCAGATGCTTGAGGAACTCTGATTTTTAGAGAAGGGATATCCATGCATTTCATTTGACCAGGAAGAAGAAGATCCGCTGGTAATTGGATATATTATAAAAAAAGGAAGTAATCTATCGACCTATGGTCAGTTATACATCGAAGAACTATTAAAATATAAAGATCTCTGAAACCGTCAAAAGCCTGCTTATCAGTGATAAGCAGGCTTTATCACTGACAATAAAAAGGCCCGAATTTACAATTTTTCACGCACAGGGTATAGTCGAAGACGACAAAAAGAAGGAGGAAAAGAAATGTTTTATTATGTGATGCGCAAAGTGAATACTATGATGTGTTGCCGAATGCTGCACTCCCAGGCATGTAATATGGCAGGTGCGTTCGGGTGTTGTCCGATTGCGCGTTTTAGCATGAAACAATCTTAGAAGATTGATCTGGAAATGCCATTCTGTCCGGGAGCTGATCTGCAGGCCCCCGTTTTTTATTGGAAAGAACAGGGGACAATGGCATGAAACATAGAATACAGAATACAGAATCAAAAAAAGAAGAGGGAAAATGTCATGATAAATAAGAAGATAAAAATCATTGCTGCTGCATTGGCCGCTGTGTTGGCGCTGGGTACATTGACAGCCTGCGGCTCCGGCTCCGACTCGAAATCCTCAGGCGGCACCATCGAACTGACGAACGTGTCTTATGATCCTACCCGCGAATTGTACGCGGCATACAACGAGATATTTGAGCAACATTATGAGGAGAGCACCGGAAAGAAGATCGAGGTTACACAGTCTCACGGTGGTTCCGGAAAGCAGGCACTTGAGGTGTCGAACGGCCTCGAAGCAGATGTGGTGACCCTGGCGCTGGAAGGTGACGTACAGGTGGTGGCAGATGCAGGTCTCATTGATGATGGCTTCGTGTCAGAATTTCCTCTGGACAGCTCGCCGTACACCTCGACCATAGTATTCCTTGTTCGCTCCGGGAACCCCAAGGGTATATACGACTGGGACGACTTGATCCGCGATGATGTGGGTGTTATTACCCCGAATCCCAAGACCTCCGGCGGTGCCATGTGGAACTACCTGGCAGCCTGGTACTTTTTCGAGCAGCAGGGTCAGTCGGACGAAGATATCTTAGATTCCATCCGCAAGCTTTATGGCAATGTGGTGGTTCTCGATTCCGGCGCACGCGGATCAACTACCTCCTTTGTGGAAAACGGCCAGGGAGATGTTTTGCTGGCCTGGGAGAACGAGGCGTTCCTTTCGCTGAAGGAACACCCCGGTGAGTATGAGATCGTGGTACCCAGTGTATCTATCCTCTGCCAGCCAACGGTGGCTGTGGTAGACGAGGTTACGCGGAAGCACGACACTGTTGATGCGGCGACGGAGTACTTGAACTATCTTTATTCGGACGAAGCACAGGTGATCGAGGCGGAGAACTTCTATCGTCCCAGTACCCCGGAAGTCTATGCGCAGTATGTGACTGAGATAGAGGGCAACACCATCACCGAGATTCCGGAAAACGGTAAATGGATCAATGACAAGGTTGTTCTGACCGATATCAATCATTTCGGTGGATGGACACAGGCGCGTGCCGTGCATTTTGCCGACGGCGCGAACTTTGATTCCATCTACGAGCAGTAAACAATAATCCGTCCGGCGCGGTTTTCATATGACCGTGCCGGACGGGAGGCGAAAGGGTTTCATCTCATGAATAGGATGAGAAAACACAAAAGCATTATTCCCGGCTTCGGGCTCAGCTTCGGTTTGACGATCACGATATTGAGCCTGGTCGTGCTGATCCCGTTGTGCTCGCTGGCAGTCTTTACGGCGAGACTGTCGTTTTCGGAGTTTATCTATACCATTACCCGGCCGAGGGTCCTGTCGGGATACTGGGTGAGCATATCCACAGCACTCATCGCGGCGCTCGTGAACGCGGTCATGGGCTTCATCATGGCCTGGGTGCTGGTGCGGTACGACTTTCCCGGTAAAAAGTTCATTGACGGCATCATCGAACTGCCCTTTGCGCTGCCTACCGCAGTCGCAGGCATTTCGCTTACACATCTTACGACCACCAACGGCTGGGTGGGGAAGCTCTTTTATGAGGCCTTCGGAATCCGCATCGCATATACGCGGCTCGGCATTACCATCGCGCTCATTTTCATTGGAATTCCGTTCGTGGTGCGCTCTGTGCAGCCCGTCCTGGAGAAGATGGATATCCAGTACGAGGAGGCAGCCATGATCTTGGGCGCGGACCGGAGAACGACCTTTTGGAAGGTGATCTTTCCCGAGCTTTTACCCGCGCTTATCTCAGGCTTTACACTGGCCTTTGCCAGAAGCATCGGGGAATACGGAAGTGTGGTATTCATCGCGGGCAACACGCCCTATGAAACGGAAATCGCACCGCTTCTCATTATGTCCGAGCTTCAGGAATTTGATTACGCCGCAGCTACGTCCATCGCCCTCGTCATGCTTGCCATCGCGTTTATCATCCTGTCGATAAACGCCGTAGCCCAGAGCATTGTGTCCCGCCGCGTGAGCGGTCTTGCATAAGGAGGCGGTCTTTTATGGAACTGAGAAAAAACAGCGGCCCTCTCAAGTGGTGCATGATCACACTGGTCGTGGTCTTCCTGACGATGTTCCTGCTGCTGCCGCTGGTCTACATTGTGATCACGGCGCTCTCGAAGGGAATCGACACGTACATATCCTCGATCACGGATGTATACGCCGTCAAGGCGGCGTGGCTCACGATCCAGGCGACATTGTGGGCGGTGCTCGTCAATACGATCTTCGGCATCGCAGCGGCCTGGTGCCTGACGAAATTTGCCTTCAAGGGGAAAAAGATCATATCCACCTTCATCGATCTGCCGGTGACGGTGTCGCCCATCATCGCAGGCCTCATCTATGTGCTTACCTTTGGGCGTCAGAGCTTTTTGTATCCCATTCTGGACGGCTGGGGCATCCAGATCATTTTTGCAGTGCCGGGTATCATCCTGGCGACGATCTTTGTTACGTTCCCGTTCATCTCCCGGGAACTCATTCCGGTGCTGACGGCACAGGGGACGGACGAGGAGGAAGCTGCGGCGCTCATGGGCGCAGGTACTTTTACAATCTTTCGCAAGGTGACACTGCCCCATATTAAATGGGCGCTTCTGTACGGAATCGTGCTCTGCACTGCCCGCGCCATGGGGGAATTCGGTGCGGTGTCGGTGCTCTCCGGGCATCTGAGGGGCAAGACGAACACCCTGCCGCTGTACATTGAGCTCTTGTATCAGGGCTACGACTTTACAGGCGCCTTTGCCGCGTCCAGCATTCTTGTGATCCTGGCTGTCGTTGTTCTGGTACTCCGGCTGCTGCTGGAGCATCGGGGACAGAAGGAGCTGGATATCCATAAGTGAGGAACGAATCATGAGTGAGAATACAAGCTATGTCGAACTGCGGCATATAAACAAGCATTACGGCGATTTTCACGCGTCAAAGGACATCAATATCCGAATTCCCAAGGGAAAACTAGTGGCGCTGCTTGGCCCCTCCGGCTCCGGCAAGACTACGATCCTGCGTATGATCGCGGGACTGGAGCATCCCGACTCCGGCGAGATCCTCATTGACGGCAAGGTCGTCAATGACGTTCCGGGGAGTGACCGCGGGATCGGCTTCGTATTTCAGAGCTATGCGCTGTTCCGATATATGACGGTATATGACAATATCGCCTTCGGACTGCGCGTCAAGAAAACGCCGGAGAGGGAGATCAAAGAGCGAGTGTCGGAGCTCATGAAGCTCATAGGCTGCGAAGGGCTGGAAAAGCGCTATCCCAGCCAGCTGTCCGGAGGGCAGCGCCAGCGTGTGGCTTTCGCCCGTGCACTGGCACCCAATCCGCAGATCCTGCTGCTGGACGAACCTTTTGCGGCTATCGATGCCAAAGTGCGCCTGGAGCTTCGCACCTGGCTGCGTGATATGATCACCAGGATCGGCATCACCAGTATTTTCGTGACGCACGACCAGAATGAGGCTATTGAGGTGGCGGATGAAATCATCGTGACGAATCTCGGCCGGGTGGAGCAGACCGGTACGCCGTCCGAGCTTTACACTGATCCTGCCACGCCATTTGTCGTGCGCTTTATAGGGAACTCTATCCCCGTGAAAAACTATGACCGCTTTCAATATTTTGAGGAGAGAGGGAAGGAAAGTGCGGCAATCCTGCGCCCCGAGTTCATCAGCATCTTTAAAAAGGGTGAAAACGTTCAGTATTCAAAATCAGCCGAGGAAGGCGTGGTGGAAGATATCATTTTCCGGGGCAGCAATCTGGAGATTCGGGTTCGCCTCCATGGGAATCTTCTTTCCGCCATACGCAGCATCAATGACCCGGATATTCAGGTGGGAGAGACCGTGGATGTGTTCATTCATCGTCTGTTCGTGATCGATGGAGAGAAAGTGACAATGAAATATAACCAGTCACTCCGGGAAGAGAGTGTCATTATTTAATCCTATGGAAAGAAAGTATTTAACAACAGACCTCCTTATTATCGGAGGAGGTACGGCGGGCTGCTATGCCGCCATTACGGCGGCGCGGCAGGCTCGGGACTTGCGTATATTGATCGCCGAGAAGGCAAATATCAAACGTTCCGGCTGTCTGGCGGCGGGCGTGAACGCGCTCAACGCATATATAACCGAGGGACAGACCGTTCGTGACTATCTCGAATTCGTCCGCTGGGACGCGGAGAAAATCATTCGGGACGATCTGGTGCTTTCCATGGCGGAAGGCTTCAACGAGACCGCAGCAGATCTGGAACGGATGGGTCTTGTGATCCTGAAGGATGAACGCGGAAAATATGTGACGCGGGGACGACAAAATATCAAGATCAACGGCGAGAACATCAAACCCCTTCTGGCCGCCGAAGTGGGGCGGTATGGGAATATCGAAGTGCTGAATCACGTAAATATTACGGATTATCTGACTGCGGAAGGGCGCGTTTTCGGCGCAGTCGGTTTTGGCGTGGAAGAGGAGATCGAATACGGGATATCCGCGCGGGCGGTGCTGATCGCCACCGGCGGGGCGGCGGGACTGTACCGGCCCAATAATCCCGGCTTTTCACGGCACAAAATGTGGTATCCGCCTTTTAATACCGGCGCGGGTTACGCCATGGGCATCCGGGCCGGCGCGGAGATGACCAGCTTCGAGATGCGGTTTGTTGCGCAGCGATGCAAAGACACGATCGCTCCCACGGGTACCATTGCCTTGGGCGTCGGTGCCCGGGAAGTAAACGCCCGCGGAGAGATCTATGAAAAGCAATATGGCCTGTCTACCTCCGGACGGGCTTACGGGACCACGAACGAGACCTATGAGGGACGCGGCCCCTGCTACCTCCGAACAAAGGGGATCACATCGGAGCAGGATGAGGAGCTCCTGAGAGCCTATCTGAACATGGCGCCGGCGCAGACTCTGAAGTGGATTGAGAGCGGAAGACTCCCTTCGGAGCAGAACGTGGAGATCGAGGGGACGGAACCCTATATTGTGGGCGGACACACGGGCAGTGGATACTGGGTGGACACACGCAGACGCACGACGCTCGCAAACCTGTATGCAGCAGGGGATGTGTCCGGCGGAGCTCCGAAAAAATTTGTTACGGGAGCGCTGGCAGAAGGCGCAATTGCGGCGGAGACGATCCTGAGCGATATCAAAAATATACCTCCTGCGGAGGAGGCGGTCGTTCGCGCCAGGGCAGAGAAGGTGTTTCTTGACTATGAGCGCAGGCTGTCCGATGCTCCGCAGGAGCCGTATGATGTGTTTGCCATAGAGGAGGCCATGCAGAAGGTCATGGACGAGTACGCCGGAGGGATCAAAACCGCTTATCGTTACAATGCCGGGCAGCTGGCGCTGGCAGACAGCTCCATCGATCGGCTGATCGTTCTTGCGGAGGGGCTGACCGGCCCCGACATGGATACGCTCGTTCATATTTATGAGCTGCGGGAACGGCTGACGGTGTGCAAGGTGCTCATCGCCCATCTGTGCGCTCGCAAGGAGACCCGGTGGCCGGGTTTTGCAGTGCATACCGATCATCCGCAGCTGAGCGGGGACTACGAATGCTATGTGAATTCAAAATGGCTCGATGGGCATTTGGAAGTCTTTACCCGGCCTTTGGTGAGGGAGGGCGCATATGAGCATACATATTGACAGGGATAAATGCATCCGCTGCGGCGCGTGCAGGGAGATATGCCCCGGCAATCTGATCGGGCGTACGACGGACGGAACAGCGTATCTGAGGCACCCGGAAGAGTGCTGGGGCTGCGCCTCCTGCCTGAAGGAGTGCCGTCATGAGGCGATCTTCTATTTCTTGGGCGCGGATATCGGCGGTCAGGGAAGCCGGATGCAGACCAACCGGGAAGGAGATCTGACGCACTGGATCATCAGCAGTCCGGGAAGGGAACCCTTTACCATCACGGTGGATCGCCGGGAATCAAACAAGTATTAGGAGGCTGAACATGCAGGAACTATCCCATCTGGACAAGCTGGAGGCGGAGGCAATCTATATCCTCCGGGAAGTGGCGGCGGAATGTGAAAAGCCGGTGATGCTCTATTCTATCGGCAAGGACAGTTCTGTACTGCTGCATCTGGCGCTGAAGGCTTTTTGGCCGGAAAAGCCGCCGTTTCCCTTCCTACATATCGACACCGGCTGGAAATTTCGCGAAATGATTGCGTTCCGGGACAAAACAGCGGAGAAATACGGGCTGGACATGCTGGTGTACAGGAATGAGGAAGGAATAAAGCAGGGCATCAATCCCTTTGACCACGGGTCGGTCTATACGGACATTATGAAGACACAGGCGCTTCGGCAGGCACTTGCAAAATACGGCTTTACGGCGGCGTTTGGAGGCGGCCGGCGGGATGAGGAGAAATCCCGTGCCAAGGAGCGCATCTTTTCCTTCCGGAATCGTGAGCAGGCATGGGATCCGAAAAACCAGCGTCCCGAGATGTGGAAGCTTTATAACACCCGAATCTATAAAGGGGAGAGTATACGTGTGTTTCCTATTTCCAACTGGACGGAAAAGGATATCTGGCAGTACATCCGAAGGGAAAACATCGAGATCGTCCCATTGTATTATGCCGCGCAGCGCCCGGTCGTGTACCGCGACGGTAATCTGATCATGGTAGACGACGACCGCTTACCCCTTTTGCCGGGCGAGAGGCCGGAGCCCAAAAGCATTCGCTTCCGAACTCTGGGCTGCTATCCGCTCACCGGCGGCGTGGAATCTACGGCGGACACGCTGGACGGCATTATCGATGAGACACTTTCTGCCGTGACCAGCGAACGCACCAGCCGTGTGATCGACCGGGATGGCGGAGAGGCCTCCATGGAAAAGCGCAAGCGGGAGGGGTATTTCTGACATGAACGGACTACTGAAATTTATTACTTGCGGCAGCGTGGACGATGGAAAATCGACACTCATCGGCCACATCCTGTACGACACAAAGCTCCTGTATGCCGATCAGGAGAAGGCGCTGGAATTGGACAGCCGCGTGGGATCACGCGGAGGAGAGATCGATTACTCGCTCCTGCTTGACGGCCTCATGGCAGAACGGGAGCAGGGAATCACCATCGACGTGGCGTATCGCTATTTTACCACTGACCGCCGCAGCTTCATCGTCGCAGATACGCCGGGCCATGAAGAATACACGCGGAACATGGCCGTCGGCGCGAGCTTTGCGGATCTTGCTGTGATCCTGGTCGATGCCACGAAAGGCATTCTGGTCCAGACCCGGCGCCATGCGTGGATCTGTGCGCTCATGGGCATTCAGTATTTTGTCTTTGCAGTCAACAAAATGGACCTGGCGGAGTATGCGAAAGAGCCCTTCGAGAGGATCTGTACGCATATCGATGAGCTGAAAAATAACCTGGGGCTTCAGAACGTAAAGATCATCCCTCTCTCCGCGACGGAGGGGGAAAATGTGACCCGAAAATCGGAACGCATGGGCTGGTATGACGGCGAACCGCTGCTCGACTATCTGGAGACGGTGGAAATCGATACGGTCAGCCGTGAAGAGGGCTTTTATATGCCGGTGCAGAGGGTCTGCCGACCGGATCACACGTTCCGGGGATTCCAGGGACAGATAGAGGCGGGAGAGCTTCGGGAGGGTGATGAACTGACGTCGCTGCCCAGCGGCACCCGGGCAGCAGTAAAGGCAATCTATGTCGGTGAAGACCGGACTGCGTATGCTGTCCAGGGTCAGCCGGTCACGGTGGAACTCGATCAGGAGATCGACGTGTCCCGCGGCAGTGTTCTTGCAAAGGGCACGGCGCTCCGCACGGCCAGCCGGTTCGACGCCACACTGCTATGGATGGACGATGAGAGGTTCATCAACAGCCGCGCCATGTTCGTGAAGGTGGGCACACGCCTCATCCCGGGGAAAATCACAGGGATTCGTTATATCATCGACGTGAACACCGGGGAGCATCGGAATGCCCAGAGCCTTCAGAAAAATGAGATTGCACTCTGCTCTGTAGAGCTTTCGTCTCCTGCGGTACTCGATACATTTTCCAATCACCGGACGCTGGGAGAACTGATCCTGATCGACCGGGTGACAAACGCAACCTCTGCCTGCGGCGTTATCGAGACGATCACTGACAGTCAGGGTCGTGGAGAGACCGAGGTCAGCCCCGAAGTCCGCGCGAAGTATATGGGGCAGACGCCCTATCTCATATTCGCCGACGACGCCTGCAAGGCAGAAGAGATTGAGCTGAAACTTCTTTCTCAGGGAATGCATACCATGCGTCTGTGTGTAAGCGGCGAGCACCTTATTTTCGCCGCGGATATCCTGCAGCGCGCAGGGCTTATCACAGTCATTTCCGGCGATCTTCTTGACATGGAAATAGAGGAGGGGCTGCGAAAGAAGCTGTATTCAAAGCTAATTGTGGACTTGCGGGAGGGCGGACCTCAAAAGGACCGGCTTCTATACGAGAACATGGTAAACTACGTCTTTTCATGATGAAATTGCGGCTGTGGATAAAAAACAGACGCGGCGAGGCGGGAGAACAACAGGAAACATGAAGCAGGGAGGATGATGATCAAATGGAATATGACTGTGGATTTAATACAAAGCTCTTGCATGGAAAAACATCTAAAGGTTTTCCAAACAGGGAGATCCTTCCACCGATCTCGCAGGTTACAGCATTTCGTTATGACAGTATGGAGGAACTGGAAAGAGTTTTTTTACACAAGAGTATGGGCTATGCATATTCTCGTATCGGCAATCCGACTATTACAGCATTTGAACAAAGAATTCAGGAACTGGAGGGAGGGGCCGGCGCTGTTTGCTGCAGCAGCGGAATGTCCGCGATCACAGCCGCCCTCCTGTCGATTTGTGAGAGCGGGGATGAAATCATTGCCGGAAACTGTCTGTATGGAGGAACCATTGGTCTTTTTCATGATCTTGAAAAATGGGGAATCCATATCGTATATGTCAAAGATCTGACAGAGGAAACGGTAAAGCCGCTGATCAATGCACATACGAAGGCGATTTTTGGAGAATTGATTTCTAATCCCTCCCTGAAGGTTATGAATGTTCCGAGTATATCCCGCCTGGCGCATGAAGCCGGAATTCCACTGATCGTGGATTCTACGACCGCGACGCCGTTTATCGCACGTCCGCTGGAATTGGGTGCGGATATCGTGATCCATTCGACTTCCAAATATCTAAACGGAGGAGGAAATTCGATTGGAGGGGTGATCGTAGATGGCGGGACATTTCGATGGAACTTTGAGAAGCATACTGCCCTGAGTGAGTTTAAAAAGTTTGGGAAACTGGCGCTTTCGGTAAGACTCAGGACGGATACCTGGGAGAATCTCGGAGGGTGTATGGCTCCCATGAATGCCTTCTTAAGCTATATCGGCACGGATACGCTGGGATTGCGTATGCAGAGGATCTGTGAGAATGCCGACAGGCTTGCACATGCACTTGATCAGATGAAGGGAATACAGGTCAGTTACCTCACGCTGCCTTCACATCCTTGTTATGAAGAGGCAAAGGATCTTCTTGATGGGTATGGAGGCGGTATTTTGAGCTTCAGGGCAGGGTCGAAGGAGCGTGCTTTCCGTATTATCAATTCTTTAAAGTATGCCTGTATCGCAAGCAATATCGGAGATGTAAGGACCCTGGTCATCCATCCGGCATCGACTTTGTACATCCAGGCAAGTAAAGAAGAAATGCAGGCAGCCGGAGTCTATGAGGATACCGTAAGGGTGAGTGTTGGAATAGAGAGCGCTGACGATCTGATCGCTGATTTTACAGAAGCGATAAACAATTCTCGGGAGGGAAAAGAAGATGAAAATTGTAGTTTCAGGTGAAAAAAAGGAAGTTGCGGAAAATCTTACTGTCGCGGCACTGATCGAACAGGAGAAGGTGGAGACCCCGCAGTATGTGACAGTGTCCGTGAACGAGGAATTTATTGAGTCAGGGTCATTTGCAGACCGGATTCTTCATGAAGGTGATGAGGTGGAGTTCCTTTACTTTATGGGAGGAGGGAAGTAATGGCATTTACCAATGAACAGCTGGAGCGATATTCCAGGCATATTATCTTAAAAGAGATCGGCGTGAAAGGCCAGAAGAAGCTGACCGCCTCAAAAGTGCTGATCATCGGCGCCGGAGGTCTGGGGGCGCCTGCAGCCCTGTATCTGGCGGCTGCGGGGGTAGGGACGATCGGAATTGTGGACGCGGACGTCGTGGATCTTTCCAACCTCCAGCGGCAGGTGATACATACGACAGAGGATATTGGAAAGAAAAAGGTGGATTCGGCGGCCGAGACCATGCGGCAGATCAATCCGGATGTGACCGTTAACACCTATCATCAATTTGTTACCGGCGATAATATTTTAGATTTGATAGAAGGGTACGACTTCATTCTGGACGGGACGGATAATTTCCCGGCGAAATTTTTGATCAATGATGCATGTGTCATGGCAGGGAAACCGTTCTCTCATGCGGGGATCATCCGCTTTAAGGGACAGCTCACAACTGTTATTCCGGGAGAAAGCCCCTGCTACCGCTGTATTTTTAAGGATCCGCCGCCGAAGGATGCAGTGCCCACATGCAAACAGGCAGGCGTGATCGGCGCCATGGGCGGTGTGATCGGCTCGCTCCAGGCAATGGAGGCGATCAAATACATTACCGGAGCAGGAGAATTGCTGACCGGATATTTGCTGACCTTTGATGCATTGTCCATGCAGTTTCGCAAGATCAAACTGCCTCCCCGCGGCAGCGGCTGCGCAGTATGCTCGGATCATCCGACGATCACGAAACTGATTGATTATGAACAGGCGGCGTGTGAACTGAAGAAATGAACTCCCGCAAACGAGTCTTGAATATGAGAATAACAATACAAAAATCAGAATTTAAAAAAATATATAATTATGCATTGTTACAGCTCCCGGATGAGGCCTGCGGATTGATTGCAGGATATGATAAAGAGGATGGAAGCAGAGAAATCAGGAAGGTTTATCTTCTCACAAATACCGATCATACGAATGAACATTTTTCCATCGATCCAAGAGAGCAGCTGCAGGCAGTCCGGGAAATGCGGGCGGAAGGCCTTAAGCCGCTTGGAAACTGGCATTCTCACCCGGAAACGCCTTCCAGACCTTCCGAGGAAGACAAAAGGCTGGCTAATGACCCAAATGCGTCATATCTGATCCTTTCTCTGGAGGAGAAGGAAAGGCCGGTCCTGAATGCATTTCATGTGGAATCTGTAAATGGAGACAAAGTGGTACGAAAAGAAGAACTGGTGATTGTTCAGGAGGTTGAAAATGGCTGATGCTGCGTATACGCCGACGGAAATAGTAGATATTACGGATGTGGTCTGCCCGGTCACATTTGTGAAGACGAAAGTGGCTCTGGAGGAGCTGGAGGACGGACAGATCCTGCAGGTGCATTTAAATGACGGAGAACCGGTGCAGAATGTACCCAGAAGCGTTAAAGATGAGGGCCATCAGGTCCTGAAGCTTAAGGACAATGAAGACGGAACCTATGAACTGTATATCCGGAAAGTGGGAGACTGATATGGCAGTGGATTATGCAACATTGAAAAAGGGCGGTTTCATGCGCCAGAAACAGAAAAATCATTTTTCGCTCCGACTGTCGGTTGTCGGAGGACAGGTGAGCGCCAGTCAGCTAACAGCTATAACAAAAGTTGCGGAAAAATATGGCCGCGGATACATCCATCTCACCTCCAGGCAGGGGATAGAGATTCCTTTTATCCGGCTTGAAGACATTGATGAGGTGAAAGAGGCTCTGGCCGAAGGAGGCGCAAGTCCCGGTGTCTGCGGCCCCAGGGTGAGAACAATTACTGCCTGTCAGGGATCGGCGGTATGTCCGAACGGATGTATCGAGACAGAAGAACTGGCGCAGGAACTGAACAGGCGGTATTTCGGAAAAGAGCTGCCGCACAAATTTAAGTTCGGGATCACAGGCTGTCAGAATAACTGTCTGAAAGCAGAAGAAAACGATCTGGGGATCAAGGGCGGCGTTCGTGTCAGCTGGGTACAGGAACGCTGTATTTCCTGCGGGGTCTGCGCAAAGGTGTGCAGGGAGAAGGCGATTCGTATCGAAGACGGCAGAATAGAAATAGATCGGGAAAAATGTAATTATTGCGGAAGATGTGCTTTCAGCTGCCCTACGGACGCGTACGAAACGGCTCCGGGTTATCTGCTGAGCTTCGGCGGTCTGTTCGGGAACAAGATCAGTAAGGGAGTGACAGTGCTTCCTTTTGTGGAAGATCAGGACACGTTATTTCGAATTTGCGACGCTGCCCTGGAATTCTTTAAAGAAAATGCAGTTCCCGGAGAACGCTTTAAATTTACGATCGATCGTGTAGGACGGGAGAAGCTGGATGAAACGTTATGGAGTGCTTTTGAGGGAAATTAGCAGAAGAATTCTTTTTGTGCTGTTTTGTGCCGTGCTGCTTGGCGGATGCTCTGCTCCGAAAACGGAGGATACGAAGGCAGAGGGAGAATCCACTGCTGTACCCCAAAAAGTGATCGCATTGTCAAAATCCAATGCGGAGCTTTGGCTCCTTGCCGGTGGAAGCCTTATCGGAACGAGTGAGGATGCCATGGCCCTTGCGGGCATATCACCGGAAACGGTCTCTCTGGGCGATATGGATCATGTCAGCCTGGAAGCAATCGCCGGACTGGAACCGGATCTGATCATCCTTTTTTCAACCGATCCGGCGCAGAAAGCATTGGGAGAAGCAGCGGAAGAAATCGGCCTTCCGGTCTTCTATACGAATATTGACTCTTTTGAAGACTACAGGGAAGTGATGCTCTCCTTTACACAGATGACCGGTCGGGAGGACCTGTACCGGAAAAACGTGGAGGAAGTTGATGCGCAGATTGAGGATATCCGTACCATGGTGCCGGAAGACGGAGGCGGAACGTACCTGCTGCTGCATGTCTCCGCGACAAAAAGCAAGGTGGAAAAGAATGATTACTTTGCCAGCGAAATACTGAATGATCTTGGGCTTACCAATATCGCATCTGACACAGGCGATTTTGATGAACTGTCCATGGAACAGATTGTGGTGAGTGATCCGGACTACATTTTTGTTGTGCCAAGGGGAGAAGAAGAAAAAGCCAGTGCCGCATTCGATGAATTGTTTCGATCTCATCCTGCGTGGGAGTCTCTGAAGGCGGTCAAAAACGGGCGGTTTTATCTTCTTTCCAAAGAACTGTTCGGCCTGAAACCGAACGGAAGATGGGCAGAAAGCTACAGGCAGGCATATGAGCTGCTATATGGAGAATAATGCGCAAATACTTTTTTCCGATTGTTATATTGATCAGTTTAATTATGTTAGCGCTCCTGGCAGGAAACAGCGCTGTCAGGACAAAAGATTTTCTGGGAGTTCTCAGCGGTGGAGGGACAGACGGCCATAAGATGATCTTATATCAGGTAAGACTGCCAAGAATTGCAGCGGCAGTGTTCTCTGGAGCCGGTCTGTCCGTTTCCGGCTTTCTTCTGCAGGGCAGTCTGGATAACCGGATTGCTTCTCCGGGAATTTTGGGCATCAATAATGGTGCAGGTCTTTTTGTCCTGCTGTCTGCCTGCTTTTTTCCTTTTCAGGCTGCCATGAAATGCCTGATGGCTTTTTTGGGGGCACTCCTCGTCACATTTATGGCATATGGTCTGGCTGCAAAAACAGGAATGTCCAAAACATCAGTAGTACTTGCGGGAGTAGCAGTTTCCGCCCTGTGCGCGTCTATCATTGACATTATGATCTCCTGGAGACCGGAGATAGTCGCGGATAAGACAGCTTTCCAGATCGGAGGGTTCGCGGCTGTATCTGCAATGATGGTTTCATTTGGTGCCCCGGTAATTGCGTTCGGACTGCTTGCCGCTTTCGTAACCGCACCATCTATGGATATTCTCCGCCTGGGAGATGAAACTGCACATGGACTGGGCCTGAATACGAGAAGATACAGGGGGCTGTGTGTCTTTTGCTCGGCACTTCTTGCCGGAGCAGCCATCAGTATGGGAGGACTCATTGGATTTGTCGGACTAATCGTTCCAAACTGCGTCCGCAGCTTATGGAGAGGAAATGCAAGACCGGCCGTTTTTTTCTGCGCTGTTTACGGGGCCCTCTTATTATTGCTGTGCGATACACTTTCCCGCATGGTAGTCTTCCCGTACGAACTGCCATGCGGTCTTTTTTTGAGTATTGCCGGTGCCCCCTTTTTGATTTTGACTTTGATAAGAAAGAGAAAGAGGCTGGGAGCAGATTGATTACGATCAGGAATATGGAAACATCATACCCCCAGGGGAAATCCTTTCGGATTGATGAAGCCTGTTTTGAGAAAGGCCGGATCACCTCCATCCTGGGCAGAAATGGTTGCGGAAAGACGACGCTGCTTCGGACGATGACCGGATTTCTCCCTTACCGGGGCAGTATAGAAATCGACGGAAAAGAGTGCAGAGATTATACAGGGCTTGAAAGAGCACAAAAAGTCGCGTATCTTCCACAGATTATGAAAGCGGTAAAAATGGATGTGGAATCATTGGTGGAACATGGCAGGTTCCCATGGCACGGCAGTTTTCGCAGAATGTCCGTATCGGATAAAAATGTGATTGAGAATGCGCTGGAAATGACACATATGACTTCACTGAAGGCACGGGATCTGACTGAACTGTCAGGAGGAGAATTACGGCGGGCTTACCTGGCAATGGTAATTGCCCAGAATACCGAAATGATTTTGCTCGATGAGCCCACGACGTATATGGATATAGAAAGCCAGAAATTGTTCTTTGAGATTGTCCGCACGCTTGCGGACAGGGGGCGCGGTATTGTAATGACCTGTCACGATATTGCACAAAGCTTTTCGCTAAGTGACATCATCGTACTCATGGACCAGGGGGGTGTCAGGAAGACAGGTACTCCCGACAGTCTGGAAAAACACAGAGACGATCTTGTGCAATTGCTTGGAACTGCAGTGAAGCGGATAGACGATGAAAAGCTGATATATCCCTATGTATTGATAAGATGAGGTGCGGCATGTCGTATTTTCCTATGATGGTAAACCTGGAAGGCGCCAGGGTCCTTGTGATCGGTGGCGGTGAGGAAGGAAGAAAAAAGGTTGGACTGATTTAAGAAAATAAAAAACATACGCATCAGGAGCAATACAATGCCACAAAACAAAGAAATTTTATCAGAAGAACTTCAACTGAAGCTCGAACACCTGAAACAATACATAGCCAATTTAGGTTCGCTGGCAGTGGGGTTTTCCGGCGGTGTGGACTCTTCACTTCTTACTGCCGTAGCTCATGAGGTGTTGGGTGACCGGCTTATCGCAGTGACTGGAGCGGATGCTTCCGTTCCGGAGCGGGAAGTGAATGAAGCTGCAGCTTTCTGTAAGGAAAGAGGCATCCGCCACATCATCTGCAGGGTAGATCCGTTAAAGGAAGAAGGTTACAGGCATAATAGCCGCGACCGATGTTACTTTTGTAAGCGCGGGATATTCACTGAGGTCAGGATAATTGCAGAAAAGAACGGTATCAAGCATATGGCGGAAGGCTCCAACATGGATGATATCGGAGACTATCGGCCTGGCCTTCGCGCTGCGGCTGAACTCTCCGTAAAGAGCCCGCTTCGGGAGGTGGGGCTTACAAAGTCGGAAATTCGGCTGATCTCCAGGGCTATGGGACTTCCTACATGGAGTAAGCCGGCATATGCCTGCCTTGCATCGAGATTTGTTTATGGCGAAGAGATCACAGAGGAAAAACTGCACATGATCGACCAGGCAGAGCAGTTCCTCATTGAGCAGGGTTTTTTTGAAGAACGTGTGCGGCTTCATGGACAATTGGCGCGGATAGAGGTGCCTGCGGGAGATATCGAGAGACTTGCCTCCGGCAAAGTCAGAGAAGCTGTTTATAAGAAACTTAAGGAGATAGGATTTATGTTTGTGACGATAGACATGCAGGGCTACCGCCTGGGAAGTATGAATGCAACGATCAAATAAATCAGAAAATACTCCAGGAGACAAAACAAAAATGGCAAAGAAAGAGAACAAGTATAAGGGATATGGTATCTCAACACAGGCGATTCATACGGGAACTGATTACGATGAGGGAACCGGTGCTGTAAGGCGACCGCTTCATATGGCAAACAGTTACAAGCTGCCTGATGATCTATCTCAGGTGAACTACTCCTCGACGGATCTTTTGATGTATTCCAGAAATGGAAATCCGAATCAGCACTGGCTTGAGGAGAAGATTGCAGCGTTGCATGACGCCGACGATGCAATTGTGCTGGCAAGCGGCGTGGCGGCTCTTCATGCGCTGTTCTGGACTCTTCTGAAATCAGGTGACCGTGTGATCTACCCTAAAGTCAGCTATATGGCGGTCTATCGTATGTTCCATGAACTGTTTAATCGTAAGTTCGGCGTAGAAACAATCATGGTGGATATGACAGATTTGGAAGCTGTGAGGAAGGCCGTATCACCCGGAACAAGGCTTGTGCATATTGAAACACCGGATAATCCGACAAATGGAGTGACGGATATTGAAGCAATCGCAAAAATTGCTCATGAGAACGGTGCTGTTCTTTCTGTGGATAATACATTTGCCTCACCATTAAACCAAAAACCATTAGATCTTGGCGCAGATTTCGTTGTGGAAGCTCTCACAAAATTTATCAATGGTCATGGCGACGCACAGGGTGGTGCAATTATCTCCAATGATCTCACGACTATGGACCGAATCCGTTATGAAGCTCAGGTGAATGTTGGTTCTGTGATCAGTCCTTTCAACGCATGGCAGATATTCCGGGGATCTGTTACGTTTCCGCTCCGTATGAAGCGGATAAATGAGTCATCGCAGAAAATCGCGGAGTGGCTGGAGCAGAGAGACAATATTACATTTGTATCCTACCCCGGACTTCATGGTAACTCCGGATATGAAATTGCAAAAAAGCAAATGAAAAATGGTTACGGTGGTGTTATCTCTTTTGGTGTGAACACGGATGATAAAACAGTCGAGAAGTTCTGTGCGGCTCTTAAGATTGTGACCTTTGCAGTGTCGCTGGGGCATGATGAAAGTCTGATTTTTCCGCAGCCAAGCTATGATGAGCGAATCCATCTTTATCCCGAGAAATTCAGAAAAGGGTTTATCCGTTTCTCCGTTGGTCTGGAGGATGCGGATGATATCATTGCCGATCTGGATCAGGCACTTAGGAGTATTGATTTATGAAGATAGCGCTTGCACAGATGAAAATGACTCCGGAGATGGAGATCAATTATCAGAAATCTATCAGTTTAATAGAAGAAGCGGCACAAAAGGGCGCTTCATTGATCTTATTTCCGGAGATACAGCTGACACCATTCTTTCCACAGTTTAAAGATGAAAATGTATCGGATTATGTGATGACGATTGACGATCCATATGTAGAGGGAATTTGCAGGGCGTGCCGGAAGAACAGAATCTTTGCTTCGCCAAATATTTATATCGAAGAGAATGGTAAGAAATATGACATGAGCCTGCTTATCAATGATGAAGGCAAGATTGTCGGAAGACAGAAGATGGTGCATATCGCGCAGTGTGAGAATTTTTATGAGCAGACCTACTACGAGCCGTCAGAGGATGGTTTTCCGGTATTTGATACAAAGCTCGGCAGAATTGCGATTGTGGTCTGTTTTGACAGGCATTATCCGGAAAGTGTAAGAACGGAAGCGCTTCATGGAGCTGAGTTAATACTGATTCCGACAGCAAACACATCTGCGGAACCGTCTGAATTGTTCCAGTGGGAAATAAAAATACAGGCCTTCCAGAACAGTGTGAACATAGCTATGTGCAACCGTGTTGGAAAAGAGGGAGATATGGAGTTCTCCGGGGAATCTATTGTAAGTGACTATCAGGGAAAGACCGTTGCCATTGCCGGGAGGGATGAGGAACTTTTGATTACTGAGGTCAATCTTTCCGATGCAACAATTACCAGAAAAAAGAAACCCTACACATCACTTAGAAAGCCGGAACTATATTCTTAATGTTCGAGATATTTCAAATAAAAGCTCTGCGGACGAACAGCTGTCTGCAATCCATGAAGAGATCGGTCAGTGTGAGAGGTCCATGGCGGAACTGGAACACAGGCTACCGGAAGAAAAGGCCATGGAGCAGGAACTGGCAGACCGCTTCAAAGGACAGGAAGAACTGACAAACGAGATGGCACTGGCATTTATTGATGCAGTGTATATCCTGCCCGGAAGCCAGGTCGAAATCAGGTGGAAGTTCAAAGATCCGCTTGCGGAAAACGAAGATTAAAAATGGTACAGCGCTTTGGTTTATGCCGGAGCGCTTATCTTTTTGAAAAAAACTGAATTAAGAGGATGTCGTAGAGGAACTGAACAAGTCCGACTTCTACCATCTGGCGGAGATCGTGAACGAGAGGGAGGACGAAGGCCTTCCTGATCGGCTTAAGATTTACTGCCGGGAGTTCCTTGGTGAGATCGAAAGAACAGGCATTGAGATCTGCAGGCAGTGGGTGAAAAACAACATTGCACCTGTGAACATGACGATCGGAGACAAGGAAACGACGAAGTACCGTTACGATTATGAAGCGATGCGCAGCATTCTGCAGGAAAGCGTAAGAAGAGCGGAGCTGAAGCCGGACACACCGGTGGATGATCTGGCACTCTTCATCAACGCGGAGCTTTATGGTTTGATGATCGCCTGGTGCATGTCAGATGCATCGGTGATCGGCTCTGCGAAGACAGATCTTTTTTGTGAAACAGTGATTGAACCGGCACTCAAGCCGTACAGACAATAATTCAAGCGAGGAGGACGTTACCATGGAATTCGTAACACTGAACAATGAACTGAAGTGCCCTGTAGTCGGAATCGGAACCTTTATGCTGTCACCGGCAGATGCTGAAAATAGTGTCAGGGAAGCGCTGAAGATGGGCTATCGCCTGATCGACACAGCCAACGCATATGTGAATGAGAGAGCCGTAGGCCGCGGAATCAAGGAGAGCTGTGTGCCGAGAGAAGAAATCTTCCTTTCCACAAAGCTCTGGCCGAGTGAATATGAAAATGAGAATGCGGTAGATGAGACGCTGGAACGCCTTGGCGTAGAGTATGTGGATCTCCTCTACATCCATCAGCCTGCAGGAAACTGGCTTGCCGGTTACAGACAGCTGGAGAAAGCCTATAAGGAAGGCAAGGCGAAGAGCATCGGCATTTCCAACTTCGAAGGCAAATACATCGAGGAGCTTCAGGATAAATGGGAGATCGTTCCCCAGTTCATCCAGATGGAGGCTCATCCCTATTTTGCACAGGACGAGCTTCGGAAGACGCTGGACAAGTATGGCATCAGGCTGATGAGCTGGTATCCGCTGGGACACGGCGACAAATCCCTTCTGAATGAGCCTGTGTTTGCGGAGCTCGGAAAGAAATACGGAAAGTCGTCCGCACAGGTCATTCTGCGCTGGCACACCCAGATGGGCTTCGTGGTGATCCCCGGAAGCAAGAATGTCGATCACACAGGGGATTGGGCGGATTTTAAGAAAACAGTGTATATGATCATGAGGAGAAGCCTGTAGGGGATGTGAGAATAACCCTGCAGGTTTTCTTTTTTGCGCCGCTCGCGGAAATGCATTGCGGATCGGGGAATAAAGGAAAGTGCGCTGTCATCTTTCTCCGAAATGGCAGTGCGAATCCCGGAATCCAAGCAAGCGCACTGTCACCTTCCTCCGAAATGGCAGTGCGGATCCGGGAATAAAGGAAAGTGCACTGTCGCCGCCCCTGAAAATACCGGTTAGCAGCTGACATATTTTTTTATGGTGAATAAGCAGTTAATTAGGAATATAATGTAGAAGGTGACAGACATTAGAAGGCTATAGGAAATGTATAGAAGGAAATGTGTATAGAGCCAATCCTGTAAGACGGATGCCTATCAAACAAAGGAAACTGACAACAGTAAGGAGGTACGGAATGAACGGGTATGTAAAACGCATGGTAACAGTCATCGCAGCAGTCTTTACGCTTGCCTTGGTTCTGGCGGCCTGCGGAGGGTCTGTGGATGAAGGACAGGTCATTTCTTTCAAAGGAAAGGATCTGAACGGAAATGAAATAAACAGCGAGGAACTGTTTGGAAGTCATGATGTCACGATGGTCAATCTGTGGAGCAGCACCTGTCAGGGATGCGAGGACGAGCTGGGAGAGCTGTCTGACCTCAACGAGAGAGTGAAAGCTGTCGGCGGCTGCGTGATCGGGGTGATCATGGATACCGATATGGATGACGCAGTTGAAAAGTGCAGCGCGAAGCTGGAGCAGCACGGGGCTACGTACATCAACATACCCGCGACGGAACAGATGAGAAAGGATCTGGAAACCAGTATCTTTCCGCTCACTTACTTTGTGGATTCAGACGGCAAGGTGCTTGACAGCGTCACGGGAAATCAGGGCCTTTCGACCTACGAGAATAAATTTAAGGATCTTCTTGGGAAAGATTTTCAGTAACGGATTCATCTTTGCAACGGGAAAAAACAGAGGCAGGATTTTCAGAGCATATTGAGGGGCGCCGCATTTCAATTGCGACAGCCCTTTTTTTCGATAATTATTGTTTTCACAGGAGCCAAAATAGTATAAACTCTGTAGAAAACACTTTTGACAGGGAGGTAACTATGTCCAGCCAGTCACTCAGAGACGCACGCAGATATGAAGAAGAAAATGAGCAGTATATTTTGCCCGAGGAAAGGCCCGCCTTTCATCTGTCCTCCCGCGTGGGATGGATGAACGACCCCAACGGGTTCTCGTGGTACAACGGACAGTGCCATCTCTTCTACCAGTATCACCCCTATGATTCTCATTGGGGCCCCATGCACTGGGGACACGCCGTGACCACGGATTTCCTGCACTGGAAGTATCTGCCGGCAGCCCTTGCGCCGGATTCCTTCTACGACAGGGACGGCTGTTTTTCCGGCGGTGCACTGGCCATGAAGGACGGAAGGCACATGCTCATGTATACCGGCGTGCGCAAGGAGACGGCGCCGAATTACCGGACAAAGGAAGTGCAGACGCAGTGTGTGGCGTTCGGCGACGGAGAAAATTATGAAAAGTATCCCGGCAATCCCGTGATCTCATGGGAAGATCTTCCCCCGGAAAGCAGCAAATATGACTTCCGGGATCCCAGAATCTGGCAGGAAAAGGACGGCACTTACAAGGCGGCCACTGTCAGCTACTCCCTCAGAAAGTACAGAGAAGTAGTGCATGACAGGAATAAGAATAATTCAGACGGTCTTTTGGCCTCCACGCAGATCCACGAAGAGGAAGAGGGCGGCCAGGTCCTGCTGTTCTCCGCCCAGGATCCGCTGCACTGGAAGTTTGAGAGAAAGCTCGCCGTGAACGGCTATCGGATCGGAAGAATGTGGGAGTGCCCGGATCTGTTCGAACTGGACGGCAAGCAGGTCCTTCTGGCGAGCGCCATGGATATGCTGCCGGACGGACTGGAGTACCACAACGGGAACGGGACTTTCTGTCTGATCGGAAGCATCGATCCCGAGACCGGGCGCTTTGTCTCGGAGGCGGACCAGAGCGTGGATTACGGCATGGATTTCTATGCCGAGCAGACGGTCCTGACTCCGGACGGAAGAAGGGTCATGATCGCGTGGATGCAGAACTGGGATACCTGCAACCTGCACACGAAGAGCATTCCCTGGTTCGGACAGATGACGCTTCCCAGGGAGCTGTCGATCCGAAACGGAAGACTGTACCAGTGGCCGGTCAGAGAGCTTCTGTCCCTTCGAAGAGACGAAGTGCGCCATGAAAACGTCCGCATCGAGGATGAGGAAGTAGAACTGGACGGCATAAAGGGACGTCTGGTGGACATGGAGCTGGAGCTCAAAGTGGGAGAGAAGGACAAAGAGGGACATTACGGTTTCCACAAGTTCGCCATCCACTTTGCCAAGGATGACCGCTACCACACCGGAATCAGTTACCGCCCCTCCGAATCGACCCTGAAGGTCGACAGGAAGTTCTCCGGCTCGAGGCGCGCGATCATTCACCAGAGAAGAGCCTACACAAAGCCACAGGACGGCGTACTGCGCCTTCGCGTCATTATCGACCGCTTCAGCGTGGAAGTTTTTGTCAATGACGGAGAGAAGGTCATGACAATGACCTACTATACCGATATCCGTGCCGACCGCATTTCTTTCTTTGCGGACGGAGCCGCAGAGTTCAGCGTGACAAAATATCGCCTGGAGGAAGAGCAGTAAACACTGCCGAATGAAGGGCGGAATGGATCGCCCGGAGGAAGTGAAAAAGGAATTTCACAAACAACATGGATTAGATCCCCTCACTGCGTAAATTAAGATGTGACGACCGGAAAACAACAGTAAAGCGGCCGGCACACCGGGCCCGCGAAGCGGGCCGCGGGCAACACAATCGACTGCGCAAAAGAAAACGGCGCGAGGAAACGCCGAGGAGGAAATAATCATGTATGAAACAATAGCAGCAATGGGACTTCTGGGTCTTGTAATGAGTTTTATGATGGCAGGGGTGGCCTGGTACGTCCTGACACTCGTAGCCAGATGGAAAGTTTTTGACAAAGCAGGCATTGAAGGCTGGAAATCACTGATCCCGTTCTACAGCGATTTCTGCACCTACAGAATCGCATGGAATACAACGTATTACTGGATCCTGATGGCAGCCACGGTTATCTCCGGATTCGTCAGCAGCCGGATGTCCGGTTACACGGAGAACGGTGAAGCGGTTCCGGCGATTCTGAGTATTCTGTCCACGGTTCTGGGACTTGCACTCATGGTCATCAACCTGCTCATGAACATTAAATTGTCAGAGAAATTCGGTCACGGCATTCTGTTCGGCCTTGGCCTCACCTTCCTGACACCCGTCTTTACGATGATCCTCGGATTCGGTTCGAGCGACTATCTGGGAAATCCTGAGGAAGGACTTCCTTCCCGCGTGAGAGTGTATATGTGATCTAAATGACAACCCGGGGTGCTGCATCACCTGATGCAGCACCCCGTATTTTTGTCTCGGGACAGGATAAAGAGATGGGTTTCTGCTGCAATATAAATCATTCCGGTTAAATCAAACTAAAAATAAGCGCACAAAAAAGCATATTGAAGTATAATTAAAAAGGGCAGGCGGTTTGTGTGTACCCTATGATGACTTCCTTTTAATTCTGTCCCGAAAGGGACATTGGGTAATCGGATACATACAAGTATGTCATCAGATAGCCTGCCCTTTTTTTACGGAGATTTAAGAATGAATGCAGCCCTCGAAAAGCTTTTGCTGAGCGAATTGAGAATAGTGGTCTATGAGCCGGCGGCCGCAGCCGATCTTAGCGGCGACCTCCGGGTAATCGAATCGCCCGCGCTTTCCGACGAACAGATCGCGAAGGCGATGACGGTCAATGAAGAGCTGCGGAACCTGGGCTATACTTTGAAGCCTCAGGATATCCTGGCACTTGCGCCGAGCAGGTCCGTCAACGGATTTGCGGAGCATTTCCGAAGCCTTCTGCCTAGTGTGGACGCCCCGCCCATGTATCCTGATTTTCCAAAACAGGTGATGGAGATGGACGAGGCGGAATTTCGCATGCACCAGATGATCCACTATTTTTCCACCTATGGACTGGAGGATTTGTTCGGTGTGGAGATCAGGCGCGGCTGGCTTCCGAATGTCGAGGCGACGCCCAAGAGCGAGAGCGACCAGACGCTCCTTAAGGCCAAAGTGCTTGAGCTGCTGCCGGAACAAGCAGCTCCCCTTAAGGCAGTGCGGCGCATTCTCGCAAGGAGAGAGCGGATGAGCAAACCCGCGCGGGAGATCGTCGCGCTCGCGATCCCGCTCCTGAGACCGGAGGAGCTCGCCGGGATTTCAATCCCGTTCAAGGAGAATCTGGTCCTTCTGTTCGACGCGATCCTGAAAGGGACGGACGGGCCGGATCGAATTCGGTATCTGCGGCAGATCTGTCAGCACACCGGGGATGTCATGAAGTGTCTGCGGGGAATCCTGCCAAAACACGGCTATCATCTGCGCACCGGGCAAAAGAGAGCCGTCGTTAAGCTTCTGGAGACTTATCCGGCGGCGGATTTCAAGGCAAATCTGATCCTGTCGCGGGCGGGGAGAGAGAAGAACCTGCGCTCCCTGCAGTATCTGGATTACAATATTTATTCGCGGAGCGAAGCGCACAGGGAAGCGGTTCGGGCACTCAGAAACGGCGAACTCCGGTCCTGGGAGGCGCAAGCCCGCCGCCTGGTCGAAAGCGAGACCTGGGAGGCGCTGGAAAGCGGAACCGGCGGAGCACTCGAAAGCAAGGCCGGAGGCGCACTCGACTTCATCGCCGCGCGGCCCGGGATGCTGCTGCGCATGATCCGCTGGCTCCTGCGCCGGGGCTATAAAGACAGTGAGATCCTGGAGCGGCTGACGGAGAAGGCGGATGTGCTGAGTATGTACACGATTGTGGATACTTTGAACGCACTGGAGGAAGCCGGCGAGAGAGAGCCCGTGGGCGAACTCTTCATGGAAGCCATGAGATGGCGGGAAGAGACGGCGGAAGCCCGCAGGGAGATTTACAAGGAACGGATCCGGTCTGCGGCCAATGACCCGGACACGGACCTTGAACTTCTGGGGCACAAGATTCGGAACAAACTGCACAAGGAAAAAAAAGAGAACGAAGCCTTTTTGCGAGGATTTGAGAAGGCGCGGGCCCTGTATGAAAAATCGGCGCCCTATGACGGGCGCGTCTGCGATATCCTGACGGCAGTGCTGTCGGAGCATCTTAAGAGAATGCGGACGGTCCTGTTTGGAAAGAAGGTGTATCTGCAAATGGACGCCTACGATCTGCCCCGCAGCAGGTTAAAAGGCGGAAAGGGCTCCGATGAGGGCGGCTATCTCCCGGCGGGAATCGCCATCCGGATCCCGGACGAGATCCGGCGCCTGCGATTTTTTGTCTACTGGAACGACGCGGACAGGGTGGACCTGGACCTGCACGCGACGGGATATGATACAGACTTTAACAAGGTACATGTCGGTTGGAACGCGGATTTCAAGAAGGCGGGGATTGTCCACTCGGGGGACATCACGCACAGCAATGCCGCGGAGTATATAGATGTTGACCTGGGGGCGCCGCTATTGCAGGCGCGGATGCAGATCGTGATCTACAGCGGAAAGCCGTCTTTTAAAAAGATTGACACCTGCTATGTGGGCATGATGGCGGTAAAGAAGCTGGGAGCGAAGGTGAAGCTCTATGATCCGAAGAACTGTTTCTTTACGCATGCACTGCAGTCGGACAGCAGCGCTCTCCATTACGGTTATATAAATGTGCCGGAGAGAAGGCTCTATTTTGTCGGAAAAGAGATGAAAGAACTCCCGGAATACTACAGGCCTGCCGGGGCAGGAAAACGGGACCCGAACAGCGGGAACCGGCTGACTTTGGAAAAGTATCTGTCCATGCTCTTTGAGGCGCAGGAGGCGGAGGTCGTCTCCTCTGCGGAGGAGGCGGACGTGATCCTGACAATGGAGAAGTCAGCGGAGAAAAACGCCGTCAGCCTGGTGGACAATAACTTCTTCCTTGAGAAGTGACAGGTAGGAAAATGACCGGCCGGTGAAGCGACCGGACGGAAAAGTGACCGGATAAACATCAAAAGCGGAGGAATAAGAATATGCAGTATCAATGGTTTGTTGCCGGAAGCGGGTTTTTTGACTGGGTCCTGTTGTCAATCGCTCTGTTTGCGATCTCGGGTAAGCTGGGCTGGAAAAAGAGGTGGATGGCCTGGATTCCGGGCCTGCGCATCTATTGCCTGGGCGATTCCGTGGGAATGAGCAGAGAAGGAATGTACTGCGGAATCATGGACTTTCTGTTCGTGGATTCCGTCATCGCGAACTTTTTGCTCAAAGGGGAAGCGAGGGTCGGTACACTTGGCTACCTGATTCATCTGGTCCTGTTCATTTTCCTGTTCATTTATCGGCTCAGAATCTACATGCAGATCCTCAAGCTGTTCAATCTGAGCAAGAGCTGGATCATTCTCTGGCTGATCGCCAACTGGCTGCCGCTCTTTATCATAGGAGTCGGCAAAAAGTACCAGCCGGACAAGGCGATGCTTTTGGAGGTGACAGGAAAAGCGGAGGGCGAAAAGGGGACGGAGCCGGCGCTGACGGCTTCCCTCAACGAATGCGTGCCCTATACGGACGAAGGCCTCAGCATCCATCTGAAGGAGCGCAACGTAACGGACTTCGGGAAGACCCACACGCTTTTAAGGGATGTCGCCCTGAACATTCCTCCCAAATCGCTTGTTCTTCTGCTCGGCGGTTCCGGCGCAGGTAAGACGACACTGATCAACGCGGTGATCGGCTATGAACAGGCCGACGCGAAGATCCTGTTAAACGGCGTGGACGTCTATGAAGACTATGAGAGCGTCAAGCACAAGATCGGCTTTGTCCCGCAGAAAAACCTGATCCGCGGACAGGACACCGTGATCAATACGGTGGGAGATGCCGCCGAGATGCGGCTTCCCACATCTGTCAGCAAAGAAAAGCGGGAGCAGATCATCAAAGAAGATATGGACCTTCTGGGCCTGACATCCGGTCAGGACGGCCTGGTCTCCAAGAAGTCGGGAGGCCAGCTGCGAAGAATCTGTATCGCCATGGAACTGGTGACGGACCCGGCCCTCTTTATTCTGGATGAGCCGGACTCCGGTCTGGACGGCGTAATCTCCAGGGAGATCTTCAGTAAGCTCCGCCAGATCGCCGATGAGGGCAGAATCGTGATCGTCATCACGCACACGCCGGACCGCGTGATCGACCTGTTCGACAAAGTCATCGTGCTCGCCAAGGATTCGGGCAAGACCGGGCGCCTCGCCTTCTACGGAAGCCCTGAGGAGGCTAAGGAGTTCTTCGGCAAGGGAAGCATGGAACAGATCGTCATGAGTGTAAACAGCAAGGAAGAAGGCGGCGAAGGCAGGGCCGATGAACTGGTAGAGAAGTACAGGGCCCTTGTCGCATCGAAGAAAGGAGGCCAGGCGTCATGACAGAGACTTCGAATGAAAAGCTGCAGTATACCGGAAGAATCTATCAGCTGGGAATTTATCTGAAGAAATTCCTGCGCATGTTTGTCTATCAGAGCGACAGGGTCGTCCTTCCGATCGGCGCGGTCATTGCGGCGCTTGTGACATTTGTCGTGGGCAGCAACATGTTCGTGACCCAGGAGGGAACGACCATGGGCACTTTTGCCCTGACCTGCGTCTGCGTCTGGAACGGTTTCTTCAACTCCATCCAGGTCGTATGCCGCGAGCGCGATATTGTCAAAAAAGAGCACAGGGCAGGAATGCATATTTCCTCCTATATTTTGGCCCATATGATCTATCAGCTGATGCTGTGTTTCCTCCAGACGCTGATCACGCTCCTGATCTGCTCCGTGGCGGGCGTCAAATTCCCGAAGCCGGGTGTCATCACCTCCAAGGGAATCATCGACTGCGGAATCACCATACTGCTCGTCACCTACGCGGCGGATATCATGGCTCTTATGGTTTCCTGCATTGTAAAGACCACGACCGCGGCCATGACGGTCATGCCCTTTTTGCTGATCTATCAGCTGCTCTTCTCGGGAAGCTTCTTTGAGCTCGGCGCGGCGGATTTCCTCAAGGTGACCACGATCTCCCATTGGGGAACGGATTGTCTGTGTGCCATCGGCCGCTACAACGAGCAGCCCATGGTGGCGCTGTGGAATACGCTGGTCCAGTTCAAGGACGCGGAATTTTACGGCGAGAAGCCGCTTCTGTACGTCCTTCAGAGCGTGGAGCAAAACGGCCTTCTGAATGATTTCCTGAAATGGTCGGGGCAGAACAATGTAAGAGCCGCCTACGCGAGCACTCCTGAGAACGTGCTGCCGGCATGGGGGGCGATCCTTCTTATGATCGCTATTTTTACCACCGTGGCGGTCATAACACTGAAGCTGATTGATAAAGACAAGAGATGAAGGGAGACCGGCAGATGGAAAACACATTGGAGAACAAGGCAGCAGTTAAGAACGGCGTCAGCAGAATGCTCTTTGCCGTACTATCTATGCTTTTGGAAGTGGCAGTAATTCTCTGGCTGATCTTCTTCGCGGGACAAAAGGCAGGGTGGATCTACACTATATTTCATATTCTGGCATCGGTCCTCGTCCTTGCCATTTACGGAAGCCACAAGACGGCTTCGATCCGCATGACCTGGATGCTGGTCATCCTGATGTTTCCTATCTTCGGAACGGCCCTCTATTTCCTGATCGGCCTGAACGGCTACACGATGGCGATGCGCAAGCGCTACGAGGACATCGACAAGATCCTCATGCCCATGCTGCCGGCCAATGACGAGGTGGCCGAGGAGGCGCAGGCCAGAGACGGACGCCTGGGAGGAATCGTAAACTATATCCGGCACCAGGCGAACTATCCGGTCTATAAAAATACAAAGATCGAATACTATGACGACGGCGAAAAAGGGTTCGAGGCGCAGAAGCGGGACTTGGCGAAAGCCGAGAAGTTCATCTTCATGGAGTACCACGCCATCGAGGATGCGGAGTGCTGGCACGAGATGCGCGACATCCTTGCGGAGAGAGCAAAAGCGGGCGTAGAAGTCCGGGTATTCTATGACGATATGGGAAGCCTTGGCTTTATCAACACGGATTTTGTCAAGCGCACGGAGAGTTACGGAATCCAGTGCCGCGTCTTCAACCCGTTTGCTCCCGGGCTCAACCTGTTCCTGAATAACCGCGACCACCGCAAGATCACCGTGATCGACGGCAAGGTCGGATTTACCGGCGGCTACAACCTGGCAAACGAGTATTTCCACAGAACGGAACCCTTCGGATTCTGGAAGGACACGGGAATCCGCCTGGAAGGCGATGCGGTGCAGAGCCTTACGGTGACATTCCTGGAGATGTGGAATGCGGTCGCCGCCAATGACAACGATGACAGGGAGTTCAAAAAATACCTGGCATCGAGCAACACGGAATATGTCCTGGAGAAGAACAACATCGAGATCGGCGAGGAGAAAGCGGCGCAGCTCGAGAAGGATGCCACGGAATATTTTGACAAGATGAAAGAGGAGATCGCACCGCAGGAGAGGTACCTGAAGGAGACAACGGCTGTCTCCGGCGATCATCTGGGATTCGTGCAGCCGTATGCGGACTCGCCGATGGACGAGGTCCAGGTCGGAGAAGATGTCTATATAAGCATGGCCGAGAGCGCACAGAAATACGCGTGGTTTGTCACGCCCTATCTGATCATCACGGATGAGATGTGCCACGCTTTCTCGCTGGCGGCGCGCCGCGGCGTGGATGTGCGCATTATCACGCCCGGAATCCCGGACAAGAAGATCGTCTACAGCGTGACGCGGTCCTATTATAACGGGCTGGCCAGGAACGGCGTCAGGATCTTTGAGTACACGCCCGGTTTCTGCCACTGCAAGATGGCCATCACGGACGATATCATGGCGATCTGCGGAACCATCAACCTGGATTATCGAAGCCTGTACCACCACTTTGAGAACGGCTGCCTGTATGCGGACTGCGGCGCCGTGATGGATACCAAGAAAGACTTCGAGGAAACCTTCGCACAGAGCAAAGAAGTGACGGATTTCTACGCAAAAGGACGGGGTGCTTTCATGCGCTTCGGACAGATGCTCCTGAGACTGGCAGCGCCGCTGATGTAAGAAAGAGCGGATTCGCGATAGAACTGATGTCGGAAAGCGTGTTGGAAATTTATGAAAAATCCGGTTAAACGGCTGATCGGGACGATAGCGGTCGCACTCGTATCTCTGGTCGTATATACGGCGCTGCTGCTCAATATAGAGCAGCGGCACAACAGCGAACTGATCATGTCGGACAGCATTAATAAGACGGATTCCGTCCGAGGCATGATCGAGGGATACGGGCGGACAGCGGACGAGATCGGAAAGGGTTTTTGCGAGGACGAGAACGCCCGGGTAAAGCTCGAGACGATCCGCTTGCTGCCGCAGGTCGCAGGCGGCGAGTATACGGGAGAGCGTCTGTGGAATAACGGCATGGTGGTCCGCGTTCAAGGCGGGAAGACAGAGCTTCCGACAGGAGCGGAAGCTCTTGCTTCTGTGCTCACGGCGGAAATGATAACTAATGAATACGTGCAGACCCGGACAGAAATGCCGGCGGGCGCGGGCGCTGCGGCGCAGGGGCAGGTACTTGTGACCAGCGGAAAAATTTCTGGCGGCTGGTATTACGTCAGATGGACGCCGGCGTCGGAATATGACGACTATATCAGGTCCCGCATTTCGGTGGAGAATCTGACGGAGGCGATGGAGAATGTAAATGACATCGAACTCCTCGTTGTCCCGTCTCCGGACAGCGCTGAAGGGGAAAGTGAGCCGACGATCCTTCATGCGACAAAAGGGTTTGCAAAATACAGCGGGCTCGGGGACCTCGGAATCACCGGAGAACACCTGAAAAAGGAGTCGTTCACGCTCAGAACAGGCGAAGGAAAGGAGTATATCTGCTTCCCCATCGCAATCGAGAATCTGGGGTACACGGCTCTTTGCTGCAATTCTGTGGAAAATGAGAAGATGGCGGTGATCGGAGATATCATCGGCCAGACCCTGTTTGCGGCAGTTATGCTGGCCAGCCTGATCACCTGGTGTTTCAGCGTGCAGTGGCTTGTCAGAAGGGAAAAGCTCACCGAAAAGAAAAGGGAGAGATATACGCCCACAGTGGTGAAGCGGCGCACGACGAGGCTTACGATCATGGCGACGCTCGTGGTAACCCTGTTCGGCTTTATAACGGTCATGGTGCAGTATATGTACCAGGAGAACAGGATCGGCACGAATGTGCTCAACATGCTTGAGACACAGCTCAGGGACGGCGGAAGGATTGAAAACGAGCTCAGCGCGATGGGCACGGAGAAATATACCCGCCTGGGAGAAACGGTCTCGGACATGCTCTCCGAAGACCCTTCTCTTCTCGCGAAAGATAAGATGGCAGAGATCTCGAAAGCGATTTCCGCCGATTATATGATCCTGTATGATGAAAACGGGGCGGAGATCGCATGCAGCAGGGATTACAAAGGATTTGCGCTGCCGACGGATAAATCAGACCCTTTCAGTGACTTCCAAAAGCTTCTCAAGGGAGTTCCCGTTATCATACACGAAGCGGAGAAAGATATGATCACAGGGGAGAGATATTCCTTTGTCGGACTCCGCTATGACATACCGGGCAAGGAGGACACTTACGGCGCCCTTTTGCTGGCCGTGGCTCCCTCAGCCGGTGCCTCGGCGCAGGGTACGATCGAAGACCAGGTCAAACAGCAGGTTTACCAAAGGCTCCAGTCCAAAGACCGCGTAATCATGGAGATCGATCCGCAGACGAAAAAGATCGTGCTCAGCAGCAGGGACGCCTATGTCGGAGCCGATATCGAGACGCTCGGAATGGATGAGAAGATGCTCCGAGACCGCTACATGAACTTCTTCTTCCTGGACGAAGAGTGGTACTTCGGCATTGTGGGCAAGGTGGGAGATAACATGTACTTCTACTTAAGAGACAGCACCGATATGTCCAGGATCGGCCTTCTTCTGGCACTCGTTTCCGGCGGTCTCTTTATGATCGGCTATGTGATCACGGCCAAATTCGGGTTCGCCGAGTACACCGACGAGAACTATGAGCGCTATGCGCCGCAGGTATTAAAGACGTCGGAGGAGTACCGGGACAAGATCAGGGAGAAAGCGCCCTACATGGAGTCCCTGGCCGACAAATGGACGGCAATGCTGCCGGAGAATAAGGCGAAAGCGGTCATGCAGATCCTGATCGGGGTCCTCCTGGTGGCCCTGATCCTGGTCTCATACAGCAATTCACCGCTGGCAAGGCACTCGGTCCTGTCTTTTGTCATACGAGGCAACTGGACCAAAGGCATCAACCTGTTCTCGGGGATTGCGGTAGTCGTAACATTCTGCATCGAGTACCTGGCGTATCTGACGCTGAAAGTGATCACTCTGATACTGGTGAGTCTCACGGATACGAAGGGAGAGACGATATTCAAACTGGTGCGGAGCTTTCTCAATTACGCGATGTTTATCGGTGCAGTCTGTGTCTCGCTCAGTTTTCTGGGTGTCGACACGACAACGCTCCTGGCCTCGATCGGCCTTCTGTCACTGGCCATATCACTTGGCGCCAAAGATATTGTGGCGGACATCCTGGCCGGCCTGAGCATTGTCTTTGAGAGAAACTACTATGTCGGTGATATCGTCCGGATCGGAGATTTTAAGGGAAAAGTGAAAGAGATCGGCGTCCGCTCCACGAAGGTCACGGGCGGCTCCAATGAAGTCAAGATCATCAGCAATCATGAGATCGGGAGCGTCATCAATTACAGCAAGCAGACCTCCGTCTGTTCGGTCAGGCTCAACCTGCCCGTCACGGTATCCATTGATGAGATCCGCAAGCTCTTTGACGAAGAGCTCCCCAAGGTTAGAGATATGAACCCGCATATCGTTAAAGGACCCAATTTCGACGGGATTCAGGAACTTGTCGATGACAGAATGATCATCTCTGTCTCCGCGGAGGGACCGGAAGAGCAGATCGGCAGCATTCAGCTCGACCTGAACCGGGTGCTCCAGTCCATGGTGAACCGCGGTCTTCTGGAGCATCCGAAGACGAATGTGACGATCAATATGGGGAGAGGTTCCGTCAGTTTAGGAGAGGATTCCATTACATTCAAACATCATGGAGGGGGAGATAAATGACAGAGAACGAAATGACATTATCGGCCAAAAAGGCGGACAGGAAGGCTGTCAGGGACAAGATCCTGGCCTGCCTTTACGGCGGCGCGCTCGGAGACGCGCTCGGCTATGTGATCGAGTTTGACTCCTGGGACAGAATCAGGCGAATGTACGGAGAAAACGGTATTCAGGAGCTTGTAATAACAGGAGAAAAAGCGATCATTTCCGACGACACGCAGATGACGCTTTTCACGGCCGAGGGACTCGGATACGGGTTCTTCCGCGCGAATGAAAGAGGAACGGGGGCTGCGGCCGAGTATTACATTCATCAGGCCTATCTGTGCTGGCTTAAAACGCAGGGCTGCGAGGCAAAATCCCTCTGGGAGCCTGTAAGCGAGCTTCTTGTCAGGCCGGAGATGAACCACCGCCGCGCGCCCGGAAACACCTGCCTTTCCGCACTCATGAGCGGGGAGATGGGGACGCCCGAGCAGCCGATCAACAACAGCAAAGGATGCGGCGGCGTCATGAGAACGGCGCCTTGCGGCTTTATGAGAACCAGATTCAGCGGCAGGCCGGCTTTCGGACGTTCCGCAATGGAAATCGGCGCCCGGGCGGCTGCGATCACACATGGTCACTCCATGGGATGGATTCCCGCCGGCATGCTCTCGGATATTGTTGACCGGTGCCTGTACGGAAATTACACATCCCTGCAGGAGATCATCGAGGATTCTCTGGGTGCCGCGGAGGCGCTGTACGGTCGTTTTCAGAGTTTTGCCCCGTTTAAGGACATGATCCTCAGAGCGATGAACCTGGCGGCGGACAACAAAGCCAAGGGTCTTGACGACGCTGCAGCAGATGAAGCGGCGATTTACTCGCTCGGCGAGGGCTGGGTAGGAGATGAGGCGCTGGCAATCGCCGTCTACGCCGTACTGCGCTGGGACAGCGATATGAAGAAATGCCTGCGGGCAGCGGTCAACCACAGAGGGGACAGCGATTCGACCGGCGCGGTCGCGGGCAACATTCTGGGTGCATTTCTCGGTCTTGAGGCAATCCCGAAGGACTGGCTGGCAAAGCTGGAGCTGACGGACGCCATGGAAGAGCTGGCAGATATGATGAAGAGAGCGATCGAGCTCTATTGATGACGGAGACAGGGGCTGTCGCCCTAAGCGGGATAATCCTACGCTTGTGCGTCATGCCCCTTCTAAACTGCATTGAATTCGCAGGGATTCACACAGATCCTTCCCTCGCTCCGGAGGGAACCGCTTTTCCGAACTCGCCGTCCGCTCTGATGACCGGACGTCTCAGACATAT
>JAFUFL010000090.1 GCA_017469935.1 Lachnospiraceae bacterium
GGACAGATATCACGATGTGCGTCCCGAAGAGGAAGAGAAGATCAAGGAAGAGGTCGCATGGGAAGTCGCGGAATGGTACTATGTCAGTGCCTACAGCTTCTATATGAAGGCCAAAGAAGAGAAGGCCAAATACGACGAGATCGAGAAGAAGATCGAGGAACTTGAAGGAATTCTGGATCAGCTTGAAGCAAGGCCGGAGCGCTGCGCGGTGATGGCAAAGATGCTGGCGGTAGACGTCATAACTTACGATCCCAAGTATTTCCGCTATGTCTATGAGCTGAACGGACAGGATGTGGAGCTGCTCAGTGTTGAGCCGGCTTTCGTAAAAGTCAGGGAAATGGTACTCTTCGAGGAGCTGGAGAGACTGCGGAACGGAAATCCCATTGAACAGGAGCTCTACAAGGAACTTGAAGGCAGGGCAGAGGATCAGTTTGATAAAATCGTAGATGAAGCCTATGAAAAGGCGTATGACGAGAGGAAAGCGGACGGCAGATATCCTGCAGATGCGAAAAATGTCAAGATCGTGATCGATCTTTACAATAAACTGGGCAAGGTAAAGGGTGAGGCCGAACAGAAAATGAAGCTGATCCAGAACGCGCTTGCTGTCAGGAATCCTCGCATTACCAAGACGGAGAATGCTCAGACAAGAGAGTTCTACACTGTCTATTACGAAGGAATTGAAGGGGAAATGAGGGAAGGAAGACTGGCCGGAAGGACGCTTCAGCTCGGCATCACCGATCCGCAGGGCAGATTGCTCTCGAAAGAGAAGATTTTCGAGGGAAGCCCCGAGGCCGCTCCTCAGCCCACACCCGTCCGGGGCGCCGCTGCACCGACAGACGGCTGGACCTGCAGCAAAGGCCATGCCGGCAACACCGGAAACTTCTGTTCTGTCTGTGGTGAGCCTAAGCCCGTGGCAGGCTGGACCTGCCCCAACGGTCATACCGGAAATACAGGAAACTTCTGTGCTGTTTGCGGAGCGCCGAAGGATCCCGAGCCCGAACAGGCAGCAGCCTGGACCTGCAGCAATGGCCACGCCGGCAACACCGGTAATTTCTGCGCTGTTTGCGGAGAGAAGAGGCCGGAAACTAAAACAAGCTGGGATTGCCCTCAGTGCGGCAACAAAGGCATTGAAGGTAATTTCTGCATCATTTGCGGATGCAAGAAACCCGTGAAGATGGAAGCTCCCTCGGGAGCATGGATCTGCACGCAGTGCGGCCAGACGGGCAACACCGGCAACTTCTGCGCGAAGTGCGGAAGCAAGAAACCTTGAACAGACGCAGAAAAGAAGACACTGCGTGTACAGTACGAAGCAGCAGTTAATATTGAAATTGTGAATAAGTGATTACTGGCAGGCGCCCAGCTGATTGCTGGGCGCCTGCCGGCATATTGACAAAAGGATGGGAAGGGGCATTTTTTTGGATAGATATCCGGATTTGAAGCCCTTTTGAGTTTATTTGTCAAATAATGTGCTATATAATGGAATCGCAATTATTTTAGCGGCTCATATTTCGGGCCGTGATTATGGACAGTGAGGATAAGCAGGCATGGCAGACGTCTTAAACATTCGGAACCAGATGCATTTAATGCTGAGAAAATATGTCGAGCAAATGAATGAGGATGAGGGAACCGCCGTCGGCGGTGAGATCCCCTATCCGGTATTCATTGTGTTTGTGGGCGATCGTATCTGCAAAGAAGCGAGGGAGTATATTCTCCCCGAAATGAAACGCCACTGGCCTACATGCTTTGCAGGGGCCAGTGTTGGGAGACTGCTGTATCTGCTGATTGACAGAGATCCAGATACGCAGATCAGGGATGACTGCGGCGTTCACGGCTGCCTGACATCGGAGAAGCCCCTCAAATCGCTGACGGAAAGCATGGAAGACTGCAAAGCGGTGAACAACGCGATCCGTAAGGTATGTGAAAAAGCAAGCTCCGTGGCCGGGGCCAACAACATGCGGCTCATAGCGGTCACCAGTATTGAGGATCCCGATTCTCTTCTGACAGGCGAAGTACTTGCCCTTGTCAGACAGTTCGGCAAAGCGATTCTGATGCAGAGGAGCAATGAAGGAGAGCTGTTCGCCTGCCTCCCGGACAGGGTTTCGCTGTCCGAAGAAGGAGTCCGCCAGGGCTATGATTTTTGGGTAAATTGGAAAAAGTGGAACGATGTCAACGGACGGTTCCCGAATATCTTTATGCGCTTCGGAAGCAGGGCGCTGCCGGCTGATGGCGGAGTTCCCGCAGTCAGAAACACATTTATCTTCGACTGTATCGATAATAACGGAGCAAATGACATAGACCACTGGAGAGACCGCCTGATGGCGGATGTACTGGAGATCCCGAGGCCTGCGGACCTTAATCCGATGCATATTCCGGGTGTGATCGAGGACGAACTCAATTATGAGTATGTACTTCTCAAAGCGATGACTCCGTCCAACTGGGAGATGCCGTCAGAACGAAAAGTGCTTCCTTGGAATTCGGCGGATGATATCCGGTCTTTAATGGAAAAAGAGATCGCAGGACCCAGGGGAGACGATGTTGAGGCAAGCATTCAGAAGTGGCTGCAGAGGGCCTGCGTGGCAAAAGTTCGGAATCATGTCGGAGGGGAAGTCCAAAGTGTGGACAAGATTGAAGACCTCTATTTCGGGGCCAGCATAAAGCGGATGTTCGGCGAGTTTAAGAAGCAATTTCTGGGACGGAAAATATCGGCCGGTCTCCTTGAGAAGTTTACGCAGGTCAAGGGGGACAAGCAGATTGAAAAAACGCTCGATTTTCTGCAGGAACTGATCGGGCAGACCAAAAAGAAGGTGCCGGACAGAGGAGACTATCCGGGGCCGACAAGCCTTTTATCCTACAGCAGTATCTGGGCTTTCAAAGAAGATGTGATCGATCCCTCTTATATCCGCCGCGCCTCGAACTGCACGGAAGCGCTGATTCATGAATGGGCGATCGAGTGCAGGGAAGCACTGCTTGAGAGGAGAGCAGGGGACGGCGCGTCGACGGACACCATGTCCACGTTCGCGGAGATCCACAATCATGAAGTGATCGCTCAGAGCAATTATTGGGGAGCTATTCTTTATGACGGGCCAAAAATGAGTCCTCTGAGCAAAGCAGACTCCGCCGCCTACAAAAAAGCCGTGAGCGAAGTGATGAGGGATCCCTCGGAGAGGAATCTGTTCAAGCTGTTTGATCTTGTCGACAAAAGGATAGAGGATGAAGACTATCCTTCCTTCAGAAGAATCAGGGCAACATGCCAGACCACGGATCTTTTCCCGCTTGCAGCGGACGGCGGTACCGTGAGGATCGCTGACGGAGTAAGCAAGGGAGAGCGAGTTACTTTTACAATAGTGCCAAAACTGGACTTTATCAGGTTTGCATTTGAGTGCAATCAATATTTTGGAGAAGAGGAATAAGACCACATAACTCGCTGTCGCGAGTAGTGGAAATTCAGCCCGGTCAGATTATCCAAATGCAAAGGGGGAAAACAAAAATGGCTGTGAACAGGAATGGTGCGCCGTATGGTTCGTCAGGGAGAAGCGGTTATCCGGGAGCCGGGGGACCGGCGGGGAGGAGTGGATATCCCGGATCCGGACCTTCATCGACGACCCCGGGGCGCGTTGGACCTTCCGCGGGCGGAGGAGGCGGCGGTACCCCCTTTACAAATCCGATTTCCGGAGGCGGCGGACAGGATGAATTAAATAAGAGGCTGTTAATAGCCTGCGCCATCGGAGGTGCGGTGGGAACGGCGCTCGCGATGTTTCTGATCGGAGCACTGTATAAGAGCATCCCCAATGTGATCCTGTACGGGCTTGTGATGGCAGTCATTTCGCTGGGCGTGCTTATCGGCGCGGTGACGACTACGAACATGTATCAGGAGTCTTTCCCGAAAACCATTGCGGTCGCGCTTATAGGAACGGTCATTATGTGCGCGGCAGCGGCGCTGTTTGAGTTTATCTATGAGATCAAAATGGCGCCGAAGGAACCGGAAGAGCAGGTCGTCGAGGAAGTTGTTACGATTCCCACGGACTATATATTCTGTATTGATGACAGCGGATCTATGAGTTCAAATGATCCTGACAATAAAAGAGATACCGCGCTTTCGGATCTGCTCAATAAGATCGATCCTGCCAGCAGAGTCGGCTTAGCTCGATATGCGGATTATGTCAAAACGGGGGAATGCATCTCCCCGGCAGAGCTTGACCAGAACCAGAAAGCCCGTCTTCTTGAGGTGATCAACAATCACGGTGGTGGAATAGGCACGGATTTTGAACCGGCGCTCGAGTACGCGGTCAATGAGTTTGACAAATTGGACGAGCAGAACCGCAAGCCCATCATTGTTCTTATGACCGATGGCGAGAGCGGATATTACGACATACAGAAATGGATCGACACATGCAACCAGAAAGGTATCACTGTCTGCGGCCTCTACCTGGGCAATAGTAAAGATGCACTGGACAGCCTTAAGACACTCTGTGAAGGCACCGTCCGCGACGGCAATAAGGGCTTTGTGGTGAATGCGGAGGATGCAGATCAGCTCCTAAACGCGTTCGGAACGGTTGTGGAAGCGACACAGACTAACGTCACGGCAGAAGATCCCGAATACATCCGCTTCCTGGCCGGTCCCAGAGAGGGGACGGATGTGAAGAATGTCCTTTCCATCGTCGAAAGGCTGCTGTTCTTTGGACTTCTCGGCCTGCTGCTGGGCCTGATCCTTCGCGTAATGCTGGGAGAAGATCTCTTCAGGCAGATCTTCATCGGCGGAATATGCGGCCTGCTGGCAGGAGCCATTGTAGAATTCGGCTATCTCCTCGGGCTGGGATCCATTTCGCGCATCGGCTATTTGCTGTATGGCGTAGTAGTAGCAAATTATACGGTCCTGAACAATTATATCGGCTCCAAGTGGAACACATCCGGAGGAGGCGGCGCCTATGGCGGCGGAATGAATTCGAA
>JAFUFL010000063.1 GCA_017469935.1 Lachnospiraceae bacterium
GCTGGGAGAAATGTGCTGGAAAATGCGGCCGAGGGGCATCTCGCCGACCTTAATGATGAGGTGGACGTGATTGGACATCAGGCAGTATCCGAGGAGCTGGAAATCGCAGATGGACTCGTATTTGCGAAGAATTTCCAAATATTTTTCGTAGTCTTCTTTGGTCTCGAAGATATTCTGTTTGTTGATGCCGCGTACGGTGATGTGATAGATGCCGGTAGGGGAGATTTTGCGTTTGGGTGTCATAGATGTGACCTTTTTGACCTTTCTTTGCGTTTAGAAATGATTGAAATGGTGACTAAAGACAGTTGTCATAGAGATGTGCAGACAACTTGGTGTGTGGGTGATTTGAACAAAACAGTATTGAAGTTTTGCGGGGAAGTCCACAGAAACTTGATGATATGAGGCGCCGTAGAACTTGAATGAAACTATATTTTGGCAACTAAATTTCGGCACCTGAGATTGGAAAACAGCGCTGCATAAGACAAAAAATAGCGCTGTTTCAGATGAAGATATATTAGCACAGCGGTATTGGGGGCGCAAGATTGAAATTACATTGTCGCCGGGTCGACCAGGTCGAAAGCACCTGGCCTGAAAGCACCTCAGAGGTCGGGGCCTGAAACCACCTCAGAGGTCGGGACTTAGCCTTAGGCTGCCTCAGAGGTCGGGAGCCATCTGGGCGCGCATCGGCCACCCCCATCGGCCACCCCAGAGGTCGGGATCCGGGATCGATCATAGTGGATCATAGGACACCTTGGAGGTCGTGACCGATCGGAGTATGAAACCCACCTTAGAGTCAGGGGAGGTCGAGGACGGTGGAGGTGAAAAGACTCATAATGCCTGCTGAAAGAATTTTAAGATAAATGCGTCTTATTAATCAGATGTAGAGGCCCATAATAAATCAGACGATTCACAGTATCAGAACGCCCCATATCAGAATACCCCAAAGGTCCATAATTACAAAGGTTCATAATTATCAGAACACCCCAAAGGTCCATAATGGAGGTCCATAATACAATGAATTTAGATGAGCTATTTACAAAATCTTATTGGGTTGCTGATATTTTGCCGGAACAGGTGCCAAAATATTCAGATGGCCAGTATTCGGCAGTTGAACAGTTTTATTTGAGAGAGCCGCAGCTGTCTATATTACGAAAAAAATTCTTTGAAATAATACTGAAGTTGAATTGTTACTACGATATCTCAGTTCTGACAGATCCTGAGGATGAGGAAGATGCTGAGCTTAACCCTCTGCCGGAAGAGCTGTATGGTCTATTCGTTGGAGAGAATGCAGCAAAATACATAATGGTTTTGGTGGATAGTGAGAATACACTGATTGTTTCAAATGAAGATGATACTTACATGACTATCTACAATCCTACTGAGCATCTACTCAAGCTGCTTCGGTATATTGCTGAAGCAGAAGGTTTATTTGTGTGGAAACCATGATATCTATATGTGACACCCCAGAGGTCATGTGATATATATGTGACACCCCAAAGGTCATGTGATAGAGGTCATGTGATATTGGGCATTTGTGGATTTATTGGTCAGAATCGTATATTTGGGTGAAGATTTGTTTAAAAACTGATTTCATGCAAGATTTCTGTCTGGGTAAGGGTATTTGCTTGAGGAGATACTTTAATTTATATGGAAATGCTTTTTGGCAAGTGGAAAAAAGCGGAAAAGTCTATATTTTGACTTAAGAAGGAGAGAGATTATATGAAAGGATTAGGAAATATTCTGTGGTTTGTTTTTGGTGGTTTATTCAGCGGATTGGGGTGGATCATCTCTGGCTGCATGTGGTGCATCACGATCATTGGAATACCATATGGTTTACAGTGCTTTAAGTTTGCTAAACTGTCGTTCTTCCCATTCGGTAAAGAGATTATTTACAGCAACGGGGCAGTAAATTTCCTTGTGAATGTTATCTGGTTATTCTTAAATGGTTGGTGGATGGCCTTGGCAAACTTTTTGATCGGCTGCCTGTGGTGTATCACAATCATTGGAATTCCGTTTGGTAAGCAGTTCTTTAAAATAGCGAAGCTTTCACTCGCACCCTTTGGCGCGAAGATAGTAGAGAGTTGATTGAGAAAAGCACATCGGCATTATTGCAGATGTGCTTTTTTTCGAAAAACAACGACCTGACATCGCGAGACCGAATAATGGACAATGCAACCCTGGAGGCAGGCCGGCGAGGTCGGTCGATGATGATGAGACCCCAGAGAGATGATGAGACCCCAGAGGTCGGTCGATGGCAGTTGGCCTGGGGACCCCAAAGGTCGGCCTGGGCCGAGACCCCAGAGGTCGGTCGACGGCAGTCAGCCTGGGGACCCTAAAGGTCGGCCTGGGACCCAGCTCGGAGACCCCAAAGGTCGGTCTGAAAAAAAGGAAGGAGGAGGTCCATGATGGAATCCATCAGGAAGAATCTCAATAAAATATATATAGGAGTGGCCGCTGCGGCCATCTTGATTGCCATCGTGCTTTGTGTTGATTACGGAATCAGCCGGAAAGCGGAGAAGTCAGAGAGCACGCAAACCGCGACGACCATAGCGGAAAAAGAGAAGAAAGACAAGGTTTATATTTCTGTGAGCTCAGAGACGATTCGGGAAGGCCTTGCCAACATGGGAATCCTGATGACGCAGGAGTACTATTTCACGCAAGTTGAGCGATACACGAAGGAGAAGACTTTTTTGAAATTTATAACTTCGTCCTCTGAGTTCATGTACAGTTATGATGGGGCCGTGATGGCCGGGGTTGATTTTGAAAAAATCCGGATCGTGAAGGATGAGGACCAAAAGAAGATCACCGTATCCATGCCGAAGTCCGAGATCATTGCAGTCACGATCGATAAAGATACCTTCAAGATCTATTCAGAGAAGGAATCGCTCTGGAATCCCTTAAAGCTCGAAGATTACAATATTTCATTGGTCGAATTTGAGAATACAGCGAAAGAAAAGGCTTTGGCGAGCGGAATTCTTGAAAGGTCGGACGAGCAGGCGCGGAATCTGGTCCGCGAGTTTATTGTCAGCCTCCCGAACACCGCAGAGTACAAGGTTGAATTCAATTGAGGAATATAATGGAGGAGGTCAATATTTTGAAATATAAGAGAATCATGATCGTTGCAGTGCTGATGTTGCTGGCAGTCATATCTTTTACCAAAATAGCGCCTTGGGCGACAGATCCGGAGACCCATAAGCACTCGATCGAGCAGACAGATGAGAAGATTTCTTCGGTGATGGCGCTCTCGGGAGGCGCGGCGGCGACGTCGGCGACATTGTCCTTGCTGCCCGGTGACATGTGCACCCCGTTAGCGGAACAGCTCGCTGAGCTGGCAAAATATTTTCTCCTGATCCTCAGTTCCCTGTATCTTGAGAAATTTCTCATAAGCCTCTCAGGGTACATAACATTCATGTTCCTCATTCCGCTGGCGTGTATTCTTATGTGCGTAAAAGTGATCACCGGGAAAAAGAACCTTTCAAGGATCGCCGGAAAGGTCGGAGTTATAGGAATCGCTATTTTTCTCATTGTGCCGGCAAGTGTAAAACTTTCTGATATGGTGTATCAGACGCAGGCAGCGAAGGTGAACGAAACCATAAATGAATACAATCAGCTCGAAGTGGAAGGCGATTCTGAAGATGGACTTTTTAACGAGTTTACAACGATCACATCAGAGACGATTGAAAGAATTACCAATTTCATCGACAACCTGATGGAATCCCTTGCAGTTATGATCGTTACGTCATGCGTGATTCCGCTGTTGGTGTTTGCTTTTTTGATATGGCTTGCGAGGACAATCTTCTCGGCGAATGTTCTTACGATCAATTAAGGTACCCTGAAGGTCGGTTTTTGGCCTGGCCAGGCGGCCAGGCACCCTAAAGGTCGGGGGTGGCAGCCGGGAAACCCTCGGCACCCTTTATCGAAGAAGAGACCTCTGGGGTTGTGTTCACGCGGAGGCAGGTGGATGATTCGTCGGCCCGAGTCTATGCATGGCTTCTCAGGCAGGGCATTTGCCATGAGGATTTTGTTATGATCCGGCTTCCGCGCGGCGCACGCCCCTTTATTGCCATGTTGGGAGTCTGGAAAGCCGGTGCCGCCTTTACCGTGGTAGAGGAGAATTACTCGCAGGAGCGAACAGACGCGATTTTCAAGGACTGCGGATGCCGCATTGTTATTGATGAAAGCGCATGGGACGATATTTTGGCGACAGAGCCGCGTGCCGGATACAGGGAGGCAGATGCACATAATGTGTGCTTTGCCATCTACACTTCCGGGAGCACCGGGAAGCCCAAAGGGGTCCTTCAGGAATATGGAAAAATAAAGCTGAATCAGGCTTCTTTGGAGGCCAGGCCGGGGGATCTGATCAACGAATCGACATGTATGGCGATGGTAGCGCCGCTCGGATTCATCGCCGCTGTCAAAATATTCATGAATGCACTTTATTCAGGCATGCGGCTGGTTATTTTCAGCATGGACACGGCGAAGAATCCGGTGCAGATGAACAGGCAGTTTGAAAAATACAAGGTGAATCTGGCATTTCTGCCGCCCTCTGTTCTCCGGGTCATGTCGGATGGGATTGCAGCAAGCCTCAAAACCCTGGTGACCGGGAGCGAGGCGGCGAATGGACTATATTTTGGCGGAGTGAAGCTAATAAACAACTACGGCATGAGTGAAGCGGGATTCCATGTGGCGCAGTTTGTAGTGGACAAGCGCTATGATCTCACGCCTATAGGAAAGCCGGTGTTTGAGGATATCCGGATCCGGTTGCTGGGGGAAGACGGCTGTGAAGTGGCAGACGGCGAAGAGGGCGAGATATGCTTTGATAATCCATTTTTCAGAGGCTACATCAATATGCCGGAGGAGACAGAGAAAGTGATGCGGGACGGCATTTTCCATTCCGGTGATATGGGAAAGCGGCTGCCGGATGGGAATATTGTCGTGACCGGGCGGCTTAGCACCATGGTTAAGATTAATGGAAACCGGGTGGAGCCGGGCGAGATTGAGGCATGTTTGCGCCGAATTCCGTGGATACGTGACGCGGCGGTGAAGGATTTTCAAAATGAACGGCAGCAGACCTTTCTCTGTGCGTACTATACAGTCGGGGAGGGGGGACCGACCTTGAGTGAGCCCACCCCGGAGGTCGGGGAATGCGCCGCCGGGAGAGGTACCCCAGAGGTCGGGACTACCCTAGAGGTCGGGGAGGGCGCCGCCGGCAGAGGGAGTGAGCCCACCCTAGAGGTCGGAGAGGGCGCCGCCGGCAGAGGTACCCCAGAGGTCAGGACTACCCTAGAGGTCGGGATTCGGCGGAAGCTCCAGGCGATGCTGCCGCAATACATGGTCCCGGCCTTCTTCGTGCGGCTTGATAAAATGCCCTTAAACAGAAATGGAAAGGTTGACAGATCTGCACTGCCGAAGCCGGATGTCAGCTCCATGGTCAAAGCATATGCCGCCCCTCAGACACCCGAGGAAGAGTCAATTTGCAAAGTCTTTGAGAAGGTGCTGCAGGTGGAGCGCGTCGGCGCGAACGATGATTTCTTCGAGCTTGGAGGTGACTCCCTTTCCACAGCGCTGGCCGCAGCGGAGCTGGAGGCTCTGCAAGTCGATTACAGAGATATCTATATCTGGAAAACACCGAGGGAGATCGCCTCAAGACTGCCTGAAAAAAACGTCCGGGATCTGGATGCCCTCACAAAAGTGGAACTGGCCAGGGATCAGTTCCCGACACCGTATCAGATTTACTTCTACGATGCGATTCTGTACTCGCCAAAGCAAACCGGAGCCAGCAACCCGGTCAGCCTGAGGTTTCCCAGGGAGGCTGTCTGCTCTGAAAAGTTAAAAACAGCACTGGAAGCAGTCTTTAATAATTACGCTATTTTTAGTACAATTTTCTCGTTGAATGCTGCAGGCGAACCCGTGATGAGATATATACCGGGGTGGATTGTCCACCCCGAGATTATTCGTATCGAAAAACATACCCGCGAGATGCTGCGGGACCTCATCAGGCCATACAAGCTCTACGATGAGCTTATGTATCGCTGCAGAATCTATGAGACGAAAGACTTCGTGTATCTGGATTTTGACTCCTGCCACCTGATCACGGACGGAACGACCATGGCCAACTTCATGTCGGAACTATGGGCAGCTTACAGCGGCGAACCCCTTCGCAAGGACCACTATTATCACTACTTGGAGCAGCAGCATAGACGCCGGATGGAGTTGTCAAACGAAGCGGATGTTCGGTCCCTGGTGCGTCGATTTGGCAACGAGGCATACATATGCAATCCCAAGCCGGACCTGAACGCGCGGCATACAGGTAACGGCCGGTATCCCGATACAACGAACTTTACGGCGGAGGCGTGTCTCAAGGCATGCAGCGCACTGCGTACCAGCCCGAATAAGCTTTTCGTGGCAGCCTCTTTAATTGCCCTGTCAAAATATAGCAACACCTCAAAGGTATCCGTTGAGTGGACATACAATGGACGCGACGAGAAGTGGAAGGATGATCTGGTCGGAATCACGATTTCTTCCATTCCTGTTGCCGTGGATCTGTCAGAGGCTCGGACACCCGTGGAACTGCTGAGAGAAATCGACAGGCAAAGTGAGCAGGGAATGAGGTGCGCGGCTCTGTCCATAGGAAATAACGGAGTCACGCCCGGCGAGCGGGACAGACTGATTGTCGTGTACGAGACCGGATTTGGCATGAGCAAAATATTGCCGAAAGGTACGGAAGTAGATTTGGGATATAACATGCTGGACGGCGTCTTCACCAGATTTCAGATTCTTGTTCAGGATACGGAGGAGCCGGAGAAACCGATGCACTTCTATATCAATTACGATTCCAAACTGTATTCACCGGGGCTTGTCAAGGAATTCAGCAGATGTTTCAAACAGGCTCTGGATTGTATGATTCGGGATGAATCGATATTTTGACGTGCTCTCATTGCATTTAACTCAGGCGGTTTGCTTCCGGCCTCTATAGCGGCGGGTTTTAGCAGTGACTCGTATGAACGAGGGGAAAAGGCAATGAGCAACGAGGTTATAGATAAATATATTGACGGTGGGCTGGCCGCGCTGGAACGAATGGAGCGGGCGAGCCTTCACGCGGAGTCAGTCAGCCTCGAAACGCTGCTGCGGGTCATTCGCGAGAACGAGGACACAGAATACGGCAGAAAATACGACTTCAAAAACATCCATTCTTATTCAGAATTTGCAAGCAAAGTTCCCTTTTCAGAATACAGCGATTATGAGCCATACATTGAGCGTATGGTCTGTTTTGGTACCAAAAAATTGATTACTGCGGCGGATATTGCATATTTTGCCCACACTTCGGGAACAACCGGTTCATCGAAGATGATTCCACGGACGCGGGAAGAACTGGACATCCTGTTCAGTGATATATTTATGCGGGCATTTGGGCTGTGCGAGAGGGACCGGGAGACCTCTAGGGTATCTATGGCGGCCGGGGACCGGGAGACCTTTAGGGTACCTATGGAGGCCGGGGACCGGGAGACCTCTAGGGTATCTATGGCGGCCGGGGACCGGGAGACCTTTAGGGTGTCCTTGGCGGCCGGGGCGGCGTCCCCAGCTCGCACGGCCGGGGGCATGACAAGGTGCAAAGGCGTAAGTTTTATAGAGACCCAGACTGGTTTTACGCCTTTTGGAATTCCGCATGGGGCTATTTCCGAGACACTCAATCGGCTGGAAGATACAAAGCTGTGCAGCGCGCTTCCCGAGGAAATCATTTACTCTGCTTCAGATTTTGACCGAAGGCATATAAAACTGCTCTTTGCGCTGCGGGAAAGAAACCTGAGCTATCTGATAGCCACATTTTCGCCCATGATCTACGACATGATCGCTTATCTGCAGAAGCATTGGAAGGAACTATGTGAGGATCTGGCAGCTGGACGGATCAGACAGGATGTATGGGTGGAACAGTCGCTGCGGGCAAAGTTGAATGCATTGCTGTCTCCGGATATCGAGCGTGCAGAACAAATCCGGCATATAATGACAGAATTTGGGAATAGTGATTTTTTGCCGCGGATCTGGCCGGATCTGAGGCTGGTTGCCTGTGTAGGGACCGCTTCTTTTGCGCCTTATATGGATAAGATCAAGACGCATCTGGGCCCTGAGATAGTTGTGGACTATTTGGGATATGTCGCGTCCGAAGCAACTGTCGCGGCTCAGATCAGAGAGGGGGAAGAGGCTTATATGCTGCTTCCCTACAGCGGCTTTTATGAGTTCATCCCTGTCGAGGGGGATTCCGAGGGGGATCTCCCGACCACCTCTGGGGTAGTGCCGCCTGCTGGCGATGGGGATCTCCCGACCTCTGGGGTAGCTCAGCCTAGGGGAGTTCAGCCTCTGCTTATGGACCAACTGGAAGTGGGGCGCGAGTACGAGCTGATAGTTACAAATCTGTCCGGATTCTATCGCTATCGAATTGGTGACGTAATCCGCGTGACCGGATTTCACAATAACTGCCCGATGATCGTCTTCTCTTATCGCAAAAAACAGCTGATCAACATGTACGGAGAAAAAATTACAGAATCTGTTATGCAGAAAGCGATCGCGCAGCTGGCAGCGGAGACGAGTACAACAATTCTGGAGTATAGCATTTATCCGGATACAGATTCGGATCCCGGACATTACATCGTGCTTTTGGAAAGCAATGAAGAGATCATACCGGAACGATGGTCGTATTATTCAGAAATTTTAGACAAAATATTGTGTGATGTACACGATTCGTACCGAATGAAAATTGAACAGAAAATGATGCTGTCCTTGGACGTACGGTTTGTACAGCCTCAGACATATGCTCTTTACAGAGATTTAATGATTATGGATGGTGTATCCCCTAACCAGATTAAGCCAATCCATGTCATTAGAGATGAGAAAACCAAGCGGTTCTTTTTTTCGCTGGTTCAAGGGAACTAGGTTTTCGAACACCCTAAAGGTCTCCGGTTATTCGAATACCCTAAAGGTCTCTGAATACCCTGAAGGTCTCCGAGTACCCTAAAGGTCTCCGAGTACCCTAAAGGTCTCCGAGTACCCTAAGGTCTCCGAATACCCTAAAGGTCTCCAAATACCTCATGCCGACCTCTGGGGTAGCTTGTTCCTAGGGTAGTTTATTCCCTGACAGAAAGGGAAAAGAAAAATGAAAAATATTCACGAAATGGCATTCAATCCGGGCTTTGAGCTGAGTGTATCAGAAAACCCGCTCGGTTTCCTATACGGGGAAAAAGTCTTCGGGCCCGAGCCCGAGATCAGAAGGCTAGATGATATCAGGGCATCGCTGGCAGATCCTCAAAGTAAAGGACCGGCCGAACTGTACGCAATCGTAATGGATGTTGGGCTCGAGGATGACAGAGAGGAGATTGTCAAGAGAAATCTTCTATTCGGAGCTGTGACCTATGCGGCCGGCACGATCGGGCGGGAACCGGTCCGTTCCCAAGGCCACATTCATGCAGTAAGCGCCTCCTGCGGCTCATCAACGCCCGAAGTTTATGAGATTTGGGACGGAGAAGCCGTGATCTACATTCAGCAATCGGGCTCAGATAATCCGGGAAAATGCTATGCAGTTCACGCACACCCGGGAGATGTCGTCATAGTTCCGCCCGGATGCGTCCACGCCACAATTAACGCCGATGTAAGTCATAGCATGACTTTCGGAGCCTGGTGCGTGAGAGATTACGGCTTTGATTATCGCGATGTCAGGCGACATGGAGGCATCGCTTTTTTTCCATATGTGGAAGAAGGCGCTCTGAAATGGGAAAAGAATCCTGCCTACACAGGGGGAGAGCTTATCAGCAAGAGGGCTCGGTCTTGGGAGGACTTTTCGCTGGAAGCAGGAGTGCCGATCTACACACAGTTTCAGAAAGATAAGGACAGGTTTTCGTTTGTGCCCGATCCGATGCGTTATTCGGATCTGTGGGAAAGCTGCCTGCCCTGATTCACGAAAGGACAATAAAATGATAAGAAAATCACTTGTACTGATTCTGAGCGTTGCAAGCCTCGTGCTTTCGGGATGCGGCCAAAACAGTGCCCCCGAAAGTTCACCGGCCGAAAGCGCTGCAACCACCGAGAGCGCTCAGGGTGAGAGCCCCAAAAACGAAGGCGACGCGACCTCTGGGGTCACCCCGGCAAGCGACAGCAAGGAAACAAGCGGGAGCGCTCTGATCAATGCCGCGGACGCCGCAGTCAGCTACCTCGGTCCGGCGGGAACTTATACCGAGGAGGCGGCGCAGTTTTTCTTTCCGGAGACTGAAAACATGATGCCGAAAGGAACTGTGGATGAAGCGATCGCGGATGTCGTGGAAGGCAGAGCGGATTACGCGGTGATCCCGCAGGAGAATACGCTGGGCGGCGCCGTGACCAATTATGTCGACGCGCTGATCAAGCAGAAAGACGTCTATGTGATCGGGGAGGTTATTTTGCCGATCAGTCAGACGCTCATGGGCGTGCCCGGTGCCAAAATAGAGGATATAAAGACAGTTTGTTCTCACGCACAGGGCATCAAGCAGAGCGAGACCTGGCGCAAACAACACCTTCCGGGTGTCGCCACAGAGGAGATGGCCAGTACTGCCGCGGCGGCAGAGTATGTCGCGCAGCAGCAGGACAAGTCGATTGCGGCTATCGCCGCGCCGGGGGCGGCTGCGCTTTATGGGCTCGATATTTTGGCAGAAAATGTGCAGATCACGGATGCGAATAAGACAAGGTTCTATGTTTTGGCTGCTGAGGAGCCGGAGGGGGATGCTTTTCCCAGGGCGGTCTTTGTGGCGACGTGCGAGGCCAACCGGATTGACGACATCATTGTGGAGATTCATGAATCGGGAGTTGAGCTGGTCACGATCCACGACCGGCCTGAGGGCAGTGCTCTGGGGTCCTATTACTACGTGATCGAGGTCGAGAGCGAGGCGGGGATCACGCAGGAGCAGATCGACAGGATCAGCGGGATCGAGGAAGTCAGGCTGGTCGGAAGGTTTAATTCGGTTGAAAAGACTCCTTGACGGAAAGCAGGCAGCCGGGGAATTCCGGAAACTGCATGAAAGCGTGAAATAAACAGGGAACTATAGAAAGGAGAAACGAGCATGGCAACTGTAGATGAACTCGTAAAGCAGTATGAGACAGATGAGGCGCTTCGGAAAGAGGTCGCGGACATCGTGGCGGACGGCAAGATTACCATCATGGAATTCATGCATTTTGCCAGAAAGCACAATGTGAAAGTTTCGCTGGAGGATCTCCCTAAGTACACGGAGCAGGCTAAGAAGCTGGGATTTATTAAGAAGTGAGGACACCCTAAAGGTGTCCGGTACCCTGAAGGTGTCCGATACCCTAAAGGTGTCCGACACCCTAAAGGTCAATAAAAAATGTGTCAGTAGATACGTCCCCGTGACACACCTGACACAAGGAGAAGCATAGATGATCATAATGACACTGGAAGGAATCGGAATATCCTTCGGAGACACAGAACTGCTGCGGAACGTAACGCAGGGAATAGAGGATCGCGACAGGATCGGCGTGATCGGCATAAACGGGACGGGAAAGTCCACCCTCCTGGCCATAATCGCAGGCGCACTGCAGCCGGACGAGGGGAAGATCATCACGAGGAACGGCCTGAAGATTTCCTATCTGCCGCAGAATCCGGTCTTTGATGTAAGGAAAACCGTTCTGGAAAATGTGGTGCAAAATATAGACCAGGACCGGGAGTTCTGGAATGTGCAGGGCGAAGCGGCCGCCATGCTGCTAAAGCTCGGGATCGAAGATCCCTCGGTAATGCCGGATACGCTGTCCGGCGGGCAGCGCAAAAGAGCTGCGCTGGCGGCGGCACTGCTTACGCCGAGCGATCTTTTGATCCTGGATGAGCCGACCAACCACCTGGATCACGAGATGATCGAGTGGCTGCAGGAGCAGCTGGCCGGTTACAAGGGCGCGCTGCTCATGATCACGCATGACCGGTATTTTCTCGATGAAGTGACGACCACCATCTGGGAGATCGACCGGGCAAGCGTCTACAGTTATCCCGGAAACTATGAGAAATATCTGCAGACGAAGCAGGAGAGGCTGGACTTCGCACTGGCGGCGGAGAGAAAGATGGCGGCGCTCTACAAGCAGGACCTGGCGTGGATGATGCGCGGGGCGCGGGCGCGGTCGACCAAGCAGAAAGCGCACATAAGGCGCTTCGAGGCACTTCGGGACAGGGAGAAGATCGCCGAGGAGAGGAATGTTCTTCTGGAATCGCTGCCGTCCAGAATGGGGAACAAGACCATCGAAGTGCAGCATCTCGCCAAAAGTTATGGGGACAAGTGCCTGTTCCGGGGTTTTTCCTACACGTTTCTGAAAAACGACAGGATTGGGATCATCGGGCCGAACGGCTGCGGAAAATCGACGCTTCTGAAGATCCTGATCGGCGAGATCCTGCCGGATGAAGGCACTGTGGAGAAGGGACAGACGATTCGGATTAGCTATTTTGGCCAGGAAAATGAGGAGCTGCCCGACTCCGGCACCGTAATCGAGATGGTCAAAGACCACGGAGAATATGTGCGCACCGCCGACGGGCTGATCACGGCGTCGGCCATGTGCGAGCGGTTCCTGTTCGTGGGGAGCAAGCAGTACACGCCCATCGCCAAGCTGTCGGGCGGGGAGAAGCGGCGGCTGTATCTGCTGCGCGTGCTGATGGAGGCGCCCAACGTGCTGATCCTGGACGAGCCCACCAATGACCTTGACATCCAGACGCTGCAGATCCTGGAGGACTATCTGGACCACTTCTCGGGGATCGTGATCGCGGTCTCCCATGACCGGTATTTTCTGGACAGGGTCGTCAACCGCATCTTCAGCTTCGAGGGGGACGGGCTGCTGCACCAGAGTGAGGGCGGCTACGAGGAGTATCTGGCGCGCAAAGAAGGCCTGGATCTCGAAGAGACCTCTGGAAGTGCCGGGACAGTGCCTTCACCTGAGCCGCCAAAAAAGAACAAGAAGTACAGAGCACCGGAGCCCCGCAAGCGGCTGACTTTCTCGCAGCAGCGGGAGTACGACACCATCGAGGGCGTGATCGATGAGCTGACAGAAAAGTCGCAGAAGCTGGAGGAGGAGATGGCTCAGGTCACTACGGATTATGTCAGGCTCCAGCAGCTTTCGGAAGAAAAGCAGGCGATCGATGCGGAGCTGGAGGAAAAGCTCGAGCGATATATTGAGCTGCAGGAGCTGGTGGAGAGCTTCCAGTAGTGTGTCACGGAGGTCGTGGTCTACCCTGGAGGTCTCCGGTAACCTAGAGGTCGGCAAAGGTGTCCAATACCCTAAAGGTATCCGATACCCTAAAGGTGTCCGTTACCCTAAAGGTGTCCGTTACCCTGAAGGTCGGAATCTGAGACCTGGTCCCGACCTCTGGGGTAGTGTGTACGCAGATATGGAGGAACTGTCATGAGTAAGTATGATGTATCCAGGTTCGTAAGGGCGCAAGAGGAAACCCACACGGCGGCCGTGCGGGAACTGAGAAATGGAGAGAAATTGACACACTGGTCTTGGTGGGAGATTCCGCAGATCACCGGGCTTGGCAGCTCCTACACCTCGCAGCGCTATGCGATCAGCAGCATTGGGGAGGCAAAAGCCTTTTTGCAAAACGAGACGCTCAGGTCACATTTGCTGGAAATCTGCGAAGCACTGCTCTCGTTGGAGACGAATGATGCAAGGGCTGTTATGGGGGCAATTGACCATCGAAAACTTCGGTCCTGCATGACCCTGTTCCTGGAGGCGGATCCGGAATGCGCAGAGTTTCGCAGTGTGCTGGAGAAGTACTACGGCGGGAAGAAGGATCATAGAACGCTGGCAATACTTAGGAAGCAATCGGAAGAATAACTGCCTGATTTTCGGGCATTGCCGTGTCTGCAAGGCAAAGAGAGGCAAAATATGGACAAATTGACAATTTCTGAAGCAAAGAGACTGAATGATACCATGGTGACGGAGGAGCACCTGAAGCTCCACGCGGCCAATGTGGCCGCGTGCATGGGGGCGATGGCGGAATATTTTGGCGCAGATAAAGAACACTGGGAAGCAGTAGGCTATCTGCACGATTATGACTACGAAAAGTACCCGGAAGAGCATCTGGCACATACGGAGGAGCCGCTGCGAGCGGCGGGGGTTCCCGAGGAGGACATACGGGCGATCATGAGCCACGGGTACACGATCTGCACGGATGTGGAGCCGCGCACTGAAATGGAGAAGAGCCTCTTCACGGTGGATGAGCTGAGCGGCATCATTCAGGCGGCGGCAAGGATGCGGCCGACGGGCATTGAGGGCATGAACCTGAAGAGCTTCATGAAGAAGTGGAAGGACAAACGGTTTGCTGCGGGCTGCAACAGGGAAGTGATCCTTCGCGGCTGCGAGATGCTGGGAATGGAAATCCGGGAAGTCGCGGAGATTTGTATCCGAGGGATGCAGGAACATGCTGAGGAACTTGGGCTGGCTGACAGAAGTGGGGAATAAGGGTGATGGGGCACCCCAGATGGGGTACCCCAGAGGTCGTCTGGCAGGCCTCAGAGGCAGTCAATACCCTGAAGGTCATGGTTTGAGCTTTGGGCAACCATTACCCTGAAGGTCATGGTTTGAGCCCCTGGGAAGCCAATACCCTAAAGGTCATGGTTTGAGCTCGGACCCTATGGCTTGACCTCTGGGGTAGCTCACCGGGAGCTCACTCTGAGCCAAAATATCGAACTCCATCAAGTCAGGAGAAACAGGGAATGAGCAGTCAGAAATTAAGACAACACAGATTTGTGGAGAAATCACCGATACTTGCGGCACTCATCATGTGCTTTTTGTGGTTCGTCGTAGTACAGTTGTTGGAAGTTGGAAGTTGTCATCAATTTACCGTTCTCGGTGATGATAAGGGGTGACCAATACCCTGAAGGTCATGGATTACCGGTCGGAAGACACCTTTAGGGTGTCCAATACCCTGAAGGTTGTGGATTAAGTGAAGGGAAACAGAATGTCAGTAGAAAAAGCAAAAAAGTATCTGGAAGAAAGAGGGTACCTGGACCGGGTCATTGAACCTGATGTATCCACAGCAACGGTAGAATTGGCAGCTGCCGCGATTGGCGTAGAGCCAGGCAGAATCTGCAAGTCGCTCTCTTTTTTGATCGATGAGAGACCGATTTTGATTTTGGCGGAAGGCATGGCGAGGGTAGACAACAAAAAGTACAAGGCTGAATTCGGCAAAAAAGCGAAGATGATCAACCGCGATGAGGTGGAAGAGTACATCGGGCACGAAGCGGGAGGTGTATGCCCGTTCGGAGTAAAGAATAATGTCGAGATCTACTTGGATAAGAGCCTTGAAAAGTGGGACGTGGTGTATCCGGCAGCGGGCAGTGCCAACAGCGCGGTGAGACTTGCGCTGGGTGAGCTGGCAGAGCTGGTAAACGCCCGAAAATGGGTGGATGTGTGCAAGTAGGAGATGAGGCAATATACCGCAAAAAAACAGGTTTTGACAATTTAGCATGACCTTTAGGGTAGTATGAATCTTAGGTAGCCCCGACCTCTGGGGTAGTTTAAAAGAAAGGTGGATAACAGTTATGGGATTTTGGGACAAGTTATTTGGTAAGAAGGAAGCGGCGAAGCCGGGGGCAAATTCCAAGAAGCCGACGGATGCGTCCGCACTCGCGGCGGCAGCTGCGATGTCGGGAAGCATGAACCTGAATCAGCTTGCGGCGGAAAAGGACGCGCGTCCTGCAGTGACGGAAGAGGAGCTGATGAAGTGTTTTGCGGAATACTTTGCACCAAACAAGGAGTTCTACTCGGTGCCGGGAAGCCCGAAAGCGAATGCATATTTTGGCGCGGTTAATGCGGCCAGAAATGAGATGCTCGCAAATCCGCAAATCTTTAAACTGGCTACGAAGTGGGAGGTTTCGAAGCTGAGAGAATTGGTGGAAAATCCGAAGCCGGTGATCACTAATATGCAGGTGTGCGGGCTGATCTTCCGTACGGGAGACTATGCGGTGCTGAAATCACATGTTCTGTGCGTGGATTTCTGCGATAAGATTCCGAACTGTATTGCCCTGTATTTGCTGCTCACGGCGCAGAAGCTTCCGGAAGGAAATCGGAAGCAGGTGATCGATGCCGGAGACGGGGCGAACAAAGATGCGTTCAAGGCAGCGATGGAGTCGCTTAAGGTGCTCGATCCGAACTGGAGCTTTATGATCGTCTAAATCAGGTGTCGAGGTTCAACCGCTCGAGGTACCCTGAAGGTGTCGAGGTACCCCGAAGGTGTCGAGGTACCCCGAAGGTGTCGGACACCCTAGAGGTATCGGACACCCTAAAGGTGTCCGATACCCCAGAGGTCGCGGATAGGACAAACATATGTTTGCGAATGCGTGTTCGATATGGTATACTTGTGTATAGATAAATTGGCACAGCTATTCTGCACAGCCCCGGAGAGGATCGTGCGCGAATGAAAGGTCAAGGTATCAAAATGGATTCACAGAACACAAGCCGCCCCATCAAAGAAAGAATACTGAACGAAGCAAACGCAAGGCTTGAAGCCTGGAGAGCGGAACACGCTTTTTCCGAGAAAATGAAGGAACTGCTCTTGTCCCCGAAAGCGACCGATTATTTTTCCCGCAAAAAGATTGACATGCTGCGCTTTTTTGACGGAAACGGAATGCTGCGAGACGGCGGCACGAAGACGGAGAAGGATTGTATTACGATCACATTCAAAGCGGTGCCCATTAAAGCGCAGTATGACATTTCGAGCGACCGGGTCCGCATTTCTTTCGCGGAAGCGGACAGGCTGTACATAAATCTTAAGGAAGCAGTGGAGAACGACCGGCTCAAGACGGAAATCGAGGCCTACCTCAGAGGCAAAGAGATTCGGGCTTCTTTGGTCTGCACCGGCCGGCCGGGCGAGTTCAAGCTGACTTTTCCGTTTGCATACAGCTCTGAGACGGAGATAGTTGTTGTCGGGAAGAGCTATAAGAGAATCGTGTCGGCTGCCTACCGCACTGCGAGGGACAGGGCGGCAAAAAAGCGAAAAGAGCAGGAGGACTACCTGAAGACCTGCCCCGCTTACGGCACATTTGTCGCGCAGGCAATCCTAGATACGATTGAAGACAACAATAATCGTTTGACGGCGACACAGATCATCAATATCCTGCGGGGGACCAGCCTGACTGAGGATTTTGTATTTGGCAGATTTACGGGAAAATACAGACTGCTGGAGAAATCCGAGATCAGCAGTGAGATAGATGCCCTTGTGAGTTTTGGCGCCGTTCATAAGCGGCGCGTTCATGGGGAATACCAGAATTATTATGTATACAGTATCTCCTCGGCCGGCAGGCTCTTCTCGGAGCTGCAGAATACGCCGGTTTCGGAGGTCGATATTTTGGCGGTGTCGGATACCTCGAAGGTGTCGGATACCCTGAAGGTGTCGGACACCCCTAAGGTGTCCTTTTCGGATGCCGCTATTTTGGCAGGAAAGAAAAACGCCCGCGTCACGTGGAGGCGCCCTGTAACGGAGCAGGAATACTATATTCTTCTGCGGGCCTTGAGGGATGAGATCAATGAGCTCTCAGACAAGAAAAAGCAGGAACTTGTGCAGGGCATTGCGGAGAAGCCGGGAATCTTTCTGACGGAGCCGGAGCTCGTCCTGGACGTCGTGGAGGCGATGGGCAAGCCCGCAGAGGACTACCTCAGAGGTCTCTTTGCGACGGAGGATCGGCGGTCCGGGAGGGACATCCTGAGACTCCTGATGAACGCCGCCGCCGGGAAGGGGAAAGTTCTTCCGAAGAACGGCCTGACGGCCTTCCGAAAAAGGGAAGAGAAGAAAAGGCGCGAGCGGGAGGAGTCCGAGCGCAGGGACCGGGAGCTGTTTGAGATGGTCCTCACGGAGATCCCCGACAACTATGTGGACCTGTACCCGGCAGCGAGGAGCATGAAAAGGCACTTTGTGCTGCACATCGGGCCGACCAACTCGGGAAAGACCCACGACGCGATCGAAGAACTCATGCAGGCGGAGCACGGGATTTATCTCGCGCCCCTGCGCCTGCTCGCCTATGAGCAGTATGAGCGGATGAACCGTGCCGAGTGTCCCTGTTCGCTGGTCACCGGCGAAGAGCAGTTCCTCATTGAGGGGGCAAAGCACCAGTCGTCCACGATCGAGATGCTCAGCCTGAAGGTCGAATACGACGTGGCGGTGATCGACGAGGCCCAGATGATCGCGGACGGCGAGCGCGGCGGCGCGTGGACGGCGGCGATCATGGGCGTGTGCGCCTCTAAGGTCCACGTCTGCGCGGCCCCCGAGGCAGAGAAGCGCATCATCGAGATCATCCGGGACTGCGGGGACGACTACGAGATCATCCGCCATCGGAGGATGACGCCGCTGGTTTATGAAGAAAAGGCTTTCCGCTTCCCGCAGGACGTCCGGCCGGGAGATGCGCTGATCGTCTTTTCCAGGGGCAATGTCCATTCGGTGGCCGCCCAGCTCAAAAAGAAGAATATCTCCTGCAGCATCATTTACGGCGCGCTGCCCTACGACGTGCGGCACAGGCAGGCCGAGCTTTTTGCCGCGGGAAAAAACGACGTGGTAGTCGCCACGGACGCGATCGGCATGGGAATGAATCTCCCGATCCGGCGGGTGGTCCTCCTGGAGACGACCAAATTTGACGGCGTCATGCGGAGACCTCTGAGGTATGACGAGATCCGCCAGATCGTCGGAAGGGCCGGCCGGTTCGGAATCTACGACACGGGATACGCGGCATCCGCAAACGGCGACAAGAGAGTCAAAACAGCGATCACCGAAACGCCCCACCCAATCGGAAGGGCTGTCATTGATTTTCCGGAAGCGCTCCTGACCGTGGATGCTCCCATCCTCGACCTGATCCAAAAATGGGAACAGGTCATACCCGCGCAAGGGTGGTCCAAGGAGTCCATTGCGCAGATGCACAGCCTCGCGGAGTTGACAAAGAACCTCAGAGCTCCTAAGAAGCTGGCTTACGATTTTTTGACGATTCCGTTTGAGGAGGAGAACGGGGCGCTCTTAGATATCTGGTATGAGATTTTTGTAAAGGAAGTTCTCGGGGAAAAATACAGTATCTACGACCTGGTCAGCGCCATGACGCTCAAGAAGCCTTCCAGTGCAGACTCGATCGATGCGCTGGAGCAGCAACACAGGATTTTGGACTTGTATTGTAATCTGGCGCGGAAATTCCAGCCGCTGGAGAGCACGCTGCAGCTGATCATGGAAAAGAAGCGGATCTGCTCGGGAAGGATCATGAAGGTCCTCGAGACGCGCGGGTTCAAGGAGAGGCGGTGCAGGTACTGCGGGAAAGAGCTTCACTGGAATCACCCTTACGGAATTTGTGAGAAGTGCTATGCAGGAAATGTGTCAAGGGGACGTATCCGCTGACACACCTTTGAGGTGTGTCGGCAGAAATGTGTCAAGGGGACGTATCCGCTGACACGCCTTTGAGGTGTGTCGGCAGAAATGTGTCAAGGGGACGTATCCGCTGACACGCCTTTTCAGGCGTGTAGGCAGATACGTCCCCTTGCACATTAACATTCTTAGCTGCGGTGTGTCAGCGGATACGTCCCCTTGACACACCTATGACACAGACGACTCGTGACACAGAGCCGCGATACAGAATTATTTTTCCTTGCCGTGAATAACGGTAACGGAGCCGTCCTTATTGACAACTTCTACCGTGCACTTGAAGCCGACCGTGGTGATGGCGGCGAGGATCATGGCCCAAGGTGCCATGAACAGGCCCAGAGCGGTTCCGATCAGGCCTGCGGTCATGGGCAGATTCAGGATGACCGTGTCATCCTTGCGAATGCGGATGCGGCTTACATTTCCCTCGTTGACCAGTTCTTTGAGTTTGTTTACGGTGTCATCTGCGAATTTGTTGACGTCATTTTCAAACTTCTTGTATTCCTCTTCCAGAGAGGGCTGCTCAGGTGTGGGAGCTTCTTCAGCAGGTCCTTCCGCAGCGGTTTCTTCTGCAGCGGGAGCTTCCTCAGCGGGGGCTTCTTCAGCGGGCGCCTCAGCGGCGGGCTCTTCGGCTTTAGCTTCGGTCTCGGGAGCTGCCTTTTCCGGAGCAGGTGCCTCAGCGGCAGGCTCTTCCACCTTAACTTCTTCTACCTTGACTTCTTCGTCTACGGTCACTTCTTCAGTGATGATCTTGTTTTCTTCCATGCTCAAATCTCCTTTTTGTATTTTCTATTTTGAAGTGTTTTTGGTGCCTTCTATTGTAGTAGACGAGTTTTTCTCGCAGATATTTCAGCTAAATAATAAAATAATGGACAAATGTGTAATAAATCCCAGATGCCGAATAACTGCTTTAAGGTATCGCTACCTTCTTTAAGATATTTCCAACTATAAATAGTATATTGACTCTGAAAAACATGCACAATAGGTTATTCCATATTATTGTGAAATGTTGCGAAGAGCGGGAGCTGCAGGGAGGAAATGTGTCCCGGCAGATTGGGGGGAGGTGACCGGGACGACTGGCTTTACGGGAATGGGGGCACAGCCGGACGGTTTATGAGCCGCGGCAGGCAAAGGAATCCGTTTTGATAGGAGAGTTTTGTGACTCGATGAAAGGAATATGGACACCGTCGGAATCTGAGGCTACAATTGGGATGTGTCACGGGGACGTATCAGGTGACACATTTTTACGAGTGTGTGTCACGGGGACGTATCAGGTGACACATTTTTACGAGTGTGTGTCACGGGGACGTATCAGGTGACACATTTTTACGAGTGTGTGTCACGGGGACGTATCAGGTGACATATTCTTACGTGGGTGTGACACTCTTTTTTGACACGAAAGGGAGCTTCCTGTAAGATTTAAGTAGAGGAAGCGAAAGAAAGTAGGTGAAAGAAAGAGATACCTCAATGTAATATAAGGTTTGCTGACCCACGACAGTTGGCAAATCCATTACATAACAGAGAGGTA
>JAFUFL010000064.1 GCA_017469935.1 Lachnospiraceae bacterium
GCCAAAAGCCGGCATCGCCTGCGAGATCATCCCCCGCAAGGAAGCCGGCGGCAAGGCGATCAGTGCTTCCACCGTGCGCACCTGCCTGCAGTCTTCCGACTGGGAAACGCTGCGGACGCTTGTGCCGGAGACGACGCTGCGCTATTTCATGAGCCCTGAGGCGGAGCCGGTCCTGAAGAAGATCAGGGCGGCGGGAAATGTGGTTCATTACTGAGCGGATGACACAGACGAGATGCGCTTGACGGCTTATCGCACAAAAAAAGCTTCCCGGACAGGGGATAACCCTTTCCGGGAAGCTTTTAATTCAGGGGGAATACCCGCTGAGATATACCACTGATCAATACACCGGAGCCTTCATCACCAGGAAGTAAAGCAGTACCAGAGCACCCAGGATGATCCTGTATACGCCGAATACCTTGAAGTCGTGCTTTCTGATGTAGTTCATCAGGAACGAGATGATCACCATCGAGACCAGGAACGCCACCAGCATACCGACGCCCAGAATGATCAGCTCGTAGCCGGAGAATCGGAAGCCGTACTTGACGATCTTGAGAAGACTGGCGCCGAACATGACCGGGATCGCGAGAATGAACGTGAACTTGGACGCCACTGCTCTGGATACGCCGATCATAAGGCCTCCGAGGATCGTAGCGCCTGAGCGGGACGTTCCGGGGAATATAGCGGCGATCAGTTGGAACAGGCCGATCAGAAATGCATCCTTGAAAGTCAGGTCGCGAAGCCTGTCGACTCTCGGCACTTTGTTCTTGTTGACTGTCTCGATTATGATGAACAATACACCGACCAGGATCAGCATGATGCTTACGACGATCGGATTGTAAAAGTGTTCGTCGATCCAGTCATCGAAGAGAATTCCGACAACGGCTGCGGGAATGCAGGCCACAAGAACTTTGAGCCACAAAATCAGGATCGATTGTCTGAAGATGATCTTTGTTTTGCCGGAGCGGGTCTTCACTTTTTTGAACGGCCAGATCGTCTTCCAGAAGAGGATGACGACTGCCAGGATCGCTCCAAGCTGGATCACTACCAGGAACAGATCCCAGAATTCCTGGTTATCGTTGAAAACGTTAAGTTTCACGAACTCTTCGAGAAGGATCATATGTCCGGTACTGCTGACGGGAAGCCATTCTGTAACTCCCTCCACGATACCGAACAGGATCGCCTTGAGAATTTCAACTATACTTATCTGCATTAAGTTCTCCTTTTCAAATTCAATGCTCGCATTGCGAGCCGCCGCGGCGCGTGCGGGTTGCAGGGATCCGTCACTTTGTCGGATATTCCGCCTTTACGAACTCACGGATCTTGGCGAGGGATCTCTCCACCTTTTCCGTGTCAATGCAATAAGCGACGCGGAAGAATCCGGGGGCTCCGAAGCCGTCCGCCGGCACGAAGACCAGGTCGTACTTAAGGGCCTTCTGGCAGAACGCGACCGCGTCATCTTCCAGAGCCTTGGGCATGATGTAGAAAGTGCCGCCGGGTCTCACGACTGTGAAGCCGAGCTCTTTGAAGGTGTCATAGAGAAGGTTCATGTTCGTCTCATAGACGGACAGATCCGAGGTATCATCCACTGTCTCCGCCATGGCCAGCATGATCAGAGAGGACGGGCAGTTGTGGCCAATACCTCTGGAAATCTGGCCGAACATGGGCACCAGGTCATCCGCGTGCTCACAGGCGGGGTTAACCGCTACATATCCGATTCTCTCGCCCGGTACGGACAGAGATTTGGAGAAGGAATAGCATGTCAGTGTGTGGGGATAGAATTTCGCCACATACGGAGCCTTCCTGCCGTCAAAAATGATCTCCCTGTAAGGCTCATCGGAGATGAGGAATACGTTGTGTCCGAACTGTTGAGACTTTCTGGTCAGAAAATCGGCGAGCCTGGTCAGCGTCTCCTCGCTGTAAAGAACGCCGGACGGGTTGTTGGGCGTATTGATCAGCACCGCTGCCACGTTTTCGGTCAGGTATTTTTCCGCCTCGTCGAAGTTGATCTGGAAAGTCTCCAGATCGGCGGGCACTACTTTGATCCTGGCGCCTGTATCATTGATATAAGGATTATATTCCGGGAAATAAGGAGCAAATACCAGCACTTCGTCGCCGGGCTTTGTCACTGCGCGAAGCGCGTGGGCGAGCGCTCCGGCTGCACCGGATGTGGCAAAAATATGATTGCCGGTATAGTTCATGTCAAATCTGCGGTTCAGGGAAGCGGCGACCTTTTCCTTGACTTCGGGAATTCCCAGCGTAGGGCTGTAACCGTGCAGCGCAAGGGGTTCCATTGTCTGCAGGAGCCTGATCGCGACATCCGTGAAGCTCTGGGGCGCGGGCACCGAAGGGTTGCCGAGGCTGAAATCGAAGACGTTCTCATATCCGATCTCTTTTCCTCTTGCTGTGGCGTACTCGGAAAGAGTACGGATCACCGATTTATTCGACAGCATGTTCAGATAATGTTCATTGATCATGTTTTATTCCTCCTTTTCAAGGCTCACTCTGCGAGCCGCCGCATTTGCGCTTTCCATATGTATTGTATAATAGCGCTGATTTTCCTCCTGCGCCACCTCTGTAAAGCCCAATATTTTCAATATTTTGGCCGATGCCTCGTTAGAAACTTCCGCGTCGGCTCCGATGACCTCAAATCCGAGCTTTGTAAATCCGTAGTCCAGGAGCGCCGCGCACACTTCCCGGGCGATGCCCCGGCCGCGCCAGTCTCTGTGGAGCAGATAGCCGAAGGACGCATCCGCCGCCGGGCCGGGCGCCGATGACTTCGGGAAGGAAAAGCCCATCCTTCCGATCAGCTTCCCGCTGCCGCGGTCGATCACGGCCCAGTGGCCGTATCCGCACAGAGGGTAAACCCTGTCAATATAGGCAGCCAGGATCTTCCGCTCCTTCTCCAGGTCCTCCGAGGGAGCCTCCAGGTACTTTCGCGCCTCGTCGTCATACAGCCAGCAGATGGCTTCCAGGTCCCCCGGCACGAATTCGCGCACAAGGCACCGCTCCGTCTCCAGAATGGTCCAGGGAAGATGGCGCTCCCGCTGCCAGATCTTGACCAGCGAGTCGCGGTCCACCCACTGCGGCTCCATCAAAACATAGTCCGCCGGCTTAAGCTCCTCCCCCCGGTTCGCCTCGTGGGAATAGGCGCAGTAAGCCGCTCCGCGGCCGGCCAGCATCTGCAGCAGCCGCTTCGAATCCGCAAGGTAAAGTGTGTTGTGGTCCGGCTCCGGGATCTCTTCGCCGGTTTCGACCACCCACAGATCGGATGCAAATCCATACTGCCCGAAAGTCCGGACCGCCTCCGCCGCTTCGGCGAGGCATCTCTCATACCACTCTTGTTCTAAATAAAAGATCACTCTCTCTATCATATACTGTTCATTTAAGGCTCGCGGCGCGAACCGCCGCTCCGCATGCGGGCTTCACCTTTTTCCCGCACGCGCGTGCGCATCTGCAGCACAGCGGGGATATCCCTTGTATTATACAGAGCAAGCATAAGGAATGCAAAGCGCAATCGATTTCCGCCTCGTTCATATTTTGTTCATATTATATTTATCCAACGTTCAATTTTTACTAAATCTTTGTACACGATTGACTTATATAATACTAGCATAGACAACAAACAAAGACATTTTCCATTTATTGGTTTTCAAATAACTTTTTCATAACATGCCAGGTACCACGGTACCTGGCATCCTCCCTTTTATGGGTTTTTTTTTGCGAAGCCCGCCTTGCGGGCCGCTGTAAGGATGAAAGCTCTTACTGTGATCTTATTGTGAAAGACTTTGTAAAAGGCCGGTCCCGCTCAAGCGGTTCCGGCCTCTTTTCATTCCATATTTTATTCTGTATTCTGTTGCCGCATCGAACAGCGCCGCGCCCTAAGTGCACCCGCGCGTCAGGCCGTAAAGCCCAGCTTATCTTTCAGAAAGCTCAGGATCTCTTCCATGGCAGCTTCTTCATCATTACCTTCCGTCGACACGGTGAGCAGATCACCGTTCACAAGATTGAGAGACATCATTCCCATAATGCTCTTGGCATTTACTCTCTTGGTCTCCGTCTCAAGGTAAACCTTACTCTCGTACTTACTGGCCACCTGTACCAGTTCGGCGATCGGTCTGGGCGCCAGCCCGCCCGGGCATGAGATCTTAATGGATTTCTTAGTCATTGCATATTCTCCTTGACAGCGCTGTCGAACGCTTCTGCTCTTTGGCTCAGGCGCCATTTTCCACGTTTCCCGAGTCCTCTCTGTATTTCTGTGCGATCTCGGAGAGTCTCCTCAGACGGTGATTCACGCCCGACTTTCCGATCGGAGGAACAGCCAGGTCTCCCAGCTCCCTCAGCGGCGTGTCCGGATACCGGGTCCGAAGTTCCGCCATCTTTCTCAGACTCTCCGGCAGGGTTTTTAAGATCCCCGCCTTCTCCAGGAAAAGAATATCGTTAATCTGCTTCCTGGAGGCGCTCACTGTTTTGCCGATGTTGGCCGTCTCGCAGTTGACGCGCCGGTTGACACTGTTGCGCAGGTCCTTGAGGATGCGCTGGTTCTCCATTTCCATCATGCTGACGGTTGCCCCCATCAGGTTGAGGAGATCCACAATGTCCGTTGAATCTTTGAAATACACGACAATGGACTTCTTGCGAAGCGTGACCTTGGCTTCTTTGCCAAAACTCAGAAGTATTTCCTGCAGCTGTGAAGCCTGCGCACTCTCCGTGCAGCTCCACTCCAGATGATACTCTGTGCGGGGGTTGCTCACAGATCCGCAGCAAAGAAAAAGATCCTTGAGATAGTTTCTCCTGCAGCAGCTTCTTTTCAGAAGCTCCGCAGGCACGAGCAAACCGCTCTCTTCGCATAGATTTCCGGCGCCGTCACACAGCCCGGTCTTCTGCGCGATCTCCCTGACTTTGTCTGAAGACAGATCCGTCCGTATCCATCCCCGCTGTTCCCGGCCTTCCCTCTCGGCCGGTGTACACGATACGGTACTAATATTAATAGTTTTACGCACTAAAGTAAAGCACTTTCTAAAGGCCTCCCTGTTGTCCTCGCTCAGGAAAAGCCTGTACGCACCGTCCCGGTCCCTCTCAAAATGCCCCGCACAGCGAAGCAGGACTGCCAGGGACGCGATCCGGCAGTGCTTTGCGGCCGGTATATCGGAGGCGATCTCCTTTTTCACATCGGAAGAAAAAGACATGCTGATTTCTCTCCCTCGCTATTGCCGATACTTGTCAATGTTTTGCATCCCTGTGGTACAGGTTGATCCCGTAATCGCCGCCTCTGAGCCTGTCGGCCAGCGCGTTGGCGATCGTCACGCTCCTGTGCTGCCCGCCGGTACAGCCGATCGCGATGACCAGCTGATTCTTCCCCTCCTTGACGTACCCGGGGATCAAAAAAGAGATCATATCCACGAGCTTCTCCATAAAGGTTCCCGCCTCAGGGAAGGACATGACGTAATCCCGCACGGGCTTATCGTTCCCTGTCAGCCTCTTAAGGCTGTCCACGTAGAATGGATTGGGAAGGAAACGGACGTCGAAGACCAGATCCGCGTCCGCCGGGATCCCGTTCTTGAACCCGAAGGACATGATGGAGATCATGAGTGAATTGTATTCCTCATTTTTGACAAAGATCCGGATCAGTTCTTCCTTGAGCGTCCTGGTCAGAAGTCCCGACGTGTCAATCACGTAATCGGCGTCCGCCTTGATCTGCTCCAGAATCTTTCTCTCCTGTGCGATGCCGTCCTCCACGCGGCCCGTGGGACATACCGGATGGGCCCGACGGGTCTCCTTGTATCTCTTGATCAGCACCTCGTCGCTGGCGTCCATGAACAGGATCTCGTACTTGTATCCCTTTCTCTTTAGTGCCGCCAGCACCTGTTCCACGTTATCGAAGGACTTGTCCGCCCTCACATCCAGCCCCAGCACGACTTTGTCGATATCGCTGCCGGGCGCCGCCACCAGCTGCATGAACGGGTCGATCAGACGCACGGGGAGATTGTCCACGCAGTAATATCCCAGATCTTCCATAAAGTGGATCGCCGTCAGCTTTCCGCTGCCGCTCATGCCAGTAACTACAACAAATCTCACTCGCACCTCCTGTATGCACCTCAGAATTCTCCCAGGAAGATCACTTCCCGCTCCAGCTGCACGCCGCTGTTCTCCGATACCATCCTCTGGACGTTCTCGATCAGCTCCCGGATCTGCGCCGCGCTGGCGCCGCCGCGGTTGATCACAAACCCCGCGTGCTTTTCCGAAACCTGCGCCTCTCCGACGCTGTAGCCCTTCAGTCCCGCATCCTCAATGAGTTTTCCGGCAAAATATCCCTCCGGCCTCTTAAACGTACTGCCCGCGCTGGCGTACTCCAGCGGCTGTTTCTCCCTGCGCTTCTGCGCCAGCTCCGTGATCCTGTCCGCAATAGCCTGCCTGTCTCCGGGCTCCAGCTCAATATCCGCGCTCAGCACAATCCCGCTCTCCTTCTTGAGGCGGCTGGTGCGGTAGCCGAAGGCCATTTCCGCATCGGTAAACCGCTTAATGCCGCTGGCGGGATCCAGGATGCGCACGGATCTGACCACATTTTTCATCTCGCCGCCGTAGGCGCCCGCGTTCATCATGACGGCGCCGCCCAGAGACCCCGGGATTCCCGCGGCAAATTCAAATCCGGCAAGACCGGCGTCCTTTGCGGCCATCGCTATTTTGAGAAGGGAAGCTCCCGCCCCCGCGCGCACGCGGCAGCCGTCCACTCTGACCTCGCACACCTCGGACTCCGCCGCGGCCGGGCCGCACATGGTCACGACTGCGCCTCTGTAGCCCCCGTCGCCGATCAGGAGATTGGTCCCTCTGCCGAGGAGAAAATACTCTGTGCCGGACTGCCTGAGCAGTTCCAGTACCCCTGCCAACTCGCCTTCGCTGCAGACCTGCAGGAACAGGTCCGCCGGTCCTCCCGTCCGGAAGGAACAGTGGCCCGCCAGAAGCTCGCCCTGCATCACTCTCTCCTGAGAGACGATATTCTCAAGCTCTTTAACTAATTCTGCTGTAATCACTTAATCGTCCTCATCATCTCTGTTTCCGCCCATCAGATTGGCCTGGACGCGCTTGTAGAGCTCCTGGGCCGCGTTGTAGCCCATGAGCTTCTGCCTGTGGTTGACTGCGGCCGCCTCGCAGATGATCGCCAGGTTCCGGCCGGGGCGGATCGGGATCTTGTGGCAGACCACGCGGTTGCCGAGGTACTCGATGTAGTGCTCCTCGAGCCCCAGGCGGTCGAAGTCCTTCTCCTTGCTCCACTCCTCCAGTTCAATGACCAGGTCAATATTTTGGCTGTTGCGGACGCTCGATACGCCGAACAGAGTCTTTACATCAATAATGCCGATTCCCCGCAACTCGATCAGGTGCTTGGTGATCTTGGGCGCCGTTCCGATCAGCGTGTCCTCGCTCACCTTGCGGATCTCCACCACGTCGTCGGAGACCAGTCGGTGTCCTCTCTTGATCAGCTCCAGCGCCATCTCGGATTTGCCGATGCCGCTCTCGCCGGTGATCAGGACGCCTACGCCGTAGACGTCGATCAGGACGCCGTGGATCGTGATGCAGGGCGCCAGCCGCACATTCAGCCAGCGGATGATCTCGCCCATGAAATTGGAGGTGGCGTTCTTGGTCATCAGAAGCGCCACGCCGTTCTCCAGCGCGTACTTCATGAAGAGTTCGTCGGGCTCCAGCTCTCTGCAGAACACGACGCAGGGAATGTCGAGCGACAGAAACTTCTTATAAATAAGGTCCTTCTGCTCAACCGTCATCTGCTGCATGTAGGAATACTCCACCAGGCCGATGATCTGGATTCTTCCCGCCGCAAAATGCTCAAAATACCCCGTCATCTGCACGGCCGGCCTGTTGATGTCCGGCTGCCGGATCTTGATCTTGGTGACATCGATCTGCGGCGTCAGATTCTCGAGGTTCATCTTCGTGATCACCTCATTTAAACGAACAGTTCCCATGCTTACCTCCCTGTACCAGGTCTTTATAGTATTCTCCGAAGGCTTCACTCCGTCCCGTCGGTTTTCTGTGTCTGCGGCGCGTCTACAGACTCCCCTGCATTTTTGTGAAAATATCGATAGATCTCCTCTGCCGCCCCCATCGTGATCTCGGGCACCTGCGCCAGCCTCTCGACGTCCGCTTTTGCGATCTCTTCGATGGAGCTGAACTCGCGCATCAGCGCTTTCTTTCTCGCGGGGCCGATCCCCGGAATCTCCTCCAGGGAGGAGGCCGTCTGCGCCTTGCTCCTGAGGGACCGATGATACTCAATGGCAAATCGGTGCGCCTCGTCCTGAATCCTGGTAATCAGCTTGAAGGCCTCGCTTGAGCGGTCGATCGGGATCTCAATATTATTGTAATACAAACCTCTGGTCCTGTGGTGATCATCCTTCACCATTCCGCAGACCGGAATGGTGAGGCCCAGCTCTCCCAGCACCTGCAGGGCGATATTGACCTGCCCTCTGCCGCCGTCCATCATCAGAAGATCCGGAAATTTGGTAAAACTGCCGAATTCCTTGTCGATCTTCTCCCGGTCCAGCTCCTTCTGCTCGTCCATTCCGTGCCGGAAGCGCCTGGTCAGCACTTCCTTCATGCAGGCGTAGTCATTGGGGCCGGACACTGTTTTGATCCGAAATTTCCGGTAATCACTGCGCTTAGGCTTGCCCTTCTCATAGACCACCATTGATCCCACGTTGGCAAAGCCGCTGATATTCGAGATATCATAGGCCTCCATGCGGCTGGCCCTTTTCAGTCCCAGGAGCTGCTCGATCTCGTGCACCGCGCCGATGGTCCTGCCCTCTTCGCGCTTGAGCCGCTCGCGGTCCTTGTCCAGGACGAGCCCCGCATTGGTATTGGCCAGCTCGACCAGTTTCTCCTTGCTGCCCTTTTGCGGCACTTTCAGGACGACCTTGCTGCCCTTGACCGCCGAGAGCCACTGCTCGATAAGCTCTCGATCCTCCAGCTCGCAGGGAAGGAAGATCTCCTTGGGAATCGAAGGCGTGCCCCCGTAAAACTGCTTGATGAATTCGGACAGAATATCCGCTTTCTTCCTGCCGGCCACGTGGGTCATGTAGAAGTGCTCGCGCCCGATCAGCTTGCCGTCCCGCAAAAAGAAAGTCTGCACGACACCGTCCGAGTCGGGACTGGAGTTGTCCACAGCGATTCCCAGGATATCCCTGTTCTCGCCCAGGCTCTCGGACATCTTCTGCTTCTGCGCCACCTGCTGCACATCTTTTAAGAGGTCCCTGTATCGGATCGCCTTCTCAAATTCCATGGCCTCCGACGCCTGCGTCATCTTCGCCGTCAGGTCCTTAATGATGGGGTCGTAGTGCCCGGAAAGGAACTCCAGCGCCATATTCACCCGTTTTCTGTAGTCCTCTTCCGACACATTTCCCGTGCAGGGCGCGCAGCAGCGCTCCATGTGGAGGTTCAGGCAGGGCCGCTCCTTGCCGAAATCCCTGGGCAAGACCCTCGCGCAGTCCCTGAGCCCGTACATCCGGTTGAGCAGTTCAATGGTGCTCTTTACCGCCTGCGCACTCGTATACGGGCCAAAATAGCGCGCCTTGTCCTTGAGCTGCCTCCTCGCAAAGAGGATCCTCGGGTAGGGTTCTCCCACCGTCACCTTGATATAGGGGTAGGTCTTGTCATCCTTGAGCATCGTGTTGTACTTGGGCCGGTGCTCCTTGATCAAATTGTTCTCAAGAATCAGCGCCTCCAGCTCCGAGTCGGTCACAATATACTCAAATCGGGCGATCTGTCTGACCATCTGGTCGATCTGCGGACCTCTCCCGACAATCTTACGAAAATAAGAGCGGACGCGATTGTGGAGGTTCACGGCCTTTCCCACGTAGATAATCGCATCCCGCTCATCATGCATGATATAGACGCCCGGCTTGGGCGGCAATTTCTTCAGTTCTTCCTGTACATCGAACATAATTCACATATCGGGGACCCGCGGTGCGGGCCCCTCGCGGCGCGGCGGCCGCTGCGCGCATGTCTGTGGCGCGGACTTTCCCGCCTGAATTCGCGCGGCAGGCCGCCGTCCTGTATTGTCATTTCTTGAAAAACCGGTCCACATCCTCCCTGGGCACGTCCGAGAACTGCCCTCTGGGGCCTTTTTTCTCCGGCTGCTCTCCGGCTCCGTCTTCTTCCGTCCCGTCTTCTCCGGACTCTTCGTCATCGGAGTCCTGCGCGGGCGCTGCCGGGCTCTTTTTTGCCTCGGGAGCTGCAGCCTTTTCGGGCGCCGCTCCTTCGGGGGCCGGTGCCTTATCGGACGCGGGCGCCGCAGGAGTTGACATCTGCTCGGGCGCGGGCGCTGCAGGGGCTGCCACCTCTTTGGCCGCGGGCGCAGCGGGAGCCGGCTCCGGTGCGGGCGTGGACTCGATCTCCGCGATCGCTTTTCTCTCCGCCTCGATCTTTGCCTCCGTGCTGTCCTTCTCGGGCTCCGGAATGCCCTTAGCCTGTCTGTACAGACGCATGAAGTCCTTGCCGGTGATCGTCTCCTCGCGGATCAGATGCTCGGCAATCATATCCATAGCGTCCATGTTCTCGGAGAGAATGGCCTTGGCTTCGTTGTAGCAGTCCTCCATGATCTGGCGGACTTCCTCGTCCACGGCTGCCGCCGTGACATCACTGCAGTTGAGAACCGCTCTGCCTTCGAGGTACTTGCTCTCTACGGTGGCAAGTCCCATGAGGCCAAAGCGCTTGCTCATACCGTACTGCGTGACCATATTGCGGGCAATGGCTGTCGCGCGCTCAATATCGTTGGAAGCTCCCGTCGTGACGGTCTCAAATTTGAGTTCCTCCGCCGCGCGGCCGCCCAGAAGGCCGACGATCATATCGTGCAGCTCCGCCTTCGTATTGAGGTATTTCTCCTCTTCAGGCACCTGCATGACATAACCCAGCGCTCCCATAGTCCTGGGGACAATGGTGATCTTCTGCACCGGCTCGGAATTCTTCTGCACCGCGCTGATCAGCGCATGGCCGACCTCGTGATAGGACACGATGCGCCGCTCTTTCTGGCTCATGACGCGGTCCTTCTTCTCCTTGCCGACCAGGACCTGCTCCACTGCCTCGAAGAGATCCTGCTGGTTGACGTATTTGCGCTTGTGCTTGACCGCGTTGATGGCGGCTTCGTTGATCATGTTGGCCAGATCGGAGCCCACGGCTCCGCTGGTCGCCAGCGCGATCTCCTCCAGGTCCACGGACTCGTCCATCTTGACGTCCTTGGCATGCACTTTCAAAATAGCGACACGCCCCTTCAGATCCGGCCTGTCCACGATGATCCGCCTGTCAAAACGACCGGGGCGCAGAAGCGCCTTGTCCAGGATCTCGGGCCTGTTGGTCGCGCCCAGGACAAGGATTCCCTTGGCGGGCTCAAAGCCGTCCATCTCGGAAAGCAGCTGGTTCAGCGTCTGCTCGCGCTCTTCGTTTCCTCTGCCGTACTTGGAGTCACGGCTGCGGCCGATGGCGTCGATCTCGTCGATAAAGATGATGCAGGGCGCATTCTTGTTGGCTTCCTTGAACAGGTCACGGACACGGGATGCACCTACACCTACATATAATTCAATAAAGTCGGAACCGGTCAGCGAGAAGAAAGGAACATGCGCCTCTCCTGCGACAGCCTTGGCGAGCAATGTTTTGCCCGTTCCGGGAGGGCCCACGAGCATGGCTCCCTTGGGAAGCTTGGCGCCGATCTTGACGTATTTGCCGGGATTGTGCAGGAAATCAAC
>JAFUFL010000091.1 GCA_017469935.1 Lachnospiraceae bacterium
GCGGCATTTGCGCGCTCTCTTGATATTGAGCTGAAGATGGCCCTGGAAGGAGACGACGTCGCCCGTGATATCCACGTAGTCAAGTTCCTCGAATTCGCCGATTCCCATGCTGTTGGGATCCCAGATCTTGGCGTCGATCGTTCCGGTCTTGTCCTGCAGCGTAAGGCTCTCGTAATTCTTGCCGTTCTTGGTGACAAGAGCCATCCTCTTCTTGCACAGATAGATGTCCTTGACGCTGCTTCCCTCTCTCAGTTCCTGAATATATCGCATTCTCTGTGTTTCCTCATTTCTAATAGTATTGCTGTCCCGGAGATTTCCCGGCGATGATTCAACAGTATACCACATCATTCCAGCGTCACTGTAAGTTCCATCTCGGTATATCCCTCGCCGCTGGGACGCATCAGCGTGACCCCGACCTCCGCGCCGGCTTCCTGTTCCAGAAGGATCCTGGAGATCGTTGTACTGTAATGCACTTCTTCTCCTCCCATGGAAGTGATCACATCGCCTTTCTGCAGTCCCGCCTGCATAGCAGGGGAATCGTCGGCCACTTCACTCAGATAGATGCCCTCGGGAATACTCATTCTCTCCCTGACATCCTCCGGCACATCTGTACATTGTACACCAAGATACGATTTTTTGCCTCCCGCTGACAACTTTTCTATTAAAGGTTTCATTTCCGTGACGCCGATCGCGCACAGAATACCCGGAAGATCCTGCCTGCCGTGCCTGGTATCGATGACGCCGACGACCAGTCCGTCCGTATTGAGAAGCACGCCGGACGCCTGTCTGCTCCCATAGATATCTGTCGTGATCTGCATCAGTCCCGAATCAAGGATGTCCAGGTTTGTCGAAGCAGATGTGACAGCGCCGTAGGAAATGCTTCCGTTTGTCCCTGTGGGCCTTCCCACCGCGATCACAAGCTGTCCCGCGAGAGCGGATTGTGTGGAAGTTCCCAGCTCCGCCACCTGAATCTGATCCTTACTCTCGGAATCCAGATTCTCAATGGCTGCGCTCAGAACCGCAAGTCCGGAAACTCTGTCCCGGGCCCGGATCGACGCCTCTACGGACGCCCCGTCCGCAAATGTAACCTGTATGCTCTGCGCGCTGTCGATCTCCGGCGCGTACACCAGCACCTGCACTTCTGCATCTGTCTTTGCAATGACGATTCCCGTGACCGTTCCGCGCGTCTCATAGGGATCATTAAACCAGTCCGTATCGGACGAGATTGCCGAGACATCTACCAAAAAAGCGCGCGCCTCTCCGGCTGTCGACCGCAGAGATCCGACGATTCCCCGGACTGCCTCTGCTCCCTGTTCCCGATCCTGCAGGATCCGTTCCACCTCCTCGCGGATCCGCTCCTGCTCCTCCGTCGCCGCCTTCTCCTCTTCATTGACGATCATCTCTTCCGGCGTCAGTTCCTCTGTTTCCGTTTCTTCGGGATAACTGACGCCCGTCACGGTTTCCTTCGGATAGAGCATGCGGTTGAAGATTGGCTCCAGCAGCAGGAAAAAAAGGCATGCCACAGCGCCGAATACCGCTGCCATAATGGCGGTCATCATCATGCGGCGCATCATTTTCTTTCTGTTGAGGGGACGCTTTTTGATCTCCTCCTGCACGAACTCTATGTTCGGATCCTGTCCCGCGCTGTCGGATAATCTGTCTTCCTGAATATTCTGACCACGCTTGTTTATATCTTTTCCGCGATCTGTAGGATCGGAATGCTCACTGCCCATGAAATGCTCCTTCCATTGTGCTTTGTCTTAGTATACCCCGAAGTACCCTCATCAACAATCTTACTAAAATGAATTTCGTGAATGTGTTATACTATCCCCATGGAATTAAGGTTCGCTCTGCGAGCCGCCGCGCGCCTGCGCTATACATTACCCGATCAGGAGATTTGTGATCCCATGAATGAAAAAGTACTTCGCATCGTTGAATATAATAAAATAATCGACCAGCTGACGGAAAATGCCAATTCCGCCCCCGCCAAGGCGCTCTGCAGAGATCTGCGGCCCATGGACAACCTGCCGGACATCCGGCTGGCGCAGGAGGAGACGGACGCGGCGCTCCAGCTTCTGATCCGGAAGGGAAATATAAATTTCGGCTCCAACAGGGACTTCGGCTATACCTTCGGAGCCCTGTCCATCGGCAGCACACTCACGGCGGCCGAGCTCCTTCATCTGGCCTCTTTTTTGGACAATGTGGCCCGCGTGCAGGAATACGGAACGACCGAGTCCGGCGGAAGAGGCGTCTCCGCCCTCGGAAATAGTGAGCAGATCCGGCCCGAGGACAACATCCTCTTCGACCTTTTCGACTGTCTCTATCCTTTGAAGAGCCTGTCCAAAGAGATCAACCGCTGCATTCTCTCCGAAGAGGACATCGCCGACGAGGCCAGTCCCGGCCTTCGAAGAGTCCGCCGGGAGATCAGCCAGGCCAGCGGCAGGATCCACCAGCAGCTCAACAAGATGGTAAATGTGACGCTGGCTCCCTATCTGCAGGACAGTGTCATTACCATGCGCGGAAACCGCTACTGCATCCCCATCAAATCCGAGTACAAGAACCAGGTGCAGGGCATCGTGCACGACCAGAGTGCCAGCGGCTCCACCTTGTTTATTGAACCCGCTGCCATTGTCAGCCTCAACAACCAGATCCGCGAGCTCACGCTCCAGGAGAAGGAAGAGATTGAGAAAGTCCTGGCCTCCCTGTCCGCGGAGGCGGCCGACAATCTCATGGCCCTCAAAGACAATTCGACCAACATGACGAAACTCGACTTTGTCTTTGCCAAGGCCAAGCTGGCGCTCGCCCAGAACGCCACCATGCCGCTCTTGAACAACCGGAAAGTCATCCGGATCAACAAAGGGCGCCACCCTCTCATCGACAAGAAGAAAGTAGTGCCCATCGACCTGGTGCTGGGCGAAGACTATGATCTCATCGTCATCACAGGCCCCAACACCGGCGGCAAGACGGTCACGCTCAAGACCATCGGACTCTTTGAGCTGATGGGAATGGCGGGCCTTCACATTCCGGCCGGCGACCGCAGTGAGATTGCCCTCTTTACCGATGTCTTCGCGGATATCGGCGACGAGCAGAGCATCGAGCAGAGTCTGTCCACCTTCTCCTCCCACATGACCACCATCGTGGATATCCTGAAGGATGTGGATGAAAACTGCCTGTGCCTCTTCGATGAGCTGGGCGCAGGAACGGATCCCACGGAGGGAGCGGCCCTGGCCATCTCTATTTTGAACTATCTGCATGAGCGGGGGATCCGCGCCGTGGCGACGACCCACTACAGCGAACTCAAGGTATACGCGATGAACACGCCGGGCGTCACAAACGCCAGCTGCGAATTCAACGTGGAGACGCTGCAGCCCACCTACCGCCTGCTGATCGGCGTGCCCGGAAAGTCCAATGCTTTCGCGATCTCCAAGAAACTCGGGCTGCCCGACGAGATCATCGACGCGGCCCGCGATCAGCTCAGCCAGGAGACGCAGAACATGGAGGACATCCTGGCCGATCTGGAGGAAAAACGGATCAAAATACAGCGGGATCAGGAAGAGATCGCCGCTATGAGGGAATCCATCGCCAGGGAACAGAAACAGATCCGAAATAAAGAAAAGCTCCTCGATGAGCGCCGGGACAAGATCCTTGAGAAGGCCAACGAGGAGGCGCGGGATATCCTTGCGGACGCCAAGAAAAAAGCCGACCGGGCGATCTCCGAGCTGCGAAAGACCGGACGGGGCGGCGATATGGCCTCCATGGAAAGGACCCGGAGCGCCCTGCGCGAGCAGGTATCCAAGAAGAATGAAAAACTCAGCCGCCCGCAGGAGCAGCAGCCGGTGAACAGGATCAAGGCCTCCGACCTGCATGTCGGGGACAAAGTCAAGGTCCTGTCCATGGGTCTTACGGGCGTTGTCACGGCGCTCCCGGATTCAAGCGGAAAAGTATCCGTCCGCTGCGGCATCATGAATTCCAAGGCCGCCGTCAGTGATCTTATGCTCATCGAAGAGGACGCCTACGGCAATCCCGTTCGCAGCGGCTCCCGAAGCAGCATGAAGAAGGCCTTCGAGAATGCGGGCGGCGCGGGAAACAAACAGCGAAATCTCGATTTTTCCAGAAATCAGTCCATTTCTCCGGAGCTCAACCTTCTGGGCAAGACGACGGACGAAGCTTTAAACGAGCTGGACAAATATCTCGATGACGCCAGAATGTCCCATCTCTCCAGTGTGCGCATCGTACACGGCAAGGGAACGGGGGCGCTTCGCAAAGCTGTCCACAACTATCTGCGCAAGCAGAAATGGGTCAAGAACTACCGGCTGGGCGACTTCGGCGAAGGTGACGCAGGCGTCACGATCGTAACACTTCAATGACAAATAGAACAAGGAGGCACTATCCATGGCTGCTGCCAGACAGAAAATACTGATCGTCGACGACGATTCCAATATTGCAGAGCTCATCAGTCTCTATCTGATGAAAGAATTCTACGAGACAAGGATCGTGGGAGACGGGGAGGAAGCCCTCGCGGCAGTGGAGTCTTTCGAGCCCGACCTGATCCTGCTCGACCTCATGCTCCCGGGCATGGACGGCTATCAGGTCTGCCGGGAGGTTCGTTCCTCAAGAGATACGCCGATCATCATGCTCTCCGCCAAGGGCGAGATCTTCGACAAGGTGCTGGGCCTTGAGATGGGTGCCGACGACTATATGCAGAAGCCCTTCGATTCCAAGGAGCTCGTGGCGAGAGTCAAGGCGGTCCTTCGCAGATACAACAAGAAGACTGCAGCGCAGCCCGCCGATTCCGACGACAAAATAGTCAGCTACCCCGATCTCACGATCAACCTTACCAATTACTCCGTCACTTACATGGGCGAGCAGATCGACATGCCGCCCAAGGAGCTGGAACTCCTCTACTGCCTCGCCGCAAGTCCCAACCGCGTCTTCACGAGAGAGCAGCTCCTGGATCGGATCTGGGGCTATGAATATGTGGGGGATACAAGAACCGTAGACGTTCACATCAAGCGGATCCGCGAGAAGATCCATGACCACGACGGGTGGAGAATCGCCACGATCTGGGGCATCGGCTACAAGTTTGAGACCACTCCGAGGGCAAAATAGAAACCAAATGAGAAAAACACTGTATCTGAAGTTCATATTGGCCTATATTTTGTTCGCCTTCTTCGGCTTTGTCACCGTGGCGACCTTTGTCTCCAGGCTCACCTACGAGTACTGCCTGCGGCAGACATCCGGGAACATGTACCGGGAAGCGGCCAGAATCGCGGACACTTACGCCGTGGACCTGTACAATTCAGAGATCTCTCTGGACACCGTGCAGAAACAGATGGAAGCTCTGTCCTACTTCATGGACACCGAGATCTGGATCATCAATCCTTCCGGCCGCATGGTCGTCAACTCCGCAAACGCGCCCGATCCCGAGCAGGAAATCATAGTGGAAGGGTTCGATCCGACCGTCACAAAGGAGAGCTACTACACCAGAGGCACTTTTTTTAACTCCTTCGAAGAAGAAAAGGTGAGCGTGATCGCGCCGATCATCAACAACTACAAGACCAGAGGCTACGTGATCATCCACACTGCCGCCTCAGGGATCGACGAAGAGGCCAACAGCATGCTGAACATCTCCTATCTGATGCTCATCGTGATCCTTTTCCTCTCCCTTATCATCCTGATCTTCTTCACGGAAGTGGTCTACCGCCCGCTGCGCAAGATCATCGCGGCGACCGAGCAGTACGCCTCCGGCAACATGCACTATGAACTGAACGTGGAAGGTGAAGACGAGATGGGGTACCTGGCGGCTTCGGTCCGCTACATGGCCCAGACGGTGGCAAACTCGGAGGATGACCAGAAAAAGTTCATCGCCAATGTCTCCCACGACTTCCGTTCTCCCCTGACTTCGATCAGAGGCTTTCTGGAAGCCATGCTGGACGGGACCATCCCACCCGAAATGCACGAGCATTATCTGGGCGTCGTCCTCAATGAGACAGAGCGCCTGACCAAGCTGACCAACAGCCTCCTGACGCTCAACAATCTCAACACCAAGGGCATGCTCCTGCACATGACAGACTGGAACATCAACGACGTCATCCGCAAGGTCAGCGCCTCTTTCGAGCAGGTCTGCCGCAGCAAAAGCATTCGGATCCGCCTGATCCTGTCCGGCGATGTTCTCTACGTCCACGCCGACATGGACAAAATACAGCAGGTCCTCTACAACCTCGTCGACAACGCGATCAAATTCAGCGGAAGCGGCTCAGTGATCGAAATTGAGACCACGGAAAAGGGCGGCAAAGTCTTCGTCAGCGTCAAGGACAACGGAATCGGCATTCCCAAAGAAGACCAGAATCAGATCTGGGAGCGCTTTTACAAGACCGACCTCTCCCGCGGCAAGGACAAAAAAGGGACAGGCCTGGGCCTGTCCATAGTCCGTGAGATCATCCGTGCCCACGGCGAAAATATCAGCCTCGTCAGCACGCAGGGCGTCGGAAGCAAGTTTACCTTTACACTCAAGAGGTCGGAACTCAACGACGAGCTCGATGACGATGATCTGTGATCACTGTTTCCAATGGAGCCTGTGCAGCTCCCCGTTCCTCTCAAGAGACATAAAGTCGTTCTGCCGCAGTGCTTCATAGAGCACGATCGCGACAGAATTGGACAGATTAAGACTCCTGTATCCCTCCAGCATCGGAATGCGGATACAGGTTTCTTCATTTTCTACGAGAATTTCCTCCGGAATCCCGGCGCTCTCTTTTCCGAACATGATATAGTCATCCGGTGCGAAGGAGACCTCTGTATAAGTCTTGTGCGCCTTTGTGGTGGCGTACCATATTTTGGCACCCGGGTTCCTCTTCAGAAAGTCTTCGTAGTCCGAATAGGTGTGGACGTCCAGGTCCTTCCAGTAGTCCAGGCCCGAGCGGCGGATCTGTTTCTCTGTGATCTCGAAGCCCAAAGGCTCGATCAGATGAAGAGACGTTCCCGTGACCACACAGGAACGCCCGATATTTCCGGTATTGCCGGGTATTTCCGGCTCATGAAGTACGATATGCATCAACTGTCTTCTTTCTGTGATCTGAGCTTATTTACAAACCTGGACAGCCTCCCCAGCGCCTCTCTGAGGTTCTCGATCGAATAGGCGTAGGATATTCTCAGATATCCCTCGCCGCTGTCGCCGAAGGCCGTGCCGGGCACGATCGCCACTTTCTCTTCCTTCAGAAGCTCTTCCGCAAACTCCTCACTGCTCATTCCGAACTCCTTGATACAGGGGAAGACGTAGAAGGCACCCATGGGCTCAAAGCACGGAAGGCCCATACCCTCGAGCTTGTGCATGACAAAGCGGCGTCTCTGGTTGTAGGACTCTCTCATCTGCGCTACATCGCTGTCGCCGTTGCGAAGGGCTTCGATGGCGGCGTACTGGCTGGTGGTCGGCGCGCACATGATCGCGTACTGGTGGATCTTGGTCATCTGCGCCATGATCTCCTTCGGTCCGCAGGCGTAGCCCATTCTCCAACCGGTCATCGCATAGGCCTTGGAGAAACCGTTCACAAGAACCGTTCTCTCCTTCATTCCCGGAAGGGAAGCTATGGAGACATGCTTGCCGCTGTAGGTCAGCTCGCCGTAAATCTCATCGGAGAGCACATACAGGTCGTTTTCAATGATAATGTCCGCGATCGCCTCCAGGTCTTCCTTATCCATGACGGCTCCCGTGGGATTGTTGGGATAAGGGAGCACCAGAATCTTGGACTTTGGCGTGATCGCAGCCTTGAGCTCTTCGGGTTTGAGACGGAATTCATTCTCATTCTTGAGCGGAATAACGACCGGCACGCCGTCCGCCAGGATCGTGCAGGGCTCATAAGAGACGTAGGACGGCTGCGGGATCAGCACTTCGTCGCCCTCGTTGATCATCGCGCGGAACATCAGGTCGATGGCTTCCGAGCCGCCGACGGTGATCAGTATCTCGCCCATGGGATCATAAGTGATTCCCTGGGTTCTCTTCAAATAAGCGGCAATCTCTTCGCGCAGTTCCTTCAGACCCGAATTGGATGTGTAGAAGGTGCGCCCTTTTTCCAGTGAATAGATGCCTTCATCCCGGATGTGCCAGGGCGTGTCGAAATCCGGCTCGCCCACGCCCAGTGAGATCGCATCTTTCATCTCACTGACCAGGTCAAAAAATCGACGAATCCCGGACGGCTTAAGACCTACTGTCTTATCCGCCAGGAGTTTTTCCTGTTTTTTCATCTGTTTTCCTTTCTCAGCACCCCGGAAAAAAGATCAAAATAAGGACCGGGGAGCTCGCTCACCGGAACGTTTTTGATCTTTTTTCCGGGGCGGACAAGGCGCGGAGCGCCTCTGGACGCCCACAGTCCCGAATGCGAAGCATTTGGGACGTGTGGTGCTGAATAGTTACAACATTTATTACGGAGTAATGATCTCTCTCTGGTCCTCATATTTTCTGGTCATGATCGTTCCGTGATCCTTGTACTTCTTTAAAATGAAGTGGGTCGCCGTGCTGATCACGGTATCCAGCGTGGAGAGCTTACTCGAAACAAATCCGGAGACGTCCCGCAGGGTTTTTCCCTCCAAAGTGACTAAAAGGTCATAGCCTCCCGAAATGAGATAAACGGAATTGACTTCGGGATATTTGTAGATCCTCTCTGCGATCTCATCAAATCCTTTTCCTCTCTGAGGAGTGACGCGCACTTCGATCAGCGCCGTGACTTTGTCGATGTCCGTCTTGTCCCAGTCGATCATTGTGTGATAACCGCAGATGATCCCGGCGTCTTCAAGGCCCTGAAGCGCGTTTACGATCTCAATTTCCTGGGTTCCCAGGACTACCGCCATCTCCCTGGTGGAGACGCGGCTGTTCTTCTCTATGATTCCCAATACTTTTTCTTCCAGCATGTTCATGGATTTTTCCTCCGATTTTTTATTTCCGATCCCGCTTATTTGTCGAGGATCCTGTGCAGCTCATCCGTCTGCGGAAGATCCAGGTAGCGGACTTCGTCGTCATTAATCAGTATTTTGTCGTGATCCTCCGTGAGTTCTCCTATTTTGACAGCCGGGATTCCACTGCCCTCGAGCGCCTCGACCAGCGCGTCCTCATCCGCCGTCACGGCCAGAAGGCTTCCCGCGGACCTCATCTTATAAGGATCAATGTCATAATAATTGGCGAGTTCTATGGTCTCCTGCAGCAGGGGAATGGCCGCCATGTCGACGCGCAGCCCGCGGCGGGTCTTCACCGACAGCCTCCAGAGCGCCGCGTAAATGCCGCCCTCTGACAGGTCGACCAGGCAGTCCGCGCCTTCTCGCGCACAGATCTGCGCTTCCGGCCGCAC
>JAFUFL010000065.1 GCA_017469935.1 Lachnospiraceae bacterium
CATTGGTGTTTCCCTCCTATCGTGTATTGTCTTCGCAAACAACCACAATAGCGGAATGCCAATGGTTTTTCAATTGTTATTTTAATTTGGTCAGGTAGAGTCACCCACCTAAGCTACAGAAGACTCATTGTTTTCGGGGAAAATATCCGGAATTCCGATACGAGAGGAGAAATCGCCAAGTGTATTGATGAACGCGTCTACGATTTGGTCAGGATCTCTTTCTGGTCATAATAATAGCGGTAAACGGTCGTGCGGCTGACGCCGGCTTCGTCAATGATTCCGGCGATCGTTATCTTTTCGATACGTACTGTTTTTAACAACGAAGGAAACGCTTTTTGTATTCTCTCTCTACTATTCAGATTATCCATAAACGTACTCTGGGAAAAATATAAACAGTCATTTTTACAGGATATTTCTGCATTGAATTTGTAATAGTGGAAATAATGAGCAGTGTAAAGATATAAAAATTGAAAAAATGTAGTGCTGCGGAATATGAATGCCGGGCTTTTGTTAAGTTTCGGAATCATGTTCCGCTTTTTATACTATAAATGTCCGGCGGGAGCAGGAACCTGCAGACAAAAGAAAAAATAGAAACGGTCGCCTTTGAAATATTTGTCATGGCGCTGGTGAGAGTTCTCAGAAGGCTGGGACTAAATGCGTCCTTCTCGGGAAGAAATGACGTGACTGTTGACGGGAAAAAGATCTGCGGTAATTCTCAGAAAATATCACATGGCCGCGTGTTGCATCATGGGTGCATCATGCTGGGGACAGATCTTTCCCAGATTGACAAAGCCCTGAAGCCGAAAAGGGGAACGATCTCTTCCCGCGAAACGGCTGTGGGGGCAAAAGCGATCTGGAACAGGGATAACATACATCGTGTGGTCGTGACACAGAGCAGTCCGGCTTCCATCGGCTTTTCAGCGCTGTTGGGCGGAAGTATCTCTGTTCAGCCGGAAGATCCGTTTGGTGCTGTGGCGGAATGCACACAGCAGGAACCGAATGTGATCTGTGCACTTTCGGCCGGCGTGATGGAAGCGTTCTGTATGGAGAATGTCAGGAAAGTTCCGGTCGGGGAAAGGCTGACCTATGTCATGGCAGAACCCGGTATTCTGGCCTTTGACGGCGAGCGTGAACTGATGTGGAAGGCCGGTGATACCGTGGAGATCGTCATTACGATGGAAGGCCCCCGCTGCGTGGATATCGAAGAGGTATTAAACCAGGCGCAGCAGGCCGGATACTTCAGGTTGAAAAAAGGAGGAGAGAAGCATGGGCAAAATGGATGAGCAGGGAAGAAGGATCCTGAGTGATGCACCGCTGGACAGCCTGCGTTCGACCATCTGTGACCGGATGACCGACAGCATCGTGCATTATCCGCAGGGAACGGGTTCTGCATTTCTGGATATCGGCAGATTAATGGCGTTCCGTGAAAGACTGAAAGCGGACGGACACAGGGTTACTTTCGGAGACTTGTACGTGAAGGCGGCAGCCTGTGCCATTCTGGAAAACCGGAATGTGAATGCGGCGTTAATCGACGGAAACAATGTGATTTACGAAAGCATCAATATCGGGATGATGACATATTTCAACAACATTTTGCTGGAAGTCGTGATGACCGACGTGGATCAAAAGGATGTCATTGAAATCTCGGAGGAATTTCAGAAAATATACGGCTATCTGAAAAAGGGCAGGCTTGCCAGGGTACCTATGGAAGGCGCGACCTTCTCGGTTTCCAATATGGGAACCGGCACCATGGATTTTGCCACGCCTCTGATTTCACCGCCCAATGCAGCGATTCTGGGTATCGGCAGATTGTTCCCTGTGGCCGGATTCGATGAGGAAGGCCGGGTTGTCCGCAGAAACATGGCGGGATTTTCCCTGTCGGTGAATCATGGCCTGATTGACGGAATGGTCGTGGCGTCATTTCTGGGAACTATGGATAAAGTGCTGCAGAATCCGGAGGCGTATATGTTTTTGAAAAACAAAGGAGAATGAGAGCGATGCAGTATCATTCGATTTTACTGACGAAAGAGGAGAATATCGCGGTCATCCAAATGAACCGGCCGGAGCGTATGAATGCGCTGGAGGATGAACTTGCTGCGGAATTGTTGGATGCCTATAAAGATGTGGCAGCGGATCAGCAGGTTCGTGCCGTAGTTCTGACCGGCTCCGGCAAGGCGTTTTGTGCGGGCGGAGACCTGAAGCGGCTTCAAAAAGGATTTGCCTCTACGGCAGAGGGCTATGAGTATATGCGGTCTTTCCGGGAAATGGTGGAAACCTTCATGAATATGCCGAAGCCTGCCATTGCGGCGGTTGGTGGCTATGCGGTGGGTGCCGGTTTCTGTATCGCCATGCAGGCGGATATCATTTTGGCGTCTGAAAAAGCGAAGTTTGGCATGGCCTTTGCGGGTGTCGGCCTGATACCGGATCTGGCCGGCATGTATACCCTGCCGCGGCTGGCAGGACTGAACCGGGCAAAGGAACTGATTTTTACCGGGCGGACCATCGATGCGGCAGAGGCAAAGGATATGGGTATTGTCAACTGGATCGAGCCGCAGGAGCAGCTTTTGGAGAAAGCCTGCAAACTGGCGAAGCAACTGGCAAACGGCCCCGGAATCGCCATAAAGATGGCAAAAAAGGTACTGAACGAATCGCAGAATCTGACACTTTCCCAGCTTCTGGATACGGAGCCGATGGCACAGGCGATCTGCTTTGACAGTGAGGACCACAAAGAAGGCGTGAACGCTTTTTTTGAGAAACGAAGGCCGAAGTTTGTCGGCCGATAAAGAAGGTGCGGACACAGCATGGACTGGAAGGAAGAATATCGGAAAAAGATTCGAACCGCGGATGAGGCGGTAAAAATTGTAAAGGATGGCGATATCGTCCATATCGGTACCGCATCCTGTATTGCCTATGAGCTGGCAGAAGCACTGTACAGGCGAAAAAAGGAACTTCACGGGGTCAGGATCAGCAGTGCGGTCAATCTGAAGCTTCTGCCCTTTTATACAGATGAGAAGAACGATTCATTTTCGGTGTTCACCTATTTTGCGGGGCCGGCAGAGCGGGAAGCGCTGCAGCATGGAAACTGTCGGTATTCTTCTCTGCACTTAAGCCGGGTGGATCAGTGGTGCCGGGATTTCTTAAGCGGCGGCGTGGCATTTCTTGAGGTATCCCCGCCGGATGAGAATGGCTGTATGAGTTACGGGACATACACTGCAATGCATGATGATGTACGGGCAGCCTGTTCCCGGGTTGTACTGCAGGTCAATCAAAACGCTCCTTACGTTTACGGCAGGAAGAATCTGATCCATGTTTCCCAGGCGGATTATATTGTGGAAGCCGATTCGCCGCTGGCAGTCGTACCGGATGCTCCGGTGGATGAAACGTTGAAAAAAATTTCTTCGTATATCGTCGAACAGATTCCGGATGGTGCCACCATTCAGCTGGGTCTGGGCGGACTATCCGGTGCTGTCGGTTATGGTCTGGAAAATAAAAATGATCTTGGCGTGCATTCGGAAATGCTGACCAATTCCATGATGAAGCTGATGCAAAAAGGCGTCATCAACAACAGGAAGAAGAACTTCAATCCCGGCCGCGCCGTCGTCGGATTTGCACTGGGGAGTCCGGAACTGTATGCCTTTGCGGATCACAATCCGAATCTGATGTTTACACCATTTACTTATGTCAATGACCCGGCGATGATTGCGCAGAATGACCATTTTATCAGCGTCAACACGGCGATGTCCATAGATCTGTTTGGGCAGGTTGCGGCGGATAACATCGGCGGCCGACAGATCAGTGCCATCGGCGGGCAGGTGGATTTTGTACGCGGCGCACAGATGTCAAAAGGAGGAAAGTCTTTCATTGCCATGACAGCAGCGTTGGAGAACAAAAAAGGCAGGTCAAGCCGAATCGTTCCCGTACTCCCGCCCGGGACAGCAGTCACGACCGGCCGGGCGGATGTGCAGTATGTGGTTACGGAATACGGCTGTGTAAACCTGAAGAAACTGGATAATTCGGACCGGGCAAAGGCTTTGATCGAACTGGCGCACCCGGCGTTTCGGGAACAGCTGCGGGATCAGGCGAAAGAGCTCCATTTGTTATAAGAAAAAACAGGAGGAATAAATATGCGTCTTCTTACAGAGGAACAAAAAGAACTGTGCGGACTGATCTCTGATTTTATGGAGAAAGAGATTAAACCAAATCTGCGGGAATGGGATCATGAAAGCAGATTCCCGGAGGAGGTCTATTGCAGGGCGAATGAGCTGGGATTCAACGCGTTTGAATTTCCGGAGGAATACGGCGGCCTCGGCCTCGATCACAAATCGATCCTGGCGATCTATGAAACCATGGGATATTACGATACCGGTCTTGCGCTGACCACCGTGACCACGAATCTTGCCTGGAAACCGGTGCTTTTCGGCGGTACACCGGAACAAAAGCAGCTGTTCGTGGATCTGGTGCTGGGTGGAAAAGGATTTGCATCGTTTGCCCTGACAGAACCAGGCGGCGGCTCGGACGTGGCAGCAACGCGCACAAAGGCGGTCAGAGAGGGTGATGCGTATGTCATCACCGGGAATAAATGCTTTATCACCAACGGCGGCTTTGCGGATGTTTATCTGGTGGTGGCCAGCACCGATCCGGAAAAAGGTGCGAAGGGGCTGACGGCGTTTATTGTGGAGAAAGACCGGGCAGGTATCAGCGTCGGCAAGGAAGAAGACAAATGCGGCATCCGGATCACAAACACGGTGGAGCTGGTGCTGGACGGTGTGCGGGTACCGGCGGATCACCGTGTTGGAGAAGAGGGAGATGGCTTTAAGCTGGCAATGCGCACGCTGGATTTGTCAAGGCCGTTCATCGGCGCGATTGCAACAGGAATGGCCCAGCGGGCTTTGGATGAAGCAATCAAATATTCAAAGGAGCGCGTCACCTTCGGCAAACCAATCTGCAAATTTCAGGCGCTGCAGTTCAAGATGGCGGATATGGAGATAAAAGTGGAGACAAGCCGTCAGATGAATCTTCATGTTGCAGACCTGATGGAGCGCAGCCTGCCTTACACAAAAGAAGCGGCGATTTCCAAATGCTACGCCACCGAGATCTGCACCCAGGTGGCGGAGGACGCGATTCAGATCATGGGCGGTTACGGTTATATGCGGGAGTATCCGGTGGAAAAGATCTGGAGAGACTCCAAGATCTTCCAGATTTTCGAAGGCACCAATCAGGTCCAGCGGATTGTCATTTCCGGACAGATCCTCAAATAGATCAGGCAATGGAACCTCTCAGGAAGGACTTCGTAAAAAGACCTTTCTGAAAAAATAAAGGTAAAGGAGGAAAACAAATGGAAGGTACAATGAGAGCAATGCAATTGGTGGCACCAGGGAAATTCGAACTCAAAGAAGTTCCGATCCCGAAATGCGGGCCGGATCAGGTGCTGATCAAGGTGATCTATGCCGGTGTGTGCGGAAGCGATTTTGGCGCGTATACATCGGGTTATATGATCGATAAGTTCCCGCGTATTATCGGCCATGAGTCCTGTGGTGAAGTGGTGGAGATCGGCGAAAACATGGTCGGACCGCTGGCAGGAATGAATGTGCATGTCGGTTCCAAAGTATTCGGCACCACGATTGGTCTGGGTGTGTATTAGGATGGCTGCTTTGCAGAGTATTTTATCTGCGATGAAATCTTTTCTGCAGGTGTTGTTGTCGGTGTCCCGGGTGCAAAAAATGATCTGGAAAATGCGCTCCTGGAACCGTTGTGCAACAGCAGTGTGTGGTCCGGCAAGCCCGGAACCCAGGATGGCATGAAGATTTTTATTTCCGGCGCGGGCATTCAGGCGCTGGCGATTCTGCAGCAGCTGCGGTATCGCTACAAGGATCTGGATATTTCGATTTCCGATTTCTCCGAATACCGTCTGGGTCTGGCGAAAAAATTCGGCGCGGATCATATCATTAACCTGAATGAAGTGAAAGATCCTTTCCAGTATCTGGCGGATATCTGGGGAACTACAAAGATCCCGTATTGGGTTGGTGACCGGGACAGCGGCAATGCAGATATTGTATATGAGTGTTCCGGAAGTACGGCAGGCTATGAGCTGGCTTTTGACGTCGTAAAACCGAAAGGAAAGATCTGCTGTATCGGCATCACAAAAGGAAATATCAGCATTCATCCGAATTATTTCCTTTTGAAGGAAGTGGTGCCTCTCGGCGGCCTGACCGGGAATCCGATGCTTTCCGTTGCGGACGTTCGTGCCGGTGTCCTGAGTCCGATCGATTATATTTCTCGGGTTTTCCCGCTGGAAGAGCTGGATAAGGCATTCCAGGTGGCTATGAATCCGAAGGTCAGTATGAAGGTCGTTGTGAAAGTAGATCCCACTGCGCCGGACTATCCGTACAATGCAGTGGCGTATGAGCAATTCAAAAAACGCAGGAGGAAACAGATATGGGAGAAAGAATAGACAGCGCAATTTTTGCACCGCTTGATGACAAATCGCAGGCTCTTGCACCGCCGCAGCTGCTGCAGAATGGTGAACTGGCTTATATGATGGTACATTTTTACTGGATGCTGGTTTACAGCAAGAACGACAAGAATGCTCTGCCGCGTCTTTATCAGAGATCCATGTATCCGGATGCACCGTCACCGGCACATGGCCACAGCGTGATCCGCGTCGGAAAAGACATGCGTTCGCCTCACGAACTGCTTCCGGTAAAGATGTGCGAAGGCGGGAACTGCCTGTATTATACGGTAGAAGGCGATCCGGAAGGCATGTCGGATGATGCACAGACCTATGAAGTAAAGCTGGCCGGATGCGATGATTTCGTGTTCCATATGAACAGCAGGGGATACCGTGCCATAGAAGGCAGCTCTGTGGATATGAAATGCCATTATTTCGATAAATCCATAAAGCTGGACGGAAACTCCGCCATGGGAACGGATTATCTGCTGAACTTCGGTTATGTGGAGGGTACTATTGACGGGGAAGAAGTCTATGGCGTAGGCGGTTGTGAGTTCGCATTTGTCACATTCACCAAAATGATGACCATGAGCGCCTATGAGGTTCCGCCGGGACAGTTCTATCAGCTGTGCGGCAGATGCGAAGACGGCAGCTGGGATATCTGCCATGTGACCCTGAAACAGGTGGATGATGGGACCCCGCCGGCACATGCGTTGTTCTGGAACACGAAAGATCCGGAAAACTGGGTATCCAGTTACGATGTGAAGTTCCATGCCGACTGGGAAAAAGTTCCTTATGCGAAAGAGGATGACCCGACCATGCAGCCGAAAAATATCGTCATCAAATTTGCAGACAAGACGGTCCATGTCGAGCCGAAGTGGGCATTCCGCGGATTTGCCGATCCGGTAGATGCGGAAGTGGGATTCAGCAACGGCACGGGTGATTTTTACGAAGGGGACACTCCGTACGCCCATGACATTGCACTGGCGATGTTTGAGATGCAGCATATCACAAACGAAAACATACCGCAGAATGATTTTTGATAAGAGCGACGGAAGCATATGGCAAAAAATGAAGATGGCAAATCAAAACTGACCGTAACGCTGGATGTCAGCGGAATGAGCAGCACGGCTGCCATCGTAGAACAGGATGTGGAAATCCCCATGCGGGACGGAACCATTCTGCGGGCGGATTTCTCCGCCCGTTGCTGGCAGCTCATTTTTTATTCCGGAAGACGACCTTCGTACATGATCGCCAGCTCTCCATAGACCTGTCCCCAGTTCCGGATCGGCATGGTCCATTTTTTAGTTGCTTCGAAAGTTGCCAGATACAGGGCTTTCAGAAGTGCCTGTCCGCTGGGAAAGACGCTGCGTTGACGGTTCAGCTTACGGTAGGTGGAATTTAGGCTCTCTATCGCGTTTGTCGTGTTATGCCGATATCGGCATAACACGACTTATACCGATAAATAAACTATGCCGATATTCCAGAGGAAGTGTCCTTTTGAGTCTTTCAAGTTCATCCTGATTCATACCTGTTTTCGGATAAATAAGGCCAAGCATGAAAGTAATCTCTTCTTGAATCTCCACGGATATGCGGCACACCACCGATTCTGTGGGGTACCTTCTACGACGTCCTTTCTTTGTTGTTGGAACAGAGTCCTTTTTATGAACTGGCTCCTTTCTCTTATAAGTGCCTTGATATCCCTCATAATCGCATTCAGAAACTCTTCCCTCATGTCAGGTTTGCACTTGTAGGTGACATTAAGAATTATCATATTATCATCCTTTACTTAATATGCCTTGCATTCACATATTTTGTAGCCCTTGCCTGTCCCAGTTTGGCAATACGTCCGTCTTTTGTCATCTGTCCTAATACAGCCTCTACGGTCGTTGGACTGACATCCGGAAGCAGCTGGCAAATCTCTGCTTTTGATATAGGAAGTATACTGCCAAGTACTGTCTGCTCGATCCGTTCTTTTTTACTTATTCTTTTTCCATTTACGACTGCAAACCTCTTATCCAGTTCCTTGTAGCATTTAAACAGTGTTGAAAGGAAATTCTTCATGAAACTGACATAAGAGTTCTCGTTCGTATGCCAGCCTTCCGAGGATTCCCGGAGCGATTCATAATAATAGTCCTTTGAAAGGTTGATCTGTTCTTCGAATGATGCATATCTGCAGATGTCATATCCGCTCTTATACAAGAGAAGCAATGTCAAAAGTCTGGATACCCGGCCGTTTCCATCAGCAAATGGATGTATGCAGAGAAAATCCAGGATCACACAGGGGATCAGCAGCAATTTGCTGATCCTTGGATTGTCTCTTGCGTCCATGTAGGCAAGTATGAGCTGCTCCATCGCCTCCCCGGTCTGTGCCGCCGGAACAGGTTCGAAGCGAACTCTACGCCTCCCGCGCATGTCAACTTCCATGATCAGATTATCTTCTGCTTTATACTGCCCTGACTGGTCATAACCGGCAGCACTGGTCATTACCTGATGCAGATGTAAAATGGTGTTTTCATTTATCGGCATCAGTTCAAAGCCTCTATGGATTTCGTCCAAGGCATCTCTGTATCCGGCGATCTCTCTTTCACTGTGACTTATGGGTGCGCTGTTTCCGTTAACAATCTCTCTGATCCTTGCATCCGTTGTCACAATGCCCTCAATGGCGTTGGATCCTTTTACGGACTGGACTCTGGCGACCTTTTCCAGCTCTGTGTATACGCTTTTATTCTGCCCTCTTCTTTCATCTGAAATGGCACCAAAGGCAGCGACTGTAGATGCCAGGGTCACCATTTCTGCCGGTAACAATCCTGTGTCCAGGAAGGAATAATCGAATACGTGCATATTTGCCTCCTAATATCTGCATATATATTACCATATTATATGCAGATATTAAAGAATAATCTGCATATAAACAGACAAAATATATGCAGATAAAATGGATACTGTTCCTTTTCCTTTATTTCTCTCCGCTAACATATCTCCCATAATCCACCCATACTACATTCCCCACATCTTTTCGCCCGAGCATCATATGCGCAACGAGTCCAGCATAGCAGATCGTAAAGTCGTCATTTAGGGCGTACAGATTGCTGGTGTCCTTATTAGTCGGTGCGGTCCCGTCACTAAAGAGGAACCCTTCTTTTTCTGCATCAGCAAGAAATCGTTTTGCAATTGCTGTACTTCTGCAGTAAATGTAAACGTGCTTCGTGCTTAGCTTTTCATGCTTTCTGAAACGCTGCAGGGGAAATCGGAAACCTCTCTCTCTTGCTTATAATAACTATGCGACGGTTCTTTCTTTTTTTCTGTTTGACATACCATTCTCCTTTCCTCAACTGGTTTTTTTTCAGGTATATTTAATAAATTGTTCGATTGATACATATGTGCTGGCGATGTAATATATAATTCTCAGAACAAATGTTCGCAAAACTGGTATAAGACAATACGTGCGGGGGTGCATATGGATCACAATCACAAGATCATAGCTGTTGATTTTGACGGAACGCTCTGTTACAGCAACTGGCCGGAGCTTGGAGAGCCAAATACGATGCTTATTGATTATCTTTTGCAGGAGAAAGCGGCCGGAAACACGCCGGCAACTGTGGAGTATGAATAATTGACGAAACTCCGGAAACGCTGTTTTGACACAGCTTATCGAACTTTAGTATTTGAAGAAATGGGAAATTCGAGATATAATAGTAAGCAATAACTAACAGATTGTTTCGCCCACCATACAGCGAAGTCTAAAGGCGCAGCCGTGTGATGGGCTTTTATTATGACTGAAGGTTAGAAAAAGCTAACGTGTATTCGGCAGGCATCACTGCAACGGGGAGAAAGGAGACAAAGTCACATGGACAGAATTCATATCGAAAAAGGCAGCGTACAGGAAACTCTGATCATCCCCTTGTATGGGCGAAAGCTCTGCGCCGAGCAGTTCCCGACATTGTATCAGGACGAATACGCGGCGAGGATCTGCCAAAGTATCGACTACGATTTTTCTAAGATCGAAGCAAAGAAAAACAATGCGATGTACCAATTCGGCGGGCTGGAAGGCGCCATGCGCGAGAAGGATATGATCTGGGAGATCACAGATTATCTTAAAGACCATCCGAAAGCTGCCGTGGTAAACCTCGGGTGCGGGCTGAACATGACCGGCAGAATGGCCGATAACGGCACCTGTCACATCTACAACCTGGATTTCCCCGATGTAATAAACTCTCGAAATGAGATCGTACCGGCAGGTGAGAGAGAAGAAAACATCGCCTGTGACCTGAATGATTTTTCCTGGATGGACCGGATTGACGCTTCGAACGGCGCCGTTTTGTATGCGGCCGGGGTGTTCCATTACTTCACCATGCAGCAGATCAAAGACATGGTCATCGCCATGGCGGATCGGTTTCCGGGCGGAAGACTTGTCTTTGATGCTGTCGGAAAGTTCGGAAGGGACGTGCTCATGAAGGGAACACTGAAGAATATGGGAATGAGGGACGTGTCCGGCCTCTTTTTCGTAAATAGCGTTTCAGATCTTGACGGATGGTCATCGAAAGTGAAGTCGGTGACGAGAAAGAGTTACATGCAGGGATACTATAAACTCGAGGACCCTAACATTAAGGGAATTCATCGTTTTCTTGCCGGTCTCTGTGACAGTATAGCTAAGATGTATATTTACAGGATGGAGTTTCAATTGGCCAAATAGTACTCTGGGAAGAGGGGTCGCCCCCTGACTTTATAACTCAGAGGGGATGTCCACCGCCTCTACAGGCGGTGGAAAGTAACAAATTATCTCAGTGGCGGGTGACAATCCCCAACTGAGTTATATGATGCACACGCGTGCGGAAAGGAAGATGCTGCCAAAGGGCAGCCCGCACGCGGCGCAGCGGCTCGCTCTGCGAGCCTTGAAATACAGTTATTTCAATAGAGCCTTGTGCTGCAGATCCCTGCCGCATGAGGCTTTTTTGGCTGAATCCGGGCTTGGCGATTTAAGCCTCGCAGATTAAGGCTCGCTGAACGAAGGAGGCATGCAAAATAAATGTTGACACGATGTCAGAATACACTTATAATAAACATGCTGACACGGCGTCAAGCAAACGAAAATATTGGGGGAATAAAAGTAATGAGAAAAGTAACACAGGAAGAGATTGCCCGGAAAAGAGAAGAAATCATAAATGCCTGTGAACAGCTCTATCAGACCATGAGCTTCAGGGAGATCACGCTCAAGGAGATCAGCAAAATCACTTCCTTTTCCCGGCCGACCATCTATAACTACTTTGAAACAAAGGAAGAGATTTTTCTGGGGCTCTTCCAAAGGGAATATGACCGCTGGAATGAAGACCTGACCGCCATACTGGACGGAAACGAGAGGCTTACGAAAAAAGAACTGGCCGATCGCATCGCAGGATCCCTGGCGGGGCGCCAGCAGCTCTTAAAGCTTCTTTCCATGAACAACTACGACATGGAAGCAAACAGCCGGCAGGAGCTGCTCAATACTTTTAAGCAGTCCTACGGAGGTTCCATGCATCGGATGTGCATGCTGCTGGGAAAGTTCTGTCCGGATATGAGCGTGACCGATATCCAGAACTTCATCTATATTTTTTTCCCGTTCATGTTTGGCATATATCCCTACACAGCGGTCACGGAAAAGCAGAAGACCGCTATGAAGGAAGCGGGGATCAACTACGTGTATCAATCCGTCTATGAGCTCACTTACGGCTGCCTGATCCGGCTGCTGGGCGAGTAAAAGGCGGATGACTATCAGTAACAATTTCAGAAAAGGAGATGAAATAAGATGAGTAAGAAAACATTAGTAGCAGTATTTTCCGCCAGCGGCGTGACAAAACGAGTCGGCGAAGAGATCGCCAGAGCAGCCGGAGCGGATTTTTATGAGATCGTTCCGAAGGACATCTATACACCGGCGGACCTTGACTGGATGAACAAGAAGAGCCGAAGCAGCGTTGAGATGAATAATCCTTCCGCAAGACCCGAGATCAGTGGCAAAGCCATTGATATGGCTTCTTATGACACCGTGATCGTCGGTTTCCCGATCTGGTGGGGCGTGGCTCCCCGTATCATCGAGACCTTCCTGGAGAGCTATGATTTTTCCGGTAAGAAGATCATCCCCTTCTGCACATCCGGCGGAAGCGGCGTCGGAAGAAGCGATACGGCCCTTCACAAGAATGTAAGCGGCGATGTGAAGTGGGCAAAGGGAAGACAGATCAACCGCGCGAATGAGAACGAAATCCGCCGCTGGCTGGATGAAGTCCTTTGATCAAGGAGCAGATAAGTACAGATAAGGAGGAACAGACAAATGGCTGAAAAGATCGTACAGACAGCAGGAAGAAATCAGTTAGGAGAATTTGCGCCGATGTTTGCGCATCTGAACGATGATGTGCTCTTCGGAGAGGTATGGAACGAGGAAGCAATCGATGTGAAGACAAAGTGCATCATTACGGTCGTATCTCTGATGGCCTCCGGCATTACGGATTCCTCCCTGACCTATCATCTGCAGAATGCAAAAGCGCACGGCGTAACTAAGGAGGAGATCGCCGCGATCATCACCCACGCCACTATGTATGTGGGCTGGCCGAAGGGCTGGGCCGTATTCAGACTGGCAAAGGAAGTCTGGAACGAAGAAGAGCCGGCATTAACAGATAAGGACAGATACCAGAACACTATCTTCTTCCCGATCGGCGAGCCCAATCCTTATGGACAGTTCTTCGTAGGGCAGAGTTATCTGGCACCGGTATCCACTGAGCAGGTTCCCGTGTTCAATGTGACCTTTGAGCCCGGATGCCGCAATAACTGGCACATTCACCACGCGAAGAGCGGCGGCGGCCAGATGCTGATCTGCGTAGGCGGCAGAGGATACTATCAGGAGTGGGGCGAGGAGCCTGTGGAACTGACACCCGGTACCGTGATCAACATTCCCGCAAACGTAAAGCACTGGCACGGCGCAGCACCGGATTCCTGGTTTTCACATCTGGCGATCGAAGTGGCCGGAGAAGAGACCGCTGCGGAGTGGCTGGAAGCTGTAAACGAGGAAGAGTACAACAAACTGAAGTGATAAATCGGATGAAGGAGGGGACGGAATTATGTCCAAGGGAAAAACGAACAATATCATAAAAAGAATCGTGGATACGGCCATGACCGTCCTCCTTCTTCTCCTCATGGCCTACCAGGTCACGGGGGAGATGGCACATGAATGGATCGGCATGGCCATGACGGTGCTTGTCATCGTCCATCAGATCCTGAACCGAAGGTGGTACAGCGCGTTCTTTAAGGGAAGATATAACCCTTACCGCGCGCTGACAACCGCGCTGAATATCCTGCTGCTTGCAAGCTTTGCGCTCACTGCCTTCTGCGGTATGTCCATGAGCGGCCATGCCGTGCCTTTTCTTTATGGCATGGCACCTGTCTCTTTCGCCAGACGGATGCATCTCTCCATGTCACACTGGGCTTTTGTGCTGATGGGGCTGCACCTGGGAACGCATATCCCGGCTATGACAGCCGGCCTGAAGCTGAAAAACAAAACGAAGACCGTGCTCGCCTGCGTTTTCTCCTGCATCGGCGGCATCGGCCTCTATCTGTTTTTGCGAAGCGGCATGCCGGACTATCTGTTCTTTCGCGTGCCGTTCGCGTTCCTGGATTATGAGAAGGCCGGATGGCTGGTACTGCTTGAAAATCTGCTGATGCTTTCCTTCTGGGCTTTTATCGGGACACAGGCAGCCCTGATCTGCAGGAATGCCGGGATGAAGGGGAAGAAACAGAATCCTCTCATCCCCGTTGTCGCGATCATGGCGTCGGTGATCATCGGGATCGTCCTGATACTGCTGTTTCCGTCCGCAGACGGGCAGGGGTTTTCGGGGAGTACAGACTGGTCCGCACTCTCAGGCGATGTAACAGCCTGGCTTGAGATGAACGGCATCAAGGGAAATTAGGAGATCTGTAAGTATAGTTTGGAGGAGCTCTCAGGATGAAGAAAAAAATGATCATGTCAATTGTCTGTGCGATGGCGCTGCTCTTCACGGCCGGCTGCTCCGGCAATGAAGCGGGCGAAAGCGCACAGCAGAACAACGCCCCGGCAGCGGCCGCGGAAAGTACGTCGGAACCGTCCGGCCAAAAAACAGTGGAAACAGATGCCACTGAAGCATCCGACTCTGTGAATGAAGCCGCAGTGACTGACTCTGAAGCCGAAACATCCGGTTCAGCAGCCGAAACATCGGACTCCGTGACCAAAGCGAATTCTCCTGTCGTATACTTCACCTCCGACATTTCCGCGGAAGGCCTGGTAAAGATCTATGAGACTCTCGGCTGGACGCCGGAAGGCAAAGTTGCCGTCAAAATATCGACCGGCGAACCTCCGGCAAGCAATTATCTTCGCCCGGAGCTGATCGGAGATCTGGTAAAGAAAGTAAACGGAACGATCGTAGAATGCAACACCGCCTACGGCGGATCGCGCGCAAGTTCCGCCATGCATAAGCAGGTCGCGGAAGATCACGGTTTTACGAAGGTGGCGGATTTTGACCTTATGGACGAGGAGGGCGAAGTCGAATGGCCCATGACCGGCGGAACAAGGCTTGATAAAGTAATTGTCGGAAGCCATGCGGAGAACTATACGGACTGGGTGATCCTCTCGCACTTCAAAGGCCACGCGATGGCAGGCTTTGGCGGCGCCATCAAAAATGTCGGCATCGGTATCTCATCGCCGAGCGGCAAGGTGTATGTCCATACGGCAGGAACCAAGACCAGCGGCAGCATCTGGTATGACGATCAGGACGCCTGGCTGGAGGCACTGGCGGAGATGGTATCCGGCTTCAGCAGTCACGTCGGAAAAGATCACATCATATACATCAATGTGATGAACAGGCTGTCCGTGGACTGTGACTGCGACGGCAATCCGGCAGAACCGGATATCCATGACATCGGTATTTTGGCGAGTACAGACCCTGTGGCGCTGGACCAGGCCTGCGTGGATCTCATCTATCAGGCGGAGGGCAATGAATCCCTGGTTGACCGCATGGAATCTCTTCACGGCATCCATACCCTGGAACATGCGGAAGAGATCGGGCTCGGCAGCCGAACCTATGAGCTGGTAAAGATCGATGGCTGAGATACTTGCAGTCCTTAAAAGAGAAATTATTTATATCTGGTATTATTTCGAGATCCAGTTCCGGCAGATCTGTCGGTACTGGATCCTCGGCATGCTGATCGGATCTTTCATTTCTGTCTTTGCAAAAGACAGAATTCACGGCGTCTTTGCCGGCATGAAGGATAAGAAGTGGGGGCTGTTCGGTATCCTGCCGGCCTGCATCCTCGGCATCGCCTCTCCGCTGTGCATGTACGGCACGATCCCGATCGCGGCATCCTTTCGGAAACAGGGAATGCGGGAGGACTGGCTGGCGTCTTTCATGATGGCCTCGATCCTGTTGAATCCCCAGCTGATCATCTACAGCGCGGCGTTGGGCAGGACGGCTTTAACGGTACGTATCATCACCTGTTTTCTGTGCGGGTGCGCGGCAGGATTGCTGGTCTTTGCATTCTACCGCGGAAGGGACTTTTTTGATTTCAGCGGATTTGAAGAGAGGGCCAGCCGCGACACACATCCGAACCTTATGGTCCGGTATCTGCTGAATGTCTGGCGGAATATCAAGGCGACAGGGGGATACTTTCTCTTCGGCATTCTGCTTTCCGCTCTGTTTCAGCGCTATGTCCCGCAGGACCTGATGGTGAATGTTTTCGGAGGAAATGAAGCCTGGGGCGTCCTGATGGCCGCCACGATCGGCGTGCCTCTTTACGCATGCGGCGGAGGAACGATCCCGCTCCTGCAGCAGTGGCTGCGGGAAGGCCTGAGCATGGGGAGCGCGGCAGCCTTCATGATCACAGGGCCGGCCACAAAGATCACGAATCTCGGGGCACTGAAAATCGCCATGGGGTGGAAGCGATTTGCCCTGTATATTCTTTTTGTCATGACATATTCATTCGTATGCGGGATCGTCGTGAACCTGATCGTGTAATCCCGGCAATACACACGCGCGCGGAAAAGCGCCGGCAAGAGTCGCCGGCATGGTGTTTTAGGGTTGAACATTTTGTTCAGCAGGGTTGATTAAGCAGCCCTTTTGGAGTACAATGAGACTGCATAAAATTGTGCACAATTACATTGTACAAAGCAAAAGGAGGTAATTCAGATGAAGATCGCAATCCTTAACGGCAGTCCCAAGGCAGGAAATACCGCGGCTATGGTCAACGCCTTTGCGGAGGGAGCAAAAGAGGCAGGCCACGAAGTGGAAATTCTGCACGTCGGCAAAATGAAGATCGGCGGATGTCTCGGATGTGAGTACTGCCACACAAAGGGAGAGGGCAAGTGCATCCAGAAGGATGATATGGAGAAGGTTATGCCCGCCTATAAAGAGGCGGATATGATCGTATACGCTTCCCCGATTTACTATTTTGACATGACCGCGCAGATCCTGGCCGCGATTCAGAGAGTGTATGCCATCGGCAAACCTGCTAAGGCGACCAAAGCGGCGCTGCTTCTGAGCTCTGCCTCACCCAATCCTTATGACGGCGCAATCGCCACCTATAAGGCCATGGCGGCTTATACGGGACTGGAAGATACAGGTATTATCACGGCAGCGGGCGACGAGAACGGCTCCGAGGCGAAGATGGCGGAGATCAAGGCGTTTGCCAAGGCACTGTGAGATCCGGTTTTTCAGATTTAATCTTATAAAAAGCATACTGACGGCAAATGAAAAATGGAGTAAAGGGGCTGTAATAAGCCTCTTTACTCCATTTTTTTCAGCTCCGGCAGGACGGTCAGAAGCATTGTGGTCATGCACGCCGTGCCGCCTATGACATTGGAGATGGGTTCGGCCATAAATACGCCGTCGGCTCCCAGGCGAAAGACGCCCGGCAGAAGGAGCGTGAGCGGCACGACCATCACGACCTTGCGGAACAGGGAGAAAAAGATGGCGTGCTTTTTCTTGCCCAGCGCTTTGAAAGTGGTCTGTCCGGTGTACTGGAGAGACTGAAATACAAAAGCGAAGAAGTACAGATGCAGGGCGGGAATCGCGTCTTTCATCAGGGCGGCGTCCGTGCTGAACATGGAGATGAAAAACGCCGGGAAGCGCTCGATCAGGATCCAGACAATTAAAGTATAGCCGATGCCGAGGCAGCTCATCAGGAGCATGGCCCCCCGGACATGCCCGGGCCTTCGCGCGCCGTAATTATAGCTGATCACGGGAGAGGTTCCCTCCCCGATCGCGATGACCGGCGTCTCCAGAACCTGCCGGACGGAATTGATGATGGTGTAGACCGATACCATGACTTCCCCGCCATATTTTGACAGCGTGCTGTTGCAGACGATACTGACCAGGCTGTTGGTGAACTGCATGACGAAGGCGGAAGAGCCCAGCCCGGCGATATCCAGAGCTGTGGAGCGGAATCTGTCGTCGGGATTTTGGCCCAGAAGCTGGGCGGGAAGCGCCTGCAGGTCCTTCAGGGGAGTCAGGCGCAACTCGGCCTTTTTGCCGGTCAGAAAACGCAGCACGAAGACGGCCGACAGGATTTGGGACAGTATGGTGGCCAGGGCAGCGCCGCGGACCCCCATCCCGAAAGTGAAGATGAACAGGGGATCCAGCAGGATGTTGGTCACCGCGCCGATCACAACGGTGAACATGCCGGTGGAGGCAAATCCCTGTGCATTGATGTAGGGATTGAGTCCGGTCGCCAGCATGGTGAAAACAGTGCCGATGAGATAAATATGCAGATAGGCCAGAGCAAACGGGAGATTTCCCTGCGTAGCCCCGAACAGGCGAAGAAGCGGGGCAGCGAATATCTCGCCGGCAGCCGTGATCACCGCGCCTGTCAGGACGAGCATGGAAAACGCGACGTTCATGACTTCGGAGGCCCTTTTGAGATCTCCTTTACCGCGCGCGATCGAGCAGAGCGGCGCGCCGCCCAGCCCGAACAGATTGGTGAAGGCGGTGACCATGATGATGACCGGAAAGCAAAGACCGATGCCGCCCAGGGCGGAAGTGCCCTCGCCCGGGATCCTCCCGATGTAAATGCGGTCCACGATGCTGTAGAGGAGGCTGAGAACCTGCGCGACCAGCATGGGGAGCACGCTCTGCATGACATTACTGAAGATTTTTCCGTTTTTGTAATCTACTTGTTTCATTTGAATTCGCTTTCATGGGCTCAAAAATCAAATGCAGTTTAACCGCAAAACCGGAAAACTGCAAGATTTTCGTACAGACTTATTTAACTGACTATTTTGCCTTGAAATTCTGAATTGTGTGTGGACTAAAGAATAAGTGCTATAATAGTTGGCGGAAGACGGAGTCTCCGTTATGTCTATTGTTTTTGAGAAAAGGAGGGCGGAATGAAGAAAAAGAAGATACAATCCATGATCGCAATGATTCTTATTGCCGTACTGCTTGCCGGATGCAGACAGGGTGCAGCGCCGCAGACGACTCAGACACAGGCAGAGGAAGCGGAATCCGGTGCATCCGGACAGGAGGATCCGGAAGCGGGGCAGGCAGATGCCGGAGCCGCGGGTCCGGCGGCACAGGCCATAGAAGCAGACCCGGAGGCGCAGGAAGCTGACGCAGGGGAAGGCGACACGGCGCTGACCGCGGCCGAAGAGGCGGAGATCGCGAAGAAGGCAGCAGGAGGCCATCCCTGGATCGATTCGCGGGCGAGGGAGAATATCTACGAGGGCATGCCGACCTCTCCCAAGGATGATTTCCATCTCTATGTCAACTATGATTACATGATTCGCCATAAAAAAGTAGGAGAGGAGGAGTCGTCCCAGGTGGTCCTTGGGCAGGAGGTAAGAGAGATCCTGGAGGACGACACCGCGAATAATCACGCAGAGGAACTTGTGCAGGATTATTATAAGGCCTACACCGACTGGGACGCCAGAAACGCGGCGGGGCTGGAGCCGCTTCGCCCGGTGGTGGAGGATATCCGCGGTATTTCATCTCTGGACGAACTTTCCGCGTTTCTGAAAGACCCTGCCCGCAGCGGGAATGTCCCGCTGCTGCTGCGGTTCATGAAATGCTATGATGAGGAGAATCCGACCAGGTATATACCGTCCCTTGCTTTCTTCGGATTCAGTGACCTTTCTCTCAAGGATCCCCACCTGTATGAGAATCCGGATGAGGACACCAAGCTTAAAATAGAGGCCCGAAAGAAAGTGATCATTCACGACCTCACGGCACTGGGATGGAGCGAGGAAGAAGCCGGGAAGGTCTATGACGATTTCTATGCTGTGGAAGCTGCGCTTGCTCCTACGCTCAATTCTATGATGGATATACTGCAGGGAAATGAACTTCCGACAATGACTACGGATCTTACTCAGATCCAGGAATGGATGCAGGCGTATCCGATCACGGATATTCTTCGCTCCCGGGGCAGCACGGTGGGAGAATATTACCATCAAAATGAAGACTATATGAAAGCGGTCGGTGACCTCTACAAGGAGGAGAATCTGGAGCGCCTTAAGAATTACCACATTGTCAGCTTCCTCAGCAAATACGACTGTTTCTGCGACGAGGAAACATTTCGGCTTTCGGAGCAGGCCTCGTCTATGGATGACCCGGACAGCAATAAGAAACAGGAAGATTATGCCTTTGTCTTCGATCACTTGAAGCTGAGAATGAACGATGCCCTGACACAGGCATATATCGGAAGGCATGACGTGTCGAAGGAAAGACAGGAGATGCTGGACTTCTTTGAGGAGATCCGGGCGGTCTACCGCGGAATGCTGGAAAAGGAGGACTGGCTTTCCGAGTCGACCAGGGAAAAAGCGATCGAGAAACTGGACGGGATGCGTCTGTTCGCTCTCTATCCGGAGCGCTTTAAAGATTTCAGCGGCCTTGATCTCAAGGGAAAGAGCATGGCTGAGGTCGAGATGGCAGTGGACAGGTTCAATGAACAGATGGAAGTTAAAGAGAGCACGAGCGAAATAGATCCGGAGGTGTTTGCCTTTGAACAGATGCCGACGCTGGAGGATAACGCCAAGGCCCTGCCTATGATCAACGCGTTCATGTTCTCCATCGGAATCCTGAGGGAAACCGGATACAGCTCGGAGATGAGCGAGGAGGAAATGTACGGAACCGTCGGCTATGTGCTTGCGCACGAGATGAGTCACTGCTTTGATGAAAACGGTTCCCAGTTTGACAAAGACGGAAGAATGAACGACTGGTGGACGCCGGAAGATAAGGCAAAGTTTGAGGCAAGACTTCAGAAGCTGATCGACTACTTTGACAACATCACGGTTTTTGAGGGGGTAAACGTTGATGGCAAAGTCGTCTCGGCGGAGGCGACAGCGGATATCACCGGCGTGCAGGCAATCATGGGGCTGGCAAGGACTAAGGAAGGGTTTGACTATGACGAGTTCTTCAGAAGCTACGCCAAGTCGTACGCCTGCTATTCCAGTTACAAGAGAGATCTGTTTATACTGGGGGATGACAACCATCCGCTGAGCTACCTGCGGACCAACGTGGTCGTGCAGCAGTTCGATGAGTTTATGGAGACCTATGATGTAAAGGAAGGCGACGGAATGTATCTGGCGCCGAAAGACCGGATCACGATCTGGTAAGATGAAGACGCAGCTATTCAGCACCCCACGTCCCAAATGCTTCGCATTCGGGACTGTGGGCGTCCAGAGGCGCTCCGCACCTTTTTTCCGGGGTGCCGAATAATTACAAAAAAACTTTCATTTCTGCTCCGGATATCATATTATAAAAGCAGTGACCAATAATACACTTTTTTAAGGAGATGATTGTCATGAATATTTCAAACCTTCAGAAAGCAAGATACAGCTACGCACCTAAGCTCCCGGGTATGCTCAGAAATGGCATTTCCGAGATCTGCGTAAAAGACGGAGCTCCTACAGAGAGCGTAGCGGATCAGGAGAAGATCAAGGCTCTGTTCCCCAATACTTACGGAAAGAACGAGATCACGTTCCAGAAAGGCGCCAACACATCGAAAGCCAAGAAGCAGGTTGTCGGCGTGATCCTTTCCGGCGGCCAGGCCCCCGGCGGACACAACGTTATCTGCGGCCTTTACGATGCGCTGAAAGCGACCGATAAGGACAACGTTCTTCTCGGCTTCAAGGGCGGCCCGAGCGGACTTATTGAAGACGATTATATCGAGATGACAGATGAGTTCATCGATCAGTACAGAAATACCGGCGGCTTTGATATCATCGGCTCCGGCAGAACAAAACTCGAGACCACAGAGCAGTTTGAGATCGTGGCACAGGTCGCTAAAAAGCACGGCATCACCGCGATCGTGATCATCGGCGGCGACGATTCCAACACAAATGCGGCAGTTCTTGCCGAGTACATGGCGGCGCACAACACCGGCGTTCAGGTCATCGGATGCCCCAAGACCATCGACGGCGACCTCAAGAATGAGGATATCGAGACTTCCTTCGGTTTCGATACCGCAACAAAGACCTACAGCGAAGTCATCGGCAATATCGAGCGCGACTGCAACTCCGCGAAGAAGTACTGGCACTTCATCAAGGTCATGGGCCGCAGCGCATCTCACGTCGCACTGGAGTGCGCACTGCAGACACAGCCCAACATCTGCCTGATCGGCGAGGAAGTAGCTGCCAAGAAGCAGTCTCTCTCCGAGATCGCGGACCAGATCGCGGATTCCGTAGCAACTCGCGGAAACAACGGCGATAACTTCGGCGTTGCGATCATTCCTGAGGGAATCGTAGAATTCGTTCCCGAGTTCTCCAAGCTGATCGCCGAGATCAACGAGCTCCTCGCGGGCGAGAAGACCGATCAGTTCAATGCGCTTCCTACCTGGGAAGAGAAGTACGCCTTCATCGAGAACGGCCTCACCAAAGAGTCCATGGCTGTTTTCGCGATCCTTCCCGTCGGCATTCAGCAGCAGCTCTTCCTCGAGAGAGACCCTCACGGCAACGTACAGGTATCTCTGATCGAGTCCGAGAAACTGTTTGCGGAGCTGGTAAAGAACAAGCTGGCAGAGCGCAAGGCGGCAGGAACCTACAAGGGCAAATTCTCCCCTCTGACACACTTCTTCGGCTATGAAGGAAGATGCGCGTTCCCGTCCAATTTCGACAGCGACTATTGCTATTCCCTCGGCTACAATGCCTTCATGCTGATCCAGTACGGCTTCACAGGATACCTCTCCAAGGTTTCCAACCTCTCTGCACCGGCAGAAGAGTGGGTAGCAGGCGGCATGCCCATCACCAAGATGATGAACATCGAGCGCAGAAACGGCGAAGACAAGCCCGTTATCAGAAAGGCTCTCGTTGAGCTTGATGGCGCACCTTTCAAGTTCTTTGCGGCAAACAGGGCAAAATGGGCGGTGGAGACTTCCTTCGTCTATCCCGGTGCTATTCAGTACTACGGACCCGCTGAGGTCTGCGACGCCACGACAAAGACGCTGGCTCTGGAGCACCAGAAATAAATCCGGCTCCCGAAGCAGGAACTGATTTGGATCAGATCCCCGGAAAGCTTTCGCTAAAGGCTTTCCGGGGATTCTTTGACAGAACCGGGAAACAGTTCCTTCGGCGGCAGAATGCATAACAGAGAAAGGAAGCAGAGAAATGAAACATTATATCATTGTGAAGTTTACGGAAGGAACCGATGTGAAGGCACTGGTGGAACCTGTTCGTGAGATCTTCAGTGAGACCCTGCAGATTCCGGGGATCCACGCGCTGGATCTCCATGTCTCCAACTCGGACATCGCCAATCGTTTCGACCTCATGATCGTCTTCGATATGGACAAAGAGGCGCTTCCCGCGTACGCCGCGTCGGAGCCTCATCTGAGGTGGAAGAGGGATTACGCTGACAGAATTGCCAAAAAAGCGATCTTTGACTGTGATTAGTAATAACTAACAACGTGATTAAACATTTTCTAACTTTTTTTGTCCAAGCTTCATAAATATTGAAAAGATACAGAGGGGTATGTTAAAATTATGGCACGTACCAAAGTCCAAACTTATAAAAGGAGGATAAGTGTCATATGCAATACACAAAAGAAGTAGAAGACATGATTTGCGTCGCAAAAGGCCCGAATCATGGTCCTGCTCCGATTCCTGAAGAGGGAAAATGGGTCCAGGCAAAAGAAGTTAAGGACATTTCCGGTTACACACACGGCATCGGCTGGTGCGCACCGCAGCAGGGTGCCTGCAAGCTGAGTCTGAACGTCAAGGAAGGCGTGATCGAGGAAGCCCTGGTAGAGACAATCGGATGTTCCGGTATGACACACTCGGCAGCTATGGCGAGTGAGATCCTTCCGGGAAAGACCATCCTGGAAGCGCTCAATACCGACCTGGTATGTGATGCAATCAATACTGCTATGCGTGAGCTGTTCCTGCAGATCGCATACGGCCGCACACAGTCCGCATTCTCTGATGACGGTCTGCGCATCGGCGCCGGCATGGAAGATCTCGGCAAGGGACTCAGATCCATGGTAGGAACAATGTACGGCACAAAGGCAAAGGGAACCCGTTATCTTGAGATGACAGAAGGCTATGTTGTAAAGATGGCCCTCGACAAAGATGACCAGGTTTGCGGCTATCAGTTCCTGAGCCTTGGCAAGATGATGGATGCGATCAAGGGCGGCATGTCCCCGAATGAAGCTTACGAGAAGAATCTGGGAACATATGGACGCTTTAAGGCAGAGGACGGAGCGGTCAAGTGGATCGATCCGCGCAAAGAATAAGAAGGAGGTGCAGCAATGGCTTTGTTTGAAAACTATGAAGGACGTATGCCCCAGCTGCAGCCCGTTCTTGACAAGTACGGCTTCGCAAGCTTTGAGGATGTAAAGGCTTTTACCAACAGCAAGGGCGTAGATGCTTACAGTATCGTAGAGAGCACACAGCCTATTTGCTTTGAGAACGTAAAATGGGCTTATGAGCTCGGCGCAGCGATTGCTATGAAGGAAGGCGCCAAGAAGGCAGCCGACGCTGCTAAGTGGATCGGCGTAGGACTGCAGGCATTCTGCATTCCCGGATCTGTCGCAGATCAGCGTCAGGTCGGTATCGGCCACGGCAACCTCGGTGCAATGCTGCTCGACGAAGAGACCGAATGTTTTGCATTCCTTGCAGGACACGAGTCCTTCGCAGCTGCAGAAGGCGCGATCAAGATCGCTCTGAACGCTAACAAGGTTCGTACGAAACCGCTCCGCGTCATCCTGAACGGACTTGGCAAAGACGCAGCTATGATCATCAGCCGTATCAACGGTTTCACTTATGTGCAGACCAAGTATGACTATCTGTCCGCAGACGTCAAGGAAGACCACGCTCTGACCATCGTCAGCAAGACCGCTTATTCCAACGGCGATCGTGCGAAGGTCAACTGCTACGGCGCAGACGACGTTCGTGAAGGCGTTGCGATCATGTGGCACGAAGGTGCGGATGTTTCCATCACCGGCAACTCCACCAACCCCACACGTTTCCAGCACCCTGTAGCAGGTACCTACAAGAAAGAGCGCTGGGAAGCCGGCAAGAAGTATTTCTCCGTTGCTTCCGGCGGCGGCACAGGCCGTACACTGCATCCCGATAACATGGCAGCAGGTCCCGCTTCCTACGGCATGACCGACACCATGGGCCGTATGCACTCCGACGCGCAGTTCGCAGGTTCTTCCTCCGTTCCCGCACACGTCGAGATGATGGGCTTCCTCGGCGCAGGCAACAACCCTATGGTCGGTATGACTGTAGCAGTTGCTGTTGCTGTTCAGGAGGCAATGTCCAAATAATACACAGCAGTGGTGTGAGAAGGCCCCCGAAGATCACTTCGGGGGTCTTTTGTTTACCGGTAAAGCGTGTGGCGCGGCTGCTCGCGCTGCAATGCACCAATACATTATAATTATGCCGGAGGTTATCAATATGGATCATGCAGAAAAGGCCAGGGCTCTGTTCCTGGAAGGATATAACTGCGCGCAGGCAGTATTTTGCGCTTTTGACGACATGACCGGGCTGGACCGGGAGACGTCCGCGCGTCTGGCTTCCTCCTTCGGCGGGGGTATGGGGCGCATGCGGGAAGTCTGCGGCACGGTGAGCGGCGCGCTGCTTGTTCTGGGGCAGCTCTGCGGCTATGCAGATCCCAAAGACCCGCGGGCCAAAACAGATCACTACCACTTGGTACAGGAATTTGCCCGGCGCTTTCGGGAGATCAACGGTACGATCATCTGCCGGGAACTCCTTGCCGGCGTAAAGACAAAGCCCGGGAACGATCCGGAGGCGAGAACGAAGGAGTATTACGCGTCCCGCCCCTGCCTGCGCCATGTGGGAGAGGCGGCAGCGATTGTTGAGGAACTTCTGCGCGAGCAGAGTGAACCTTAATATGGTGTCATTAATGTGGTATCATTAAGAGGAATCCTCAATAGATATGATTTAAGCTGGTATTCGGAGCCCGCGTAGCGGGCGGCTCGGGGCGAGTATCGATAAACAGCTGCGAAAGGAACAAAATGAGATCGAAGTTATTTGCGCCGGTGGATATGACCGAGGGAAATCCGGTCATTCAGATCATCAGATTTACAATTCCCATGCTGCTTGGAAATGTCGCGCAGCAGCTCTACAACACGGTGGACAGTATCATCGTCGGGCGATTTGTGGGCGACAACGCGCTGGCGGCGGTCGGCAGCGCCGGCCCCATCCTCAATTTGATGCTCGTTCTGTTCATGGGCATCTCCGTGGGCGCCAGTATCATGGTCGCCCAGTTCTTCGGCGCGCGGCAGAGAGAGTCGCTCTCCAGGACGATCGGCTCCTGCGTAATACTGACGGGGGCAGCATCGCTGATCATCATGATCGTCGGGCCGCTTGTCACCATGCCGCTGCTGCGGCTTCTGGGCACGCCTGAGAGTATTATCGGCTGGTGTCAGAGCTATCTGATCATTATCTTCCTGGGCATCGCCGGCGGCGGCTATTACAATATTCTGAGCGGCGTGCTGCGCGGCCTGGGGGACTCCATGTCCGCCCTGGTCTATCTTCTGACGGCGACGGCGATCAATATCGTCTTCGACTATGTATTTGTGGCTTATTTCGGCCTCGGCGTCGCGGGCGTCGCCCTCGCGACAGTCATCGCGCAGTTCGTCTCCGCATTTCTGTCGCTCAGGCGGCTGACCAGGATGAAGGACTATTTTGACATGAAGAAAGAGTATCTGGTGCCGGACGGCGAGTACGTCGGCCAGTTGATTCGCCTCGGAATTCCTTCGGGTATCACGCAGGCAATCTTCTCCATGTCCATGATCGTGGTGCAGTCGCTCACCAATTCCTTCGGCGAGCAGTTTATCGCGGCCAACGTCATTGTCATGCGAATCGACGGCTTCGTCATTCTGCCGGCGCTGTCCTTCGGCGCGGCGATGACCACCTATGCGGGCCAGAATATAGGCGCCGGCCGCATGGACCGCGTCCTGGAAGGAGCTAAAAAAGGCACTCTCACTGCCATGGGGATCTCTGCCGTAGTTACCGGCCTGATCCTGCTTCTGGGAAGGCCGATCATGGGCCTCTTCACAAAGACGCAGGAGCTGATCGACCTCAGCTACAGCATGATGCAGATCATTGCGGTGGGATACGTCATCATCGAGATCACCCAGTGCCTGTGCGGCATCATGCGCGGCGCCGGCGACACTGTGAGTCCCATGTGGATTTCCATCGCGACGTCGGTCGCGCTGCGCGTGCCGCTCGCTTACGGACTGGTCGGGGTGACAAAGTCCCCGCAGCTCCCGCAAGGGGATTGCGCCATGATGTACGTTTCCATGCTGATCTCCTGGAGCCTCGGCGCGGTCATCACCCACGCGGTGTATAAGCGCGGCAAGTGGAAAGAGAAAGCGAACCTGATGATAGGGGAAGAAGTGTGACGCGTGTGTCACGGGGACGTATCAACTGACACACTTTTGCCGGGCGCGACATAGGACGCCGGACATATTTTGGCAGCGGGCAGCAAATGGTCATTCATTGCATGACCTCTGCGTACGCACGCCGCACTCTGCACAGAACAAACCAAAAACAGAAACTGCTGTAAAGCTTATTCGGATCCGAATTGGTAGACTTTTTCTATAGAAAGAAACAGTTACAGACTAAAAGGGAGGTCTACCAATGAATAAACAGTTTAAAGAAGTTCTTGTAATGAATCTGATGTATAACCTGCTTCTCGCAATCGTCTTGTCGGCTGTGGCGCAGATTCTGAGTTTTGGAAAAGTGATGTGGCCGGCCATTCTGGGAGATATCCTGATGGCGTATATAATGGAAATGGTGATCGCCCTGTGCCTTCCTTTTTCCAAGTGGGGTATGGCGCTGGCAAATAAATATGCACAGCCCGGAACACTTAAGTACAGGATCCTGATGACGACCGGCACAGCGATTCCCTTCGCGATTGCGATGTGCCTGGGAATGAGCTTCATCGGGACGGTGCTGATCGGGCACCAGCCGCTAAATGTCTGGCTCATGGCCTTTGCCGGAATGCTGCCGATCTTCATTATTCTCGGCTGGGTATTGTCCTTTATCTTTGTCCCGGTCTTTATGGGGCTCGCGCACAAGATTGTAAACGGGTGATGACATCGGCGCGAGACAGGAAGGCTCCATGACTGTTTTTTGCAAAAAAAAAACCATCCGCCTGTCTGCAGTAAGATATGCTGCGGACAGGCGGATGGTTTTTCGTATTTAAGGCTCAAGATGCGGGTCTTTATTATTTAGAAGAGCGGACTTTTTTCAGCGCTCGGTTGACCCTGGAAAAGTCGATGGAGCATTGCCCGTCCGATATATGGATCGGAATAACTGAGTCAAAATCATATTTCTCGGGATAGAAATTGCCGTCCCGAAAATCGTAGACCAGGACCGTCTCGTGATCCGGATCTACGATCCAGTATTCCTTGACGCCGGCATTCTGGTATTTATACAGCTTGAGGAGCATATCCTTGGAGCGGGTGGAAGGGGAGAGGATTTCCAGTGCAAGATCCGGCGCACCTTCAAAGCGTTTCGCACCCAGATCATAAGGACCGCAGATCACAAGGAGATCCGGCTGTACCATAGTTTTGTTGTCCATATCCAGCCTTACATCACAAGGCGAAAGATAGACCTCGCACTGTCCTTCGTGGGCATCGGTGCATTCCCGGAAGAGTATGTGGAGCTCTCCGAGAATCTTCTGATGTATGACAGCCGGTGCAGACATGTCGTAGAACACACCGTCGATCAACTCGACGCGGCGCTCGTCCGGGAGCGCATAATAGTCTTCCAAGGTGTACTCACCGTCTCTTTTCTCAGAGATATTCTTAGAGACAGGCGAATACTTGTATTCAGCGGGGGAGTCCCTTACCACACCGTGTGTTTCGGGGAGATCCTCATAAGCATAACTGCTCCTTGTGACCTGAGTGTGATCGGACGCATTTCTTCTCCGGCTTTCTTCGGCAGAGAGAACGGTTTCTATTGCTACCAAAGTGGCTTTCCTGGGCGCCTTAGTGGCGCCGCTCATGATCTTCTGCACCGTGCTCAGCGGAAGATCGGCGGCTTTCGCGATCATTTCGTTGGTGAGGCCTAAAGCGGTTTTTCTGTTTTTCAATTCTTCGATCGTCATCACAACCTCCTGCAGCACAACAAACAAATGTTCTATCTACATAATAGTCGCAATTCAGCCAAATGTCAACTGGGACAGTATAAAAAATGTAATATAAATATATTAAAATTGCAAAATAGCAATATTTTGGCGGCTTACAAAGCGAATTTCAATCTTTTCTCGTCAGCAGATACCACTTGGCAAATGCAGTCCCGATGATGATGAAATAGCCCACAAAGCTCCACACGTCCGGCACCTCACCGAACAGGAGGGCGCCGAAGATGGCCGCGTAGACGACCTGCGAGTAGTCAAAGACGGAGATGTCCCGCGCCGGGGCGTTCTGGTAAGCGGCCGTGACTGCCAGCTGCGCACAGGCGGCCGAAGAACCCGCCAGGACCAGGAACAGGAACTGCCTTACAGTCATGGGCTGATAGTTGAGAAGCAGGTTGGGCAGCAGAATGATGGTGGAGAACGCGGAGAAGAACATGACGATCACGGGTCCGCGCTCGCCAGCCAGCCCCAGTTTCCTTACATAGGTGTAGGCCGTTCCGGCGGTGAAACCGCCCAGGATCGCGATGAGTGCCGGGAAAGAGGCGATCCCTGCGCCGGGTTTTGCCACAAAGGCGGCACCGATGAAGGCCATCAGTACGCTGAGCCATTCAATCTTGTTGGGCTTTTCTTTCAATATAAATATGGACATCAATATGGCAAAAAAGGGAGAGAGCTTGTTCAGAATATTGGCGTCGGCGATGTTCATGTGATCCACGGCCCAGAAATTACAGAGGATTCCGGCAGTCCCGATGCTGCTGCGGAGAAGCAGGTCCGGCAGATTCTTCTTTTGGAAAGAGAACCCGCTCTTGGAGCGGGCCAGAAGGATCGCGGCCACTGCGGCGGCGACGATATTTCGGAAGAAAGCTTTCTGCATGGTCGGGACGTCTCCTGAGAGCCGCACGAAGACGGTCATCAGGGAGAAGAAAAAGGCGGAAGTCAGGATGAACAGGATTCCTTTACGTTTGTTGGCAGCCATAATTACCTCATCAATCGATTTGTTAACTCAGGTGGGAAGTCTCCCGCCTCTACAGGCGGTGAGTTTAAAGTAACCTTACTCAGTGGCGGGAGACGATCCCCCACTGTTAAATGATGCACACGCGTGCGGAAAGGAAGATGCTGCCCTTCGGGCAGCCCGCACGCGGCGCAGCGGCTCGCGCTGCGAGCCTTGAATTGTATTGTGCATCAACTAGTATAACGCAATCTTTCTGCACTGCAAGGTGTGACAGGGTGTGTCAGGGGGACGTATCAGGTGACACAAAATGTGTCACCTGATACGTCCCCCTGACACACCCAGCCGGTATCCCTGCGGTGTAAATCCCGTGCTCTCCCTGAACACGCGGCCGAAGTAACTGACGCTGCTAAAGCCGCAGCGAAGCGAGACGTCTTTGATGCCGGCGTCCGGCTCCTCCATGAGAAGGACCTTGGCGTGGTGAATGCGGATGCGGCGCAGGTAGTGCATGATGGTCTCGCCGGTGACGCTCTTAAATAAGGTGCAGAGGTACTCCGGCGTCTTATGAAACTGTGATGACAGATCGTCCAGGGAGAGATCCCCGCCGTAGTGGTCTTCCAGATAGAGGATGACCTCCTTGATAAGTGCGGACCCTTCCGCGGCCTGACTCATCGGGAGAGGGCGCAGCCCGCCGGACAGGTCGAGCAGCATGCCGTAGAGCGCTTTGGAGCACGGAACCTGCTGAACTTTTGAGGCTGAGACCAATTGTTCCAGCTCTCTGAGGGGCGCGAGAAACAGGTTCGGATCGGAGAGCGCATAGATTCCGGACCGGCTCATTCTGAGGCAGCTCAGAAACTTCAGGCAGCTCTCTCCTTCAAAGCCGATGTAGTGGACGACCCAGTCGCCGCGGGAGCTCTGATAACCGTGCCTTATGTGAGGTTCCAAAACGGCGATCTGTCCGGGACTCAGCACGGCCCGCTCGCCGTCAATAAAGAACTCGCCGCTGCCGGACGCACCGTAAAGAACCTGCCAGATGGGGAAGCCGTTCGGGCGCCGGATGGGATCCTGCAGATGGCTGATCCCGACACTGCGAAGGAGGAGAGGAATTCTTTCCCGCTGGCGTTTTGTGACATTGATCGAATAGCGCATTACATTTATCCTCTACATTAAGAATTTGACATGATTATTAATATACTAAGATTGTGGGCAGACATCGGTCAAGATAAAATGAAAATATAAAGACAGAATATTTGGCCAAAATATTCAAAATCAGCAATTTTTAAAGACGAAACAGGGGAAATAGATAATAATTAAATGAAAGGAGCAGTCTTATGAGTCTTCCTGTAGTTAAGCACGATGAAAAAGGAATCCCTACACTTTATGTCAATGATAAGCCCTTCTTCATGAGAAGCGGCGAGATCCACAATTCCAGCGCATCCGATGCGGCATTTCTTGAGGAAAATCTCTGGCCTGCCCTTCGCGGCCTGAATATGAACTCCGTGATCGCACCCCTTTACTGGGAGCTGATCGAGCCGGAAGAGGGCAGGTATGACTTTACTTTGCTCGAGAAGATGGTCGCTTCCGCAAGACGTGAAGGATTAAAACTCTGCTTCCTCTGGTTCGGCCTGTGGAAAAATGCGGAATCTTTCTATGTTCCGTTCTGGATGAAGAAAGATACGGAAACTTATTTCCGCACGGAGAAGGTAACAGGAGAAAAAATGAATACCATTTCCCCTCTGTGTGCGGCGGCCGTAGAGAAGGACCGCAAGGCCTTTACCGAGGTCATGCGCCGCATCCGCGAGATCGACGCCGAGGAGAACACGGTCATCGTCATGCAGGTGGAGAACGAGATCGGCCTTCTGGGCACCGACAGGGATTACAGCGAGACGGCAAATGCAGCCTTTGCGGCGCCCATTCCGGCAGTTCTGGCGAAAGCCGTTAACAAGAGCGGAACCTGGGAAGAGGTTTACGGCGAGGACGCGGGAGAGGCCTTCATGGCGTGGTATTTTGCCTCCGCAGTGGAAACGATCGCCGCTTCCGGCAAAGCGGAACATGATCTTCCCTGCTACGCCAACGCGTGGCTCAGACAGAGCCCCTGGTTCCCCGGCTCCTATCCTTCGGGAGGACCGGTGGAGAGAGTGCAGCACATCTGGCGCGCTGCAGCTCCTTCGCTGTTCGCCTTCGGACCGGACATCTACGTTCCTTACTGTGCGGACGTGATGGACTCCTATGCGACAGACGAAAACCCGCTGTTTATCCCGGAGATCCGCAAGGACGCGGTAGCTTCTTCCTATGCACTGTATGCATTCGGCCAGAAGAACGCGATCTGCTTCTCGCCTTTCGGAATCGAGGACCTTGCGCTGGATCCCAGCCAGCTGGACAAGCCGCCGATGGATCTCATGATCGCGCTGAACATCGATCCGTCTGCCTTTGACATCACGGGAAGCAAGGACTGCCTGGCGGCCACCTACGATCTTCTCGGACAGCTGGAGCCCCTGATGCAGAAGTACCGCGGGACAAAGAGCCAGCAGGCCTGTGTGCGTCACGGCGAGACCGACTACAGCGCTTTCCTGCGCTTCTCCAAATGCGACCTGGCCGTCTCCTACGGTCCCCGCATGAGCGGAAAGCCGCTGGGCGCCCTGCTCGCCTTTGAGCTGACACCCGAGAAGTTCCTCCTGATCGGCCTCAACTGCACGCCCGCTTTCCACAATAAGCCCGGCGTGAATAAGAAGCTTGATATGCTCCGCATGGAAGAAGGCCGGGTAGTAAACGGCGAGTGGATCAGCGGCCGTGTGCTGAACGGAGATGAAAAGATGAACCTGCGTTTCGGCGATATGCCGGCCACCCTGATGGTGGAGCTGTATCAGTACTGACAGGAATAATAACAGCAATCAGTGAAACAGAGCAAAAGAGAGCCGAAGAATGTGTTCGATTATTACAGTACACAGTCGGAGGCTCTCTTTTTTGGCAGCTGTATGGGCCGGTTTCAAGAGAAAACGCAACAGATGGGTAGCATCCGTTGCGTTTATTCACTCATCTGCTCATCAATATGCACGGAATGGAGACAATAGAGGAACGACAGAAAAGCATTCAGGCCGGGCGAAGAATAAAATGTACAAGTGGGAAGCTGCATATTTTGGACATAACAAAGTGAGGGGTTCAATGGGACTGAATCATCTGGAATACAAAATAGTCAAGGCCGGTTCTGAAGAAAGCTTTATGCAGACAGATCTGATCGTTCTCTATGTTTTGGAAGGTGAAATGAGCGTCAGATACTACGGCGACAAGATCCGCATGAAAAAGGACGACATCCTTCTGATCAACTCCGGCATGGAATACGGGATCTGCGGGATCGGAGACACGATCTACGGAACAGCGTCATTTTCCATCGGGATCATTTCGCAGATCATGGACAAAAAGAGCCTGATGCTGTATGTGGACTCCGCCAGAGACGTACTTCACACTTATCAGGACCTCAGGGATATCCTTCAGGAGATGACCGCGGAGTATATCCTGCACGCGCATAAGACGCGTGCGGCTATGGACAGCCTGATGCTGCGGCTTCTGGACTGCCTGATCGAGAACTACCAGCTGGGCCAGGGGCAGATCGAGGCGGACGAGAACGACACGGACGCCAGAATGCGGCAGATGATGCAGTATATCATCAATCACATCCACGATGAGATCAGCCTCTCCGACCTGGCCAACGAAATGTATGTATCCACGTCGACGCTGTCCAGAATTTTCAAGAAAAATACAGGGATGTACTTCGCGGACTACGTCATGAGGCTGCGCGTCCGCACATCGCTGGGACTCCTGCGCACTTCCGAGCAGAACCTGACCCAGATCGCCATGAACTGCGGCTTTTCTACGTCCGCGGCCTTCAACCGCTCTTTCAAAAAAGTGACCGGCATGATGCCTTCCGAATACAGGAAGCAGTACCAGGTCTCGGTCGAAAGCGAGGAGCAGGAAGCCAGAGATGAGCAGGAGATCAGAGAAGAACTGCGCAGAAAAGGATATCAGTACAGCCGGCAGGACAACCGGAAGGAATATGAGCTGAACCTGAGCGAGCTCAGTCCCGCTTCCTACAAACAGGTGTGGAACCGCTGCATTAACGTGGGCAGCCTGTATGAACTGAGCCGGGCCAACACCCAGTTCCATGTGGTCTATCTGCAGGAACATCTTCATTACAAGTATATAAGGCTCTGGAATATTTTCTCCGAGAAGATGATGGTCTCGGACGGAAAGACGCTGGGGCACTACAATTTTGACCTGATCAATCAGGTGCTGGATTTTATGGTGGTCCACCACTTGAAACCTTTCCTTGATCTCGGAAAGAGGCCGGACACGGCGATCCGCGCGCAGGGAAAAGCAATCTATTATAAAGAGGAATACATCCATTTTGTTTCCCGGGAGATCTGGGAGGATATTCTGCGCGCTTTCCTGGACAATGTGGTCAGCCGATACGGGATCGAGGAAGTGAGCGGATGGATCTTCGAGCTCACGCAGGATTTCCACACGGAAGAGAACAGGATCTTCGAAGACGAGCACTATGATCTCTTTGAGGTCTGGAAGATCGCGCACACGGCGATCCGCGAGAAGGCACCGGGCGCCATGCTCGGCGGAATCTCGACGGTCATAGAGGTCGACAGGACTTTTGCCGAGAATTTCTTTAAGCGCTGTGTAAAGGAAGACTGCCGGCCGGATTTCGTATCCTTCTTCCTCTATCCCTATGAGATGGTGAGCGGGCCGCACGGAGAATCCTTGAAGAGAGTCGCCACCGTCAACATGCGGTTTGAACTGGAACGGATCCTTCAGATGAAAGCGCTGATGCGGGAAGTGGGGTTGGAAGACTGCAAGCTCTTTCTCTCGGAATGGAACAACTCGATCGGAAACCGGAATTATCTCAATGACAGCTGCTTCAGAGCAGCATATCTGGTTGCGAAGACCGTGGAGATGTGGGGGATGACCGACATGACGGCTGTCATGGGAGGTACAGACTGGGTCAGCAGCTATATCGATACAAATAAGGTCTTAAACGGAGGCGTCGGACTCCTGACCAAGGATACGATCGCAAAGCCCGCCTTCTACGCCTTTTCCTTCCTCGAACACATGGGAACCCAGTACCTGTCGAGAGGGGATCACTATCTTCTGACCAAAAAAGGAAACGGGGACCTGTACCTTTTGTGCTATAACTTCTGCTGGTTTCAACAGAATGGAATCATGAACAATGATGAAGTCGATCTGGACCGGATCCGGCAGATCCGCTACGACGACGAGCGAAAGCTTGAGATGAGTTTCACGCTCAGAGGGATGTCGGAAAAAGGGGAGTATACGATCAAGAAAAGGTCACTCAATAAGCAGAGCGGGAGCGTTCTGGACGAGTGGGAGAGGCTGGGCTATGAGACAAAGCTCAACCGGGAGGACGTCAAGTATCTGCAGGCAATCAGCGTGCCCAGGATCGAGATGGAGAGAGTGGCGACAGACGTCTTCAGAAACCTTTCGATCAAGGTCAAGCTCCAGCCGCAGGAAGTGGTCCTGCTGCATATCTATAAAGTTTGATACCAAAATAGTGAGTTTGACATCCTAGTATTCGTCTCCTGATGAAACGGACCGCAACAAGGAACTTCTCTTTGTTGCGGTCCGCTGCTTTTTGCGCCCAAACAGGGAGCGGTACTTGCAACCCGTAGAGGATCAAGCGGAAACGGTGAAAAGAATATCGCAGAATGCCTCTGTAAAATGATATGTACAGGAATTATTTGCAACAAATGAACTATATGGGGGGTAAAAAAATGAAATTGACCGGAGAACAGCAGAAAAAAGTGGAATCCATTCTGTCTCAGATGACTCTGGAGGAGAAGATCGGGCAGATGAACCAGGAATCTCCTTCTATAGTGGGAGGATTCGACGTCCCGTTCTCGGAACTGATCGAGATGCTCACGGACGGAAGACTTGCCCAGGAGGAATTTGAGCGCCTTATGTCTACGGCCAAGCAGGACTTTCATGAAGAAGAGATCCGGGCCGGGCTGGTCGGATCGGTGATGGGAAATGATCCGAGAAAAGCGAACGAACTGCAGAAGATCGCCGTCGAGGAGACGAGACTGGGAATTCCCCTGATCATCGGATTTGACGTAATTCACGGCCTGCGCAGTGTTTTCCCCATAGCGATCGCGGAGGCGGGATCCTTCGACGACGCGCTGTTTGAAGAGACGGCCCGGATGGTGGCAAAGGAATCCAGGGCCCACGGAATCAGCTGGAACTTCGCCCCCATGATCGATGTGGCGCGTGACTCCCGCTGGGGCCGCGTATCCGAGGGACCCGGCGAGGACACCTTCCTGGGGAGCCGCTTTGCGAGGGCAAAGATCAGAGGCCTGCAGGGAGACACTTCCGACACCGGTAATTACGTGGCGGCCTGCACCAAGCACTATATCTGCTACGGGGCCTGTGAGGGCGGGAGAGACTACAACACGACGTCCATGTCCACTTCACAGCTCTACAACGTTTATCTGCCGACCTTCCGCGCGGCTATGGAAGAAGGCGCCGCGACGGTTATGGCTGCTTTCAATGATCTGAACGGGGTTCCCTGCACGGTCAATGAGTATCTGCTCCGCGATGTTCTCAAGAAGGAACTGGGACTGGACGGATTTGTGGTGAGTGACGCCAACGCCATCAAGGAATGTGTCATCCACGGAATCGCGGCGGACGACGCCGACGCGGGCGTACAGGCGGCGATCGCCGGAATGGACATGGATATGGGAACCCATATCTACAAGGACCACCTGAAAGCGGCTGTAGAGAGCGGAAAAGTCTCTATGGAAGTCATCGATGAGGCGGTCCGCAGGATCCTGAGCGTCAAGGTGTGGCTGGGCCTCTTCGAGCATCCCTATGTGCCGGAAGAAGTGATCGAGGCCTATGAGAAGGGGATCCCGGCGGAGCACGCCGCGCTTGCGCGCAAAGCCGCGGAGGAGTCCATTGTCCTGCTCAAGAATGACGGGGCTGTGCTGCCGCTGGACAAGAGCCGCAGGATCAGCCTGGTCGGCACACTGGCGGATTCGGCGGACGAAGTGACCGGCGCCTGGGCCATGGGATGGAAGAAAGAGGACTGCGTCACTATTTTGGACGGCTTTAAGAACGCGGGTGCGAATGTTTCCTATTATCCCTGCGGCGGGCCGGAGGGAAATCTGAATGAAGAAGAGCTGGCGGCGGCCTGCAAGGACGGCGACGTCATCGTAGCGATCGTCGGCGAGACGACCGCCATGTCCGGAGAAGCCTCCTCCAAAGCGGACATCACGCTTCCCGGCAGACAGAGAGAAATGCTGGCAAAGCTGATCGCATCGGGAAAACCCGTCGTCACGGTCTTCATGAACGGCAGACCGCTGGCGCTGGGATGGGAAGCGGAGCATCTCCCGGTCATGGTCGAGGCCTGGCACCTGGGCATCCAGATGGGGAATGCGGTTGCGAGCGTTCTCTATGGAGAAGTGGCGCCCAGCGCGAAGCTCTCGTCCTCGTTCCCTTATGTGAACGGACAGTGCCCGCTCTATTACAACCACCCTTCCACGGGAAGGCCGGCCGGAAAGAGCAAGTTCACGTCCAAGTATCTGGATGCGCCGGCGGAGGCACTGTTCCCGTTTGGATACGGACTCAGCTACACGACGTTTGCCTACAGCGACCTGCGCGTGGAGGAAAAGAAAGACTGCCTGGAAATCTCCGTGAAGATCGCCAACACCGGAGAGCGCGCCGGCGTCGAAGCCGCGCAGCTCTATATGCAGGATGTCACGGCGAGCCTTGTGCGCCCGGTCAAAGAGCTCAAGGGCTACAAGAGAGTGGCGCTCGAAGCGGGCGAAGAGAAGGAAGTCTCCTTCGTACTTGCCAAGAAGGACATGGGCTTCTACGACAACGCCGGAAACTATCGCCTGGAGGACGGCCTCTTCCGAATCTGTGCGGGCGCAAATTCCAGAGACCTGCTGGAAGAGGAAATTACGGTCAGATTTTGAAACTGTACGACGGCAGGATAACAGAAAAGAGGAGAAAGACAGCGTGGAAAAGAAAATTAAGAACCCGATCATCCCCGGCTTCTATCCGGACCCTTCCATCTGCAGAGCGGGCGACGACTATTATCTGGTTTGCTCCAGCTTCGAGCTGAGCCCCGGACTTCCGCTCTTTCACAGCAAAGATCTGGCGGGCTGGGAGCAGATCTCCTATGTGCTCACGCCGCAGAACGGCTTCTATGTGGACAAGAATACGGGAAACGGCGGCGTTATGGCCCCCACGATCCGCTATCACGAGGGGACCTTCTACATCATAAACTGCAATTTCGGCGACCGCGGCAACTTCATCGTCACGGCGAAGGACCCGGCCGGTCCCTGGTCGGCCCCGCACTTCCTCGATGATGTGCCGGGAATTGACGCCTCTCTCTTTTTTGACAGCGACGGCAAATGCTACATCATGGGAACCGCCAATATCTGGCCGGACGGCAAGGGCGGAATGCGCCAGGGAATCTGGGCGGCCGAGTATGACATTGAAAACTTCCGCCTGGTCTCCGAGCCCGTCGCCCTCTGGGGAGGCGCCATGGCGGGCGTCGCGTCGCCCGAATCGCCACATATCTATCACATCGGTGACTGGTACTATCTGCTGATCGCGGAGGGCGGCACGGAGATGTACCACAGCGCCACGGTGGCGAGAAGCCGCACTGTGCTGGGGACCTATGAGAGCGATCCTTCCAATCCCATTCTCACGGTCCGGCACATGGGCAAAAAAGCGCCGATCCAGAACGCCGGCCACGCCGATCTGGTGCAGACGCAGAGTGGTCAGTGGTACGCCGTATTTCTCGCTTCCCGCCTGATCGGCGGCGTCAGCAAGAACCTGGGCAGAGAGACATTTATCGTGCCTGTGGAGTGGGAGGACGAGTGGCCGCTCTTTTCCCCGCAGACCGGCAAGGTGGAATGGGAGTATCCGATTCCGGAGAATTCCCCGTGGGCGCCGGTGGAAAAAGCGCCGGTTCGGGAAGAGCTCGGGAAAGCGCCGCTGAGCCTGGCCTGGAGCTTCTGGGGGAGTGATGGCGAGAAGTTCGCGGAACTGACGCAGGAGGGGCTCAGGCTCCCCTGCCTGAAGGAAGCGCCCGCAGATCCGCTCCGTCCCATGGCTATGGGGGCGCAGAGACCGGAGAACAATTCTCTGGCCTTTGTATGCAGAAGACGTCTGCAGCCCCACTGCCGCTTCTTATGCAGGATGCGCTTTGCGCCGCAGGGGAGTGAGAGCGCGGGAATCGCGATCGTGCAGGCCATGAATCACCAGTTCCACCTGGAACTTGCCCGTGCGGACGGTCAGACGGTGGTTCAGCTGCTGCAGTACACTGCGGATTACGATCTGCAGCCCTATTTTCCCGGTTTTACATCGACCACGAACAGAAAGGTGCTGGCCTGCGCCCCTTATGAAGGCGGGGAGATCGTCATGGAGACGGAGATGGACGAGAACTGCTATATCTTCCGCTACGGAGCTCAGGAGGGCGCGCTCACGGAGCTTGCCCGCGCGGACGGCGCCGTGATCAACCCTGAAAAAGTGGGCTGTATGGTGGGAGAAGTGCTGGGCCTGTACGCCAGCGGAAACGGGCGCGATGCGGACAACAGCGCGCTGTTTTGCCGGTCGGAATACGAGGACCTCTGATTCCTTGCAAGAAACGAACTCTATTATTGCAAAAAGTGAATCGTACGGCAGCTATTCATTTCGCGCTGCAACAAATATTTTTCTTTATTTGCAAGGAACGAAACAGATTGTGGCGGTTAAACCGTATCGACAGAAGGTCCAAAAATAGATAATGAATGCAAGCGTTGTGATTATTCGGCCTGCCGCCGGATAGTTGCAAGATGTTAAGTATCCTGTGTTGTTTCCAAGACAAGGGTCCATGACCCGCACAGAGGTATCTGCATTGCGCCGAGGGCAGCCGGATCAGTCATCACGGATCTGCAGCATAAGGGGGAGGCCCGAGGCGCCAGTAAAAGGAGGAATGTAATAATGGAAGAAAAGAAAACTGCTCCCGTGCAGGAAAAGGCCAGCCCGAAACTGTTAGTAGGCTATGGTCTTGGTGAAGTCGGATGCCAGATGAGCTGGTATATGATCAACAACTATCTGAACATTTTCTACACGGACGTTGTAGGACTTACAGGCGCAGCGATCTCCACGATCGTCCTGATCGCCAGAATCTGGGACGCGATCAACGACCCTATGATGGGGCAGATCGCGGACCGCACCCATACACGCTGGGGTAAGTTCCGTCCCTATCTGATGTTCGCACCGCCCGTCCTTGCGATCTTCAATATTTTGACCTTCACGGTATTCCCGGTACAGGGCCTGGCCAAGGTAATCCTCTGCGGCCTTTGCTATATCGGCGCCGGCATGGCTTACACAGCATGCTCCATTGCTTATCAGGCGCTGCTCAACGTTATCGCGGTTGACTCCAGAGTCCGTCAGCTCCTTGCCACAGCAAGAAGTACCGGCGCATCCATCATCGGCATCATCCTTTCGATGGTCGCTATGCCCCTGATCCTTCATTTCAGTTCTGCTGTTAACGCAAACGGAGAGAAGATGGCGGACGGTCACGGCTACTTCGTGGCAACAGTGATCTTCTCCCTGATCCTGATCCCTGTTTTCTGGCTCTGCGCAGCGATCTGCAAAGAGACTTATACGGACAAGCTTCACAGCAACGCTCCTGCAGAGAAGGCTACTTTCATGGACAACATGAAGGGCCTGTTCCAGAATGATCAGCTGCTCATGGTCGTCATCGCGACTGTCATTGGAACCATCTGCGTGACCGGTCGTTACGGAATCCTTGTCTATCATGTTATCTACGTCGTAGGCGGCCCGCAGTACATTGCTACTATGTTCACCGCCATGACAGTCGGTCAGCTTTGCGGCACACTTACGGTTCCGTGGGGCACCAAGATGTTCGGCAAGCGCAACTATATGATCATTATGAATGTGATCATGGCAGCAGGCTTTGTGGCACTGTTCCTCAATCCCACCAGCAACCCTGTATACCTGATCGGCGCCTCATTCATCGGATCTCTCGGATTCGGTGCTCCGGCAATCTGCTACGGCATGGTCGGCGACTCCCTCGAGTACGGCGACTGGAAACTCGGAAAGCGCCAGGAAGGTCTTGCTGCTTCCATGCTCAGCTTCGGCGTCAAGCTGGCAACTGCGATCTGCGCGCCTGTAGTCCTGCTTCTTGAGGCAGTTGGTTATGTTCCCAACGTAGAGCAGGCCGCTTCCACCAAGATAGGCATCAACTTCATGGTCAACATGCTGCCCGCGATCCTCGCGATCGTATCCTGCATCCCGCTGATCTGGTACAAGCTCGATGACAAGCGCGTCGGTGAGATCCGTGCGGACCTCGAGGCCGGCAAGCACGCATGGGACAAATAATCAGGAAACAGACTAACTGAACACAGACTAACCATAAAGGGGTCAGCTGTACAGGAATCTGATTTAGCCAAGAGCGGAGTGACCCTCCGCTCTTGCTGTATTTAAGGGGGCATTATGAACAATAACTATATTTTTCCTTTTCTGTGGATGCGCGGCGAGCCGGAAGAAGTGATCCGCGAAGAGATCGGGAAGATCGCCGAGTGCGGCATCCGCGCCGTGTGCGTGGAGGCGAGGCCGCACAAGGATTTCTGCGGGCCCGGCTGGTGGCATGATATGGACATCGTCCTGGATGAGGCAAAAAAGAGAGATATGAAGATCTGGATCCTGGACGACAAGCATTTTCCCACCGGCTACGCGAACGGCCTGATCGAGCAGCACCCGGAGCGGAAAAAGCAGTACATCGCCTGCACGACCGTCGACATTTACGGGGCAAGCCGGCCGCTGTCGCTGAACATTCAGCGCATGCTCAAACCGACCATCGGATTCTGGGAGATCGGAAACCCCGTCGATTATGCCGAACAGGCTAGGAATACGCTTGTCTGTGCCGCAGCGCTGCGCTATGAGGAGGGACACGCATTTCACGAAGATGTGGTGGACCTGACGGATCAGTGCCGGGACGGAAAGGTCTCCTTTACGCTTCCTGAGGGCCAGTGGCGGATCCACGTGGTCTACCGCACAAGGACGGACGGCGGAGATCCGACCTATATCAATATGATCGACAAGGTGTCCGCCCACACGCAGATCGAAGGCGTCTATGAGGCCCACTATGAAAGGTACGCGTCGGAGTTCGGGAAGACCATCGCCGGATTCTTCTCCGACGAGCCCCAGTTCGGAAATATCAGCGAGCAGAGTTTTGACACAAAGCTCGGCAAGAAGAAAATGCCGCTTCCCTGGAGCGAGGAGCTCGAGCAGATGCTTGCGGACAGATACGGGGCAAAATATCGCGCGCTTCTTCCGTTCCTCTTTGCGGAGAGCGTCGAAAAAGAGTCGCAGCCGCAGATCCGCTATGACTACATGGACTGCATCTCCAAGCTGTACGCACAGAATTTCGCCCGTCCCATCGGGCAGTGGTGCAAGGAGCACGGCGTGGAGTACATCGGACATGTCGTGGAGGACAACAGCGTCCACAGCCGCCTGGGGCTTGGCGCCGCCCACTGGTTCCGGGCCATGGAAGGCCAGGACATGGCCGGCATCGACGTGATCGGGGGCCAGTACTATTTTGGCGCGCCGGTGCAGGAGAGAAAGCTGATGGCGGAAGGAGACGGTGAATTCTTCCACTACGCGCTCGGAAAGATGGGGGCTTCCGGCGGTCATCTGGATCCGAAGAAAAAAGGGCGCACCATGTGCGAACTCTTCGGCGCCTACGGCTGGGGCTTCGGCGTGCGCGACATGAAGCACCTTCTGGACCATCTGCTGGTCAGAGGGATCAATCATCTGGTTCCTCACGCCTTTTCCATGGCGGAGTTCCCGGATCCCGACTGCCCGCCCCACTTCTATGCGCGGGGAAATAATCCGGAGTTCCCGTATTTTGCCCAGCTGATGAAATACGCGAACAGGATGTGTGATCGCCTGAACGGCGGCGAACACATCGCGTCGGCGGCCGTCCTGTATGACGGAGAACTGGACTGGACGGGAGAGCGCATGCCCATGCAGAAGATCTGCCGCGCGCTCACCGAGAATCAGATCGATTTTGACATCGTCTGCCTGGATATGCTGCGGAATCTTCCCGCATATAAGGGAAGTCTGTCGGGCGGAAAACTGGTCATTAACGGCGTGACCTTTGACGCGCTGCTGGTGCCCGGCGCGGACTACGTGCCGGAAGGGCTTGTGCAGTTTGCGGCGTCGGCCGGAAGTTTCCAGGTCTGGTTTGCCGGCCGCAGACCTCTGGGGATCCTCAGCGATGAGAGCGGGAAAGCGGAAGATCCCGGGGCGCTCGACGGCATCCCGGTGGTGGACTGCGGGTCTCTGGCCGCCGAATTGGAGGAGATCGGCGCAAGGAAGATCCGACTCCTGCCCGCGGCACCTTATGTCACCGTCTACCACTATCGCAGAGACGGACAGATCCTGATGCTGATGAATGAATCGGCGGAAGCTGTCTTCGAGGGGACGCTCGAGCTGCGTTCCCGGAATGGATTCGCTTATTATGACGCCTTTGCGGACAGGTATGAGGAGGCAGAGTGCACTGTAAAGGAAGGCGTCGCGAAGATCCGGATCCGGCTGCAGCCCGGGGAGAGCTGCCTGCTCATGGAGAAGAGCGGCGGTTTCGAGGTACAGTGTGTACATGAAGATCCGGGCGAGAAGATCGCGCAGTGCGGCACATATGCTGACCTCTCGCAGGACTGGGAAGTGCAGCGCGCGAAGGCCGGAAAGGACGCGCGGTGGGGAGAATGGAAGCATGTGAAGGAACTTACTCCGATCAGCGACGAGGATCCCGATTTCTCAGGGACGATCCGCTACAGGAAAAAGCTGACTCTTGCGGAGAAGCCGGCGGAAGCTTATCTGTCTGCCGCACAGGTCTATGAAGTCATGCGCGTCATGATCAACGGAAGCGAAGCCGGGACAGTGCTCGCGCCGCCCTATCAGGTCTCGATCGGGCAGCTCCTGAAAGCGGGAGAGAACACGCTTGAGATCGAGGTGGCGACGACGCCGGCCCGCGACGCGGCCTCCTATCCGCAGCCGCCCTTTGATTTCTTCCACGAGGCGCTTGAACCGACAGGAATGTTCGGGAAAATAGAGTTGTATACAAAGTAAATAAGGTCCATTCAGGCGCCGTCTGCAACTTCAATCACTTGTTTGTTGCAGGCGGCGCTTTTTTTGACGTCAAAACAGTGAAGAATTGCAACGTTTGACACTTCTTCTAAAACGACTGAAAAGAATAAAAGGTTTGAAATCCATAAAATAATACTTGGAAACAACACAGACACAATAGTTCATCAGTTCCCGGCGCCGCAAGGGCGTCTCACGAAAGGAGAGATTGTTATGTACAAATATGACAGAAAAGGACCCAAGCGCGGTGTGGCTCTCTACAGCTATTCTGCAGAATTCGGTCTGACAAAGACACTTGAGGACTGCTTTGAAGATGTCCATGATATGGGCGCCCACGGAATTGAAATCCTGGCTAACACACATATCGAGAATTACCCTTATCCTACAGATGAGTGGGTAGAGAACTGGTTCAGGCTCTGCGACAAGTATGAGATCGTTCCCGTAGAGTACGGCAACTGGATCGACTCTCACGTTCTGGGCGACAGAGACCTCACGACAGAGGAATCCGTAGAGATGCTCAAGAGAGACATCCGCCTGGCACACCGTCTCGGCTTTACCGTTATGAGAACCAAGATGCCCGTCATCAACGATCTGCTCGAGCCCGTCCTGAACTGGAGAGAGATCATTAAGGGCGCTCTGCCGCTGGCAGAAGAACTCGGCATCAAGATGTGCCCCGAGATCCACACGCCTTCCAACCTGCAGGGCAAGCTGGTCACGGATTTTGTGGACTTTATCAAAGAGACAGGAACAAAGAACTTCGGCCTCAACATCGACTTCTCCGTATTCCGCACAGAGTTTGCTCCCGGCGAGTGGAGAGATCCCAACTACACACCCAATAAGCCCGAAGACATCATCCCGCTTCTTCCTTACATCTACTGCTGCCACGCCAAGTTCATCAACATGAGCGATGACTTCCAGGAGACCACGATCCCTTATCCGGAGATCATCAAGGTCATGCAGGAGAACGGCTATGAGGGATATCTCCTCAGCGAATATGAAGGCGCAGACAAGTATGATGACGGCTACGAAGTAGGCCAGACACTGAGAAAACAGCACATCATGCTCAAGAATCTGCTTGGTGACTAAAGAAAACGGAGCAAGGAGGAAAGAAATATGGAAAAACAGGTTATTCAGTCTGTAGGATTCAGAAATATCAAAGATGAGAACGGAAATGTCACCGGCTTCCAGTTCAAGGTGAGACTTCCCTATTACAGAGGCATTTTCCTCTCCCAGATCCGTCCCGGCACTCTTTTCATCGATGGCGAGAAGATCGAGAAGGACGACATCGTATGGAACATCAAGGGCGAGGACTTCACAAATGAAGAGATGAGAACAGACTTCCAGACACACTGGGCTGTTACCTGCCCCGCAGTGCTCAAGGTGAAAAAGCCCGGCGGACTTGCTCAGGGCTACCACGATCTGAAGTACGGTTTCTGCTTCACATCTTCTTACATGCCGCCCATCATTCAGGCCCATCTCGATCCCGACCAGGAGAGCATGGTATTCATGCCCGAGTTCGGCCATCACGTAAATGAGAGAAGACTTCTGATCGTCTGATCGAAAAGCACAGGATAACAATAAAGAGAAGCCTGCGATCGCAATGAACGAATCGCAGGCTTCTCTTTTTTGGCGTACAGGTCTTCGCGCGTCGCAGCGCATTTACAGCTCCATCATGAGCTCTGAGGTGTTGATCGTGGGATCGAAATCGGAGTCGTTGCCCGAGTTGGAGCGAAGGTTTAAGACATAGCTGTCCGGCAGTTCCCGGGGAGAGTATCCGGTGATCTGTTTAAAAACTCTGTTGAAATTACGGATTGTCCCAAACCCGCAGTTCATGGCGATTTCCGTCATACTCATTTCTGAATTCCGGATCAGGTCGATGGCTCTGTTTACCCGGATGTGATTGAGGTATATGGAAAAGGTCATGCCGGATATGCGTTTAAAAAAGCGGGAGAAGTAGGCCTCTGACATGTGCATGTAGTCCGCGGCTCTTGAAAAGTTGTAACTTTCCGCGTTCTCATCGATATCATACAGAAGCTTTTTGTAGCGCTCGGTCGCGGCGGACGTCAGCACAGTCTCTTCCCGGATCTCCCTGGCGGAGAAAATCCCGGCGATCAGCTGCTGCATCAGGGCGTTGCTGATCTCGTCGTAGAACCGTCCTTTCTTTATTTCCGCCTTCCGAATTCTGTCCAGCGTCTCAAGCACCTCAAACTCATCCGCGAAGACCGGGCTCTCCAGACAATAATTGTCGGTGATCCGGCGGATTAATTCATCGGAAAAAAGAGACACGTATAAAGTCGTGCCGGGCGCGGAAATGATGGAATGGATCGACTGCCCTCTCAGATAGATACACTGTCCCTTCTGCAGTGTATAGGTTTCCTGATCGAGGGAGATCAGCGCTTCTCCGCTTTCACATACGGCGATCTCGTGATCAAAGTGCCAGTGCGATATGTTTTTCAGATTTCGATACTTGCCCACCCACACAAGGGAGTGGTCCGGATAGACCCGGTGTTCATGATTTGCTAACATAGTTTGAGTTTACCGAAAAGGTCAATAAATGTCCATAATGAGGGGTTAGATTTCTTTCGTACTTAATGGTGTTTTCCTATAATTTCCTTAGGAAACAACACAGATTTACTTAGCATAGTAAAGCGCAAAGCGCGTCTAAATGGAGGTAATTTATGAAGCAGTTTTGGTTTGTAGTGGGATCCCAGGATCTTTACGGAGAAGAAGTACTTAAGACAGTGGCAGAGAGAGCGGATGAAATGGCCGCGTGGCTGAGCGAAAAGCTCCCTTATCCTCTGGTTTACAAAGTGACGGCCATGTCTTCCGGCCAGATTACCAAGGTGATCAAAGAGGCCAACTATGATGACGAGTGCCTGGGCGTGGTGACATGGTGCCACACATTCTCGCCTTCCAAGATGTGGCTGACAGGTCTTGCCATGCTGCAGAAGCCCTGGTGCCACCTCGCTACTCAGTACAACAAAAAAATTCCAAATGAAGAGATCGACATGGACTTCATGAATCTCAATCAGGCGGCGCACGGAGACAGAGAGCACGGCTTTATGGGCGCGCGTCTGAGAAAGGCCAGAAAGGTGATCGCCGGTTACTGGAAGGAAGAGAACGTGATCGCAAGACTGGCACAGTTCCAGAAAGTCTGCGTAGGCATCGACTTCTCGAAGAACCTCAAGGTCATGCGCTTTGGCGACAACATGAGAGACGTTGCCGTTACCGAAGGCGACAAGGTCGAGGCACAGAACAAGCTCGGCTGGGAAGTCAATTTCTGGGCAGTCGGCGATCTTGTAAAAGAGATGAACGCCGTCACGGAAGAAGAAGTGGACGCGCTCTGCAAGGAATATTTTGACCTGTATGACGTGGCGACAGACAATACAGAAGCCATCAGATATCAGGCGAGAGAAGAGATCGCCATGAAGAAGATGATGGACAGAAACGGCTGCAAGGCCTTCAGCAACACCTTCCAGGATCTCTACGGCATGGAGCAGCTTCCCGGACTTGCCTCCCAGCACCTGATGGCACAGGGCTACGGCTACGGCGGAGAGGGCGACTGGAAGGTCAGCGCCATGACAGCCATCCTCAAGAAGATGGGCGAAGGCGAGAACGGAGCTTCCGCATTCATGGAGGACTACACCTATCACCTGGTCGAGGGGGCAAAATATTCTCTTGGCGCTCATATGCTGGAAGTCTGCCCGTCTCTTGCTGCCGGAAAGCCCCGCATCGAGACTCATCACCTGGGCATCGGCATGAACGAGAAGGATCCGGCCCGTCTTGTATTCGACGGCAGAGAGGGCAAGGGCATCGTTGTCTCCCTGATCGATATGGGCGGCAGAATGAGACTGATCGTGCAGGATATCGAGTGCGTAAAGCCCATCATGGATATGCCCAATCTCCCTGTTGCCAAGGTTATGTGGAAGGCTATGCCTTCTCTGGAGACAGGCGTGGAGTGCTGGATCACAGCCGGCGGCGCACACCACACAGTACTGAGCCTGGATGTCACCGCTGAAATGATGCGTGACTTTGCCAAGTTCATGGACCTTGAGTTTGTACATATCACGAAGGACTCAACCGTGGAAGCTCTCGAAGATCAGCTGCTTGTGAACGACCTGATCTGGAAGCTTCGCTGATCATAGCAGGAAAGATCCACAGGGGATTTGTTAAGGAGGTAAGGCATGAATTTAAAAGAGACAGCAATCGGAATAGAACTCGGTTCCACAAGGATCAAAGCCGTTATGATCGGCAAAAACCATGAAGTACTGGCACAGGGTGATCACACCTGGGAGAACCGTTTCGAGGACGGCGTATGGACCTATTCCCTCGAAGACGTCAGAACCGGACTGCAGGACTGTTTTGCCGAGCTCAAAAAGGATGTAAAGGACAGGTATGACACGGAGCTGACGACGACCGGGGCGATCGGCGTTTCCGCCATGATGCACGGCTATCTGCCTTTTGACAAAGATAACTGGCAGCTCTGCGAATTCCGCACCTGGAGAAACACCATCACACAGGAGGCGGCGGAGAAACTGAGCGAACTGTTCGATTTCAACATTCCGCAGAGATGGTCCATTGCGCACCTTTATCAGGCGATCCTGAATAAGGAAGAGCATGTGAAAGACATCGCTTATATTACTACTTTGGCCGGCTATGTCCACTTTGTCCTGACCGGAGAGAGATTTATGGGGATCGGCGAAGCGAGCGGCATGTTCCCCATCGATTCCGAAAAGCTCTGCTATGACGAAGAGATGGTGAAGAAGTTTGATGCGCTCACAGGCCTTGACCTGATCTCCATGCTGCCCGAGATCAAGCTCGCGGGTGAGTCTGCCGGCTTCTTGACCGAGGAAGGCGCGCTGTATCTGGATCCGTCCGGAAACTTCGAGGCGGGGATCCCTATCGCTCCCTGCGAAGGCGACGCCGGGACCGGAATGGTCGCAACGGACTCCGTCCGCGTAAGGACCGGCAATGTCAGCGCGGGAACCAGCGATTTCTCTATGGTCGTCACTGACAAAAAACTGAAAAAGCACAGAGAGATCGATATGGTCACGACGCCCGCCGGAAAGCCCGTCGCGATGGTGCACTGCAACAACTGCACCTCCGATATCAATGCCTGGGTCAGGCTGATCAGGGAGTCCCTGGATGAATTCGGCTTTACGGTCGACACCAATACGCTTTATACCAAGCTGTTTGAGGCGGCTCTTAAGGGCGACGCCGACTGCGGCGACCTTCTCAGCTACAACTACTTCTCCGGAGAGGGCGTGACAGACCTCAACGAAGGCCGGCTCCTCTTCATGAGAAAAGCGGACTCCAAATTCACACTTGCCAATTTCATGAGAACCCATCTCTATTCCGCGATGGCTACCCTGAAGATCGGCATGGATATTCTGCATAGAGAAAAAGTTGCGATCGACAAGATCTACGGCCACGGTGGCTTCTTCAAGACGCCGGAAGTCGGCCAGAGGGTTCTCTCCGCGGCGATCGACACACCGGTATCCGTCATGGAGACGGCCGGCGAAGGCGGCCCTTACGGCATGGCGCTCCTGTGCGCTTATATGCTCTGGAAGAAAGACGAGTCCCTGGAAGACTATCTGGATGACAAAGTATTCCACGGCTGCAAGTCGGTCACCGTTACCGCAGAGCAGAACGAAGTGGACGGCTTCAGCAAGTTCATCGAAGATTACAAGAAGTGCCTTGCCGTCGAGAAGGAGGCAATCAAATGCTGGAAGAACTGAAAAAGAAAGTTTATGAGGCCAACATGCTGCTTCCCAAATATGGCCTGGTCACGTTTACCTGGGGCAACGTAAGCGGCGTCGACCGAGAGAAGAAAGTCTTTGTCATCAAGCCCAGCGGCGTTCCCTACGAGGATCTGAAGCCGGAAGACATGGTCGTCGTCAACTTCGACGGCAACAAGGTGGAAGGGGCAATGAACCCTTCCTCCGACACGCCCACCCACGCATGGCTGTACAAGAAGTTCGAGACCATCGGTGGGATCGTGCACACGCATTCCTCCTACGCGACCAGCTGGGCCCAGTCCGGCCGCAGCATTCCCTGCTACGGAACGACCCACGCGGATTATTACTACGGTGAGGTCCCCTGCCTGCGGTGCCTCACAGAGGAGGAGATCGAGGACGCTTATGAGCTGAACACAGGAAAGCTCATTGTCGACGAGTTCGCCCGCATGGGCAAGGATCCCGAGGCGGTCTCCGCAGTTATCTGCAAGAACCACGGTCCCTTCGCCTGGGGCAAGGACCCGGAAGACGCCGTCCACTGTGCGGTCGTTCTGGAAGAAGTCGCCAAAATGGCCTTCCGTACAGAACTGATCAATCCCAAGGTGCAGCCCGCTCCTCAGGAGCTGCAGGACAAGCACTATTACAGAAAGCACGGCGCCAACGCGTATTACGGCCAAGGTGCCAAATGAACGTTCAGAAACTGAAAAAGATCGCAAACCAGGTGCGCAAGACCTTCCGCCACCTGGGCGAGAAGTGCCCGACAAAGATGTACAGGATCGGCATGCGCGACAAGTTCGGCGAGTCCGGAACTGCAGGCGAGCTGCTGCATAAGTATATGCTGGACGGAGAAGGTGTCTACAAACAGGTCAAAGCGTTTGTAGAGGCCGATTGATCGCAGAAATCTGAATACAATAAACAATAAAAGGCTCAGCCAGAATCAAACCGGCTGAGCCTTTTTATGCCGCAACCATTGCAACAATGTACACCTGTTTGTTGCACGCCTTGATATTCGCACCCGATGGTTTGCAAAAAAAGTAACTATCACAGAAACAGGTGAAAAGAATACACGTCTCCGTTTATATACAATTATTAAAGCAGCGAAACTTCGTGAATAGAGGATAGTTAATAATCATATAAAAGGAGGGTACACATGAAAGACATCGGAATTGCGATCATCGGACATGGATTCATGGGCCATGAGCACGAGAAAATGCTTCTGGACTTCCCCGGAATCAAACTGATCGGCTTTGCGGACATCGATCCGAAGCAGCTCGAAGACGTGACGGAAGGACTCAAGAGATATTCCAGCAACGAAGAGCTGATGGCGGATCCTGAGGTCGACGTAGTCCTGATCGCCGCAAACAACAGATTCCACAAGGATCTTGTCATTCAGGCGGCTAATGCGAAGAAGGACATCATCTGCGAGAAGCCCATCGCCATGAGCCTCGAAGAGCTCGATGAGATGGAAGCGGCCGTCAAGGCAAACGGCGTGAAGTTCACCGTCCACCACCAGAGACGCTTCGATCCCGACTTCCGCACAGCGAAGGCCGTCTATGACTCCGGCACACTGGGAGATGTCTACTGCGTCAAGAGCATGCTCTATGGCTTCAACGGCAATATGCACGACTGGCACGTCTTCGTGAGCGAAGGCGGCGGAATGCTCTATGACTGGGGCGTACACCTCCTGGACCAGTTCTGCTGGATGTTCCCCGGCGCCAAACTCAAATCCGTATTCGCCGACATCCGCAACGTCATCAACACAGAGGTTGACGACTACTTCCAGATCATGATGCGCTTCGACAACGGCGTGACGGCAACTTTGGAGCTGGGCACCTACTTCCTGACCGACAAGATGCACGACAAGTGGTTCGAGCGCCACTGGTTCATCGGCGGCAACAAAGGAAGCGCCTATGTAGACGGTTTCGGACCGGAAGGCAAGATCGTCCGCACCAACGGCCTTTTGCAGAATGTCGGCGGCAAGCGCACCATGACGGCCGCAGGCCCCACAAGGTCCTTCGGACCGCCGCCGGAAGGAAAGATCCTCACCGAGGAGCTTCCTAAGGTCGACACCAATCACAGAAATTACTTCGAGAACTATGTCAAAGCATGGCACGGCGAAGAAGAATTCCTGGTCAAGATTCCGGAGACCCGCCGCGTACTGCGCCTGATGGATGCGGTCAGAGAGTCCGGAAGGACCGGAAAATCCATCGATTTTGAATAAGTCGTGATCCTTTAAGAGCATAGATCCCGGCTCCTTCGCTGAATGCGAAGGGGCTGGGATATTTCCATTTACACAAACGATATAGACCGGAGGAGAACAATGCATCAGGAAATCATTACACTGTCCGAAGAGAGGAATGTGACATTAACAGCCATGATTCAGGGCGTGGGAGGCGAATTTCGAGGAATCTCTGCGAGACCTGCAGTACTTGTGATCCCGGGAGGCGGATATCAGTTCTGTTCAGACAGAGAGGCAGATCCCGTCGCTTTTGCCTTCATGAAAGCCGGATACCACGCCTTTATCCTTCGCTATTCCGTGGGAGAATACAGCAAGTGGCCCCAGCCCCTGAAGGACTATGAGCAGGCGATGGAATGTATTTCCGACAAGGCGGAAGAATGGCATGTGATGACAGACAAGATCGCTGTCATCGGCTTTTCGGCCGGTGGCCATCTCGCAGGAGCGGCTGCGACCATGGGACGCCGTCGTCCGGCTGCCGCTATTCTCGGATATCCGGTACTGAGGCGGGAAACAGCACTCGAAATCGGGCAGAATATGCCCGGTATTCCGGAACACGTGGATGAGAACACCTGCCCCTGCTTTTTGTTTGGGACAAGAACGGACAGCGTAGTTCCGGTCCAGAATATTGTCGATATGTTGAATGCGCTTGGCCGCTTTCATACAACCTACGAGTGTCATATCTATGCGTATGGCCCTCACGGCTTCGCGACGGGAGACCACTCCGTGCAGAGCTGTGAGACTCTGTTCCCGGAAAGGGGAGCCCGCTGGATCGATGACAGCATCAGCTGGCTGCACGACCTCTTCGGAGACTGGGGCAATGAGGGACTGACAAGGCCTGTACTGCGTCCTCATGTCAATGACGATGCGCTTGCCTGGCTGAGCCTGGACTGCAGCATTTCCAGAATCTACGGAAACCCCAAAGCCAGGGAAACGCTTTCAGAAACAATCCGTAAAATGAAGGAGAGAATCACTCCGTTCACGCCGGAGATGACGTTCGACGATATGATGCAGGCACTCGGCAAGATGACGCTGAGAGACCTTCTGGTCGAGAGGGGAATCGATACAGACAAATTGGACGAACTCAATGAGGCACTCGGGAAGATCCCGAATATCTGAACAATCTGTGCAATAAAAGGAAACTATTTATTGCACGTTCTCCAAAAGCAGGATGTGATCCTGCAAGAGATGTGGCGCAAACTAAAACCTCGGAAAAGAATGCGCTATGAGAAACAGATACTATATATACAGAAACAGACAACAGTAAAAAAGCTGCAGCGAAGAAGTCGTTAACAGCGTTGTGAAGACACCTGTCACTGCAGTATGGGAACAATATGAATGTAGAAAGGGAGGAACTTAAAATGAGCAAAAAGCTTCCGGTTGGAATTCAGGTTTACGGCCTCAGAGATCTCCTTGAGAACACCCCTGAGAACTTCAAGAACGTAATGCAGAAAGTAAAGGAACTGGGCTATGACGGCGTTGAGCTGGCTGGTCTCTACGGCCTTACTCCTGAGTATGTCAAAGAAGTGCTGGACGAGGTAGGTCTTGTCCCGATCAGCGCACACGTAGCATTTGCTGAGATGATGGAAGATCTCGACACCATCATCGCTGACTATAAGAAGATCGGCGTAGAGTATCTGGTAATGCCTTACATGGCAGAAGAGTACCGTCCGGTCAATCCGGAAGGATTCAAGAAGTTCCTTCCCATGCTGAACGAAGTCGGCAAGAAGATCCACGACGCAGGCATGACTTTCCTGTATCACAACCACGATTTCGAGTTCGTCAAGATGGCAGACGGCCAGTGGGGCTATGACGTAATGTTCGACTCCATCCCTCACGACAACCTTATGCCCGAGCTTGACACCTGCTGGTGCGATGTCGCGACAGGCGACGCTCCCGGCTTTATCAAGAAGTACACAGGCCGCATCCCTGTAATCCACCTCAAGGACTACATCAAGAAGGGTGAAGTCAAGAACATGTACAAGCTGATCGGTATCGATGAAGAAGAGTCCGAAGGCGACACCGGTTACTTCGGCCTTCGCGCTGTCGGCTTTGGCCAGATGATCTGGGAGCCCATCCTGGAGGCAGGTCTTGAAGCAGGCGCTAAGTGGGTCATCGTAGAGCAGGATGAGCACTACGAGCTGGATCCCCTGGAGTGCGCTAGAAGAAGCCGCGAGTATCTGAAGATCCTCGGCTGGTAAAAAATTCGCTCAAAACGAGGAGCGAATAAAAAAGTTCGCTCACAACGAAGAGCGAACTTTGGAAGCCGCACAAGGTGCGGCTTCTGAATGAGCCATGCGCAGACAGGATGGCATGTGGACGATGAGAGCTTGCTCTCAATCGGCCGCATGACAGACTGGATGCATACGGCGAACGCCGCGACAATCGCAAGCCGCGGAGCGGCGCAGCGATATGTCGGCATGGCGAATACTCAAAAAGAACTATTTTTTGACAAATACAAATAGATTTCAGGAAAGGAACCAACATGAAAGAACTCAGAATCGCCATCATCGGCTGCGGAATGATCTCCCACAGACACATGACCGTTATCGAGAACCTCAACAAGCGCGGACAGAACCTCAAGGTTGTCGCAGCTGCTGAGATCGACAAAGAGAAGCTCCTTGCATGGGGCAAGCAGTACGGCATCGCAGAAGAGAACCTGTATCAGGACTTCCGTGAGATGCTCAAGCGTGACGACATCGACGAAGTAGAAGTTTGCGTACACAACAACCTTCACACATCTGTTGCAACCGCAGTTATGGCAGCAGGATTCCCCTGCTACTCCGAGAAGCCCATGGCAGCAAGCTATGCAGATGCCAAGATCCTCTATGACGCACAGAAGAAATACGGCCAGAAGCTGGCAATCCAGATCAGCTCCATCTACAACCCTCAGACCCGTATTGCCAAGAAGATGATCGCGGAAGGCAAGCTCGGTGAGATCTATCACGTTCGCAGCGTTGGCCACAGACGTCAGGGCCGTCCCGGCTATGATATGCCTTTCTTCAGCCGCGACTTTATCGATCCCAAGGTAGGCGTACACGGACCTCTGTTCGACCTCGGCATCTATCACATTGCTCAGATGCTCTATGTCCTTGGCATGCCCGAGCTGGAGAGCGTTTACGGCTTCCAGAGCTCCAGATATTGGACACATCCCGCTATTGACAAGATCACAAACCGCACCGCTCCTGTTGAGGACCTCGGCGTAGGTATGGCTCGCTTCAAGGGCGACATCTGCATGGACATCTATGAAGACTGGGCAATCCACATGGAAGACATCGGATGCACATTCATCGCAGGTTCCCTGGGCGGACTTAAGTTCACAGACGTTGACCAGACCGGCGGCCCTATGGCAGTTCCGGAAGGCGGCCAGATCATGGGCGGCGGCGACCTTCAGAAGCCCAGACTGACTTACTACGGCATGAACGAAGACAACCAGCTCTTCACGACACAGCTTGACTGCGCTCTGACAGATACCTATGGCCTGCAGGAATCCCTGATCCATCCCGAGCTGGATCTGTACAACGACAACCAGCTGCAGTGGTACAGCTACCTTCGCGGCATCCTGACCGACGAGACCAGAATCGACTCCCCTTACATCGCAATGCAGACCGCTCTGCTGTCCGAAGGCGTTGTTCTCTCCAACGAGCTCGGCCGCAGCGTAACCGTCGATGAGATCAAGAAGATGGCCAAGTCCATCGCGATCCGCGATCAGGAGACTCCTTTCGGAACCATCCACTACGATTTCGACGAGTACAAGCCCGAGTAATCATCCAAGGCTATCTACATTATTTCCCCCGGCGGCGAGCCAGATACATGGCGTCTGGCTTGCCGCGACATAAAGAAGGAATCTTTTTTGCTGAAGGGCAGCCGATCCGGCTGCCCTTTGTAATTAGGATGAACAAACGCAATAAACAAATTGAAAAACAGTACAAATGATGCGCCGCATAGGCCTTTGCATATATAATACAAATAACCGTTCAGATTCAGAACATAGGGAGGAACGAGATGGACAAGAACAGGAAACTTAGGATCGGCGTGATCGGATGCGGCGCCATCTCTGTGAGGAGGCATCTTCCGGAGTATGCGGCAAATGAAAATGTCGAGATCGCAGCGCTCTACAACCGCACAAGAAGCAAAGCAGAGGAGATGCGGAAGATCTATGGCGGCGTTGTCTGCGACAGCGTGGAAGAGATGGTCGCCATGGACCTGGATGCAGTCAGCGTCTGCACAGCCAATGCGATGCATGCGCATGACACTATTTTGGCGCTGCGTGCCGGCAAGCATGTGCTCTGTGAGAAGCCCATGGATGTGACGATCGAGAAGTGTACCGCCATGGTAGAAGAGGCACGCAGATCCGGAAAGCTTCTTATGATCGCGCAGAACCAGCGGTTCTCGGCGGCACACAAAGAGGCGCACGACCTGATCGCGAAAGGCGCGATCGGAAAGGTCCTTTCTTTTGAGACCAAATTCGGACATGCAGGGCCGGAGCGCTGGACCGGCACGGAGGACACGTGGTTTTTCAGAAAGAATGCGGCCGGCATGGGCGCGCTGGCAGATCTGGGCATCCACAAGACGGACCTCGCCCATTATCTGATCGGCGAGCCGATCACACAGGTGTACGCACACACAGCAACGCTCGACAAGCGCTATCCGGACGGGAATCTGATTGATGTGGAGGATAACGCCTGGTGCATCTACCGCACAGACAGCGGTGTGACCGGTACTATGCACGCCAGCTGGACGGACTATGGCCATGAGTATAATTCGATCATTGTTCACGGGACCAAAGGCGCGATTCGCTGCTACGATGACAGGGAATACAGTCTGATCCTGGAGGGAGATGACGGCAGACAGAATTTTCTCTCCACGGAGCAGATGATCAAGAACACAGACCAGACAATCGGAACCGGCAAAAGCTACAATTCCGGCGTCATCGATGAATTTGTGGACTGCATCCTGACAGGCAGACCCTGCAGGTGTACGGGAGAGGAAGCGATCAAATCAATGCGGGTAATTTTCGCGGCCATGGCTTCCTCACAGATCGGCAGAATGGTGACGGTGCCGGAGAACCGGTAAACGAATAAGGCTCGCAGAGCGAGCTGCAATAAAAGAAGGCCGTTTGTTGCAAATTGTGGGGAAGTCCCATGAGAGATTGCAACAGACGGCCTTTTGTATGAACGGGGTGAAAAGAGCAAATCATACAAGGTTGTTAGAATATAAAAGGTTCGAAAGAACGGACACACTTTCTTACATAAAATGGAGGTAGTTATGAAAAAGAGAATTATGGCAGCAGTTCTCGCAGGCGTTATGGCACTGAGCCTTGCAGCCTGCGGCGGTTCAAGCAGCAGCTCCTCTGCAGCACCTGCTGAGGAAAAGACTGAGGAAGCGGCTCCCGCTGAAGGGCAGGAAGCAGCAGCTCCCGCGGAGGGCGAGGCACAGGCCGAGGCTCCCGCAGCAACCGGTGAGCAGACACACATCTATGTTCTGACAGCATCCGAGGACCACGGCTGGACCGGTTCCGTCGCAACATTTGCAAAGGCAAAGGTTGAGGAAGTCAACGCAGAGGGCGTTTACACGGCAGAGCTGATCACATCCGCCAGCGCGGCTGAGCAGATCACGACCATCGAAGACATCATCTCCAAGGGCGAGAAGAACATCGCGATCGTTGTTCAGCCTCTGGACGACACAGTGCAGTCCGCGATCCAGCAGATCGTCGACGCAGGCATCCCTTACGTGGCATTTGACCGCATCATCGCAGGTCTTGAGTCCACAGCAGTTTCCAACGTCAAGGGCGACAACGCAGGCATCGGCGCTGCAGCGGCAGCTTACTTTGTAGGTCTTGGCATGAAGCCCGGCGACAAGGTTTATGTCTACGAAGGCGACACCTCTTCCGTTACTGCTCTCAGAGACCAGGGCTTCGTTGATTACCTGAAGGGCGATGTGGAATACGCCGGACAGAAGATCGCAGACGACGCGAAGTGGACAGACGAAGACCTCAAGGCCGTTACCTACTCCGGAGCCATGAACTGGAGCAGAAGCGATACCAAGTCCTCCTTCGAGTCCCTGATGGGCGACAGCGCGAACGCTGACATCAAGTGGTTCTACGCAGAAGACGACGAGCTGGGCATGGGCATCCTGGAAGCACTTGCAGGCGGCGGAATCGACGACGCCACAAAGACCGCTTTCTTCGCTAACAAGCCCGTCATCACAGGCTGCGGCGGACTCGGCGAGTTCTACGATGTCCTCAAGGGCACAAATTATGCGGACATCTCCGCGCAGCTGGGCGGCGTCATGAGCGTTACCTACAGCCCTTCCATGATCAAGACAGCCATCCAGGATATGGAAGACTATCTGGCTGGCAAGCAGGTCGAGCAGGATCACGTCATCGCATGCGAGATCGTCACAAGCGAGAACGTCGACAACTACGAGGCATTCAACTGATCGGAACGGACTGATCTGTCAAAATACAGTCGGAATGACAATTCTGACTGACAAGTAATCCGGCGTTTCGGAATCTGACGGGGCGCGGCCGGGGAAGTCCGGTCGCGGCCCGAATGTTTGTTAATCGGGGGAAGGAGAGGCACATGAGTCTGCTGGAAATGAGAGACATACGGAAGTCGTTCAGCGGCGTCTCCGTATTGAAGGGCGTACAGCTCACGGTGGAGAGCGGCGAAGTTCATGCTCTTCTGGGCGAGAACGGCGCGGGAAAGTCTACGCTGATGAATATTTTGACCGGCGTTCTGCCCAGGGACGGCGGGACCATCGAATTTGACGGCCAGAAACTGGAACATATTACGATCACGCAGTCCGAGAAGCTGGGAATCGCATTTGTTCATCAGGAGCTGAACCTGTTTAATGACCTGAAGGTATTTGAGAACATGTTCCTGAACCGGGAGTATACGAACAAATTCGGCAGGCTCGACAAGAAGCGCATGCGCGCGGAGGCGCGGGAGCTGTTCGAGAGACTGGGCGTGGAGATAGACCCCGACGCGGTGGTATCGGACCTCAAGACCAGCCAGAAGCAGCTGCTGGAGATCTGCAAGGCGCTTCACCTGAAAGCGAAGCTGATCATCCTCGATGAGCCCACCACCTCCCTCAACAACGAGGAAGTGGACCATCTCTTCGGCATTCTCAGAAAGCTGAAGGCGGAGGGAACCTCCTTTATCTTCATTTCCCACAAGATGCCGGAGATCTTCGCGCTGGCGGACCGCTACACGGTCTTCAGAAACGGCGAATATATCGGCGAGGGGAAGATCAGCGAGACGACGCCGGAGAAGGTCACGATCATGATGGTCGGCGAGACCTACTCCAACGCCGAGGTCTATGAGAAGAGAGCGCTCGGCGAGGAAGTCCTGAAACTGGAAGGATTTACGGGCGACGGCTTCCACGACATAAATCTCTCCGTGAAGAAGGGCGAGATCGTCGGCATGACGGGACTGCAGGGCAGCGGCAGCAGCGAGATGCTGCAGGCTGTTTTCGGCTCTTCGAGGGCGACGGCGGGAACGGTCACGGCTTTTGGAAAGGCCGTGCCCCACAATTCCATTCACAGCGCCATGAAGGCGGGAATCGCCATGCTCCCCAACAACCGGAAGGAAAACAGTGTTTTGCCCGATATGTCCCTCATGGAGAATATGGCGATTTCCGAGCAGACGCTGTCGGCGGCAAAGCTCCCGGTGGACACGAAGAGAGATAAGAAGAGATACGACGAATACAAACAGATGCTGAATATCAAGGCCCAGAACAGCACAGACCTGATCACGTCCCTGTCCGGCGGCAATCAGCAGAAGATCTTTATCGCGAGATGGCTCAACACGGATGCGGAGATCCTGATCCTGGACAATCCGACGCAGGGTATCGACGTCGGCGCGAAAGCGGAGATTTACCGCCTGATCCTGGAACTGGCGAAGGCGGGCAAGACGATCCTCATCAACACGCTGGAGATCCCCGAGATCATGAAGGTCGCGGACCGGTGCATCGTCTTCTACGACGGACGCATGATCAAGGAGCTCGCGCATGAAGAGATCAACGAACAGGATGTAATGCTTTACAGTGTCGGCATCACGCAGAAGGCCGCAGGAGAGGAGGGCGCACAGTCATGAAGAAACTCGGCAAAATATGGTCAGAATACAGTTTCATCTTTGTATTAATCGTTATTTTTATTGTTTATGCGATCACCAGCTCGGGGCTTACCTGGAGCGGCGTGATGAATATTTTCCGCCACAGCGCGGTCATCGGAACGGTGGCACTGGGCATGGGACTGATCTGCCTGACCGGTGAGATCGACCTTTCCGTGGGCTCCATGCTGGCACTCACCGCTGGTTTTTCCGTAATCGTATTTAATATCACGGGAAGCATTCTGCTGACCCTTCTCTTCGCGCTGGGCTTCGGTGCGCTGTGCGGATTTGTGAACGGCGTCCTTGTCGGCGGCGTGCAGATGCCGGCCTTCATCGTGACGCTGGCGACCATGCTGATCTATCGCTCTTTTGCCCAGTATTTCTGCCAGCACGTGGACCGCGCACTGATCGGCGGCGGCAGCAGCGTCTACAAAATGGACACCGCGAAAGCTTCCTATCAGGCCCTGTTCGGATTCGGCAACGGCAAGATCGCCACAATTCCTACGGTCGGTATCGTCATGCTGGTCATGACGGCCCTGTTCGTCTATCTGTCCGGCTGGACCAAGTACGGCAAGAAGATCTACGCCATCGGCTCCAACTTCAAGGCGGCCAAGATGAGCGGCATCAATGTAAGTATGATGAAGATCTCCGCTTTCACGATCTGTGGGATCCTGACCGGACTCGGCGCATTCCTCTGGATCGCTATGAACGGCAGCGCGGACCCGGCTACCACAGGCAGCAGCTATGAGATGTAC
>JAFUFL010000066.1 GCA_017469935.1 Lachnospiraceae bacterium
AGATATGCGTAAAATCCCACCTGTATTCAAGGCTCGCTGAGCGAGCCGCCGCGCCGCGTGCGGGCTGCCCGAATGGCAGCATTTTCCTTTCCGCACGCGTGTGCATAGAATAATGCAGTGGGGGATTTCACCCATCTCCCATAGAGATGCGTAAAATCCCACCTGTATTCAAGGCTCGCTGAGCGAGCCGCCGCGCCGCGTGCGGGCTGCCCGAATGGCAGCATTTTCCTTTCCGCACGCGTGTGCATAGAATAATGCAGTGGGGGATTTCACACATCTCCCATAGAGATGGGTAAAATCCCACCTGTATTATACGCTCTTATCGCTCCGGAATCCAGAAAAACGCGCATGCGCGGTTCCGGGCCGCAGTCCGGCAGGCCGCCGCACATAGCGAAAGCCGCGGAGCAGCTTGTCTGCTCCGCGGCTCATACTGCCGGCCGATTTTCTTTTTTACATCTGGTTAAGTGCTTTTACATAAGGCTTGAGCATAAAATAATACCTGCGGCCTTTTTCCTTGCCATAATGCTTGAGCAGCGCGTAGCGCAGCGAATTGAGATTCTTTCTCTTGTTCTCGGCACCGAGAAGGAAAGCGGCGAATTCGCTGATATTCTCCTCGGTGAGCGCCTCTGCGGGCTCATCGCTGTGTCTGAAGATCAGGGCGCAGTAGTAAAGGAATTTTTCTTCCCTGTCCCAGTCCTTCTTTTCGATACTCAGTGCGCCGGATTTGAGAGACAGATAGACGTCCTTGCCGTTATCCCCGTAGAACTGGATCAGCTGATTGTGCAGTTCGGCGAGGTTGTCCATGCCGATGCAGTTGACGATCGCGGTGATCTCTTCCGGATCGGGGACAAACTCTTCACTCTCTTCGGTGATGTGTTTTTCCTCAGAAGCCTGCTCTTCTTCCTTCTCCCGCGCCTGTCTCTTTGATCCTGCGGCTTTCTCACCGGACTCATCCGTCAGTCTGTCCGAAGCTTTTTTATCAGGCTCGCTCTCAGCTTCCCGGTCCTCTTCTTCTTCGGGCTCTTCGCCGGCTTCTGCGCCTTCGATCTTCCCGTAAGCAGCGTCAGGCTCATGATCCCCGGATTCGCTTTCCGGTTCCGCTTCCTCTTCCTCATGATCCGCGGAACTCTCATCGGAATCATCATCTTCGGAGTCGTCATCGGAATCATCGTCGTCAGACTCATCATCGTCGGAATCGTCATCGTCGTCAGACTCATCATCGTCGGAATCGTCATCGTCGTCAGACTCATCATCGTCGGAATCGTCATCATCGGACTCATCGTCTTCGGAATCGTCATCGTCGTCAGACTCATCATCGGAATCGTCGTCGTCAGACTCATCATCGTCGGAATCGTCGTCGGTATCAGCGTCTTCGGAGTCATCGAGATCATCATCGGAAGCGAAGTCCTCATCAGAGGAAGCCTCTTCCTCGTCTTCTCCCGACTCATCGGCGAGATCGTCGTCATCTTCGTAATCGGGCTCCGGCTGCTCATGTGTATACTCTGCGGATTCTTCCGCGCCGTGAGGCAGCGTTTCCTCTTCGGTATACACCTCTGCGCCGGCCGCGTCTGCTCCGGACATCTTCATTAATTTGTGAAGGATCGCGCTCACTTCCGCCGCGACATCCGCTCTGGCAGGTGTCCCTCTTCTGCGGCTGCCGGTCCGGCTGTCCTTACCGGCAATCCTCTTTACGGAATACTCTTTTCGTCTCCAATACTTCACCGCCGCGTCGTATCCCGTATCATTGGTCACGATGATGAATTCGTCACCCGGATTATTTGCAATGAGAAAGCCCAGTTCCGTACAGAGCTGGAAATCAAGGGCATTTGTTCCCTCATAGCATTTAATAAAAGTGACTTTTCTGTCTGATTCCTTGAGCTTGATGAGACTGTCATAGCTCATATGGGGGCTGTTCTTCGTATAAAAGACGATCAGCTTCGCCATGTCCGCCGGAAGATCCAGCAGCGGAATCCAGAAATCTCCGACATTTTCGCTGTCGATCAAATAGTGTTTCATATAAGTCTCCTGATCGGTCGGCACGCATGCATTATAACCCGAATGAGGATCGACATGCAAGTATCCGCGAGGTCAACATGGGCCGCCGCACCGCAAAAATATGTCGCAAAAAAAACTGACAGTATTCAACTTATTTGTGAATAGTGCTATAATTTGTATGAAATACCGTTGGATTCATTGGGGTGGATCCTGCAGTGTTTTCCGGCCGCAAATGCGGCTCCTATAATGTATCGGGAGGTAACAGTTTATGGCATCAAAGATTTATCAGTGTATCGAAACAATCGGCAACCGCATCATTGAGCAGAAGGAATTCCTTACCGAGCTCGACCGCGAGATCGGCGATGCGGACCACGGGATCAACATGGCCAGAGGTTTTACGGAAGTGCTGGCAGTTCTTCCCAAGGACAGCGACAATATCGGCGAAGTTCTCAAGAAGACAGGCATGACGCTCCTCTCCAAGGTCGGCGGCGCATCCGGCCCTCTTTACGGCACCGCTTACATGCAGGCAGGAAAGGTCCTTGCCGGCAAGACTTCCCTCTCTCCTGAGGACGGGAAGGCAGTCTTTGAAGCGGTGATCGCGGGCATCCAGAAGCGCGGCAAGGCCGTCAAGGGCGAGAAGACCATGCTCGACGCCATCATCCCCGCTTACGAAGCCTACACGGCTGCCTTGGACGGCGGCGCTCCCGCAGGCGACGCGCTCGACGCCATGTGCAAGGCGGCGGAGGAAGGCGTGGAATTCACCAAGACGATCATCGCCACCAAGGGACGCGCCAGCTATCTGGGCGACCGCAGTATCGGTCATCAGGATCCCGGTGCCACTTCCGCCACTTATACGCTGGAGTGCATCCGTGATTTCGTAAAGAGTATTTGAGTGAGGGTTTCGGATCATGGTAGGAATTGTTATCGTATCACACAGCGCGAAGGTCGCGGAAGGGATTTATGACCTTGTCATGCAGATGGCCTCTGAGAACGATCACATCATTCCCGCCGGCGGGCTCGAAGACGGTTCTATCGGAACTGACGCTTTCAAGATCCAGGAGGCGATCGAGAGTGCGGACACCGGTGACGGCGTCGCCGTACTTGCCGATCTGGGAAGCGGAATCATGAGCGCCGAGATGGCCATCGAGATGCTGGACGAAGACATAGTCGTGCGCATCGCCGACGCCCCAATACTTGAGGGCGCGGTCAGCGCGGCCGTCACATCTACGTCAGGCGCTTCTCTCGACGAAGTGATCGAGGCGGCCGAGGAAGCGAGGACGGCTTCCAAGCTCAGCTGACATCCGCTCTCTCGCGACAGTGTCGTAAAGGGGTCAAAACAGTGCATTTGCAGTATTCAATTGTGGGGAATTGATACTGACGGCATAAATGCGGAAACCAAACACTATTTTCACAGGAGGTATCCAAATGAAGAAACTTATCAATGGGGTTGACAATGTAGTTGACGAGATGCTCCGCGGCATGGCAGCGGCACATCCCGAATATGTTGAGCGCGTCGAGGGCACGGACGTCATGATCCGCACCGGCGCCAAGAAGACTGACAAGGTCGTTCTGATCTCCGGCGGCGGCTCCGGACACGAGCCCGCTCACGGCGGATATGTCGGAAAAGGAATGCTGGACGGCGCGGTGGCAGGCGCGGTATTCACCTCTCCCACTCCCGACCAGGTCTACGAGGCCATCAAGGCAACAGAGTGCGGCAAGGGCGCTCTCCTGATCATCAAGAACTACACGGGCGATGTCATGAACTTCGAGATGGCTGCCGACATGGCTGCCGATGAAGACATCGAGGTCGAGAAAGTCATCGTCGCCGACGACGTCGCCGTCGAGAACAGCACATGGACAACCGGCCGCAGAGGCATCGCCGGCACGATCTTTGTTCACAAGATCGCGGGCGCCAAGGCTGAAGAAGGCGCGAGCCTTCAGGAAGTCAAGGCCGTAGCGGAGAAGGTCATCGCGAACGTCCGCTCCATGGGCATGGGCATCGAGCCCTGCACCGTTCCCGCCGTCGGAAAGCCCGGCTTCGAGCTGGCTGATGACGAAGTCGAGATCGGCATCGGCATCCACGGCGAGCCCGGAACGCACAAGGAGAAGATCAGCTCCGCAAACGCAACCGTAGACCAGCTGCTCGACAAGATCCTCGCGGAAGGCATCTACGGCGCAGGCGACAAGGTAGCTGTCATGGTCAACGGCATGGGCGCTACTCCTCTGAGCGAGCTCTACATCGCCAATCTGGAAGTATCCAAGGTTCTCGCGGACAAGGGCATCAAAGTTGCAAAGACCCTTGTGGGCAACTTCATGACCTCTCTCGAGATGGCCGGCTTCTCCATCACACTGCTTAAGCTCGACGACGAGCTTGAGGCTCTGCTGAACGCACCGGCCGATACGCCCGCATTCACCCAGTTCTGATCGCACTATTCCTTTTGTACGCAGCGCGGCCGCGCAGGCCGCTCCGCCGATCAATAAGTAAAACAATGAGGCCGGCAACTTGTTTGCCGGCCTCATCTGTGATATATAACTCAGAGGGGATGTCCCCCGCTGAAGTTTATGATGCACACGCGCGCGAAAAGAAAGGCGCCTTCTAAAGGGCAGCCCGCACGCGGTGCAGCGGCTCGCTCTGCGGGCCTTGTCCCCTTGTACTTATCATCAATGCATAAATGGAAGAATTGACTATGGACTTACAATACCTGCTTTTACTCCAGCAGCTCAGAAACTCTGCCGGCAGCTGGCTTACAACACTGATGATGTCCGTTTCCCATATGGCGATGGTCGGGTGCCTTGTCATATGCGTCGTGACCTACTGGGGAATCAACAGGCAGCTCGGATACTGGCTCGTCTCCAACTGTATCAGCAGCCTGTTTTTTAACAACCTGATCAAACTGACCGTCTGCGTCTACAGGCCATGGATCCTGTATCCGCAGCTGCAGCCGTACCCGGGTGCCATAGAGAGCGCTACCGGTTATTCCTTCCCAAGCGGCCATACCCAGACCGCGGCCTCGTTTTACGGTTCCATCGCGGCCCGATACGGAAAAGAAAAAAAAGGACTGACCGCGTTTTGTGTCGCGGCAATCCTCCTGACGGCATTTTCCAGAAACTTTCTGGGCGTCCACACACCTCAGGACGTTCTGTTCGCGATCGCGATCTCAGCCGTCCTTGTGTACTTCAATACCCGTCTCTTCGAAGGGATTGACAGGGATCCGTCCTTTCTGACGAAATTCATCCTGGTCGGCTGCGCCGCCTCCGTGCTGTGCATTCTCTATTTTGCCCTGAAATCCTATCCGATGGACTATGTGAACGGCGTGCCCATCGTCGATCCCGCCAAGATGAAGAATGACGGATACATGATCGCAGGCGCCTGTATCGGCATCCTGACAGGCACTTACCTCGAAGTGCACTATGTAAAGTTTGAGACGGACGGCACCGTTCTGCAGAGGATCCTTCGCATAGCACTGGGCATTCCCGTTATCGCCCTGTTCCTGCGGGGGGTCAAGAATGCCATTTATGCCCTGATCGGCCCTGCGGGGGGACATGTAGTCGTCTATGCCCTGATGAGTTTTTACATTATCTTTGTCTATCCCGCGCTCTTTTCGGCGGTAGAGAGGCGCCTGAAGGCGCGCCGCGCCAAAGAGCAATAATCAGATCAGGTTTCTCACAATACCGAATATGACAAGGCCGACGCAGTATACAATTGCGGCGGCCTCAAATTTTGCGCCCGTCTTTTCATTTCTGGCCCATTTATACGCATAGTACAGAAGCAGGAACAGCAGATAAGGGAGCGTGATAAACAAAAAAGCGTTCGCATGCAGTGCCGCCTTAAAGTCCGCTTCGCAGATCGCTCTGATCATTCTGGTGATGCCGCAGCCCGGGCAGTCAAGACCGGTAGCTTCGTGAAAAAAGCAAGGCACCGATATCCCCCCTGCCCGGATCCAGATAAGATACGCGATGCCCGCAAGCAAAATAAGCAGCAGGAAACTGAGTTTCCTGCCGCTGTATCCGTTCTTGTATTCTCTGTTTGTACTCGAAATATTATTCTCCGAAATCATACTCACTGAAGGGCTTTATTGATTGTATCCTGCATCAGGCAGAGAGCGATCAGTCCCAGTCCGAAGAGTCCGAGAATGAGAAAGAGCACATTGCTCGAACCGTTCTTCTGAGAGATATAATCACATTTCTCTCCCATCTTGTAATACCAGTACCATGAGTAAATGCCGCAGGTTACGATATTCAGAAGGATGACCATTCCGCCGCCCGTCGCCATGGGATCCTGCGCCAGTTCGTTGATCTCGTTGTTAAGCGTGTAGATCCAGTAAATGACATAAATACCGCAGGTTACGATCGACAGGATGATCGCGATCGGAATGCTTCTGGGCTGGATATTTGTGTAGATAATCTCCGGGCCGCCGTTCTCACCGCCGTTGGGAGCGCCGTTCCGATAGCCGCCGGCGTTCTGATAGCCGCCGCCGTTCCGGTAACCGCCGCCGTTCTGATAACCGCCGCCGTTCTGGTAGCCGCCTCCGTTCTGGTAGCCGCCTCCGTTCCTGCCGCGTCCGTCGGAATTGGGATCGTAGGGGTAAGCGCCGCCTCTCGGAAGCGCGCCGTTATTCTGATTCTGCATTGCGCCTTCCGGCTGCGGTGCGGTAAAAGGTAATCCGCACTCGACACAAAACTTGCTTCCGTCCGCATTCGCAGCTCCACATCTGCCGCATTTTTTCATGTAATTAAACCTCCTTGTATGCCTCTGCAAACTTCTTAATATATTCAGCCGTTCCTGCAATACCAAGACGGCTTGAATTGACAATCAGGTCATAAGCTCTGGAATCGCCCCACTTTGTTTCACTGTAAAAGTTGTGGTAAGTGCGGCGGAACTTATCCGTTTCCCTGCGCTCCTGGTCGGCTTCCTCGAGCGTGGTCTGCTGGATACCCGCCAGCCTCCTGTTCTTCTCCTCCGCGTCGCCGACTACAAAAACGCGGATCAGATTGGGATTTCCCTTAAGTACGGAATCCGCACAGCGCCCGACGATCACACAGCTCTCTCCGCTGTCCGCGATCTGTCTGATATACTCAAACGTTTTCCTCGCCACATTGCTCTCGGGCGATTCCTCGAATCCGCCGATCCTTCCCGCAAAAGGAAATCCCGCCGGCTTTTCGTCCAATTTCTTTATATAATTTCTGTTCATGCCGCTGAGCTTCGCGGTGCCTTCGACAAGTCTCTTCTTATCATAGCAGGCGATGCCCATCGCATCCGCGACTCTCTTGGCGATCGCATGTCCGCCGCTTCCCGACTCTCTTCCAATCGTTATGATGATCTGTTCTTTCATAGTGCTGTCCCCCATTTTTTCTTACATGGGACCGGATGCTGCCGCATCCGGGTCGTTTCTGCCTTCTGTCAGTATTATAGCAGACTTCCAATGATTAATCATCATTTCTGAAAAAGATCCGGTCTTCAGCTTTTCTCCTGCTCCGATCCGAGCACTTCTCTGACGCCGCACACGGCAAGCATGCTGATGTATCTGGACAGCGTCCCAATGTCCGTCTTCCTCCCGCTCGTAAACCACTTCTGATATACGGATACAAGTCCCGATACGATATATTCAAGCATGTAATCCTGCAGCTCGCTCTGCGGAGAATCGGGATTTAAATACAGGGCCTTGATCCGCTGCTTGAGGGATGTGATGATCTTCTGCAAAAAAGAGATCTGGTTTCTGTTAGTGAGAATATTCTCATAGAAGTCCAGATCGGAAGTGATCAGCTGCGCCAGCGTGTTGAAGGTCGTCACCGGATCTTTCAAAAGAGTGTCGAAATCGATCTTTCTGAGCGTTTCTTCAAACCTCTCAACGATCTCGTCTTCCATCTCTTCCGCCACCATATATACGTTGCTGTAATAATTGTAAAAGGTCTTTCTGTTGATCTCCGCCGCTTCCGACAGCTCCGTGACCGTGATCTCTTCAATCGGCTTTTTTGAAAGGAGCATTGTCATTGCGCCGTGAATGGCCTTTCGTGTCTTCATCACTCTTTTATCCACGCTGCGTTCCTCTTTCCCGACCGTATCGGATATGCTGTTATTATAATTCTCAGTTCCCGCAAATTTGTGTATTATGATACAAATTTTTATGCGTATGTTGTTTCTTCTACAAACTCAGGCTTTTTATTGTTGTTCGGATTATAGGTGCACTTGTATAATAATACACAATTGTTGCTTAAATGTCAGTATTTTTTACTTACTGCTTGTTTTAACCACAGACTGGAGAGACTGCCTATGAAAGATTATGTGATATGCATTGACGCCTCGGTAGATATTGATCAGAAATATATCGAAGATAACAATGTGGTCATCATCCCCATGAAGTATGTACTGGGAGAGACCGAACGCCTGATGGAAAACCGTCTGTCCGATCGGGAGCTTCAGGATTTCTACAATTCCATGCGGGCCGGCGAGATGACGCACACGAGCCAGATCACGCCTTACTTCTATCAGCAGGTTTTTCAGCGGGAAGCTTCCCTCGGCCGCGATATTCTCTACCTCTCCCTTTCGAGCGGACTCAGCAGCACCTACGCCTCTGCCCTGACGGCTGCCGAAGAGATCGAGGAGCAGTTCGAAGGCCTTAAAATCGAAGTTGTCGACTCTCTTGCCGCCACCGGCGGTATGGGGCTTCTCCTCATGATGGCTGTCCGCGCCCGGCAGGGCGGAGTTTCCCTCTCCGACAATGCGCAGGCACTTCGCGGCGCAGCCGGAAAAGTCTGCCACTGGTTCCTGGTGGACGATCTCAAATATTTAAGGCGCGGCGGGCGCATTTCCGCCGCCACGGCCGTTGCCGGCACCGTACTCAACATCAAACCGATCCTCAAGATTGCCGATGACGGAACACTGATCAGCATTGCAAAAAAGAGAGGGCTATCGAAAGCGTCTCTGTTCCTTACGGATTGCTATAAGAACGCTGTCGACAAAGAACTTTCCAATGATGTGATCGTCGCGCACGCCGACAACATTTCGGAAGCGGAAGCCGTCCGGGACCGCGTTCTTTCCATCAATCCCGAAGCGAATGTACAGATCTGCGGTCTGAGCCCGGTGATCGGCGCCCATACGGGCCCCGGGATGCTGGCCGTCATCCATTGGGGAGACAGGAACTGCGTCTGAGCGGCGCGAGAATATACAAAAGCCTACAAAAAAACAGCGCGTTTCCTTTGCAGGAATCGCGCTGCTTTTTATGTTCGGGACCCGATACGCGGGCGGCCGCATCACGTGCGGCTCTGTTTTTTACAGACTCACCGCCTGATGAGGCGGGAGATCAGCCCCCTTAAGTTCAATCGTCAAAATCAAAGTTTTCCGTGTTCTTATCTTTAAAGATGTGATAGACCTCTTCGATCACGTCATCATCGCAGGAAACCAGCGACAGTTCCTCGTCCTCCTCCGACTCCACTTTCAGAATAACAACGGAGTCTTCCTCTTCCCGGATCAGCACGACATACCGGTCCCCCTCATATTCGATGGTATCGAGCAGTTCGTATTCCTGCTCCTCTCCGTTCTCATCGACAAGAATAATAATATCTTCCATTGATCTCCCCCCTTTGACCGAAAACGTTTCCTTTTTTCCCGGCCGCCAGCTCCCGCTGCTTGCACCTGTCAGAAATACGATATAGTATATTTTACCATGTTCTGCCATATTGCACACATTTTTCTTTTGTGATTATAAATTTTTTGATAATAAAGCTGAATAATGTATGTATTGAAATCGTTTTCATAGCGTATGCTATATAGAGTAACCGATAATCTATGTTCATAATTACAAGAGAGGGAAAAATTATGGCAAAAAACAAAGGCAACGGCGGCTCACAGGCGTTTGCAGTCGCCCAGCAGATCGGTAAATCGCTGTTTCTGCCGATCGCTGTACTCCCGCCCGCAGGTATCCTGCTCGGTATCGGAAGTTCATTCACCAACGCTACGACAATCGAAACATACGGCCTTTCCGCCGTTCTGCACGAAGGAAGCATTCTTTACATGTTCTTCCAGCTGCTCAACGGCGCGGGCAATGCCGTGTTCGGCAATCTGGCTCTGATCTTCGCACTGGCAGTTGCACTGGGCATGGCCAAGAAGGAAAAGGGCGTCGCCGTTCTTTCCTCAGCTATCTACTATCTGATCATGCTCACGACCATGAACGTGCTGCTTCAGATCGACGGCTCCATCCTGGCGGACGGCAGCATCGGTCCCAACGTCAAGGAAGGTGCGATCGCTACCACGCTGGGTATCCAGACCCTGCAGATGGGCGTGTTCGGCGGTATCCTTGCCGGTCTTCTGGCAGCTCTTACCTGCAATAAATTCTACAAACAGGTTCTGCCCCAGTCCCTGGCATTCTTCTCCGGCACACGTTTCGTACCGATCATGTGCATGGTGTTCGGTATTGTCACAGGCTTCATCTGCTACTTCATCTGGCCTGCGATCCAGACCGGCATCTATGCGCTGGGCGATCTCGTAAATGCGGCAGGTCTCTTCGGAACCTTCATCTACGGCTGCATCGAGCGTGCGCTGATCCCCTTCGGTCTGCACCACATCTTCTACATGCCTTTCTGGCAGACCGGTGTCGGCGGATCCGTTACGATTAACGGCGAAGTGGTACAGGGTGCCCAGAATATCTTCTTCAGAATGCTGGCTGACCCCAACACCAAGGTATTCGATGAATCCGCGAAATTCCTTGCCGGTAAGTATCCCTTCATGATGGGCGGACTTCCCGGTGCGGCTCTTGCCATGTACTCCTGCGCAAGACCCGAGAAGAAGAAAGAGGCAGGCTCCCTGCTGTTCTCCGTAGCTCTTACCTCTTTCCTTACCGGTGTTACAGAGCCTATCGAGTTCACTTTCCTGTTCCTGGCTCCCATGCTGTTCGCGATCCACGTAGGATTTGCAGGTCTTGCATTCCTGCTCTGCGACCTCTTTGATGTCCTGATCGGTACAACATTCTCCGACGGTCTGATCGACCTGATCCTGTACGGTATTCTTCCCGGCAATGAGAAGACCCACTGGATTCGCGTCATTCCGCTGATCATAGGCTACTTCGTACTGTACTTCATCGTATTCCGTACCTTCATCCTCAAGAAGGATCTGAAGACTCCCGGACGTGAAGCGGACGACGAAGAAGTCAAGATGATCACCAAGGAAGAGTATCGCAAGGCGACCGGCGTAGGCGTTGCAGGCGGCAAAGCTGCAGTGGCAGACGTAGATCCCAAGTCTGCGGCGATCCTCAAGGGCATCGGCGGCCTCGACAACCTGACCGGCGATATTGACTGCTGCGCTACAAGACTTCGTCTTACCCTCAATGATGCTTCCAAGGTTGACCAGCCTCTGCTCAAGTCCACCGGTGCTTCCGGCGTTGTTGTAAAGGGCAACGGCATCCAGGTCATCTACGGACCTTCCGTAACCATCGTCAAGTCCAACTTCGAAGAGCTCGTCGAGAAGCTCCGCAACGGCACGATTCCGCTGTCCGCAGTCCAGGATGAAGCGCCTGCAGCAGCTGCACCCGCAGCCGCCGCTCCTGCCGCTCCCAAGATGAAGGACGAAGTTCTCGGTGCCTGCCTGACCGGTAAGATGCTCCTGATGAACGAAGTTGAGGATGAGGCATTTGCAGGCCGCATGCTCGGCGACGGCGTCGCGATCGAACCCACCGTAGGTGAGCTTGTTGCTCCCGCAGACGGCGAGATCACAATGGTATTTGATACCAAGCACGCTGTGGCAATGACCACGACCGACGGCGCAGAGATCCTGATGCATATCGGTATCGATACTGTTAAGCTCGAAGGCAAGAACTTCGAAGTCTTCGTCAAGGACGGCGACCAGGTCAAGAAGGGCCAGACCCTCATCGTGTTCGATATCCCTGCCATCAAGGAAGCCGGCTACAAGGTAACCACTCCTTGCATCATCACAAACTGGGAGGACTACGCTACTCTTCGTCCTCTTAAGACCGGCGATGTCAAGGTCGGTGATGACTTCATCGAGCTGCTCGGCTGATCCGTCAGGTTTCGAAGCAAAACAAATATGTAAACTCAAAAGAGGCTGCCGCCCTAAGAATTATTCTTAGGGCGACGGCCCTTTTTTATGGACAGGGATGGATGGGCCCGGTTTTTCCGTTCATCAAAAAAACAGCCGTCAGGCTGTTTTTGAGTCGTGGCAGGGATCAACCTGAGCGTGTGCGTCATGCCCCTTTCAGTATGGTATAAATCAATAAATATTGCAGCTGCTTAGAAACTCAGCTTCCTGACCACTTCGATCGCCGGATCAACGCGGCCCGCGAATTCATCCGCGTCCGCAGGTTTCCCTACAATAGTCCCATAGTGAGTCGGAATCACGATGGCCGGCTTAAGAGCATTAATAAACGACGCCGCCTCCTTGGGATTCATGGTATAAGTGCCGCCGATCGGCACCATGGCGATATCGCAGTCAATAGACGCGTTTTCTTTGAGCGCGTCCGTATCACCGGCCACATAGATCTTTGCTCCGTCCACGGTCAGGACGTAGCCGATCCATCCGTTCCTCCTGGGATGAAAAGGCTTGAGCTTGTTGTAGGCAGGAACCGCTTTGATATAGATTCCCGCCGCGCTGATCATATCTCCCTCTTCCATGCAGAGATAGTCCTGAAGGGCGAACCCGTTCTTCTCCATATCGCCTTTCATGCTCGAAGGGACGACCAGTTTCGTAGAGCTTTTCCGTATTTTGGCGATGTCCGCCGGAGAAAAATGGTCATAGTGGGAATGCGTGACCAGGATCAGGTCGGCGTCCTTCGGGTTTCCCCCGATTTCCAGCGGATCCAGGTAGATCACGGTCCCCTCCGCGCTCTCAATGCGAATGCTGTTCTGTGTGTTTACGGTAATCTGATCGGTCTTGAAATTACTCATTAACTCTCCTCCTTTTCCGCACACGTGTGCATGAACAAAGCCCGCAAAGCGGACTGACCTGCCGCCTGTAAATTTCCGTTCCCGCCTCTTCCTCTCATCTGTGCCCCAGCTGCCAGAACGCCACCGCGCTCGCAGCTGCCACATTCAGTGAATCTACGCCGTGGAACATCGGGATCATGACCGTGTAGTCGCAGTCCGCGATCGTCTGCGCCGCAAGTCCGTCTCCCTCCGTCCCCAGGATGACCGCCAGCCTGCTCTCCGCATTCAGCGCCGGATCCGTAATGGAAACCGAGTCGCTTCTCAGCGCCATGGCGGCCGTCTTAAACCCAAGCTCCCTCAGTGTTTCGAGTCCGGGATGAGGCCAGCCCGGATTCTTTCGGTCTCCGATAAATGTCCAGGGAATCTGGAAGACCGTCCCCATGCTGACCCGCACTGCCCGTCTGTACAGCGGATCGCTGCACCCGTGCGTCAGAAGAACCGCGTCCATGCCCAGGGCCGCCGCAGACCGGAAAATCGCTCCCACATTGGTGGGATTGACTACTTCTTCCAGTACACATATCCTCGATGCGCCCCGGACCGTTTCCTCCACCGAAGGCAGGGGCTTTCGCCGCATCGCGCACAGGCAGCCTCTCGTGAGCGGAAATCCCGTCAGTTTTCTCAGTTCCGACTCCTGCGACGTGAAGACGGGGATCGGATCTCCCTGCTCTTCCTGCAGCCTTGTCAAAACAGTGCGCGCCTCTCCTTCCGCCCGACACTCGTCCAGGAGCAGCGAAACAGGCTCATAGCCGGCATTTAAGGCGCGTTCGATGACTTTAGGGCTCTCTGCTATAAACAGGCCTTCATGAGGCTCTCTGCAGTGGTAGAGCTGCGATTCCGACAGTTCTGTGTACACTTCCAGCCTCGGATCCCCCAGATTCTCTATTTGTGTGATTTGATACATATCATTCCTTCATCCGGTCCCTTGCCATGACCTCGGCCAGCCTGCGAAGCGCTGTCTCCTCGATCACCTCGTCATATCCCGTCAACGCCGCAAACGGCGCGAACTGCGCCGCCCTCATCGCGCCGTCCATGCGCGGATGTCTGGCGGAGGTGTGATGCGGAAGGTCTATGATATCGCTGTAATCGTCAGGATTTCCACTTGTGCCCTTGCCGTATTCCTTCAAGCCTTGTGCCCTCCGATCTGACTGTTTCTCTCAATCGCCGTAGCGCCTTCCTCCAGGTTCATCCCTCTGACAATGGCATTACTGCCAAAGCGCTTTCGGATCTCCAGAACCGCTTTTTGTACTCTCTTGTCTTTTTCCTCCTGCTCTCTCCTGGCTGCCCGCTCTCTCTCAAGCGCTTCGTAGTCCGTGAAGAGATCCAGCTGCTCATAGGACGCGCCAGCGCTTTCGGCCTCCTCTTCCGGGATCACTCTCGCGGCCGCCACCGTAATCCTTCGGATCAAAAGAATGGGGTTCACGATCCGGTCGTAGAGCTTTTCCGCCTCCTGCAGGATGACACTCGCCAGGGAGGTGGGCCTGTCCAATGTGACCGAGCCATGCGCGTGTTTGGGCACCATGCGCCCGTACCAGTCCCTCACGATCTCCCCTCTGTAGTTCTCCCGGATCTCCGGGATCTCCAGGCTCTCCATGTCATAGCCGACAGTCAGAACGATGTGGTCCGTCACGAGATGCCTGTCCATGAGTTTGAGGCTCAGCTTGTCCATCATCTCCTTCATGACCAGCTTCCCCTTGGCGACGCTGTAGGCGCAGTGAAGGACCTGCCCTTCTCCGATGCTGTTCTCCGCCGGCCGGTAGGCCTTGATCTGCGCGATCGTACAGGGCTCCCACCCCCACGCGTGGTCGATCAGAAGCTCCGCGTTGACGCCGAAAAGCTTGTAGAGAACCTCTTCATTCTCGATCGAACACCGGGCGACGTCGCCCATCGTCAGGATTCCTATCTTCCTGAGCTTATTCGCATATCCGCGCCCGACTCTCCAGAAATCCGTGATGGGCTTGTGGCTCCACAGTTTCTCCCTGTAGGACCTCTCATCGAGCTCCGCGATCCGAACGCCGTCTTCATCCGCTTCGATGTGCTTGGCGACGATATCCATCGCTATTTTGGCGAGGTAGAGATTGCTGCCGATCCCGGCGGTAGCCGTGATCCTTGTCTCCCTCAAAACGTCCCGGATCATGGTCTGCGCCAGCTGGCGCGCGGTCATCCCGTAGGTTTCCAGGTACTCCGTCACGTCCATGAAGACCTCGTCGATCGAATAGACGTGGATGTCCTCGGGCGCGATGTAGTGAAGGTAGATATTGTAGATCCTGGCGCTGTAATTCATGTAGTAGGACATGCGCGGCCGCGCGGCGATATAGTCCAGCTCCAGCTCCGGATGCTCGGCGAGCTCGGTACTGTCGCTTGATCGCCCGGTAAACTCACTCAGCCCGAGCTTTCTGAGCCTTGTAAGGCGCTGCGCGTTATAGAGCTTCACCTTCTCCACGACCTCGAAAAGCCTTGCCCGGCCCGGGATTCCGATCGCTTTGAGGGACGGAGAGACGGCCAGACAGATTGTCTTCTCCGTCCGGCTCCGGTCCGCGACGACCAGATTGGCCGTCAGCGGATTGAGTCCGCGCTCATTGCACTCCACCGACGCATAGAAAGATTTCAGGTCGATGGCAATATAAGTCCTGGGCCTGTTTCTGTCAGTACCTGCGTGATTCATTCGTCGTCCTCAAAAGCGCCATAGCCGCGGCGCATCCCCAGGTCTTTCCCCCTCATTTTGGGATGTTCTTCGGCCTCTACGACCGAGCAGGCGAGAATCTGTTCAATCTTCTCCGCCTGTCCTTTGAGGTCAAAATAGCGCCTCATAGCACCCTCTTCCTCCCACCACTGTGAAAATGCTTTTCCCGGGTCCATGCTGTGGCGCTGCTCCATTTCCACAAGGATGTCGGTCATCTTCTCGCGAAGGGCTTCCAGTTCGTCCTTATATCTCTTTTCATCAAACTGCGAGATCGTTCTCTTATACATGTTTCCCTTTGTTCCGTTTCCGATTTCTTTTCCAGATCCGGTTTCCCCGCATTTTGTGGTAAAAGAATATGCGTTTTCTTCCCACGGTATAGCGGTATACATAGCGTCCTCCGCCCAGCCTGTGCTGCCCGGAGCGATAAACCAGATGTCTCTTGACGGGAGGTTTGGGCTCCTCGGGCGTCTCGGGCTCCGGCTCGGCCTCAAGCGTCATTTCCGGCTCAGGCTCCGCCTCCGGCATCATCTCCGCTTCCGGCTCTGCCTCCGGCGTCGTTTTGGCCTCCGGCTCCGCCTGCTGCTCCTCCGGATCGATCAGGTCGATCAGGATCCTGCCGAAGGGCTCCTCCTGCGTGATGCGGATCTTCTGATATTTCATCAGCTCCAATATCACAAGAAAGGTCACGATGATCTCTTCCTTGCTGTTTTCCAGTTCGAGCATTTCCCTGAAATCGGCGTGAGGATGACCGGTCAGATAGGCGCGGATATAGAGCTCCTTGTCCGCGACACTGATCTCTTCTCTCTGTATTTTGCCAAAGCCGCTTCGAATGGGGTCGACGCGGCTCTTCTTGCGCTTAAGGACCTCTTTGAACACCGTTTCAAGGCTCTGCACGGTGCGGTCGCCGATCAGCTCTTCATAATTCAGAGGAGGTACGTAGCTGCGCACCTCCTCCGGAAGATCCTGTGGTTTGAAATAACTAAGCCCTGCATGCCGGTTCTTCTCTTTGAGTTCCTCCGACATATACTTGTACATCTTATATTCGAGAAGGCGTCTGACGAGTTCGTCTCTGGGGTCCTCTTCTTCGCCTTCCTCGTTCTCCTCCCGGGGAAGAAGCATGCGGCTCTTGATATCGAGAAGTGTCGCAGCCATGACCAGGAATTCACTTGTGACATTCATGTCATCGTGTTCCATCTGATGTACATAGTCCAGATACTGATCTGTGATCGTCACAATGGGAATATCATAAATATCGATCTTGTTCTTTTCAATGAGGTGCATCAGAAGGTCCATGGGTCCTTCGAACACCTGAAGTTTAAGCGGAATCGCCATCAGTTGCCGGTCTCCCCTTCTGTCGTGCCTTCAGACGCGCCTTCTGCTGCGCCTTCTGACGCGCCTTCAGCTGCACCTTCCGTCGCTCCATCTGTCACTGCTTCGTCTGCGCCTTCTGTCGTGCCTTCCGTTGCTCCTTCTTCCGTACTCTCCCCGGAAGAATCGCCGTCTTCCGCGTCCTCACCGGAAGCAGTATCCTCCGCAGCTTCTTCTGTGGAAGAATCTGCTGCGGTTTCTGTTGCCGCGGAAGTGGTGGCAGCGGCAGCCGCCTCCTGCGTAGTCTCCGCGCTCGCAGACTGAGGCCTGTTTTCTTCCAGATTTGTGACAAGCCATTTTTTATCAATTTTTTCAAGGGACAGTATGGTCTTTTCATCGGAAGGCGCGCTGCTCTCAAGCTCCTCCTGCATCTTTCCGATGACGATGGGAATCAGATCGTTGTAAATCTTTTTGTACATCGCGCTTTCGCCTTCGTCTTTATAGATAGCGATCAGTTCATCGTAATGCTCAGACTGGTAATCCTTGATCATGGCACGTGTATCATCCGACAGTTTGGATGATGATTCCGGATCATAGCCGAGCGTAATCTTTGCCGTTACACTGGCCTTGTTTTCCTGAACCTTTATATCCTGGATCTCGAAGCTTTTGTAGGCCTTATCCACGACTCTTCCCACATACTCGTCAACGACCTTCTGTGCCTCTTCATCCATATCTTCTTTCTGAACGCCCATTGCCGTATAAAATGTCTCGGCGAGATAATCCGGGTCCATGAGCTTCATTGTCTTGCTGTTCATGAAGTCTTCAGTGGCATACTGTGCAGCCGCATCCATGTCATTATTGACAATTGCATTCAAAAATCCTTCCGCAGTCTCCGTAACAGCCTTTTTGTCACCGTTACAGCCGGTAAGGATCAATACCGTTAATGCTGTCAGCAGCACTGTGATCAATTTCCTGCTCATTATCATCCTCCTTGGCCAGATAGTTCTGTCGTCATCTTTTAGAATAACAGTTCTATCACGATTCGTCAAAAAAAATGGTTAAAATACAGGGTTTTTTCATGATTTTTCCGTCTGCGCACAGCTTATTGCTTCGCGCAAAAAAAGACTGCCGCAAAGAGCGGCAGTCCTTTTCTTCAGGCTGTGAGTATGATATTATCAATGGTTTCGCTCAGGAAGATTTTCAAAACCTGTCCGTCTTTCTCTGAGCGGAGCTGATCAATGATCAATAGTGGCAGTACATGAAGTACTTGTATCCCAGAGGGCTTGAGAAGTAACCCTGAAGCTCAGGATCCTGCATGTACAGATCTGTGTAGTAGTACAGAGGGCAGATGCAGCCTGTGCTCATAAGGAGATCCTCAGCCTTGTGCATCAGCTGGTATCTGACGGCGGGATCTGTGCAGCTCTTGATGTCGCTGATCACGACGTCATAAGTCTCTGCCCATGTGCCGTTCTCGACCTTGGTCTCATAACCGAGATCTGTCAGATCGATGCTGTAAGCCTGTGTCTTCTGGTTCTCGCCCTTGCCGAACTGGCAGTCGTTGTTGCCGGAAGCGCTTGTCCACATATCCAGGAAGGAGATGGGATCATTGTAGTCGCCCAGCCAGCCGTTACGAGCGATGGAGAAGTTGCCAGCCTTACGGGTATCAAGGAATGTGTTCCACTCCTGGTTCTCAAGGTTCATCGTGATGCCGATGCCTGCCAGAGCGCTCTGCAGATACTCTGCGATGGCCTTGTGGCCTTCGGAAGTATTGTACAGATATGTAAGAGCAGGAACGTTTGTGAACTTCTTGGAAGCCTCATCATAGGTGTAGTACTTCTTCAGAGTCTCAACAGCTGCGTCGAAGTTGCCCTGAAGAGCTTCGGGAGCAACATTGTAGTAGCCGACGAATCCTTCGTTGTGGCCGGCGTTCTCATAGAACTCCTTGCCGTCTGTGTCTGTAAGACCCATAGCTACGAAGGAAGAAGCGGGAACCTGTCCGCCCTGTGCGACGCTCTCGCAGATGTAGTTGCGGTCGAACAGCAGGGAGATGGCATTTCTGATCTCTGCGCGTGCAGCTTCAGCTTCTGCGCCTTCAAGTCCGCTGTCAGCGGGAAGGATATCTTCGTTGATATTCCAGCTTACATAGTATGTGCCCAGCTGGCCGGTAACCTTGAATGCATCGGGATACTCGGTCTTGAGGGCCGCGATCTCGTTTGTGGGAACATCGTCGATGAGCTGCCAGTCGCCGTTCTTGAAGTTGGTCAGCATGTTGTTGGCGTCATCGGAGAGGTAGAAGTTGATCTGAGGCATTGTGACCTTGTCAGCTTCCACATAGTTCTCGTTCTTGGTCAGGGTGATCAGGCTGTTGTGATCCCATGCGGACATGGTGTAAGCGCCGTTTCCGACATAAGTGGAAGGATCGGTTGCCCAGGACTCATTGGAAACAACATCTTCTCTTACAGGGAAGTAGGACGGGAATGCAAGAAGCTCATTCCAGTAAGCGACATTGGTAGTTGTGGTAACGACCAGAGTCTTGTCATCGGGAGCTTCCACTGCAAGCTTTGCATCGGGATTTACATACTCGACAACGGGTTCGCCGTTCTCGTCGACCTGACCGGTCTCTTTGACTTCCCACATCTCGGCGTAGCCCTTGACTACCTCGAACATGTAGCTGTAGTCAGCGGCAAGCGCGGGGCTTGCTGCGCGGTTCCATGCAAAGACGAAATCGCTTGCCTTTACATCCTGTCCGTCAGACCACTTGAGGCCGTCCTTGAGGGTGTAGGTATAGGTCACGGTGCCGTCTTCGTTGACAACGCCTTCGGGAAGCTCTACTGCGCAGTCGGGAGCGATCACGAGATTGCCCGCATCGTCCTGTGTCCACTTCGCGATACCGGAGAACAGGTGCAGGCACATTGTAGCGCCGTCAACGGAGCTGTTCAGAGCGGGATCGAGAGTGGCGGGCTCGGAAGCCAGGCAGACACTAAGAGCCTGGGTCTTGTCGCCGGGAGCAGCTGTTGCTGCCGCATCACCTGCCGCATCACCTGCAGCGTCTCCTGCCGCATCACCGGCAGTCTCGGTTGCAGCCGCGTCGCCGCCGGAAGTATTTGCTGCGGAATCGCCGCATGCAGCGAGGCTGAGAACCATAGCTGCGCTCAATACGATCGCAAATAACTTTTTCACTTTCATGTTTTTCTCCTTTCAAAGATAACCGATCGCTGTCAGCGGTCATCTGATCTATTTCACAGCGCGGCGGCTCGCACCGCCTGAAATGTGCGCATACGCCGCGCTATGGAATCTAAATGGTAATACGGTTGCCGGTTCCTGTCAAATCGGCGTCGTTTTACGTAAGCTGCCAAAAGACAGTATCCGGTCAGCTGTTGATCTCCTCTGTCCTGTGGCAGGCCACGAATCTTCCCTTTTCCACTTCCTTGAAGGGAGGCATGCTCTCGGAGCACATAGGCTTCGCGTAAGGGCATCTTGTGTGGAACGGGCATCCCGAAGGAGCGTTCAGCGGGCTCGGGATCTCGCCGGTCAGCGCGATGCGCTTATTGGCGCGCGCCACGTTGGGATCCGGAACCGGAACGGCGGAGATCAGCGCCTTGGTGTAAGGATGCAGAGGCCTGTTGTAGATCTCATCCGCGTCCGCCAGCTCCACCATTCTGCCCAGGTACATGACCGCGATCCTGTCAGAGATGTGCCGCACGACCAGAAGGTCATGGGCTATGAACAGGTAGGTCAGTCCCATCTGGTCCTGCAGTTCATCGAACATATTGATGACCTGCGCCTGAATGGAAACGTCCAGGGCCGATACGGGCTCGTCGCAGACGATGAAATCCGGGTCTACCGCCAGCGCGCGGGCGATGCCGACACGCTGTCTCTGGCCGCCCGAGAACTCGTGGGCGTATCTGGCCGCGTGCTCGGAGTTGAGGCCGACGTGATCCATCAGCTCCAGGATCTTCTGCCTTCTCTCCTCCTGTGACTTATACATATGGTGAACGTCCAGAGGCTCTCCGATGATATCCGCCACCGTCATGCGGGGATCCAGAGAAGAATAGGGATCCTGGAAGACCATGGTGGCCTTTGTGCGGAACTCCTCGACATCCTTGGGTGTCTTGATGGATTTTCCTCTGTAAATGATCTCACCGGCTGTGGGCTGGTACAGATGCAGGATCGTTCTGCCCGCCGTGGTCTTGCCGCATCCGGACTCTCCTACCAGACCAAGGGTCTCACCTTCTCGGATCGTGAAAGAGATATCATCCACCGCCTTGAGAGGCGTCGATTTGAAGAAACCGGTATTGATATTAAAATACTGTTTTAAATGTCTGACCTCGATGAGAGGCTGTACGCTCTTAAGTTCTGTGCTCATTCGCCTTTCACCGCCTTTCTGACATTCATCCAGCATGCGGCAGCATGCTTGTCATTGATCTCCATCCTCTCGCAGCGCGCTCTCATGCAGATCTTCATCGCATTGTCGCAGCGGGGCGCGAAAGGACAGCCCTTGGGCATGTTGAGCAGATCGATAGGTGTACCCGAGATCGGCTGGAGCTTCTCGCCGCTGTCATCCACTGTGGGAATGGAGCGCAGAAGTCCCTTTGTGTACTCGTGGCAGGGATTGTAGAAGATCTCTTCCGCCGTGCCCTGCTCGCAGATGCCGCCGGCATACATGACGATGACTTCGTCACAGAGCTGTGCTACGACGCCCAGGTCGTGGGTGATCATGATGATGGCCATGCCGATCTGCTTCTGGATGTCCTTCATCAGTTCCAGGATACCGGCCTGGATGGTAACGTCCAGCGCCGTCGTGGGCTCATCCGCGATCAGGATGTCGGGCTCGCAGGCAAGCGCCATAGCGATCATAACACGCTGTCTCATACCGCCGGAGAACTCGTGCGGATACTGTTTCATTCGCTTCTCGGGCTCATTGACGTTTACGAGGCGGAGCATTTCCACCGCCCGGTCCCAGGACTGCTGCTTGTTTCTGTCCGTGTGCAGAAGGATTGCTTCCATGAGCTGCTGGCCGATCGTATATGTCGGGTTCAGGCTGGTCATGGGGTCCTGGAAGATGATGGAGATCTTGTTGCCTCTGACATCTTTCATGACGTTCTCACCGGCGCCGACAAGCTCCTGTCCGTCCAGCTTGATGGATCCGGAAACGATTTTGCCTGTTCCCGCCAGGATCTGCATGATCGAGTAGGCCGTGACCGACTTACCGGAGCCGGACTCACCTACGATTCCCAATATTTTGCCCCTCTCCAGGTTGAAGGAGACGCCGTTTACGGCGCGGACCTCTCCGGCGTCCGTGAAGAAGGAAGTATGTAAGTCTTTAACTTCTAATAATGCCATTGTTGTCCCCTCCCTTAACCGTTCAGCTTCGGATCGAATGCGTCGCGCAGACCGTCGCCGAACAGGTTCAGCGAAAGAACGATCAGCGAAATGACGATCGCCGGAATTACAAGCCTGTAAGGATAGGAGCTCAGGCCGTTAAGCGCGTCGGAAGCCAGCGAGCCCAGCGACGGCATGGGCGCGTTGACGCCCAGTCCCAGGAAGGACAGATAGCTCTCCGTGAAAATAGCGCTCGGAATCTGCAGAGCCGTCGAAATGACGATGACGGACACGCAGTTGGGAAGCAGGTGCTTACGGATAACCCAGCTGCCCTTGGCGCCCGCCGCCTGCGCTGCCAGTACATACTCCTGCTCTCGCAGCGACAGGATCTGGCCACGCACAAGTCTCGCCATGGAGACCCAGTACAGAAGCGCGAAAATAATGAACAGAGAGATAATGTTCGAGCCGATCTTGGCGAGCGGCGTTCCTTCCAGCTTACTGGCCAGTGTCATCTTGAGAACCGATGCCAGCAGGATGACCATGAGCATATCCGGCAGGGAGTAGATGATATCTACGATTCGCATGATGACCATATCCACCTTGCCTCCCGCATAGCCGGAGACCGATCCGACCAGAAGGCCGATGACAAGGACGATGATACTGGCGAAGAAACCGACCGCCAGAGAAATTCTCGTTCCGTAGACAACGCGGATGAAGTAGTCGCGCCCTGCGGAGTCCGTGCCGAAAATGTGAGGGAATACGGACTGTCCCTGGTCCCTGAGTGCCTGCTCCGTCGTGGAGTACTCGAAGGGCTTCAGATTGTTGAATGTCGCGTCCACGGGCTTGCCGGGCTGCATGCCCAGCATCATCTCGTATTTGTAAGGCCAGAACATGGGCACGAAGATTGCCGCAAGCGTGATGATCACGATGATATAAAAACTGACCATTGCCACCTTGTTCTTGCGAAGGCGGCGGATGCCGTCCTTAAATGCGGTCGTGGAAGGCCGCATCTGGACCATATATTCCTTTTCTTCCGCCGTAGCAGGGATGAAGTCGTCGAGATTCACCTGCATACTCAGATTTTTAATATTCTCATTCACTTTGCTGCCCTCCGTCATTCCAGATTGATCCTGGGATCCACAACCTTGTACATGATGTCACTGACCAGATTCATGATGACGATGAAGGTCGCCAGTACGATCGTCGTCCCCATGATCAGCGTGTAGTCGCGGTTCGTGATGCTGTTGACGAATGCGCGTCCGATACCGGGCACGGCAAAAATCTGCTCCACGACCAGGGATCCGGTTGTGATGTAAGCGAGCTCAGGTCCCAGATAGGTGATGACCGGGATCAGCGCGTTTTTAAGGGCGTGCTTGAAGATGATATTGGTCCTTGATACGCCCTTTGCCTTCGCCGTGCGGATATAATCCTGTCCCAGAACATCCAGCATGGAGGATCTGGTAAGACGGGTAATATAGGACATCGGGTACAGCATCAGCGTTATGACCGGAAGGACCAGTCCCGCCGGCGTCGATCCGTTCGCGGGGAAAATATGCGACCTTACCGCGAAGGCGACCAGAAGGAGCGACCCCATGATGAAGGACGGCATGGAGACGAAGGCCGTGGTGATGACCATGATGACCCTGTCCAGGACCGTGTTTCTTCGCAGCGCCGCGAAGGATCCCAGGATGACGCCCAGTACCGTTGCGATCGCGGCTGCGATCACGCCCAGCTTGGCCGAGGTCTTGAGACCGTCCCCGATGATATCTATGACCATGCGGCCTCTCTGCTTGAGGGAGGGGCCGAACCTGAGCCGACATACGTCGGTCAGATAGGTGAGATACTGCTGAAACAGCGGCTTATCCAGCCCGTACTTGGCTTCCATCGCCTTCTGTACCTGGGGCGTTACCGCTTTTTCACCGACAAAGGGCCCGCCGGGAACGGCGTGCATGATGAAGAAGGTCAGCGTGATGACCACCCAGATTGTGAAGATTGCCAGTACAATACGTTTGAGAATGTACTTCAAAGTTTTGGGATTCATTTCACTTTCTCCGTCTCTTTCTTTTTCTTATGTACTGCCCTCAGAAAGTTCGCCCTTTGTGAAAAATATGGCATTTTTCACAGTAAAACTGCGCTTCTGTTATGGAAATACACAAATAACATTTTATACTCTTTAATGCGTTAATACAACACTTATACAAAGGCAAAAAGTATCAAATTGATATTATTTATGCACTTTGCAATAAATATTGTCAAAATATCATTCAAATAAAGAGAACCTCCCGACCACAGCAGGCCGGAAGGTGTCTTTTTAATCAAGGCTCGCCCTGCGAGCCGCCGCGCCGCGTGCGGGCTGTCCCTCGGACAGCTCCTTCCTTTCCGCACGCGTGTGCATCTTTAAATTGTAGCCTCATCGAGAAGGCAGATCTTCTCTCTGAACGGAAGAAGCCTCTCATCGTCCAGATAGACGGCCGCCTCGTCCGTTCTGTTCCAGTAATGCATGGGGAACAGATAGCGGCACTCCACGGTATTCAGAAACTCTACGATCGCATTGGGAGCGCTCTCTCCGAGCCTGGGGTCCAGCGGCAGCATGGCCGCGTCAAAGTTCCATCCGCTTATCTTCTCGATCTGCCGCCGGTAGATCTTCAGGGAATAGGCGTTCTTATTGTCTGCCGCGTCCTTCCAATGCCAGATATTGAGGTCTCCCGCATGGAAGAAATTGTATCCGTCGCTGCTCACGACATAGGCGACGCCTTCGTAGTTGGACCTGATCGCGTATACAAGCGTATTCCGGATCTTGTAGTGTCGTCCGGGCTGTACGTGGAAGATGTTTTCACCCTTCCTCTCGGGAGCCGTACAGCATTCCAGGATGTAATAGATCTCTTTGTATTTGTTCAGGATCGACCAGATCCTGGGCGAATAGTGGTCGGCGTGGCTGTGCGTGACAAAGACAAACACTTTTTTGTCCGGGTCAAAAGGGGGAAGTTCCCCTTCATACCAGTCAAAGATCAGCACGGTCCTCTCCAACTCGATAATAAATCCACTGTGGTAAATATGCGTTATCTTCATACTATGCTTCCCCGATTTCATCGACCTGCCCGTTCAGCCACTGTGCAGCGGCTGCAAGCCCTTCCGCAGAGAACTCAAATTCTTTGCTCTTCATAGTTTCGGGATCCGCCGTGCCATAAGCGTACGGCTCGGGCCATACAGTTGCAAGAAGTACGGCGGGATCTCTCTGGTCGACCGGGGTGTAATGTACATTTTTCAGGGGCTCGCGCGCGATCCTGTAACGGACTCCCGCGCAGCTTCCGAAATATGCCTCGCCATATTCATAAAAACTGATTGAATATAGTTCCTTGGGATCTATTTTCATACGCAATTACTTTCTTCCGTGACATTTTTTGTATTTTTTGCCGGAGCCGCAAGGGCACGGGTCGTTGGGAAGGATCTTCTTCCCGCTCCTCTTGTAGGTCACGCTGCCCTCTGTGAGATAGACAGGCTCCTTCTTGCGGCGAAGCGCCTTCAGATAGGCCTCTTCCATGCCCGCCTCCAGGGCGTCGCGGGGCACCTTGATCTCGTCAAAGGTCTCCAGCTTGTCCAGGATCGCGTTCCTCATCCCTTCGGGGCCCAGCATCTGCAGCTGGTCCAGGTAGGTCACGACTCTGATATATGTGTGCGGATACTTCTCGGCTACATAGAGCAGCTCCTCTCCATGGTTCTCTATATACCTTGTCATATACCACTCATAGGACAGAGCTGTTAATTTGTCGTTGGTGTCCTGCTCCTCATCGCCGGCGGTCGCCACGCGGCTCTCCGCGGAGAGGAAACTCTCCATCATGGCGCTGACCGCGTTGTCTTCGTGGTACTCATAGGACTCCACCGAGCGGTAGGCATTCTCGATGATGTAGTACTGCTCACTGTTCAAAAGATAGCCCTGCTCCTCCACTTCTTTTACAAGGGAGCGGAAAGGAATCCGGAAGGTTCTCACAGGCAGTGCCGTGCTCAGGTAAGAAATGTTCTGCGCCAGCTTTTTCTGCATTTTCGCATCCATCTCCACCGTCGTCAGAAAGCGCTTATAGACGCCTATGTCCACCGTCAGTCCGACAGCGGCCGTAAGCGCGCCCAGGTACAGCACTCTGACAAAGCATCCGTCCAGAATATCCACGGAACTGACTTCGCGGGTCTCCTCCCAGCGGGTGATCTCTTTTCTGAAGATCTCCCTGGCTCTCTCTTTCTGTCCCAGATTCTCCACACAGTCGCCGTAGACTGTGTAAAAGAAGGGATGGTAGCTCTCCGGCGGGTCGATCTTCTCCAGAAGCGCCGCCGCTTTTTTGTACTGCTGCTGTGCGTGGTAAGCCTGCGCCAGGCTGATCACCGTATTCTGGTCGCTGTCGCCGGCGTCCAGCGCCTCCTCCAGATACTGCTGCGCCTCCGGGAAACGCCCCTGGGACAGGAGGCACCTGCCCAGCATGGAGAGCACATCCGAATTTCCGGGGAGCTTTTCCAGCATCTCTCTGCACAGACTCTCCTGTGCCTCGTAGTCGCTCTCGTACTCTCTGTACAGGGCCTGCCGCATCTGCTCGCGGATCACCAGCGGAAGCTGTGCCGTGTACTGGTCAATCTGCTCCATGTAATCGTGCAGATCACTGCGGACAGTGATCGTTCCTTCTCTTTGATTAGCCATGATAGATTCGATTATCCTTCTGTATTATCTGTTCTTTCCGTTCTTTCCGTATTATCGGCGCTTTCTGCATCTTCTGCACCGCCCTCGTTTTTCGGTTCTCCCGCTGATTCAGGCGCACTGCCGTCAGTGTCTGCAGGGAGATCCGCCCCGGCTTCTTCGCCCTCTTCGCCGGGGAGCTTGAGCTCCGGCACCCTGACATCCTTGGCTGCCTCCGCCATTTTCTCCATTTCCTTGGTGTCCGTGTTGTCGCCGATGTCCGCTGACAGATCCATGACCGTGATCAGCATCATGTCGTCGTGGGTAGGATTCTCCATCTCGGCGACGCGGCGGGCCTGGTTCGTGATGATATCCTCAAACATGTTGCGGACTTCACGCGCGTTGGCAAAGTTCTCCTGCCGGAGCATCTTTCTGGAGATGATGCGGGCGCGGATCTGCTTCTTCGCCTCCTCTTCCACGACATAATCATACTTCTTGCAGTTGAGGTAGAAGATCTGCTCGAGCTCATCGATCGTGTAGTCCGGGAACTCGATATACTTGTTGAACCTGGACTTGAGTCCGGGATTGCTGTTAATGAACTTCTCCATCGGCTTTGTATAGCCCGCGACGATGACAACGAGGTCATCTCTGTGGTCCTCCATTGCCTTGAGGACCGTGTCGATGGCTTCCTGGCCGAAAGCGTCATCCTTCTGGGCCAGCGCGTATGCCTCGTCGATGAAGAGAACGCCGCCCATCGCTTTTTTGATCTGTTCCTGGGTCTTGAGGGCCGTCTGTCCCACGTAGCCTGCCACAAGGCCGGAGCGGTCGACTTCGATCAGCTGTCCTTTGGACAGTACGCCGATCTGCTTGTAGAGTCTTCCGATGATCCTTGCGACGGTCGTCTTGCCGGTTCCGGGATTTCCGGTGAATACAAGGTGAAGGGATACCGGCACGGACTTGAGTCCGGCGTCCTTTCTCATCTTCTGTATTTTGGCAAAGGCCATGATCTCCTTGACATCTTCCTTGATGGTCGTGAGGCCGATCAGGGCGTCCAGTTCCTCCATGGGATCCTTCTCGGGCTCGGCGGGCTTAGGCGCCTGTCCGCCTTCGGCCGGTCCTCCGGTCGCCGTCGCAGTGGGCTGACCGCCCTCGCCGGCGCCCTTGGCGATCTGGCCGGGCACGGGGGCGGGATTTCCGGACATAAGGGAAGGATCCACACTGCCCGTTTCTCCGAGCATGCCGGCGAGTTCATCGAGCCCTTTTTTGTTGGCGTTAGTCATTCCCTGGGTGATCTCGTCCGTGCGCGCCATGAGTTCTTCCGCTTCCCTGAGCGCTTTCCTGGCGTCCTCAAGAGGATCGGAGCGCTTTTTTCTTGCCTCGTCGAGAAGCTCCGCGGCCGTCTTCTCTTTTGAAGAAGATTTGGCCTCCTCTTTCTTCGGCGTTTCCGAGGAAGACCCGAACATATCTCCGTAGATGCCCTTGAGCAGTTTTCTCTCGGCAAGTCCCAGAGCTGTAAGCCTTTCGAGCTCTTTCTTCGTTTTCTTATCCATTCGTGCTCTCCTTTTCCCTGACTGTAAAGCGGCTGCTCCTTTTTCCTTTGCTCCACGCATCATCTGTGGCGCGAGCCGATATGCCGCATGTGGGCGCCGTTCATCCGTTCATGTATTGTTCTGCAAACTCTGCAACACTCTCCGTATCTGCCAGAAACAGGAATTTTTCCCGGCTCTCCTGATCCAGAAATCCTTCACGCACCATATGATCCAGAAGGCTTCTGAGCGGCTCATAAAAGCCGTCCAGATTGAGTATTATGCAGGGCCTGTCATTGTGTCCCAGCCTGACCTGCGACATAACTTCCGCGATTTCTTCCAGAGTGCCCGTCCCGCCGGGAAAAGCAATAAAGGCATCTCCCATCTCAATCAGCTTGGCCTTTCTCTCCGACATCGTCTCCGTGACGATCAGCTCGGTGATCCCGTCATGCTGCAGGCACGTCTCAACGAAGAAACCCGGCTCAATCCCGATCACTTCACCTCCGGCCTGCAAGACAGCCTCGGCCAGTTCTCCCATGAGTCCGATCCGGCTTCCTCCGTAGATCAGGCGGTGCCCCGCTCTTCCGATCCATGTTCCCAGCTTTATGACTTCCTGCGCGTACTTGGGATCTTTTCCCCGCGCAGAGCCTAAATATACAGTAATATTCATGTATTTTTTCTTTCTGACTCTGATTTTAAAGGCTCTTACCGCGCCATGAATCCTATTTTAACACCATTTTGTGCAGGTTCGCATCATAATAATGCAAATCAGGGCATTTTTATCTGTAACGGGCCTGTCGCTGTCAGTCCATCGGTCTTGAAAAAGCTTCCATCCGTAGGGCTGTAACCTGCCCGGCACTTGAATCCCCTACGAAATCAAGAATTCTTCCATCTCGTAGGTTACCCCTAGTCTGGCACTTACCAGAGAGCCCTACGAAATGAAGAAAGCAGTCTGTTCGCAGGTCTGCCCAGCCGGCACGCGGCAGGCATTTGCCTGAGAGCCCCCTACGAAATGAAGAAAGCAGCCTGTTCGCAGGTACTCCCAGCCGGCCCTCAGCCTGGTACTTGCTAAAGAGAGCCCTACGAAATGGGAAAAGAACCCTGTTCGTAGGTCACTTCGAGCCGGCACTTGCTAAAGACACCCCTACGGAATGAAAAAAGCTTGCTGGTCGTCGGTTCCCCTGGCCAGAAACAAACCAGAACCAGCCCAGAAACAAACCGGCACAAACTTATCTTCCCTCCCACAGCCCCGCAAAACCCAAAAAAGAGGCCGGCCCCGGGAACCGCAGTTCCCGGTCTGCCGACCTCTCTATAAAATCTTACTTGATCATCCCTTCCAGCACACCGCTCGCAGCCTCGAGAGCCTTGCCGATGCCGGCAGGGTTCTTGCCGCCCGCCTGCGCCATGGTGGGACGTCCGCCGCCGCCACCGCCGACTTCCTTCGCGATTGCTTTGATCAGGTTCCCCGCATGAGCGCCCTTCTTCACGACATCGTCGGTCGCCATGGTCATGATGTTGACCTTGCCGCCCTTTTCGGAAATGAGAAGGACAACGCCGCTGCCCAGTTTTGCCTTGAGCTGGTCGCCCAGGTCGCGGAGCCCGTTCATGTCGACGTCTTTGAGGGAAGTGGCAAGGAACTTGACGCCCTTGATCTCCACAACCTTGTCCATGACATCGCCCAGCGCGCTCTGTGCTTCCTTGGCCTTGAGAGACTCGTTCTCGCTCTTAACGGCCTTGAGCTCTTCCTGGAGCTTCTTGATGTGGTCCGCCAGCGTGTCAGGAGTAGCCTTGACAAGTGATGCGGCCTCGTGCATCTTCTTCTCCATGTCCTCGTAGTAAGCGCGGACATTGTCGCCGGTCAGTGCTTCGATTCTGCGCACGCCCGCTGCGACACCGTTCTCGGACAGGATCTTGAACTGGCCGATCTGGCTGGTGTTCTTTACATGCGTGCCGCCGCAGAGCTCGGTGGAGAACTCGCCCATCTTGACGACGCGGACTTCGTCGCCGTATTTCTCGCCGAACAGTGCCATAGCGCCGCTCTTCTTGGCGTCCTCGATGCCCATGACTGCGGTCTTGACGTCAAGACCTTCGGAAATCTTCTCGTTTACGAGATCTTCCACAGCCTTAATCTCTTCCGCCGTCATCGCCTGGAAGTGGCTGAAGTCAAATCTGGTGCGGTCGGCATCCTGATAGGATCCCTTCTGCTCGACGTGTGTGCCCAGAACGACGCGCAGGGCCTTCTGCATGAGGTGAGTCGCGCTGTGGTTTCTGCAGGTGTCGCGGCGGTTCTTCGCGTCGACCTTGAGAGTGACCACGTCGCCCATCTTGAACATGCCGCCTGTCACCACGCCGATGTGCGCGATCTTGGAGCCTGCCACGTGCTCGGTCTTCTCGACCTTGAAGGTGCTCTTTCCGCAGACGATCTCGCCGATATCGCCGACCTGTCCGCCCATGGTGCCGTAGAAAGGAGTTTCCTTTGTGATGATCGCGGCGCGCATGCCGTCGGTCACAGCCTCAGCCACCTCATCGGGCTCCTCGTCCGCTTCGTCGTGGAGCTGCGCCAGCGCGATGATCTCGCTGTCCTGGACCAGCTTGTCATAGCCGTCGAATTCGGAATTACTGGAAGCGTCCATCTGATCGTAAACGGTCGCTTCTTTGCCGCTCATGGAAGTCTTGATCCAGCTGCCCTTGGATCTCTCGCGGGCCTCTGCTCTCGCCTTCTCAAATCCGTCGACGTCGACGTCAAATCCGTTCTCGACCAGCACGTCCTGCGTGGAGTCGATCGGGAATCCGTATGTATCGTAGAGGAGGAAAGCGTCGTCGCCGGACAGCTCTTTTTTGCCCTCTGCGCGGAGCTTCTCCATCATGCCTGCCAAAATATCGAGCCCCTGGTCGATGGTCTTTGCAAATCTCTCTTCCTCGATGGCCAGGTTCTTGAGGATGAAGACCTTCTTCTCCTCCAGCTCGGGATAGCCGTCTTTGGAGCCCTTGATGACCGCCTCAGCGAGCTTTGTCATGAAGGCGCCCTTGATGCCGAGCTTTCTGCCCTGACGGATGGCGCGGCGGATCAGACGGCGAAGGACGTAGCCTCTGCCCTCATTGCTGGCCATGATGCCGTCGGAGATCATGAAGGTCGCGGAGCGGATGTGGTCCGTGATGATACGGACGGAGACATCGGTCTCGTGGTCCTTTCCGTACTCGCAGCCGGCCAGAGCGCAGACTTCGTCTCTGAGCGCGCGGACTGTGTCCACGTCGAAGAGAGAAGCGACGTCCTGAACAGCCACTGCCAGACGCTCAAGGCCCATACCTGTGTCGATATTTTTGTGCTCGAGCTCTGTGTAATTGCCGTGTCCGTCATTGTTGAACTGGGAGAATACGACGTTCCAGACTTCCATGAAGCGGTCGCCTTCGCCGCCCATGACGTCCTCGGGACCGTTGCCCCACTTCTCGCCGCGGTCATAGTAGATCTCGGTGCAGGGGCCGCAAGGGCCTGAGCCGTGCTCCCAGAAGTTATCCGCCTTGCCGAACTTGTAGATGCGTTCGGCGGGGATGTGCATGTCGTTCAGCCAGATGTTGTAGGCCTCGTCATCGCCTTCGTATACGGAAGGATAGAGTCTCTCGGGATCCAGGCCGACCCACTCGGTCAGGAATTCCCATGCCCACGGAATAGCTTCTTTCTTGAAGTAATCGCCGAAGGAGAAGTTGCCCAGCATCTCGAAGAAAGTGCCGTGGCGGGCCGTCTTTCCAACGTTCTCCAGGTCGCCCGTACGGATGCACTTCTGGCAGGTGGTCACGCGCCTTCTGGGCGGGATCTCTTCCCCTGTGAAATAGGGCTTAAGGGGAGCCATTCCGGAGTTGATGATCAGAAGGCTCTTGTCGTTGTGAGGCACCAGAGAAAAGCTGTTCATTCTCAGATGTCCCTTGCTCTCAAAGAACTTCAGGAACATTTCACGAAGTTCATTTACGCCGTAATACTGCATTTTAAACTGTTCCTCCAAAGGTTTAATCAAAGCTCGCAGGGCGAGCCGCTGCGCCGCGTGCGAGCTGCCCGAAAGGCAGCCTCTTCCTTTTCGCACGCGTGTGCATCGAATAACACAGCGGGGGGATTATCCCCCCTGTGTCATTAAAATTCGAACTTATCCGCAAACCACGCATCCAGCTCTGCGATCGGGACGCGCACCTGCTCCATGCTGTCTCTCATGCGGATGGTGACAGACTTGTCGGTCTCGGAATCAAAGTCATAAGTGACGCAGAAAGGAGTTCCGATCTCGTCCTGTCTTCTGTATCTCTTGCCGATGTTGCCTCTGTCGTCGTACTCGCAGTTGAACTTTTTGCTCAGATTTCTGTAGACTTCGAAAGCCTGGTCGCCCAGCTTCTTGGACAGAGGAAGCACGCCGACCTTGACGGGTGCCAGCGCGGGATGGAATCTCATGACGGTTCTCTTGTCGCCGCCCTCGAGCTCCTCTTCGTCATAAGCTGCACACAGGAAAGCAAGGGTCACGCGGTCTGCGCCCAGAGAAGGCTCGACAACGTAAGGGATGTATTTGGTCTTCTTGACATCGTCAAAGTAGCTCATATCCTCGCCGGATACGTTCTGGTGCTGCGTCAGGTCATAGTCGGTTCTGTCCGCGATGCCCCACAGCTCGCCCCATCCGAAGGGGAACAGGAACTCGATGTCGGTCGTAGCCTTGGAATAGAAAGAGAGCTCTTCCTTGTCGTGGTCTCTCATTCTGGTCTCCTCGGGCTTGAGGCCCAGCTTCATGAGCCAGTTCCAGCAGAAATCTTTCCAATAGGCGAACCACTCGAGATCGGTGTCGGGCTCACAGAAGAACTCCATCTCCATCTGCTCGAACTCACGGGTTCTGAACGTGAAGTTGCCGGGTGTGATCTCGTTGCGGAAGGACTTGCCGATCTGGCAGATTCCGAAAGGAACTTTCTTTCTGGAAGTTCTCTGTACGTTCTTGAAGTTTACGAAGATACCCTGCGCGGTCTCGGGTCTGAGATAGACCGTGGAAGCGCTGCTCTCCGTGACGCCCTGGAAGGTCTTGAACATCAGGTTGAACTGACGGATGTCCGTCCAGTGGAACTTGCCGCAGCTGGGGCAGGGAACGGCGAACTTGTTGATGAAGCCCATCATCTCGTCGCTGGTCCAGCCGACGACGCTGCCGTCCAGAGTCATCTCGTGCTCTGCCGCGTAGTCCTCGATCAGCTTGTCGGCGCGGAATCTCTCGCCGCAGGCCTTGCAGTCCATGAGCGGATCGGAAAAGCTTGCCAGGTGTCCGCTGGCCACCCATGTCTGGGGGTTCATCAGGATCGCGCAGTCAACGCCTACGTTCTCAGGGCTCTCCTGTACAAATTTCTGCCACCAGGCCTTCTTGACGTTGTTCTTGAGTTCGACGCCCAGATTGCCGTAGTCCCATGTGTTGGCCAGTCCGCCGTAGATCTGGGAACCGGGGTAAATGAATCCTCTGGCATTACACAGTGCCACGATCTTATCCATTGTCTTTTCCATTGAATGCGTGCTCCTTTTATATAATTTCTTTTCTATTACCATTTGCTGTCAAAATAGTGATGACCCGCAATATAGTGGCAATATAGTACACTAACGCCTAATTATAAAGCAGTCCAAAATGATTTGCAACGAGGATTCCCCTTGAATCCCCCTTAAATCCGCTCAAAAAGAGCTGTCGGCGCCGTTTGGCCGCCCCGGCCGGTGCCTGTTTCGGCGGGCCGTCTGCCTCACACCAGCACTTCCAGGATCTGCAGGCTCTGAAACTTGTGATCCCAGGTTCGCCCGCAGAGCCACTTGGCATATCGCTCCAGTTCCGCAAGCACTTCCGGCTTGACGCCGAAGGAGTAGACCTTGGCCGGCGGCGTCCGGAAGAGAAAGTCGAGCGTGTACAGCGTCGCGTCCAGATACTGCTCCGACCGCCTCGGACCGGGGTACTCCCCTTCCAGCATGACGGTCTTGATCTCGAAAATCGCTCTGACCAGCCGGTTGTCGAAGGCGTCCGACTCCAGGGCCCGCAGACTCTGATAAGCCAGAAGGAGCAGCGCCGTCTCGTCGTTGTTCTCTCTGGTCACATACTGCAGGATCTCCATGAAATAAGAGCCGTAACAGGCCGCCGTGATGTCCGACCGAAGCTTTTCAAAGTAGTTGTCCACCTTGGCCTCCAGGATCTGGTAGGCGCTCCTGCCCTGGTTGATCTTGAAAGTCCCGAAGACAAAGGGCGAGGCCGCCGCCATCACGGGACTGCCGGGCTTTCTGGCCCCTCTCGCAAAACCCGAGATCCGGCCTCTCTCTTTTGTCAGGATCTCCACTCTCCTGTCATATTCACCTGCGGGAACACTGGTCAGGACCAGTCCCGTCACTTGCATGTCCGCGTTCATCATTTACAGGTCACTTTTTGTACTTGCGAATGTCGTATCCGAAGGACTTCATCTGCTGCTCGTTGTCCTTCCAGTCCTTTCTGACTTTGACCCAGAGCTTGAGATTCACCTTGCACTGCAGCATATTCTCGATGTCCGTTCTTGCCGCCGTTCCGATCTTTTTGAGCATGGCTCCCTGCCTGCCGATCACGATCAGCTTGTGGCTCTCCCGCTCGCAGATGATGGAGGCGTCAATGTCGCAGATGTCGGTCCCGTCCTTTTTCTTTCTGTATTTCATGCTGTCGATGGTCACCGCGATCCCGTGGGGAACTTCCTCCTGCAGAAGGCGCAGCGCCTTCTCCCTTATGATCTCCCCCGCAATCTCCCGCTCGGTCTCCGTCGTGACCTGGTCCTCATCGTAGAAAGGCTCTCCCTCGGGAAGCAGGTCGAACAGGCTCTGCAGAAGGTCATCCGTGCCGATCCCCGTGCGGGCGCTCACCGGGATGATTCCCTTGAGGTTGGACGCGAAAGGTGCCTTTCCTGCCGCCTCATTCTCATCATTAAGCACCTTGACCGCCTCGTCATAGGCCTTCTGATAGACGGCGATGACCGGAAGGATCTGTCCCTTTTTCACGGAGTCGATCTTGCCAATCAGGATCAGGACCGGCGTCTTTACGCCGGCCAGCTGTCCGATAATATCTTTGTCTTCCTCGCCCATCTTCTCTTTGGGCTCCACCAGCCACAGGACCACATCCACTTCCTTCAAGGTGCTCTGCGCCGCCTTGACCATGAACTCGCCCATTCTGGTCTTGGTCCGGTGGATGCCGGGCGTATCGAGAAAGACCACCTGCCCGCGATCCTCGGTCAAAATAGTGCGCACCTGCGTCCTTGTCGTCTGCGGCTTGTAGGACGTGATCGCGATCTTCTGCCCGATCAGGCGGTTCATCAGTGTGGATTTGCCCACGTTGGGCTTACCGATGATGGTCGCAAAACCTGCCTTTTTCGGCGCCGCTTCCTGCTTTGTCATTTCGTTATTGTTTTCTGCCATGCAGTTTTTATCCTCTACTTTGCTTTGATTGAATTCCGTATTGTCACTGCAGCATTTCCAGCCTGTCAAATCTGTCCGCCTCGGCCTGGAGCTTCTCGGCACTTCCGACTACGCAGAAGGCCTCCTCGCTCAGGAAAGCTTCGATGTGGCCGGCCAGAGCCCGGATGTCATCCGGCGTGCAGTCGAGCATCTCGTTTCTCTCCCGAAGAGCCGTCTCTTCCGTGAGACCGGTCAGATAGGCGGAAAGAGAATACTTGCCGTAAACGGAGGGCGTCATGGGGCGGTCCAGCGCACTGACCGCGCCGATGATATATTTGGTCATGGAGCGCTCGTCCGCGTCAAACCCGCGTACATAGTCGGGCGCTTTCTCGAAAGTCTCGATGGTCTGCGCGAGATGAGGATCTCTGTAGGAGACGAAGTAAGCGCTTCCGTCCCTGGAAAAGCCGCTCATGCAGCCGTAGGCGCCGCCCTTAACTCTCACATTGGTCCACAGATAATCGTAGCCGAGGATCACGCGCAGGACTCTGAGGGCCCCTGTATAGGCGAATCCTCTGCTGCCAAAGCTTCCCGCTCTGCAGACATACTGCACCTGTCCGGCGGTGGTAAAGCCTTCTTTGACCTTCACGGGCGTCAGGCTGTAAGCTGCGCCGTACTGCGAGAGGTCCTCCTCCGCAGTCCTTCCCGCAGGAAGCGCCGCTGCCAGGGACGCCGTCTCGGCGGTAATCTGCGCGATGCTCTCCTCGTCCGCCGTGCAGTCCGTCATCAGGTGGTCCGCCCGGAAGATGTACTGCGTCATCTCTTCGAGAATCGCGATCAGCTCATCCGCCTCTCCTTTTTCAAGAAGTCCGCAGACCTCATCCAGCTTGTGATAAGCTTCCAGACCGTTCACATAGTCCATGATGAGCGAAGTCTCGGAGAATCCGGCCGACGCCCTGACCAGGGCGGTCGCGTGTCCGGAGGAAGGAAGGTCCGCGCGCATGGCGGCTCTCTCCTCTTCGAGCACTTCCAGAATGCGGGCCTTGCTGTCCCACTTTGTCGCCGTAATGATCTCCTTCACGAGCCGGAAGGCATGGGCCAGATTGCTGTGCAGGACTTTGCTCGTTACTTCTACGGTCAGTCTGTATTTTGACGGGTCCGCGTTCTGCGTGTAGGCGCTGATAGTGGCTCCGATCCCGCCGGTGTAGATGTTGGTCTCCTGATCCAGCTGCGCGTAAGTGAAATTCTCCGTATCAAGAACGCCCAGGAGCGTCTTGAGGATTCCCAGATAGGGGAAGAACTTCTGCGGAAGCTTTGAAACGTCGAACATAAAGGTCAGGTAATCGATTCCCGACGTATTAAGAGGGTGCGCGATCACCGGCGTCTCAAGTCGTCTGTCTCCTCCGAGCACTGCGTGCGCCGTCTCGACTTTATTGACGAAAGGCTTGACCTCCCTGCTCAGGTCCTCCCTGCTCAGCATGGGGATCTTCTCCAGGTCTTCCTTGCTGTCCGGCGTCTCCTGCCACTTTCTCAGAGCTGTCAGTTCGTCGACGATCTTCTGCCGCTCCTCTTTTGTCAGGCTCTGCGCGTAGTTCTCCAACTTCTGCCGCAGCTGCTCACCCATCTTCTCCGTCAGTCCCACCTCGGGCGTCATCACTACGATCGCCTTGTGGGGGTTTTCCAGGAAGTGCTTTCGGATCAGCGCTTCAAAATATCCCTTGTCCATCTTCTCTCTCAGGGAAGCGAAGGCCTCTCCGAGCTCGAGGTTGATAAAGGGAGTCGCGTCGTCGTACAGCCATGTATCCAAGGCGCCCAGTCCGTAGACCAGTCCCTTGGGATAGAAGCCGTAATTGGCCTCTCTGTACTTGAACTCAAAGCGGTTGATGCTGGCAAGAAGCGCGCGCTGGTCCAGTCCCTCGTCGGCGATCTTTCTCAGCGTCTCCTCGATGGTTGCGATAAACTCTTCTTTCTTCTCGGGATCCGTGTATTTGGCCGTCACCGTGTAGCTGGGCTGGCGGATACCGAGTTCCAGAAGGGAGTAAACTTCTTCTCCGATTCCCTTGTCTCTGAGCGCTTTTTTGACCGGGGCGCCTTCCGCGTCGCAGAGCATGTAGTCGATGACCTTGAAGGCCAGGTCCAGCTCCGTATCCAGTCCGTCGGGCGCCAGGGCGACGTTCCAGGTCAGGTAGCTGCGCCCCTGCATTTCCTCCTCGGACTGCACGGAGTAGTGCTCCAGAGCCTCGGCCGGCTTCTCGAAAGGCGGCTCAAAGCCGATCTCCGAGTCGATCTCCAGCCTGTCAAAGTGCGACAGATAGGCCTCGTCCAGATAGGTCAGCCTCTCCTCCATATCCATGTCGCCGTACAGGTAGATATAGCTGTTGGACGGATGATAATACCTTCTGTGGAAGTCCAGATAGGCCTCATAAGTCAGGTCCGGAATATAGACCGGGTCGCCGCCGGACTCCACGGCATAAGTTGTGTGCGGATAGAGCGCACTGTAAATACTGCGCGCCAAAACATCGTCCGCCGAAGAGAGCGCCCCCTTCATCTCGTTGTAGACGACGCCGTTCACCGTGATGGGGCTGTCCGCGTCCTCCGCTTCGTAGTGCCAGCCCTCCTGGCGGAATATATTCTGCTCTTTATAGATATTGGGATAGAACACCGCGTCCAGATACACGTGCATCAGATTCTTGAAATCCGTGTCATTGCAGCTGGCCACCGGATACACCGTCTTGTCCGGATAGGTCATGGCGTTCAGGAAAGTGTTCAGGGATCCCTTCACAAGTTCCACAAAGGGATCCTTGACCGGGAAGTCTCTCGATCCGCACAGCACGGTGTGCTCAATGATATGCGCCACGCCGGTCGAATCTTCCGGGGGCGTTCGAAATGCGATATAGAAAACTTTGTTATCATCTTCTGAGGGAAGAAGGGCCACTCTGGCGCCCGTCTTTTTGTGTCTCAGAAGAAGGCTGTCACAGCCGGTGTCCTTCAGGTACTGGTGCTGAAGGAGTTCATATTTGTCAAGAATTTTCTTACTGACGTCCATAAAATCCTCACTGATCTACTGATTATTTGCCACTGTGTTCATATTTGCTATTATATAGCTTTCTTATCAAAAAGATAGAGCGGATTTTGCGAGTGCCGGCCGCAAGCGGCGCAAAGTTTGCAGACATAAAACAGCTCGGACTTATGCTTCCCACATAAGTCCGAGCTGTTTATGAGTGGACCTGGCGGTAGTCGAAACCGCGTCCGAATCAAACTCGCAAAGCCTTCTACATGCTTATTCTGCTTTCTTACCTCAGCAGCCAGATAGCGGACGAACTGTTGCTGCTTGGTCTGGTAATAATCTTAATCAGGCTTCTTAACAGCTTGGTTTACCTGATGCAAGTGCCTCTTTTTAAGCCATAAGAGTACGGCGCTTATATCCTATGACCTTGGCCGGATTAAATCCGGGGAGCCTTATAACTCAGGCTGCCTGAAGTTCAACGTTATTAGCGTTTATTTTTTTGGCTGTTTTTTTCGCAGGCTCAGCCGTCTGCGGCATGCTTCTCTTAACTACATCTAACCCGTCGAAACCATTACAGGCCCGTGTTCTTTACTATTATATACGTGACAAATTATATTTTCAACTAAACTATTAGTTTAAATCTTAATCTGACTGTTCCTGAAATCTCTCTCCGTCTCCCGCTTCATGGCCTTCTTCCTGAGGTCATCTCTCTTGTCGTAGAGCTTTTTGCCGCGGGCGAGGCCGATCTCTATTTTGACCCGGCCGTTTTTAAAGTAGACCTGCAAGGGCATGATGGTGTAACCCTTTGCCTGCACCTGGCCCGCCAGCTTCATGATTTCTCTCTTGTGCAGGAGCAGGCGCCTTTTCCTGAGAGGCTCGCGGTTGAAGATGTTGCCCTTCTCGTAGGGGCTGATATTCATGCCCTCTATGAAAGCCTCACCGCGATCGATGTTGACAAAGGCCTCTTTGATGCTGCACTTGCCCAGGCGAATGGATTTGACCTCGGTGCCGAACAGCTCGATCCCCGCCTCATACTTTTCTTCTATAAAATAGTCGTGGTAGGCTTTCTTGTTGTTTGCCACCAGCTTGATCGCATCTTTTCCGCTCATTTTCTTCCCTTTCTGCCTTTTCCCTTCTTACTGCTCATGTGCCTGCCGGCCTTACCGGATAGCACCCTGCCTGTGCGGTCCATAAAAGGACTTTTTTTGCGGGATTTGCTGTTCTTATTCTCCCGGTCACGATTCTCGCTGTGCGCAGCGTCTGACGGATCGGAAGAGATCTGCTCTCTCCCTGCTTCCGTCCCCTCAAAGGGCATGAAATCCACCGTTCTCCTCGCACAGTCCGCTCCCGCGACCCTGACCTTCATCTCCTGGCCGAGCATATAGGTCTTTCCCGTCCGCTCACCTACCAGTATATACTTTTTTTCGTCATAATAGTAGAAATCATCTGTCAAGTCGCTGATTCGGATCATTCCTTCGACCGTGTCGGGCAGTTCCACGTAGATGCCCCAGCCGGTCACGCCGGATATGGTTCCCGTGTACGTCTCGCCGGTCTTCTCTTCCATGTACTGCGCTTTCTTGAGCTTGACGGTCTCGCGCTCCGCTTCCGCTGCGCGCTGCTCCATGGCCGAGCTCCTCGCCGCGGCCTCGGGCAGGTAAAGATTTAACCTGTCGACCGTCCTCTCATCCATTTCCCCTCGCAGCCAGTATTTGAGACCTCTGTGCACCAGAAGGTCGGGATACCTGCGAATGGGCGAAGTAAAGTGGCAGTAATAATTCAGGGCCAGCCCGAAATGCCCTTCGCACGCGGTGCCGTACTCCGCCTTCTGCATGCTGCGCAGGACGACTCTTGTCAGCATGGCTTCCTCGGGTCTGCCCTTCATCTTCTGCAGAAGGTGCCGGATCTGAGAGGGATGAACGTCGCTCTGTCCCGGTTTGAAAATATAGCCGAAGCCTTTTACCAGCTGCGCCAGCTCCTTCATTTTCTCAGCTGCCGGGACGCCGTGCACGCGGTAGACGGCAGGGATCTCCAGGTAGGCGCAGTGCCTGGCCACCGTCTCGTTGGCCAGCAGCATGAAATCCTCAATGAGGTCCGTTGCGGCCGTTCTCTCCCGCAGGGAGATGTCGATCGGCCTGCCCGTCTCATCCAGAGTGATCTTCGCTTCCGGGAAATCGAAGTCAATGCTGCCGCGCTCTTCCCGCTTTCTCTTCAGAAGCGCTGCCAGCTTCTTCATCTTTCTGAGCATGGCCGCGATCTTTTTCGTCCTGCCCTTGGTCCCGCGGTAGCCCTGCCCGCTGAGTGACGCAGCGATCTCGCTCTCGTCGCCCTCCTCGTACAGGCGCATCACCCCGTTATAGGACAGGCGGGCATCCACGTGGAGGATCGATTCCGCGATCTCATAGTCGATCACATCGCCGTTCTCATCAATCGTCATGAGGCAGCTCATGGCGAGCCTGTCCTCTCCCGCATTAAGGGAGCAGATTCCGTTGGAGAGCTTTCGGGGCAGCATCGGGATCACGCGGTCTGCCAGATAGACGCTGGTGCCTCTTCGGAATGCCTCTCTGTCCAGGGCGGAACCTTCCGTCACATACTCCGCCACGTCCGCGATGTGGACGCCCAGCTTCCAGAGCTTTCCCTCTTTGACAAGAGAAATGGCGTCGTCGATGTCCTTGGTGTCTTCTCCGTCAATGGTGACGGTGGGAAGAGCTCTCAGGTCTTTCCTGTTTTGGCCTTTTATTTTGTCGCTCTCAGTATCGACGCGGTCCGGAAGCATCCCGGCCTCATCCATCACTTCCTGTGGGAACTCCGTCGGGATGTCAAAGCCCTTTACCAGCGAGAGTATGTCCACGCCCGGATCTGTCACGTGTCCCAGGATTTCCGAGACGGAACCGACGGGATTGGCGCCGTTTCCGCTGTAGACCGAGATCTGTGCGACCACTTTGTGTCCCTCGAGAGCGTCCCCTTTCCCCTCTGTCAAAATATCGACGTCAAAGGGAATCTTCGTATTATCCGGGGTCACATACCCGCTTATGCTGAGTGTGACCATCCTGCCGATCTGCCTGCCGCCCACCTTTATGGCTTCCTTGAGGTAGGTCTGCTGCGCCGGTCTTCGCAGTGCATGGAAGGTGCCGACGACCTTCGTAATGCCGTGCTCGACGATCCTGACCACTTCCGCTTCGGCCCGGCGTCCGTGCCCGTTATCTCCGTGTCCGCTCTCGTCCATGCTGCCCTTTGTGATCCTTACCTCTACCACGTCTCCGTATACGGCTCCTCCCGTGCATCCCTGCGGGATGAAAAGATCTCTCTCGAATCCCTCTACGGTGACAAAGCCGAATCCTCTGGCGTTGCTGTCAAATTTTCCTGTGTAGATCTGTTCTTTCCTGTTTTTACTCATATTCTCCTTTATAGTAAGGCGGCATCCTGTCTGCGCATGGCATTCTTGTGCAATGAGAAAGGCACCCCCGCTTTCATTCGCAGGAGTGCCGATGATTACAAACAGTTCAGCTGCCGGTCCGCTTGCGCAAGGGACCTCAGAACAGCTGCATATTCAGAAGGATTGCCAGGATAAAGAAGGCAATGACCAGTCCGGTAGTGAATTTCTCAAGAAATCCTTCCATGGAGCGTCCCTTGTTCTTTCCCCAGTATGTCTCAGCTGCGCCGCTGATCGCGCCCAGTCCCTGAGATCTTCCTTCCTGCATAAGGATGATTACCGTCATCACAATACTCACTGCTATAATTGCAATCGTCAAAATCCAGCGAAAAGCACTCATCTTCCATACCACCTTGTCAGAAACGATTTATTATCCATGGCCCGCCCTGCGGGCTGTTATAGAAAAGCGCACTCTAATCCATGCGCCAAACATTGTTATACTATCACTTCCAAAAGCCAAAATCAAGCCTGTTTACGCTTTTCTCACTCGAAATAGGCGTCAAAGATCTGTCCTGCCACCGGAACGGCGTAGCTGGAGCCCATTCCTTTTCCCTCGATCAGTACCGTCACACAGATCTCCGGATCACTCGCGGGCGCAAATCCCGTGAACCAGGCATGGGAGCTCTTGTTGTTGTCGAACTCCGCGCTTCCCGTCTTTCCGGCCGGTTCGTAGTCTCTTTCTTTAAGTGAGCTTGCCGTTCCATCCGTAACTACGGAGCGCATCAGCTGCACCATCTGCGCGGCAACTTCCTCGGACATGAGGGAGCCGTATACTTCATTATTATAGATCCTGAGGGTGCGTCCCTTGGCGTCATGCAGTTCATCCGCCAGATGAGGCTTCATCAAAACGCCGCCGTTTGCCGCTGCCGCCGTGATCATGTTGAGATGGAGCGGCGTCATGGCGGTGGTTCCCTGTCCGATGGACATCTGCATGATTCCCTCCGTGGAGAGCGTATCGGGCATGTTTATGGAACTGCGTACATAAGGAAGATCATAAGGGAGTTTGCTGTTAAACAGCAGAGACCGCAATGTTTCCGTCATTGAGTCGGTGCTGATCATGTTGACTCCTATGTTGGCAAAAGAGGAGTTGCACGAATGTGCAAACGACTCTTTCAGGTTGACCTTGCCGTGAACTTCGTAGTCGTAGCAGTGAATGGACTCTCCGCTCTGCTCGAACACGCCGCTGCACTCGAAGCTGTACTCGTCTGCGGCCTCCGGGTATTCCTTAAGGAGATCGATGCAGTCTACGATCTTAAATGTGGATCCCGGCGGATACAGTCCCTGCGTAACTCTGTTGAGCAGGGTTCCGGACTCGTTATCGGCAAGCAGGGAATCCCAGTTTTCCTCGATGTAATTAGGATCGAAATCCGGCTTGGAGACCATTGCCAGGATCCGTCCCGTCTTCACCTCCGTCACGATCACCGCCCCTTCGTAGCCTTCCATGGCTTCATAGCAGGCTTTCTGGATCTCAGGGTCAAGCGTTGTGATCAGGTTGTTGCCGGGATAGAGCCTGTCAACCGCATTTTCCTTGTTGTCATACCGGACTTTTTCCGACAGCGGAAGGTCGGAATGCAGAAGATCGTACTTGAAATACTCTTCAAGACCGCTTCCTCCCAGCAGGGAGTAGCCCACCACATGGGCGTACATACTTCCAAACGGGTAACTTCGGATCTGAACGATATTGCCGCTGTCATCCATATCCGTCTGCGTGGAGGCCAAAAGAGTCTCCGCATCCGAGGCGTAAATGCCGCCCCTTCGGTTTCTCATCGCCAGCAGCTCGTCCCTGTGATTGTAGTCATTGTCGAAGAGCTCGACTTTGTTTTCGACCGCCGTCTGCGTGAAATAAAAGCACATCCAGCCGAACAGCATTGCAAACAGGACCGCAAAAGAGAACATCTGCCTTCTGGCCGTCTTTTTCTCCTTTTCGAGCCTTTCCAGCGCGGGAGCTGCGGTGAACATTCCCTGGGAAGGATTATAGTCCTGCTCCGGCTGCGGTGGAGGGTTGTTCTTTTTACGAAAAATAGACATTGATTAACCCTTTCAGACATCAAAATGATTGGTGTTCTCATAGTCCCTGCCGGGATCGTAGATCGGAACGCCTTTGAAATCTCTGTAAAAGTCCTGGTCCCGGTCTCCCCCGCCGCCATAACTCTGTGTCTGTTCGCTGGATACGTTTCTGGCCCCGTAACCGCCGGCCGCCCCGGCGTGTTCCGCCTCATAGCGCTTCTCAAATCTCTCCATGCGCTCGTCCTGCAGCATAAAAATAGCTCCAATGGTGCTGAACAAGACAAACGTGGCCAGTACGCTGCTTCCTCCGTAACTGACCAGCGGCAGCGTCACTCCCGTAAGGGGAATGAACTTAACTTCCCCTCCGATGGTCAGAAAAGCCTGGAAAATGAAAGCGATCGCCGCACCGAACGTATAAAGCCTGTAAAACTTACTGGAGTAGCTTCCGGCAAGCAAAAGGAAATCCGTAAAAATATTAAGGCACAGCAGGATCAGGCAGATTCCGAAAATAATGCCCATCTCCTCTATAATGGCTGCAAAAATAAAGTCCGATTCCACAAACGGAATGCTGGACGGCATTCCCTGCATCAGGCCGGCGCCGAACAGCCCTCCGAAGCTGATGGCAAAAAGCGCCTGTGTAATCTGGTACCCGCTGCCGTCAATGCTGCTCCAGGGATCCAGAAACACCTGCACGCGCACCCTGACATGGGCAAAAAGGAAATAACACAGGACAGCCGTGACCAGCCCGATCAGAACTCCTCCTAGCAGGACCTCCCATTTTCCGGTAGACAGAAACAGGAGCGCCAGGTAGATCACAAAGAAGATGAGGGCGCTGCCGAGGTCTCTTGAGACTACAAGGATTCCGATATGTACCAGTGCGGCCCCCGTCAGGAGTGCTATGTGCGACTTACTGTTCTCCTCGCACAGGGCGCTCGCCATGAAAAGGAGAAACAATATTTTGACAAATTCGCTGGGCTGAAAAGTCAGGCCCGCGATCGTAAAGCTCAGTTTTGATCCGTTTGTGATCGCCCCGAGAAGCAGAACCGCCGCGAGTGCTCCGATTCCCATGATGCCGTAGAGATACGTCCCCTTGCGAAGAGCATCAAAATGACTGCGCAGGAGCGGAAACAGCAGCATGAAGAGCATGCCGGCCAGTGCAATGAGCAGCTGTTTCTGCGCCTTGTCGTGATTGATCCTCGAGATCATCACCAGTCCCGTGCTCAGCATCATCATGATATTGTTGACCATCAGCATATTGGCGCTCTTATAAAGAAACCTGTTAAGAAGCGCCGTTCCGATCACGATCACAAGCTGCAACAATCCGAATGTAAAGAGGTACTCATCCCCTGCTATGATTGCCATGGTGAGATACGCATTGATCGTGAATACGCCTATGCAGAGCCGCTGCAGTGTCTCACAGGTGCGCCTCACATCCTTCCCGGAAGGAAGCGCCACGTAGGCGAGAAAGGTATAGAGTACCATGGATGCCGCGATCAGGTACTTGCTGTACGAGACTGCATATGCCTGCATTCATTCACCTCCTTTTTTTGATATCACTCCTGATATCGGTAAAGGTTCGCTCCGCGAACCGTCTGCGGCGGAAGATTTCCCGGCTCAGAGCGCGCTCTTTCGGTAGTGTCCGGTGGTAAATACATTAGATTCCGTAAACTCCCGAATCAGCGCCGAAGTTTCTCCGGCCGTTCCTCCCGACATATACCAGCGCAGGATCTCTTTCGTCTGCGCGCCGCTCTCCGTGGTAAAGCTGCAGATCCATCCCGCCGCGCTCATGGCCGCAGGATCCTTTTTGCTGACAAAGCTGTGCAGAGAAAGCGGCTTGCTGTTGTAAATCACATTCGCGCAGTGGCCGCACACGCAGCGCACCGGAAATTCCATTCCCATGCGGTCCCTCAGAGCAAAGAAAGCCTGCTCCCTGTGGGTGCACATTCCCGCCGTCTTCCTGACGCACCCCGCCGAGATCATCATCGGGATCCGGCCGTAAACGCTCAGGAGCTGTCGTCCTTCCGCGCCTTCAGTCAGAGGGATCATGTCTCTCGAAGACAGCTCCCATCCGAGGTTGACCATGTCGCAGTGCGCAAGAAGGAGATCTCTCGCTGCGGTGTTCCACTGATAGAGCGACCCGTCCCCGACGATCATACCGCGGTACCCGATCTCTTCCAAAATAGTGAGCTCCTCGGGGTTTCTGGCCAGAACGCCGGCAAATCCCATGCCCGCCAGTATCCTGACGCTTTCTCTGCTGTCCACCCTGCAGACATGCGGCAGGGCGATCAGGCAGCTTTTTCTCTCCTCCTTCGTGAGGGCCTCCATGATCTGCGGCGTCTCTTCCACAATGATCCTGGAGATGCCGCACTCTCTGGCGGCCCGCAGCTGCGCGGCCGTCGTGACCTGCGCCCAGACCTCGGGGAATTCCCCCGGCGCTCTGTGCTGTGCCGGTCTTTGCTTTTCTGTTGTACGATCTTCGGCGGCGCTTTCTTCTGTCGTCCGGTCTCCGGCGGCGTAATCTGCCGTTGTGTGGTCTTCGGCGCCGTTATTTGCCATTGTACGGTCTTCGGCGGCACATTCTGCCGTTTTACCGCCCCGTGAGCGCGCAAGGAGTTCCTCCTCGAGCTTCAAAAGAGCCTCTCTGCGGAGCGCGTTGAGGGAAGCCACCGGCATAAAAATCTCGCCGTTTACTTCCACTACCAGTTTGTCAAATTCAAAGAGAGAGTCTCCGGTCTTTCGAAGACGTTTTTCGATCTCTTTTTCTTCCATGGGCCGCTTCTGAGCGGTCTGTACGGCCTCTCCCTCTGTCGTAACAGTGACAGCCTGCCCGTTTCCGGACAGGTCCGGGGCCGACACGGTCAGCTTTGCCTTTTCTCCCGGAGTCAGTACGGCCGCCCCTATGATCTTTCTTTTGGGAAGTCCCGAGAGATACCTCTTCTCAATATCTGCAAGAATCCCCTCATCCGTGCCCGCATAGCCGGGCTTTGTGATGGTCAGGAGTTCTTTTCCGTTCCGCTTATAGTAATAGCCCGTACTCAGGTCCGTCCTCAGGTACAGAGACCTCAGACGGCGCATGTCTTCCGCATCGATTTTCCAGGGCTTCTTTCTGCCCTCTGCGTCCCATTTGACGTAATAGTCGATATATTTTCTGTAGAGCGCGGTGACGCCCGCCGCGTAATGAGGACTCTTCATTCTGCCCTCTATTTTGAACGAATCGATTCCCGCGTCGATGAGATCGGGGAGGATCTCGAGGACACAGAGGTCTCTCATGGAGATCGGATACTGCTCCTTTCCCTTCCTCAGGCTGATCTCTTTTCCGTCCGCGTCCAGGATCGTATAGGGAAGCCGGCAGGTGCCCGCGCACCGGCCGCGGTTGCCGCTCCGGCCGCCGAGAAAGCTCGACATCAGGCACCTCCCCGAGTAGGAATAGCACATGGCGCCGTGGATAAAGCATTCGATTTCCACGGGTTCCTCTCTCTTTATGGTCCTGATCTCTTCCAGGGACAGTTCCCTGGCAGGTACGACTCTGCGGACGCCCAGTTTCTTGAGAAAGCGGACCGATTCAGGTGCCGCGCAGGACATCTGTGTCGAGGCGTGCAGCTCCAGTCCGGGACATCGGTCGTGAAGCGTGCGAACGACGCCCAGGTCCTGGACGATCACTCCGTCCAGTCCTTTCCGATAGAGGGACATGGCAAAATCGACCGTCTCCTCCAGTTCGCTCTCCTTGGTGAGCACGTTGAGGGTCAGATAGACTTTCTTACCGAAAATATGCGCCTCTCTGATCGAGCGTATAATATCTTCCCGTGTGAAATTTTCCGCATATGCCCTGGCTCCGAATTTTTCTCCGCCAAGGTAGACGGCGTCCGCTCCCGCCGCCAGCGCTCCCAGAAACGCGTTTCTGCTGCCCGCCGGCGCGAGAAGTTCGACAAGCCCGTTTCTGCCGCTCCTCATCCGCTCTTCTCCTTATAGACGTTTTTATTCCCGATTTCTTACAAGACATGTAACTATTCAGCACCCCACGTCCCAAGGGTGCTGAATAATTACCAAAATGGAGAGAGCAGCTCATTTCGGGCTGCTCTTTTTCTTTTTCTCAGCGCTCTGCAGTTTCATCTGCGCTGCGACAAGTTCGTGTTTGATATCATAGAGGTCATTCTCTTTTTTGTCAATAATGCCCTGAAGCTCCTCATTTCTCGCCACCGCCTTAAAATAATCGTCCGCAATGTTGAGATTGAGAAGAAGATGTCTCATATCAACCGGAAGTTTCCCGAATTCCGCGTCCGCGTTAAGTTCATCGATCTTACTGTTCAGGTAGTCGGCCACCTTGTGCAGGTACTCCTCGCTCTCGTACCCGCTCAGTGTATATGTCTTGCCTCCGATCACTACCTGTGCGTCTGTTTTTTCTGCCATTGTTGCCTCCTGTTTGTGCCTTATTTCTTACTCCTGCCCCTCATAAGGAATCCCCAGATGCGTGTAGGCCTCCTGCGTGGCCACCCTTCCTCTGGGCGTTCTGTTGATCAGTCCGTTCTGCAGAAGATACGGCTCCAAAAGGTCTTCGATCGTCCCCGGATCTTCTCCGATCGACGCGGCCAGAGTGTCCAGTCCCACCGGCCCGCCGCCGAATTTCTCGATCAGCGTCAGCAGAAAATTCCTGTCCGCCCTGTCCAGCCCGAGCTTGTCCACGTCCATCAGGTCCAGCGCCGTGCGCGCCACCTCCAGCGTGATCTTTCCGTCGTAGCGGACCTGCGCGTAGTCGCGGACGCGCTTCAGGATCCTGTTGGCGAGTCGCGGCGTCCCGCGGCTTCTGCGGGCCAGCTCTCTGGCTCCCTCCTCGTCGATCTCGACGCGCAGCTTTTTCGCGCTGGCAAGGACGATCTGCTTGAGCTCCTGCGTGTTGTAAAACTCCAGCCTGTGAATCTCACCGAACCGGTCCCTGAGCGGAGCCGATAAGAGTCCTGCTCTGGTCGTCGCGCCCACCAGCGTGAACTTGGGCAGATCCAGGCGGATGGACTTGGCCGCCGCCCCTTTGCCGATCAAAATATCGATGGCAAAATCCTCCATGGCCGGATACAGGACTTCCTCCACCTGCTTGTTCAGGCGGTGGATCTCATCCACGAACAAAATATCATTTTCCTTCAGCCCGTTCAGAATCGCCGCCATTTCTCCCGGCTTTTCAATGGCCGGTCCGCTGGTGACTCTCATATTGACGCCCATCTCGTTGGCGATGATTCCCGAGATCGTCGTCTTTCCGAGTCCGGGAGGTCCGTAGAACAAAAGGTGATCCAGCGGCTCACCCCTTAACTTGGCCGCCTGAATGGAAATCCCGAGGCTCTCCTTGATCTTACTCTGTCCGATGTATTCGCTCAGCCGCCGGGGCCTTAAGGAGCCCTCAATGCGGCTGTCTTCTTCTGTGAAATTGGTTTCTATTGTTCTTCTCTGCATAAAATACCGATTCTTTTTCCGTCTTTGATTAAATGTCATTCTAAGGTGTTACAGGTACCGCAGCGCCGCTTTCAGGATGCTCTCTGTGTCTGTGAGTTCTTTCTGCTCCTTCTGCGCGTTCTCTTTACATGTGCGGACCGCTTTTGCTGCTTCTGCACGTGAGTACCCGAGCGCTGTCAGCGCCTCGACCGCTTCTGCGGCGGCGTCATTCTGTCCGCTGTCTGCACCTGCTGCTCCTATTTCAGCCAGCGACACTCCTACGGCTCCTGCGCCCGCTCCGCCGGCTGTATTAGCAAGCATTTCCGCGTCCCGCATGCCTGCGACCTTGTCGCGAAGATCCAGGATCAGGCGCTCTGCTGTTCTCTTCCCCACGCCGGGAGCCCTGGAGATCATCTTGACGTCTCCCGCCATGATGGCAAACCGAAGATCATCAGCAGTTCCCACTGACAGAAGGGCAAGTCCTCCCTTGGGACCAACTCCGCTCACAGTGATCAGAAGCTTAAAGAGCTCTAAATCATCCCTCGACATAAATCCGTACAGTGCGATCTGGTCTTCTCTCAAATAGGTGTACGTGTAGACCATGACTTCCTCGTCGCGGTCTGCCGCCGCAAGTCTCTGTACGGTCTCTCCGGCGATTCTGACCTCATAGCCGACGCCGCCAACATCTATGACTGCCGCTCCGTCATAAACTGCGGCAACATATCCTCTTAAAAATGAAATCATTAAATGCAATGCTCCTTGAAACAAGTAGTGGCTTTCATTATACATCCCCGGCAGACCTTTGACAAATTCAGGAATCGGGTGATTGTGATTGATTGTCAGCCTGTCAATCCGGCGGTACTCCACTGTCAGAATCGCGACATAGCGACAAGAATGACGCCCAAGTGGTTGCGGAGCTCCCACCGCAACCACTCCGCCGTCCCCTATGACAATACTAAGTTCCAAAGTTTCCAATATTTCATTAATGTGTTAATATTAAGCAACAAATCTAAAAAAGGAGCACCACTATGGGTAAAGTATTCCGATTTAACAAAGATGTGGACACCGACCAGATCATCGCTTCCCAGTATCTTCTCTATCCTACTGTGGAAGAAATGAAAGCGCACACCTTCGAATCCCTGGATGCAAATTTTGCATCTGAAGTAAAGCCGGGCGATTTCGTCGTCGCGGACAGCAATTTCGGCTGCGGCTCCTCCCGCGAGCAGGCTCCCGCCGTCCTCAAGGCACTGGGCGTCCGTGCCGTTCTGGCTCCTTCCTTCGCCAGGATCTTCTACAGAAATTCCATCAACATAGGACTTCCCGCTATCGTCTGTGACGGTCTCTATGACGCGGTCAGGACCGGAGACGAGATCGAACTGGATATGGAGAAAGGCATTGTAACCTTTGGCGAGCAGACTTTTTCCTGCACAAAGCTTCCTGTTCATCTTCAGAAAATTCTCGATCAGGGCGGCCTGATCAGTTCTCTCAACGAGATGTAATCCTGTACGATTAATACTTTGGAGGATACCACTATGGGAATGACAATAGCCGAAAAGATCATCGCGCGCGCCGCGGGCGTCGAGACCGTGCGCGCCGGTGAGATTCATACCGTCACGCTCGACTATCTGATGAGCAACGACGGAACAACTCATCTCACTATTGATATGTACAATAAGCTTCGCAATCCGCGCATTGCGGACAAGAGCAAGCTCGTCTGGATCGTCGACCACAATGTGCCCTGCGACAGCCCCAAGACGGCGGCGTCACAGAAGAAGATGCGCGATTTTGCCAGAGAAAACGGAATCACGTTCTATGAAGGCGCGGGCGTATGTCACCAGATCATGTGCGAGAAGCATGTGGTGCCCGGCCAGCTCATCTTCGGAGCGGACAGCCACACCTGCGCATACGGCGCGCTGGGCGCCTTCGGAACCGGCGTCGGCTGCACGGATTATCTCTACGGCATGGTGACGGGCGGCTCCTGGGTCATGGTGCCCGAGACGCTCCGCTTCAACCTGACCGGAAAGCTCGCCGATCGCGTGACTGCCAGAGACCTGATTCTGACCATCATCGGCATGATTGGGGCAAACGGTGCCAACTACCACGCCATGGAATTTGTGGGCGACGGCATGAAGAACCTGACCATGAGCGACCGCATCTCCATCTGCAACCTCTGCGTGGAAGCAGGTGCCAAAACAGCGCTCATGGAAGTGGACGACATCACAATGGCTTACCTCGAGGAGCACGGCGGCAGAAAGCCGGCGGCCTGCTTTAAGAGCGACGACGACGCTGTCTTCGAAAAGACTTACGACATCGACCTCTCCACGATCGTCCCCGTAGTGGCAAAGCCCCACTTTGTGGACAATCTGGCCCCCGTCGACGACGTCAAGGGCGTCAAGATCAACGAGGCCTTCCTCGGCTCCTGCAACAACGGCCGCATCGAGGACCTGCGCCTTGGCGCTTCCATCATCAAGGGACACAAAGTCGCCGACAAGGTGCGCTTCCTCGTCGTTCCTGCGAGCCAGGAGGTCTACAGACAGGCCCTTCGCGAAGGCCTTCTCGACATCTTCATGGAGGCCGGCGCCATGGTCATGAACCCCAACTGCAGCGTCTGCTGGGGAAGCTGCCAGGGCGTCATCGGCGCAGGCGAGGTTCTGATCAGCACCGGAACCCGCAACTTTAAGGGCCGCGCCGGCGACAAGAACTCCTTCGTCTACCTGGGAAGCGCCGCAACTGTCGCGGCATCCGCCATCGCGGGCGAGATCGTATCGCCTTATACCTATTGATCAGTTATTTAACTAACTATTCAGCCCCCACGTCCCAAATGCTTCGCATTCGGGACTGTGGCGTCCAGAGGCGCTCCGCGCCTTGTCCGCCCCGGAAAAAAGATCAAAAACGTTCCGGTGAGCAAGCCCCCCGGACCTTATTTTGATCTTTTTCCCGGGGTGCTGAATAATTTAAGAATCGAGGTAAACAATGGAACAATTTACAGGCAAAGTATGGCTGCTCGGCGACGATATCGACACGGATATCATCATTCCCACCGAGTACCTGGCCCTCAAGACAGTGAAAGACATGGCGCCTTACGGCTTCAGCCCCCTCAGACCGGAGCTGGCCGCTAAGATCCGGCCCGGCGACATCATCGTGGCCGGCAAGAACTTCGGCTGCGGCTCCTCCCGCGAGCAGGCGCCGGAGGTCATCAAGGCTCTCGGAGTCCGCGCGGTCATCGCGCGCTCCTACGCCAGGATCTTCTTCCGCAACGCGATCAACAACGGCCTTCTTCTCATCGAGAACGACACTCTCTGTAACGATGTCAAAGAAGGGGACGAGATCACGGTAAATGTCGGCGATTCCATCGAGTACAAGGGCAAAACATACCCCATCTCCGCTCTCCCCGACAACCTTCTCGACATTCTCGAGGCCGGCGGCCTGGTCAAGGCGATGCAGAAGCTCAACGGGATTATAAAGTAGGAGGAAGGCACATGGGATCCACTTTAATCGAAAAAATATTTGCTCATAATATCGGTGCCGACTCCGTAAAAGCCGGCGATATCATTACCGTGAATGTCGACCGCGTGATGATCCACGATATTTTCATTCCTTTTGTAAAAGACAAGTTCGAGGAGATGGGATTTACAAAGATCTGGGATCCGGACAAGACGGTCCTGATCTACGACCACCTGGTACCGGCCAGCCAGCTGGATGATCCCCGCCATCACCACATCGGCGACGAGTTCTGCGACAAGTACGGGGTCAAAAACGTGCATCGCTCCGACGGCATCTGCCATCAGCTCATGACGGAGGCCGGCTATGTGAAGCCCGGCGATGTGGCCTTCGGCACGGACTCCCACACCGTCACCTACGGCTGCGTGGGCGCCTTCTCCACCGGAATCGGCTACACGGAGATGGCCAGCATTCTGGGCACCGGCAAGCTCTGGGTGCGCGTCCCCGAGACCATCCGCGTCAACATCGAGGGAGAGCTTCCTGAGGGCGTCACGTCCAAGGACATCATCCTGACCATTATCGGCGACCTCCGGGCAGACGGCGCCACCTACAAGTCCCTGGAATTTGCGGGCAGCACCGTGGACGCCATGTCTGTGGCGAGCCGCATGACCATGTCCAACATGACCGTTGAGTGCGGCGCCAAGTGCGGCCTCTTCTCTCCGGATGAAAAGACGGCGCAGTACTGCGGCCTGGACGGCCTGGACGATTTCCTCACGACCCTTCACGGCGACGAGGACGCCAACTATGCACAGGTACTGAATTACAGGGCGGAAGATTTTGCCCCCGTAATGGCCTGCCCGTCTCAGGTCGACAAAATCAAGCCAGTCTCCCAGGTCATCGCGGAAGCTGCTTCCCTGGAAGAAGGAAGCGTTGTTCCCGGTGTCGGTCTCATCGAAGGAGGTTCCGTCCGCGTAGACCAGGTCTTCATCGGCTCCTGCACCAACGGGCGCCTCGAGGACCTGCAGGCAGCAGCCGCTGTCCTGAAGGGCAGACAGATTGCTCCTTTTGTCAAGCTGATCGTCACGCCTGCCAGCCGCAAGATCTACAGAGAAGCTCTCGCTGACGGCACGCTGGACATCCTCGCCGAGGCGGGCGCCATGATCACCACGCCCGGCTGCGGCCTCTGCTGCGGCAGAACCGGCGGCATCCTGACCGACAACGAAGTCGTGGTCGCCACCAACAACCGCAACTTCCTCGGCCGCATGGGCACCTCCAAGGTCAATATTTACCTGGCTTCGCCCATTACTGCTGCCAGGTGTGCGTTGGCAGGAAGAATAGTATAACTCGGGAGGTTGTGACACACCACCCACATCTCAATCAAAAAAAGCAGAGGCCTCTCGACCTCTGCTTTTTTATATTTGTGTGTTGCGCTGACACATTTTTTTCGAAAAAATGTGTCAGTAGATACGTCCCCGTGACACAAATCAGTTGTTGATCAGCATATCGCCTTCGTTGTTCCAGCTGTACATCTTGCGGATCTCCGCACCGACCTTCTCAGCGGGATGCTCGGCGTTGAGCTTTCTCATAGCGTTGAAGTGAACCTGCTGGCCAGCCTTGTCGCTCATCTCAAGCAGGAATTCCTTAGCGAAGGAGCCGTCCTGGATGTCCGCGAGGATCTTCTTCATAGCCTTCTTGGTATCATCTGTGATGATCTTGGGACCAGTGATGTAATCGCCGTACTCAGCAGTGTTGGAGATGGAATATCTCATTCCCGCGAAACCGGACTGATAGATCAGGTCGACGATCAGCTTCATCTCGTGTACGCACTCGAAATATGCGTTGCGGGGATCATAGCCTGCCTCAACCAGAGTCTCGAAGCCGGCCTTCATCAGAGCGCATACGCCGCCGCAAAGGACAGCCTGCTCGCCGAACAGGTCGGTCTCAGTCTCGGTTCTGAATGTGGTCTCAAGGATACCTGCGCGGGAAGCGCCGATGCCTGCGCCATAGGCAAGAGCCTTGTCGAGAGCCTGGCCGGTAGCATCCTGGTAAACAGCGACGAGGGAAGGAGTTCCCTTGCCTGCCTGGTACTCACTGCGAACAGTGTGGCCGGGAGCCTTGGGAGCGATCATGGTAACGTCTACATCTGCCGGAGGCTTGATCAGACCGAAGTGAATGTTGAAGCCGTGAGCAAACATCAGCATATCGCCGGCCTTGAGGTTGGGCTCGATGTCCTTCTTGTACATAGCGGCCTGCTTCTCATCGTTGATCAGGATCATGATGATGTCAGCCATCTTGGCTGCCTCAGCAGTGTTGTAAACGGTGAGTCCCTGAGCCTCAGCTTTCGCCTTGGACTTGGATCCCTCGTAAAGACCTACGATGACGTTGCATCCGGACTCCTTAAGGTTGAGTGCATGCGCATGACCCTGGCTGCCGTAGCCGATAATAGCGATTGTCTTGCCTTCCAGAACCGACAGGTTGCAGTCTTCCTGGTAATAGATCTTAGCTTCTGACATTTTTTCTTTCCTCCATAAAATCTTTTTGTATCTCCACCGAATCGAAAACTCCGGTCCGGACAGAAAACATAGTGAGAGGCCTGCATGGGCCGCCGACATCCGATCAAATCAGACCAGCTTGTCGAGATAAATAACGTTCTTGGTACCTCTTCCAAGGCCTGCGACGCCGGTTCTGGCCAGTTCCAGAATCTCATAGCCGCTGACAAGTTTCAGGAACGCGTCCACCTTGCCGGAGTTGCCGGTAATCTCGATCATCAGGCTCTCGTTGGAAACATCGATGATATTGCCCCTGAAAATATTGGTGAGAGCGATCACGTTCTCTCTCTGGTCCGCGTTTGCCCTGACCTTGATCATGGCCAGCTCGCGGAAAACGCTCTCATCCGGCTTAAGTTCATGGATATCCCGGACATCCACAAGCTTCATGACCTGCTTCTCGATCTGCTCCATGATGTCGTTGTCGCCGGAAGTCACCACCGTGATCCTCGTGATCGTGGGCTCTGCGGTGACGCCCGCCGTAATGCTCTCGATGTTATATCCTCTTCTGGAGAACAGTCCGGCAATGCGGCTCAGTACGCCGGAATTATTGTCGGCGAGAATCTGGAACACCTTTATGTTGTTCGCTTCACTCATTTCATCTTTTCCCTTCATTTGATGAATTCATTTCATTCATCCGATGAATATTTTTAATGTTTTTGCCAAATTGCAACTATTATAACGCTCCGCCAGTGTCAAGTCAAACCCAAATAGACGCAGACTGTTATTTGCCCTGCTCGCTGCACTTGAGAAGGGCCAGAGTGCCGGTCCTCGCGATCTCGATGATGCTGACCGTGCGCAGCGTGTCCAGAAAGATCTGGACCCTCTCGGGCGTGTCGCACATCTGGATGGTCATCATAGTCTTGGACATATCCACTATTTTGGCCCCCATGATATCGCAGTTCTCCATGATATCCTTGCGGTTCGTGCGGTTGTAGCGCACCTTCACGAGCATGAGTTCGCGGTTGATGCTCTCCGTCTCGTCGAAAGTCTTGACCTTGATCACATCGAGCTTCTTGTTGAGCTGCTTCTCGATCTGCTCGAGAGTCCTGCGGTCTCCGCTGGAGACGATCACCATATTGGAGACGTTCTTGTCCTCGGTCTCTCCCACGGCAAGGGAGTCGATATTAAAGCATCTGCGCCAGAACAGCCCCGCGACCTTACACAGCACACCGGACCGGTTCTCGACCAGAACAGAATAAATTCTCTTCATAACTGATTCCTCTTTCTGTTATCCGCCAAAAAATCGCATGATCCACGCCTGCTTTGCACCAAAACAGAGCACAGCGCCGGATCAGACCACCAGCTTCGGGTCGATGATCACTTCAAGGAGTGTCGACTCGTCATCGGAAAGGAACTTCTCGATTCCGCTGTCCATGTCTTCCACGGCCGCGATCTGCTGGTAGCGGATCCCGTAAGCTTCCGCGAGCTTTCTGAAATCCGGGATCGAGTCTCCCAGGTCGATGACCGAATAGCGGTCCTGATAGGTAAAATGCTGATACTGGCGGACCAGTCCCAGAACGTTGTTGCGAAGCACGACGATCTTGACCGGCACGTTGTACTGCTTCATGGTGGCAAGTTCCATCATGGTCATCTGGAAGCCGCCGTCTCCGCATACCGCCACGACCTGGCGGTCGGGCGCTCCGAGCTTGGCGCCCAGCGCGGCCGGGACCGAATAGCCCATGGTTCCCATTCCGCCGCTCGTCAGGAACCGGCTGTTCTCCTTGATCACACAGTTGGCGCAGGACCACAGCTGGTTCTGGCCGACGTCCGCGACGTAAATCGCGTCGTCCTTCATGGCTCTGGACAGGCGCTTGATGAAGATCTCCGGATTGACCATGAGCGCGTTGATCTCCTGCTCCGTAAGCGTGGAGGAGTACATGTGGCGCTTCCTTCTGGATGCGTTCTGTGTGTCATCCTTGTAGCCGTCCAGCTTGTCGATCCAGAGCGAATAGTCCGCGTTGATCTCCGCTTTGTTGAACTCCATGAAGACATGCGCGATATCGCCTACCAGAGGAATTGTGGGGCCCGCGTTCTTGCCGATCTCTGCCGGATCGACGTCAATATGGACCAGGACTTTATTCTCCGTGATCAGATCGGGCTGGCTGATCGTGCGGTCCGCGACGCGCGCGCCCACCATGATGATCATATCCGAATCATTCATGGCTCTGTTTCCGTACGCCTGCCCGTTATTTCCGACCATTCCGTAGAAAAGGAAGTGGTTGGTGGGAAGCACGCCAAGTCCCATCATGGTGCACACGACCGGAATGTCGTTGTTCTCGACAAATGTGCGCACCTGCTGCTTCGCGCCCTTGCTCAGGTGCACGCCGCCGCCGACGCAGATGATCGGCCTTTTGGCCTTCTGCAGTTCCTTGATCACTTTTTTGATCTGAACGGCGTGGCCGGTGACAGTGGGCTTGTAAGTGCGGATGCTGACCGTCTCGGGGTAGGAAAACTTGCGGATCTCCGCCTTCTGAATATCGATCGGGATATCGATCAGGACAGGGCCTTTTCGTCCTGTGCCGGCGATATGGAAGGCTTCCTTAATGATCCTCGGAATATCCGAGGCCTTGCGCACGATATAGCTGAACTTGACGAAGGATTCGCAGGCGCCGGACACGTCGACCTCCTGGAACACATCGCTTCCCATCAGGGACGAGTCCACCTGTCCCGTGATGCAGACGAGCGGAATGCTGTCCGCAAAGGCCGTGGCGATTCCCGTGATCAGGTTCGTCGCGCCGGGGCCGCTGGTAGCAACAGCGACGCCCACTTTCCCGGTGATCCTGGCATATCCGCTGGCCTCATGAGCCGCGTTCTGCTCCTGCCTGACAAGGATCGTCTTGATATTCGTGTCAAGAATACTGTTGAAAAAAGGACAGATCGCCACTCCGGGATACCCGAAGACGTATTCGACTCCCTCGAGTTCGAGACATTTCACAATTGCATCTGCTGCTATCATCTATCATCCTCCCGATGCCTGTTTCACATCGCACAAATGCCTGCAGCCTGCGCTGCAGGCACTGTATTATTTTCCATGGTTGGCTGAGTGAGCCGCTGCGCCGCGCGCGGGCCGCCGTAAGGCAGCTTTCTGCTCGTCGCGCACATATACTCCGTTTCAGCTCTTCACCAGTTTGAAGCTCTTCTTTCCTCTCTTGACGAGCTTTCCGTCTTTGAGCTCATCCTTTGTAAAGACCGCCTTGAAATCCTGGACCTTTTCGCCGTCCACGGTTACGCCGCCCTGAATGACATCGCGGCGCGCATCGCCTCTGGACTTCTCAAGGCCGGCTTTTACGAGGATGGTCAAAATATCGACTTCCCCGTTCTCACTAAAATCCTCCGCCGCGAGAACTGCGGTGGGGACGTTGTCCATGCTGCCGGGCGTAGCCGCGCTGAACAGCGCTTCCGCGCCCGCCTTGGCCTTTGCCGCCTCATCGCTGCCGTGTACCAGTGTGGTCAGCTCCTGCGCCAGGATCTCCTTGGCCGTGTTGAGCTGCGCGCCCTCCCACTTGTCCATCTCGTCGATCTGCTCGAGGGGAAGGAAAGTCATCATGCGCAGGCACTTTAGAACGTCTGCGTCGCCGATATTTCTCCAGTACTGATAGAAATCGTAAGGAGAAGTTTTGTCGGGATCCAGCCAGACGGCGCCCTTCGCTGTTTTGCCCATCTTCTTTCCTTCCGAGTTGAGAAGGAGCGTGATGGTCATGGCGTAGGCGTCCTTGCCCAGCTTCTTGCGGATCAGCTCGGTGCCGGCCAGCATGTTGCTCCACTGGTCATCGCCGCCGAACTGCATGTTGCAGCCGTAGGTCTTGTACAGGTTATAGAAGTCGAAGGCCTGCATGACCATGTAGTTGAACTCGAGGAAGCTAAGGCCTCTCTCCAGTCTCTGCTCGTAGCATCTTGCGCGGAGCATCTCGTTTACACTGAAATGAGAGCCGATATCTCTCAGGAACTCGATGTAGTTGAGGTCCCTGAGCCAGTCCGCGTTGTTGACCATCATGGCCTTGCCCTCGCCGAACTCGATGAAGCGGCTCATCTGTTTCTTGAAGCATTCACAGTTGTGGTCGATCTGCTCGACGGTCATCATGGAGCGAAGATCCGTGCGGCCGGAAGGGTCGCCGATCATGCCTGTGCCGCCGCCTACGAGTGCCACGGGCTTGTTGCCTGCTTCCTGCAGTCTCTTCATGAGAAGCAGGGCCATGAAGTGGCCGACGTGCAGGGAATCCGCAGTGGGATCAAAGCCGATGTAGAAAGTGGCTTTGCCGGCGTTGATCAGGTCTCTGATCTCGTCGGGATCCGTAAGCTGGGCCAGAAGGCCTCTTGCCTGCAGTTCCTCGTAGATTTTCATGTTCTTTTCCATTTCTTCTTGTCTCCTGTCTGATATATATTAGCAACCAGCGCCCTAATCCCCCAGACGCATGGAGGCCGCCCGGTGCTGATATGTATTACTTTCAATATGGTAATTGTTCAAGGCTCGCAGAGCGAGCCGCCGCGCCGCGTGCGGGCTGTCCGATGGACAGCATCTTCCTTACCACACGCGTGTGCATCGTGAATGGTTATTTCTTGTCGCCAAGATCCAGCTTCTCGGAATTGGCCTTGAAGAGATAAGTCTTTCTCTCGGTGCCGCTCAGCAGTCTTCCGATGTTGGCCCTGTGTCTGTAATAGGCCATAAATGTCAGGAAGAACTGGATCACATACATCTCGATCAGAGTCGCCTGGGTGGCGGGGGCGAACATCCCCATCTGTCCCTCGATGATCAACTGGATAAATGTGCCGCCGTAGACCATAAGAGAGCCCAGAGACACAAATGTCGTTGTCAGATAGGGAATAAAGAACAGCAGGATGGACGAAGGGATGAAGCTCCAGTGATAGCCGAACGCAAAACCGGCCATGACGGCAACACCCTTTCCTCCCTTAAAGTTCATGTAGAACGGGAAGTCGTGGCCCAGCACAACGCCCATGAAAGCCCAGGATTTAAGCAGATAGACAGATTCAGGGTGTGACTTTCCGAAGATCGCGCCGACTAAGAGCAGTGCGATCAGGCTCTTGAGCATATCTCCGACAAAGACCAGAAGACCGGCCTTTGTTCCCAGAACGCGGATCGCGTTTGTCGTTCCGGCATTTCCGCTTCCGTATTCGCGGATATCGATCCCCTTCATTTTGCCGAGGATATAAGCGGTCTGAAAGTTACCAAATAAATAACCGATTGCAAGACATAAAAACCTGAGTCCGATCATCACAATACCTCCTTATAACGGATTGATAATGTTTTCCTTTACTTTTTGTCTTCGCTTCGTTCACGCACGATAAACTTGAGCGGCGTTCCCCTGAATCCGAACGCATCCCGGATCCTGTTCTCGAGATAGCGCAGATAAGAGAAATGCATGAGCTCCTTCGAATTGACAAAGAGCACAAACGTCGGCGGCTTGACGCCGACCTGTGTCGAGTAGCGGATCTTGAGCATATGCCCCTTGTCGCTGGGCGGCTGCTGCATGACGCAGGCCTCATTGATGATCTCGTTGAGAACGCCCGTCTGGATGCGCATGTTCTGGTTGGCGCTCACAAGGTCGATCTCGTCGTAGAGCTTGGGCAGCCTCTGCCCTGTCTGTGCGGAGATAAAGATGATCTCCGCATAAGAGAGGAAGGACAGCACGGAGCGGATCTTGTCGGTGAATTTCTTTACGGAGTGATTATCTTTCTCTACGAGGTCCCACTTGTTGACCGCGACGATGACGGCTTTGCCCCTCTCATGGGCGATTCCGGCGATCTTGGCGTCCTGTTCGGTGATGCCCTCCTGCGCGTCGATCACGAGAACCGTGATATCCGCCCTCTCCACGGCGCCCACCGTCCGGACGATCATGTACCTCTCCAGGTCCTCTTTGATCTTGTTCTTGCGCCGCAGTCCGGCCGTGTCGATGAAGACGTATTCCTTGCCGTCATGCCGCACTCTCGTGTCGATGGCGTCTCTCGTCGTTCCGGCTATGTCGGAGACGATCACCCGGTTCTCTCCGATCAGCCTGTTCACGATGGAAGATTTGCCGACATTGGGCTTACCCACGACCGCGACATAGACCGCGTCATCGTCGACTTCTTCTCCGGTTCCCGCCTTGAAGTATTTGACCACCTCATCGAGCATGTCTCCGATTCCGGTCCTGTTTGCCGCGGAGATCGGATAGGGATCTCCGATCCCCAGGTTGTAGAACTCATATACGTCCGCGATCTGCTTGGTGGGGTTGTCCGTCTTGTTGACGCACAGCACTACCGGCTTGTGCGCCCTGCGCAGCATATCCGCCACTCTCAGGTCCGAGTCCACCAGTCCCGTCTTCAGATCCACCATGAAGATGATCACATCCGCCATGTCGATCGCGATCTGGGCCTGCTCCCTCATCTGGGAGAGAATGACGTCGGAGGAGTCCGGCTCAATGCCTCCCGTATCGATCAGTGTAAAATCATAGTTCAGCCAGCTGCAGTCCGCGTAGATCCGGTCTCTGGTGACGCCCGGCGTATCCTCCGTTATGGAGATCTTTCTTCCCGCCAGAACATTGAAGAGCGTCGACTTTCCCACGTTGGGTCTACCGACCACCGCAACAATAGGCTTGTTTTTTCGTTTACTCATTCTATACCTTTCTGTTAAGAATCCATATGTCTCTCTATTTTATCCAATATAACTCTCAATGTAAAGAAAGCATTTTACTTGTATTTCTTGACTTCTGCCAGTAGAATGATACTGGAATAAAGTAAATGATACTTCTTGTTTACCAAAATATTCACACACGAAGGAGATTTCATGGCTACAGATCACGTCCTGCATGACAAACTTGAACAGACCAGCAATCCCGTTGCGCCTCTGGCATTGATCGTTCTTCCCTCCGCAGAGGAGTTCGGCGAGAAGATCAATGGCTGGATTCACTATTTCCGTTCGGGCGACCACAACGAACATCGCGAAGATCCCGCCTATGAGGGATACTACGAAGAAGACTACCGGCTTTCTCACGCACTCCCCCGCTTCTCTACGGGTGAGGGAAAGGCCGTTCTTCAGGATTCCGTAAGAGGCAAGGATGTCTTTATTCTCGTGGACATCACCAACTACTCCATCACTTATCAGATGAACGGTTTTACCAACCACATGTCTCCCGACGACCATTTCCAGGATCTCAAGAGAGTGATTTCCGCCATCAACGGCAAGGCTCACCGGATCAATGTCATCATGCCTTTCCTCTATGAAGGTCGCCAGCACAAGAGAAGCGGCAGAGAATCCCTCGACGCAGCGATCATGTACCAGGAGCTCTGCGATCTGGGCATCAAGAATTTCATTACCTTTGACGCCCACGATCCCCGCATTCAGAACGTCAATCCCCTCGTTGATTTCAATAATTTCACATCGCCGTACCAGTTCCTCAAGTCCCTGATGCGCTCCGTTCCGGACCTGATCGTGGACAAGGACCACATCGTCGTGATCTCCCCCGACGAGGGAGCCCTCGACAGGACGGTCTATTTTGCCAACGTCATCGGCGCGGACACGGGTATGTTCTATAAAAGAAGAGACTACTCCGTGATCGTGAACGGCAAGAACCCGATCGTCGCGCACGAATTCCTGGGCACGGACCTCAACGGCAAGGATGCGATCATCATCGACGACATGATCTCCTCCGGCGGCTCCATTCTGGACACGTCCCGCCAGCTCAAAGAGAAGATGCACGCCAAGCGTGTCTTCCTGTGCACCACGTTCGGCCTGTTCACGGACGGACTCGACGTTTTTGATGAGGCCTATGCCAAGGGCTATTTTGACAAGCTCGTCACCACAAACCTCACCTATCAGCCTGCGGACCTCGCGGACAGGCCCTGGTTCGAGCCCGCGGACATGAGCAAATACGCGGCCATGATCATCGATTTTATCAACCACGATACCAGTCTCTCCAACATGCGTACTTCCACCGAGAAGATCCACGGCATCATCGAGAAGATCAACCGCAACGAGCAGAGCGAATTCGAGCAGATGCAGTTCGAGCAGACGGAATTCTGATCTCAACTGAATAAGAGCATTATAAAAACCCTTCTTCAGTGGAATATCCACCGAAGAAGGGTTTTTCTCTCCGCGCCGGTATTACCACACTCTCCAGTGCGGCTTCGCGCGCCCATAGGGAACATACGAAAACGCGTCCCGGATCCAGCGGATCTCCGCGCTGCTATCTTCTGCCGGAAGTTCCGCCTGTTCCTCCGTTCTTTCGTCCGCCTCCGGCCGCTCCTGCGGACCTGCCGCGATGGCGATCACATCAAACCGGATGCTGGTCGCAAAAGGATCGATCCCTTTCTCATGCATATAGAAATCCGCGCATCGGCAGATTCTCTTCTGCTTGGCCGCGCCGACGGCTTCTTCGCCGCCTCCGCTCTTCTTTCCTCTCCTGCGCGCCTTCACTTCCGCGAAGATCAGCGTCTCGCCCTGCCGCCCGATAATGTCGATCTCGGCCTCTCTGGACCTGAAATTTCTCTCGAGAACGGTGACGCCCCGTTCCTGCAGGTATCCGGCCGCAAGATCTTCCATCTCGCTCCCGGTTTTTCTCCGATTCTCTCTGCTCACTCTTGCACGATCCTCGTAATAAAAGATCTCCTGTGAATCGGACAGGGCCCGAATTCCCGGATCGCGTCCATGTGCTCCCTGGTCCCGTACCCTTTATGCTTCGCGAAGCCGTACTCCGGGTACTTTTCGTCCATCTCCTCCATGATCCTGTCCCTGGTCACCTTGGCCAAAACAGAGGCCGCCGCAATGGAAATGCACGTGGCGTCTCCCTTGATCACGGGCACCTGCGGGATCCGGATCCCGGGGATCGTCACGGCGTCATTGATGAGTACCGTGGGCGGAACCTTCAGCTGACTGATCGCCAGGCGCATGGCCTCATAAGTCGCCTGCAGAATATTGATCTCATCGATCCGGGCGGAATCCACAAGCCCCACCGACCAGGCGAGTGCCTCCTCCTTGATCTGATCAAAGAGCATGTCTCTCTTTTTGGCCGATAGTTTCTTGGAGTCATTGAGGTACAGTATGTCGTGGTCCGCGGGCAGAATACACGCTCCGGCGGCCACCGGTCCTGCCAGCGGTCCCCTGCCGGCCTCGTCAATGCCGGCGATCACAAGCACGTCCGAGTCCGATACAGATGAGCCAAGAGCTTCCCTGACAAGCCCGTTCTCGAACTCCCGCATTCCCCTGATCCGTTCTTTCTCCAGTTCCAGTTTGATCTTCTGTTTCTCAGTCATCTCACCCTCGCTGTCACTTATCCGTAAGCAGCCCGAACTGGTCAAACGGATACAGGCGCAGCCACGCTCTTCCTATGATAATGGACCGCGGCACATTTCCGACCTCGTTGTAGCGGCTGTCCAGGCTGACCTCTCTGTTGTCTCCAAGGACAAAATATTCATCGTCCCCGAGCACGATCTGCCCGGTGCGCTCCTGCGGCCGCGTCTCGCCGTACCCGTAATTTTCTTCGAGAGCCTTCCCGTCAATCAGGATCGTGCCGTCATCGGCGATCTCTACGGTCTCTCCGGGCATTCCGATGATCCTTTTTATGTAGTACTCACCGGCCGGTCCATGGGGAAAGACGACGATTTCAAATCGCTTCGGCTCCCGGAAGCGGTACGTGATCTTGTCCGTGATCAGCTGGTTTCCGTCCTCCAGCGTCGGCACCATGGAAGTTCCGATGACCTCCGTCCGCTGTCCGACATACCGCACAATGAGAAAAGAGAGAAGAAGTACGGCCGCGATATAAAGAATATTCGAGATGATCTCCTTTATCTTCCCGTTTTTGTTCTCATTTTCTTTCACTTTCGTCCCCTCCCTGCGGCGGCATTTCCAGCGAGATCCTTCCGGTCTTTCCGTTTCGGAAATCGTCCAGGACCAGCTTGGAAGCTCTCTGGTAGTCCGCTTCTCCGCCGGCCTTCAAGAGGTTGCGCGCCAGCGCGATCTTCGTCAAAAGCTGTGCGTTGTCCATGGGAAGCTCCCAGGTCTCACCCTCCGGCGCATACCGGCCGGTCAGCAGAGACGGGTACTCGCGCTGCAAAAAATTGAGCAGTTCCAGGGACAGCTCCTGCTCCTCCAGAAGTTCCTGGCGGATGGCTCCCGTCAGCGCCAGGTTGACGCCGACCTGCCGGTCCTCGAACTTGGGCCACAGAATGCCGGGCGTGTCGAGGAGCTCGAGGTTCTTGTTGAGGCGGATCCACTGCTTGCCGCGCGTCACGCCGGGCTTGTTCCCCGTCTTGGCGCTGGCCTTCCCCGCGAAGGAATTGATAAATGTGGATTTGCCCACATTGGGGATCCCCACGACCATGGCCCTGAGAGGACGTCCGACTATGCCTCTGCGCTTGTCCCTCTCTCTTTTGGCAGCACACGCCTTTTCCACGTACGCCTTGATCTTTTCGTTTGCTTTTCGGGTCCGCGCGTCCATGGCGATCACCATGAAGCCCTTGTCCTCGAAATATTTCTGGAACAGAGCGGTCCTTGCGGGATCCGCCATGTCTGCCTTGGTCATCAGAAGGATTCGGGCTTTGTTTCCGCACAGCGAGTCTATGTCCGGATTGCGGCTGCTCAGCGGGATCCTCGCGTCAGCGAGCTCGATCACCAGATCGACAAGTCCGATATTTTCCTGCATCATCCTGCGGGCCTTTGTCATATGCCCCGGATACCACTGATAATCCATCCGGTGTCCTCCTTTTCTTAATTTCCATAATACTCAAAAACGTTCCGGCGCGCGAGCTCGCCGCCCCTTATTTTGAGTTTTTTCCAAGGTGCTGAATGAATAACAAAATGCCGCACTGCTTTCACAGCGCGGCATACCATAAATCTCGCTTTAATGATCAGCGGTCGTTCAGAGCCTTTACCTTGGCCTTCTTGCCGCTCAGGCTGCGGAGGTAGTTGAGCTTCGCTCTTCTGACCTTACCACGTCTCACAACGTCAACCTTCTCGACGTTGGGGCTGTGCAGAGGCCATGTCTTCTCAACACCGATTCCGCTGGATTCCTTGCGGACAGTGAAAGTGGTTCTGGGGCCGCCGCCCTGGATCTTGAGAACTGTACCCTCGAAGATCTGGATTCTCTCGCGGTTACCCTCTTTGATTCTGTTGTGTACACGTACTGTGTCACCGACGCTGAACTGAGGAGCATTCTCCTTCAGCTGTTCTTTTTCGAGTTCTTTGATGATTTCGTAGTTCATTTTTAATCTCCTTATACTGGGGACGTTCTTGCCGTTATGCACCGCCTTACGGGCCGCAGCAGAGGACCGTCTACGATTTTGGACATGTTGTCAACGCAACATTAGTACTTTACCACAAGGAAAGCAGATATGCAAGCCCTAATGTCCGCCCTTTCGCTTTCCTTTTTTCTCTGCCTCCGGATGCTCTTCCATGTATTTCTCATACAGATCCGGCCTTCTCTCTTTTGTCCTCTTAAGGGACTGCTCCCTCCGCCACTGGTCCACTTTGGCGTGGTCTCCCGACAGAAGGACGGCGGGAACCGCCTTGTCCCTCCATACCTCGGGGCGCGAATACTGCGGGTACTCCAGCAGTCCGTTCATAAAGGAATCCGTGTCCGCCGACACGCCGTTCCCGAGCACTCCCGGGATCAGCCTCGAGACCGTGTCGATGACGACCATGGCCGGCAGCTCACCGCCTGTCAAAACATAGTCCCCGATCGAGATCTCGTCCGTCACGACTTCCTCGAGCACCCTCTCGTCGATGCCCTCGTAGTGGCCGCAGAGAATGATCAGGTTCTCCTCCTGCGCCAGCTCCTTGGCTTTCTCCTGGGTGAAAATACTGCCCTGCGGCGTCATGTAGACAACTCTCGCCGGTTTCTCAAGGCCGCTCTGCACCGCCATGCAGGCATCATAGACAGGCTGCGCCTGCATCAGCATGCCGGCTCCGCCGCCGTACGTGTAATCGTCCACTTTTTTGTGCTTATTCGCGGCATAGTCCCGAATGTTGACCGCACTCAGACTTACGAGCCCCTTCTGCATCGCCCTTCCGGTTATGCTCGTGCTCAGTCCCTGCTCGATCATCTCCGGAAACAGCGTCAAAACATAGAAATTCATCAGAGATTCTCCAGTCCGGGAAGAAGGTGGACCTTCATCGTTCCCTCTTCAAGATTTACATCGAGGATACATTCCGGGATCGCCGGGATCAGAATACTCTTTCCGCTCTCGCTCCGGACGTCATAGACATTGTTGGCTCCAGTCTCGATCACGTCCTTGATCTCGCCCAGCTCCCTTCCGTCATCCGCAGTGACCTTGAGTCCCAGAAGATCCGGGATAAAATATTCCCCTTCCTCCAGTTCGATCGCGTCCTCTCTGGGGATCAGGAGCTCCGCTCCCTTGAGTCTCTCCACATCTTCGATCCTGTCCATCTCTTCAAAGCCCAGGATCACGAATTTTTTGAAGAATTTGACGCTTCGGATCTTAAGTGTCCTCTCCTCGCGTCCCGTATCCATTATGACCTGCTTCAGGTCCAGAAATCTCCTCGGCTCGTCGGTCGTGGGGAAGACCTTGACCTCGCCGCGAAGTCCGTGTGTGCCGGCGATCACGCCTACTCTGAATCTTTCTACCATTTTAATCCTTTTCACGAAAACCCTGCCCTGCACAGGGAATAGTCCCTTTGCGGTATAATTCCTTTTGCGGCAGAGTCCCTTTTCGACAAAAGAAGCGGCAGCGAGTACCCGCTGCCGCCGCATAATAAGCTTTAAGCTATTCAATCGGCTGCTCAGTCGATGTCCACATCCACTCTGATATCCTCTCTGGAGGCTGCAGCCTTGACGACAGAACGGATCGCTTTAGCGATTCTGCCCTGTTTGCCAATGACTTTGCCCATGTCAGAAGGTGCGACATGAAGCTGGATCCGGATGTTCTTGCCCTCCTGCGTCTGCGTGACGACAACTTCATCGGGATGATCGACAAGCGCCTTGGCGATCAATTCAACTAATTCTCTCATAAATTTTCCTTCCGACTGTCAGGTCCGAACTTAGCGATCATGCAATCGATCACAATTATTTAACTCCGGCCTGCTTGAACAGCTTCTTAACAACAGTAGTGGGCTGAGCGCCGTTGGCGATCCACTTCTTAGCTGCTTCCGCATCAACCTTAACCTCTGCGGGATTTGTGTTGGGGTTGTAGGTTCCGATCTCCTCGATCGCTTTGCCGCTCCTGGGAGTGGATGCCTCAGCTACCACGATCCTGTACATCGGTACCTTCTTCTCACCGATTCTCTTCAATCTGATCTTAACTGCCATGACTTTGATTTCCTCCTTAAGAAAATGATTGCTTTGTTTGGTGTGTCCTGTGGCCGTCATAGTGCCGGACACGATATTTTGAACAGAATGACTTCTGATTCATACTTGTGTTGTGACGGATCGGGAACTCAGAAGGGGAATCCCCCTTTTCCTCCCATGCCGCCCATACCGCCGAATCCTCCCATGCCGCCCATGCCGCCGAAAGGATTTGCGTTTCTGCGCCTCTTTCCCTTCTTGCCGCCGGCCTGTTTCATCAGCTTGGACATCTGGTTGAACTGCTTGATAAAGCGGTTGACCTCCGCGATGTCGTTGCCGGAGCCCTTGGCGATCCTGTACTTGCGCTGGGGCGTCAGGAGCTTGGGATTCATGCGCTCTTCCGGGGTCATGCTCAGGACGATCGCCTCCGTGCGCTTGAGCTGTTTGTCATCGATGACGCTCTCGAGCTGGTCCTTCTTAAGCCCCAGTCCGGGAAGCATTCCCAGGACACTTGAAAGGCCGCCCATTTTCCTCATCTGCTTGAGGCTGTTGAGGTAATCGTTGAAGTCGAACTTGCCTTTCTTGAGGTGGGAGACCATATCCCGGCTCTCCTGCTCATCCTGCTTGTCCAGCGTCTGCTGCGCCTTGTCGATGAGAGTGAGCACGTCGCCCATGCCCAGGATTCGTCCCGCCATACGGTCGGGGTAAAACTGTTCGAGGTCTGTCAGCTTCTCGCCCATACCTACGTACAGAATGGGCTTGCCTGTGACCGCCTTGATCGACAGCGCCGCACCGCCTCGGGTGTCGCCGTCCATCTTGGAAAGGATCACGCCGTCCACGCCGACCTTCTCGTCGAAAGTCTTGGCGACGTTGACCGCTTCCTGACCGGTCATGGCGTCAACTACCAGGATGGTCTGGTGTACCGTGACTGCCTTCTTGATGTCCTCGAGCTCTTTCATCATCGCCTCGTCGATCTGCAGACGTCCTGCCGTATCGAGGATGACGAGATTTTCTTTGTTCTTAGTCGCGTGTTCGATCGCTGCCTTGGCAATGTCGGCGGGTTTGTGCCTGTCACCCATGGTGAAGACTTCGACGCCCTGCTTTTCTCCGTTGACCTGCAGCTGTTTAATAGCTGCCGGGCGGTAGATGTCGAGTGCGACCAGAAGGGGCTTCTTGCCTTTCTGCTTAAACTTGCCGGCGATCTTGGCGGCCGTCGTGGTCTTACCTGCACCTTGCAGACCGACCATCATGACGACTGTCATCTGTTTGCCGGGCTGCAGCTCGAGCTCCGTGGTCTCGCTTCCCATCAGCTCGGTCATCTCTTCGTTTACGATCTTGATGACCATCTGTGCGGGATTGAGGCCGCTCATGACCTCTTCGCCGACTGCCCTCTCCTGTACGGAGTTAACAAACTGTTTGACAACCTTGAAGTTTACATCCGCTTCAAGAAGCGCCATCTTGACTTCGCGCATGGCGGCCTTGACATCGCTCTCGGTGAGCTTACCCTTGCCGCTCAGTTTGCTGAATATGCTGTTTAGCTTTTCTGTTAAGCTGTCAAATGCCATATAGACGTTCCTTTTTGTGGTGTGCGCAGCCGCTGGGTCTGATCAGGATTCCAGATCCGAACAGATTTCTTCCGCAATTCCCAGCAGTACGGACGCCTGCGTCCGGGGAATCTCTCCCGAAGAAGCCATCGTCCGCAATTTCTCGGCGGATTCCCTGATCCTGCCAAAACGCCTGATCATTCCGAGCTTCTTCTCGTACTCCCGCATGATCGCTGTACATCTTCTCACAAGATCATGCACCGCCTGCTTGCTGACGCCTTCCGCCTCAGCGACTTCATTCAATGATAAATTGTCATAGACGACCTTCTCGTAGATCTTCTGCTGATGCCCGGTGAGAAGCGAGCCGTAAAAGTCATACAGAAGGCCCTGTTCAACGATCTTTTCCATCACCTGACCTATATTACATTCACGGCGGGCAGGTGTCAAGTGTTTTTTCTTTACCCCGTGAATTCATTCACTCACACTAACACTCAAATCCAGCGCCACATCCCCTTCAATGCCGCTCACAGTTCCCTTCACACTGTACTGCCAGCACCTGAAATTATACGGGAAATACAGATAATCCCCGTAATCCGCGATCCACTTGTCGAATGTCTCCAGTTCATTCATATTAAGGAGCATATGAAATCCGGCTGTATTCGAGTAGATCACGGGCTGATACCCGGCCTTTTGGACCGTGCTGCAGAAAGCCTTGACGCCCTGCGTCCATTCTTCTCTGGTGTGGCCGCTGAGCGAGCTCGAGTTGTCGGGGATCTGCACGCGCACCGCAATGGGCGCCCCCATCTCCTGCTGCGTCATTCCCAGATGCTCCAGGACAAAATTCGCGATCTTCTCCGCGTCTTCTTCCCCGGCCGCGTCCAGGTCCACATAGCACCCGGTCCGGATCCCGACGGATTTGGCGCCGCTCATGTTCTCTTCGAACATCTCGTCCGCCTCCAGTTCTCCGTCACCGTTTCGGACTGCAGCCCGGATCATGGCGAACGCGATCCTGTCCTCGGAGACTTTCTCCCAGTCAATCTCCCCGTTAAGGGAGGAGACATCGATGCCTCTGTTTACTTTGACCCCGGGATTATCTCCGATGTATTCCATCCCTCCGTCCGTGGTGAGCTTGAAATCCGTCGCGGAAAAAGGATTCTTCTGCAGATTTCTGTCAACGGGATAAAAATAGTACCGCCCCTCCCACATGACTACCAGATCGCCCGGGAACAGGTCGCGGAGCATGGAGATCGTACTGTTGCCCGACTCAAAGGAGGACTGTATATCGAGAAGGATCCGATTGCGTTCCTGTTCGGAAGCTTCATATTTAATCTTCTCGATCTGTCCGTCCGTGTAGACCGTCCCCTCGATCCTGGTCTCGTTTCGCAGCCTTTCAAGGCGCACAAACAGGATTACCGTCATGGCCAGGGAGGCCATCGTGATCAGGCACATAAAAAGGATGTTCAAAAAATAGAACACCTTTCTGTGGTTCGAATTGTTTTTATCAGTTTCCCTTTTTTCCATTACAATACTCCAGGAAATCTATCCGAACGATGCAGGAATATCCCTGTAAAACCTTTCCGTCAAATACTCACCGCCGCCTGTCTGACCGCATAGCCTTTGTCCGAAAGCGCCTTGATGATCTGATTCTTGTGCTCCGTGCCGAATGCTTCCAGTGTGATTCGAAGTTCCACGGCCGCGTTCCGGTTGATGGATACAAACTGATTGTGCTCGAGCTTTATGACATTTCCGCCCACTTCGGCGATAATGCCCGAAACTCTGTGGAGTTCGCCCGGCTTGTCGGGAAGAAGCACGGAGACCGTGAAGATCCTGTCTCTCATGATGAGTCCCTGCTGCACAACGCTGGACATGGTGATCACGTCCATGTTGCCGCCGCTCAGGATGGATACCACTTTTTTGCCCTTGCAGTCCAGCTGTTTGAGCGCCGCCACTGTCAGAAGGCCGGAATTCTCGACGATCATCTTGTGATTCTCCACCATATCCAGGAAGGAGACGACCAGGTCCGAATCCGGCACGGTGATCACGCCGTCGAGATTCTTCTGCAGGTAGGGGAAGATCTGCGTTCCGGGCGTCTTGACAGCGGTGCCGTCCGCAATGGTGTTGATCTGCGGAAGCGTCACCACTTCACCTGCCTCCAGGGATGCCTTGAGGCAGGCCGCTCCCTCGGGCTCTACGGCGTATACTTTCGCGTTGGGCCTGAGCATCTTCATGAGCGTGGAGACGCCTGTCGCCAGCCCGCCTCCGCCTACCGGCACCAGGATGATGTCGACGAGGGGCAGGTCCTTGATGATCTCCATGGCGATCGTGCCCTGACCGGTGGCAACGTCGGGATCGTCGAAGGGATGAATAAAGGTATATCCGTGTTCTTCGGCCAGCTTATAAGCGTGGTCACAGGCCTCGTCATAGACGTCGCCGTGCAGAACGACCTCGGCTCCCAGCGCTTTGGTCCGGTTCACCTTGATCAGAGGCGTTGTAGTGGGCATTACGATCACCGCCTTGGCGCCGAACTGTTTGGCCGCATAGGCGACGCCCTGCGCGTGGTTGCCGGCGGAAGCCGTGATCAGGCCCCGGTCTCTCTCCTCCTTGCTCAGCGTGCTGATCTTGTAGTAAGCGCCGCGAACCTTGTAGGCACCGGTCCTCTGTCGGTTCTCCGGCTTAAGATAGACCTTTCCCCCGGTCCTCTCGCTGAAATAATCCGAATAGATCAGCGTTGTATCCAGTGTGACTTTCGATACGGCTTCGCAGGCCTCCTCGAATTTCTCCAGCGTCAGTTTCTCTTCTGGTCCCATGTTCTAAAATCCTTTCCTTTCCGGGGTGCTGTTTTCAGCACCTTCCGTCCCGACTGCTGCGCAGCCGGGACGAAAGCGTACAGAGTCGCTTCGCGCCTTGTCCGCCCCGGAAAAACGCCCCAAAACGGTCCGCGGAGCAAGCTCCCCCTCCCTTATTCGGGTCGTTTTTCCGGGGTGCTGTATTAATATCAATAGAAAATCGCATCCACAAACTGGTCGGGATTAAACTTCTGCAGATCCTCAATTGCCTCTCCGACGCCGATGAACTTGACCGGAATGCCCAGTTCCGCCTGGACCGCGATCGCGATGCCGCCCTTGGCCGTGCCGTCCATCTTGGTGAGCACGATGCCCGTCAGATTCGTGACACTGGCGAATTCCCGCGCCTGGAAGATTGCGTTCTGGCCTGTCGTTCCATCCAGGACGACCCAGTTCTCCCTGTAGCACCCGGGATACTCCCTCGTGATGATCCGGTCGATCTTCTCCAGTTCCTTCATGAGATTCTTCTTGTTGTGAAGGCGCCCGGCCGTATCAATAAGAAGAATATCTGTCTTTCTCGCCTTGGCGGCCTGCACCGCGTCATAGACGACGGCGGCAGGGTCCGAGCCTTCCGCGGCACCGATGATATCGACGCCCGCTCTCTTGGCCCACTCAGTGAGCTGCTCATTGGCCGCCGCGCGGAAGGTATCCGCACTGGCGATCAGCACTCTTTTGCCCTGTTTGCGGTAGTTGGCCGCGAGCTTTCCGACGGAGGTGGTCTTTCCCACGCCGTTCACGCCGATCACAAGGATCACCGCCGGTCCCTTCTCGAAATCGTAGGCGTCCTTACTCTGTTTCATCTTGTTTCTGATCCCCAGGATCAGTTCCTGACGGCAGTCGGGGCAGTATTTGATCCGCTCCTCCTTCACCTTCTGCCGGAGATCATCCAGCAGCTCCTCCGTCGTCTGAACGCCGATATCTCCCATGATCATGGTCTCTTCCAGTTCCTCGAGGAATTCCTCGCTGACCTTTTCATACCCGTAAGTATTGAAAATGATATCCATGTTGTCGGAGATGTTCGCTTTTGTTTTGCTAAGGCCCTTTTTGAGCCGTTCAAAAAAACCCATAGTCACCTCTTCCTTTGTGGTCACCCAAGTCAAAGCCCCTGTGCGGGCCGCAGCACCCGCTTACGATCTCAGGAGACGAGTTCCTCCTCATCGATCAGGTCCACGCTCACCAGCGCGGAGACGCCCTTCTCCTGCATCGTGATTCCGTACAGCCGGTCTGCTTCCTGCATGGTCCCTCTTCTGTGCGTGATCACTATGAACTGTGTGTGCTCCGTGAGTTTGTGCAGATACTCCGCAAAGCGCACGACATTGCTCTCATCCAGGGCCGCTTCGATCTCGTCGAGCAGGCAGAACGGCGAAGGCTTCAGATTCTGGATCGCGAACAAAAGAGCGATCGCCGTCAGCGCCTTCTCTCCTCCGGAGAGAGCGTTCATGTTCTGCAATTTTTTGCCCGGAGGCTGTGCGATGACGCGGACGCCCGCCTCCAGGATGTCCCGGTCTTCCATCAGCTCCAGGCGCCCTTTTCCGCCGCCGAACATGAGCTTAAAGACCTTGTCGAATTCCGCCTGGATCCTGCTGAACTGCTCCTGGAACTGTTTGCGCATGGCAGTATCCAGCTCCTCGATGATTTTCTCCAGGCTGGCGGCGGCCTGTATGAGGTCGTCGTGCTGGGTCTTGAGGAAAGTATACCGCTCCATGAGTTCCCGGTACTCCTCGATCGCGTCCACATTGACGCTGCCGAGGGCTTTGATCCTCGCTTTGATCTCGGCGATTTCCTTCTTCAGGACGGCGATGTCCGTAAACTGCTCGTCCCTCAGCTTCATCGCGTCGCTCAGCGTGATCTCATACTCCGTCCACATGTAGGCGACCCGGTTGTCCACGTCTTCCTGGAGCCGCTCGTGGCGGTTGTGGAGCCTTACGCTCTCCTTGTCGAGGGCGTGAATCTGTTCGGAGAGAGATTCCCTGGAGGCGATCATCTCCTGCATTGCCTTTTTGAGCTTTTCTCTCTCTTCGTTCTTGTCGCTGAGTTCTTTTCTTCCGTCGTCCTGGGCGTCCTGCGAGTCGGACAGCTGGCCGCGCAGCGCGCGGATCCTCTCCGCTCCCGTCGCGATCACACTGTCGCCCCGGGTGATGGCCGTCTCGATCTCTTCCAGTTCTCTGCCTCGTCTTATGAGGTCTTCCTGAATGCGGTCCAGATCCTTTTGTTCGAAGGACTGCCGCTGGAGAATCTTTTCGATCTCCATGTCCCACTTGGCCAGGACCTGGGTCGCTTCGCCCTCCTCTTTGCGCAGTGCGGTGAGCTTCTGCTCCAGTTCGCTGACGGCGTCATTCATTTTCCGTTCCCCGTCCGCAGAGGATGCCAGCCTCTCTTCGGCGTCCCTCCGGTCCGCCTCGAGATCCTTCTTCTGCTGCTCGATGAGCCCTTTCTCTCTGGCCATCTCTTCTGCGCTTCCGGCCGCCTCTTTTTTCTTCTCCTGCTGGCTGGCAATGCTCATTCGGACCGTGTTCTGCCGAAGGAAAGCATCCTGCTGCGCCTGCCGGTTTTCTTCCAGCTCTTTTCGCAGGCTCGTTCTCCCCGACTTTATGTCCTCGATGGCCTGCTCGTGCTGCTGCATCTGCGTTTCATACTCTTTGACGCGCTGCTGCAGTTCCGCCATCTCGCGCCGTCTTCCGAGGAGATTGCTGCTGTTTTTGAAGGCGCCGCCGCTGATCGCGCCGCCGGGCATGAACAGCTCGCCTTCCAGAGTCACCATTCTCACGCTGTGGCTGTATTTCTTGTTGACGGCCGCCGCGTGGTCAAATCCGTCCACGATCACGATGCGCCCCAGAAGAGACGCCGCCACGGGGCGGTACCTGTCGTCACAGCGCACAAGGGAGTCCGCCAGTCCGATCACGCCGGGCTCCTGCAATATTTTGGTATTCTTAAATTCCTGCGGTCTGCCCAGATCGTTCAGGGGCAGGAAGGTCGCTCTTCCCGCTTTCTCCCGCTTGAGGAGCTCGATCATGCGCCTGGCCGTCTGCGCGTCCTCCGTGACGATATTCTGGATGTTGCCGCCCAGCGCCACTTCGATGGCAGTCTCATATTTCTTATCGGTCTTGAGAAGATCCGCCACGACACCGATGACGCCTTTTTCGGAGGATCGGTTCTGCATGACCTTCCTGACGCTTCCGCCGAATCCTTCGTACCGCTCGGTCAGGTTGACCAGGGCATCCAGACGGGATTTTTCCTGGTGGTAGCGGAGCTGGCTCTCGCGCAGCTGCTCGTCCTCATCTCCCAGCCTTTTCTTCATGCCGGAAATGGTGGTCTCGATCTCCTTCTGCCGCTCCTGCAGCGCCTTTATGGAAGCCGCGATCTCCCCGAACTGCCTGCGCAGGTCCGTGATGATCTGTGCCTGCTCGGTCTCGTTGGACTGGGCCTGTTCGATCCCGACCGACAGCTCCTGCATCCTGCGCTCGTTCTCCTCCTGGCGCGCGGAGATACTGGCAATATTCGACTTGATCGTGGCGCGCTCACTCAGGATCCTGAGGATCTCATTCTTGCCCAGGTCCACCTGCCTGGAATAGCGGATGATCTGGTCCGCGCAGGCTGCGGCGTTCTCTTTTGCCCCCAGCTGCTCCCTCCGGAGCTGTTCGAGCTTCTCGTCGATTTCGCCCTTTCTTGTGAGGATCTCTTTCTCTTCCCCGCGGCTCTTCTCTATTTCGGCCGATACGGCCTCTTTTCTGCTCCTGAAGTGCTCCGCATTTCCGGTCGCCGCACGGACCTGTTCCTCGATGACCTTGATCTCGCCCTCGATCTTCTCTCTGACAACGCTGGCACTCGTAATCCTGCCGCGGATTGCCTCGATCTCGCTCTCAAGTCCGCTCAGCCGCGCCTGTCCGCTCTCATACTCCTCGCCGGTTCTGGCCTGGGCCTCCCTGGCCTGTTCGAGGTCCCTTTCTATGGTCTCCTCGCTCTCTTTTACCTTTTCCAGTTCCGCGATATTCTTCCGGTTCTCCAGAAGGAACAGGTTGACATCCCTGGCTTTGAGGGCGTCGCGCTCTTTGAAGAACACCTTCGCCTTCTCCGACTGCCGCTCCAGTGTGGGAATCTGCTTTTCGAGCTCTGCCAAAATATCGTTGATCCTGACAAGATTCTCCTTCTCGCTGGCGAGCTTCTTGAGAGTCATGTCCTTGCGCCTCTTGAACTTGACGATGCCTACCGCCTCGTCAAAGAGCTCTCTGCGGTCCTCGGGCTTATCGCTCAGGATCTTGTCGATCTGTCCCTGCCCGATGATGGAGTAGCCTTCCTTACCGATTCCGGTGTCATAAAAGAGCTCATTGATGTCCCTGAGCCTGCAGGGCGTACCGTTCATCAGATACTCCGTGTCGCCGCTCCGGTAGATCCTTCTGGCCACGGTCACTTCCTTATAATCCGTGGGAAGCTTGTGGTCGGAATTGTCCAGAGTGATGGCCACATACGCGTACCCCATCGGTTTTCTTGCCTCTGTGCCGGCGAAGATGACGTCCTGCATGGAGGACCCTCTGAGCTGTTTGACCTTCTGCTCGCCCAGTACCCAGCGCACCGCGTCCGCGACATTGCTCTTCCCGCTTCCGTTGGGGCCGACGATGCCCGTGATCCCGTTGTGGAAATCAAATCGGATCTTGTTGGCAAAAGATTTAAAGCCTTGTATTTCAATACATTTCAGGTACATTGATGCCTTTTCCCACTTAAGTTTCTTGCTTCCGAATCTTCCTGATTCCGGCGTAGGCTGCATGCTGCTCCGCCGCCTTTTTGGAACGGCCTTCTCCCGTACCGAGAAGATCATCCCCTACAAATACGCCGACCCTGTAGGTCTTGTTGTGCTCGGGTCCGCTCTCTTCAAGAATCTCGTAGCGCAGCGCTCTTCCCTTTCCCTGCGCCCATTCCTGAAGCATGGTTTTGGAATCATAGAAGAACACTCTGTCTCTGTCCGATAAAATAAACTGCATGATAAAACGACGCGGCGGCTCGATCTCGCCGCAGTCAAGGTACATGGCCCCGATCACGGCTTCCACCACGTCGCAGAGAATCGATTCTTTGTCTCTTCCCCCGCCGGCTTCCTCGCCTTTTCCCAGACGCAGGAATTCAGGGATCCCCAGGTGCCTTGCACAGTCCGCCAGAGACGGCTCGCACACCAGGCTGGCGCGCAGTTTCGTCAGCTCTCCCTCTCTCTTATCGGGGTATTCTTTATACAGAAAAGCGCTGGAGACCATCTCAAGAACAGCGTCTCCGAGAAACTCCAGCCTTTCATAATCTTTATATCGATGTATCTTCTGTTCATTGGCAAAGGACGTATGGGTCAGAGCGCATTCCAGAAGATACCTGTCTCTGAAATGATAACCTATACGTCCTTCGAGAACTTCGAGTGAAGCATTCCTCATCCTTCGGTTGCTCCCTTGATCAGGGCCAACGCCTCTCCTACGGTGGTCACCTTCGCAGCGACTTCTGTGTCAACCTTAATGTCGTATTCATCCTCGATTCCCATGATGATGGAGGCGATATCCAGGGAATCTGCGCCGAGATCATCGTCAAATGTCGTTTCCATTGTGATTTCGTCAGGATCAATACCGAGTACATCCGCAATAATTGCTCTCAGTTTCTTGAAATCTTCGTCCATATTATGTCTCCTTTAGTTCTCTGTTTTTTTCGCTGCCGTTTTCCTGGCGGCCGCCAGCTCATCAAGTTTCATTTCACTGCGGAAAAGGTCATTGATCTTCTTTTCCTTAAAGGTAATGCACTGTTCCAGTGCATGCTGAATCTCCGCCGCCTTGGAATTGCCGTGCGTCTTTACGACAAGGCCCTTGAGCCCGAGCATGGGGGCTCCTCCGTATTCTGTGGCATCGAAGGTCTTAATCATCCCTTTGAGCGCGGGTTTGATCATGAGTGCCCCGATCTTACTGATCAGGCTTGACATGAGCGCGCCCTTGAGCTCATGAAGGATCACGCCTGCGACTCCCTCATACGTTTTCAAAATAGCATTGCCTGTAAAAGCATCCGTCACCGCGACATCCACGACTCCCTGAGGTATATCTCTCGATTCGATATTCCCCACGAAATTGATGTCCGGGCATTCCTTGAGCAGCTGATGAGCTTCCTTTGCAAGCGCGTTGCCCTTCTCTTCTTCCGTCCCCACATTGACAAGCCCCACTCGAGGCTTCTCGATGCCTGTCATGTTGCGCATATAGATCGAACCCATCTGCGCAAACTGCAGGAGCATGGAGGCTCTGGGATCCATGTTGGCGCCGCAGTCAATGAGCAGCACCGGTCCCTTGGCCGACGGAATGAGCGGTGCGAGCGGAGGCCTCTCAATCCCCTTGATTCTTCCCACCAGAAGCTGTCCTCCCGCGAGCGCTGCTCCTGTACTGCCGGCTGTTACAAACGCATCGCACTCTCCGTCCTTGACCAGGCGAAGTCCCTTCACGATCGAAGAGTCCTTCTTGGTGCGAATCGCATCGACCGGGGGTTCCGCCATCTCGATCACTTCCGTGCAGTCCAGGATCGTAACCCTGTCCGCCGGATACGTAAGCTTGTCAAGCTCCGCCTTAACGACCGCTTCCCGTCCTGCCAGCGTCACTTTCAAATTGGGACAGGCATTCAGGGCATTTACGGTACCCTTGATAATCTCTGCGGGCGCGTTGTCACCGCCCATTGCATCTACAGCAACATGTACAAATTCACTCATAATACTTCCTGATTCAGCTCAGACCTGAGTCTGCATACAAAACAATGTTACGACCTTAATATACTAAAAGGACTGTTAGAATGCAAGTAGAGGCGTTTATGTTCCATTCTCTTACACCGGCGCCTCTTATATGTCCCGCGGTCCGAAATATCCTTCCGGGCAAAATAATAAGCGGATGCCTCTCGGCATCCGCTTAACTGATTACTCTAAATCAATTTCCAATTAGTCCTCGACTTCAATCACGGTCTTCTTATTATAGGAGCCGCAATTTCTGCACACTCTGTGGGGCATCGTAAGAGTCCCACACTTGCTGCACTTTACAAGAGTCGGAGCAGTCATCTTCCAGTTTGCTCTTCTCTTATCTCTATGACTTCTGGATGATTTATTCTTAGGGCAGATAGACATCGTTACACCTCCTTACCGCTGAAGTAGTCACACAAATGGTATTATACTTACGGTAAATCTCTTTGTCAACAATTTTTTCGTCGACTTTCGTCCTTCCTCAGGGCTTTCCCTCAGTAAGGTCAATTACTTTGCGAGAGCGTATGTCTCACGCGCGATCGCCAGCTCTTCGTTGGTTGCGATGGAGTAAACAAGTACCTTGCTGTCGTCTGTGGAGATCTTGTGGATGTCCTCTCTCTTGGCGTTCTCTTCTGCGTCGCAGGTGATGCCCAGATAGCCGAGGTAACCCATGATCATCTCACGAACGAAGGGGCTGTTCTCGCCGATTCCGGCCGTGAAGGCGATCACATCGACGCCGTTCATGGCAGCTGTGTAGGAACCGATGTACTTCGCCACTCTGTAGCAGAAAGCATCAACGGCGAGCTTTGCATACTTGTTGCCGCTCTTGTAGCCGTTCTCGAGATCACGGAAGTCGCTGGAGAGCTCATCGGACAGAGCGAAAACGCCGGACTTCTTGTTGAGGATGTTGACTACCTGTGCAGCGGTGAGGCCTTCCTTGCCTGCGATGAAGTCTACGATCGCGGGATCGAGGTCGCCGCTTCTGGTTCCCATGATCAGGCCTTCCAAAGGAGTAAGACCCATGGAAGTGTCAACGCACTTGCCGTTCATGACTGCGGAAATGCTGGCGCCGTTGCCCAGGTGGCAGACGATGGTCTTGCAGGCGTCGTAAGACTTGCCGGCGACCTTGGCTGCTTCCTTGGATACGAAGGAGTGGCTTGTGCCGTGGAAGCCGTATCTTCTGACCTTGTAATCTCTGTAGTACTTCAGAGGAAGGGCATACATATACGCCTTCTCGGGCATTGTCTGATGGAAAGCCGTATCAAAGACCGCTACCATGGGCGTGCCGGGCATAAGAGCCTTGCAGGCGTCGATGCCGATCAGGTTTGCGGGATTGTGCAGAGGAGCCAGATCAGAAACTTCCTTGATGGCCTCGATGACTTCGTCTGTGATAACGACGGAAGATGTGAACTTCTCGCCGCCGTGGACGATTCTGTGTCCGACAGCGCCGATCTCGCTCAGGGACTTCAGAACGCCGGTCTTCTCATTGGTAAGAGCGTCAAGGACAAGGCTGACTGCCTTGTTGTGATCGGGCATGGGAATCTCGTTGACTTCCTTGCCTGTGTTGTCTGCCTTATTCTCATAAGTGATGCAGGATCCGTCCATGCCGATTCTCTCGCACAGACCCTTGGCCAGAAGCTTCTCGGACTCTGCATTGATGACCTGGAACTTCAGTGAAGAACTACCGCAGTTGATTACCAAAATATTCATTCTTTTTTACTCTCCGTTTCTATTAAACTTACCCCGGCTGACGCCTTATGTTATCTGTTCTTTATTATACACTTAATTTGAAAGGGAACAAGAACTGCCCTTTTTTTGAACAAAACTTCTGAAGCTTTCATGGAACTTTTATTACCGATATGAAATAATGACTTTTGAAAGGCCGCGCCGGGCTTACCCGCATGCCGCCAAAAAAGAGAAAAGGAGCCCAGGCTTCGCAATGATGAAAGTAACAGGCATAATAGCAGAATGCAACCCCCTCCACGAGGGACATAAATATCTGATCGATGAGGTCCGCAGGCAGTGCGGCGCCGACTATATCGTAGTGGCGCTCAGCGGAGACTACGTGCAGCGCGGCGCGCCCGCCATCCTCTCCCGGGAGGCCAGGACTTCGCAGCTTCTGCGGGCGGGCGCCGACCTTGTCGTTGAGCTCCCCCTCTATGTATCCTGCTCCGGCGCGGACTATTTTGCCAGAGGAGCCGCGGCCCTCATGGAGAGTCTTGGCGTCGTGACGGACCTCGCTTTCGGGTCCGAGTCCGGCGACCTCGAAGGTCTTACAGAAACCGCCTCCGCCCTCGCCGGTGAACCGGAAGAGTTCCGCAGAGGCCTTCGGGAAGGACTGCGGGAAGGGCTCACCTACGCGCAGGCGCTGGCCGCGGCCGTGCAGGACATCGATCTGCCTGCCACACCCAACGACCTTCTGGGGACCCACTACCTGCAGGCGCTGATCCGAAGCGGCAGCGCGATCCGCGCCTACGCGATTAAGCGCACCGACTGCCGGTCCGCATCAGAGATCCGGGAACAGATGATCTCCTGCCGTCAGAGCGGCGATCCCTGCCTGTGCCGGGACGATTTCTCCGATCTCCTCCTGCACGCGCTCTGCAGGGCCGGTTCCGCAGCTGATCTCGCGGACTGCCTCGACGTCTCCCCGGACCTGGCCTCCAGGATCATGAACGAGCTCCCCTTCTACCGGAGCTACACCCAGTTCTGCGCCCGCGTCAAGACGCGCAATTACACGTACACCCGGATCTCCCGGGCGCTGCTCCACATTCTGCTGGGAATGACGGCAGACGCCATGGAGCGCTTTGATGCGGAACACGGATTGTGCGGCTGGATCCGCCCCATCGGTTTTCGGAAAAGCGCCGCTCCGCTCATCCGGAGCATAACCGCTTCCTGCACGGTTCCTTACCTGGATAAGCTCGCAAGGGCCCCCGAAGTGCTGCCCGCAGATCTTTATGCCCTGCTCGAGCAGGAGCTGCAGGCGGAGTTTCTGTATGACCTGATGGCCGCGCGCAGAAGCGCCGCAACTAAAAAGGACGCCTCCGTCGAAGGCGTCCCTTACGGTATGCGCAAGCCCCTGATCACGCAAGGCCGAGCGCAAGACTGATCAGTCTCACTATAAAGGCGGCGATCCAGGCCACAAGGCACTGCTCCGCCACGATTCCCAGAGCCCACTTTCCTCCCAGCTCTCTTTTGAACGAGGAGACGGCCGCCACGCAGGGCGTATACAGCAGGCAGAAGACAAGAAGTCCCACCGCTGCCGACGGGGACATCGCTGCCTGCAGGCCGGCTATGGAGCCGAACAGGACGGAAAGCGTGGAGACGACGCTCTCTTTTGCCATAAATCCGGCGATCAGGGCGACGCAGATCCTCCAGTCCGCAAATCCCAGAGGCTTAAGGAGCGGCGTCAGAACGCCGGCCACTGCCGCGAGTATGCTGTCCTTGGAGTCCGACACCATGTTCAGCCTCAGGCTGAACGTCTGCAGAAACCAGATCAGGAGTGTGGCGATGAAAATAACGGAAAACGCCCTCTCTACGAAGTCCTTCGCCTTATCCCACAGAAGCCTCGCCACATTGGCGGGCGTGGGCATGCGATAGTTGGGCAGTTCCATGACAAAGGGCATCGCTTCTCCCTTGAACAGGAATTTTCTTGTCACAAAAGCCATCACCAGTCCGCACAGAATTCCCAGTACATACATGGAAATATAGACCAGCGCCGCCTTTCCGCCAAAGAACGCCGCCGCGAACAGTCCGTAGATCGGCATCTTGGCGTTGCAGCTCATATAAGGCGTCAGCAGGATCGTCATCTTCCGGTCTCTCTCGGAGGGAAGGGTCCTCGTGGCCATGACGCCCGGCACTGTGCAGCCGAATCCCATCAGCATGGGGACAATACTTCTGCCGGACAGGCCGATTCTTCTAAGCGGCTTGTCCATGACGAACGCGATCCTCGCCATGTAGCCGCTGTCCTCCAGAATTGAAAGGAAGAAGAACAGCACGACGATCAGAGGCAGGAAGCTCAGGACGCTCCCCACGCCGTTAAATATTCCTTTGATGATCAGGGAGTGCAGGACCTCGTTCACGCCAAAGGCCGTCAGTGCGGCGTCGGCTTTGTCGGTGAGCAGCCCGATTCCCGCCTCTAAAAGTCCCTGCAGCCAGGCGCCGATGACATTAAAGGTCAGGAAAAAGATCGCCAGCATGATCCCTATGAAACAGGGGATGGCCGTATATTTTCCCGTGAGGACTTTGTCCAGTTCAATACTTCTCTTTCTCTCTATGCTCTCATGGGGCTTTACAACTGTCGCGTCGCAGACCTTTTGAATAAAGGTATATCTCATGTCCGCGATGGCTGCGGCGCGGTCCAGCCCTCTCTCTTTTTCCATCTGAAGGATCAGGTGCTCGCAGGCCTCCTTCTCGTTCTGATCGAGCCCCAGCGCGTCGATCACTCTCTGATCTCCCTCGATCACCTTCGTCGCCGCAAATCGCACCGGAACGTCAACTGCGGCGCAGTGGTCCTCGATCAGGTGCATGATCGAGTGAATACAGCGGTGCACGGCTCCGCCGTGGTCTTCCGGTCCGCAGAAATCCTGCCTTCCGGGTTTCTCCTGATAGCGGGCCACATGGATGGCGTGGTCGATCAGCTCGTCAATGCCCTCGTTGGAGGCCGCCGCGATCGGGACGACAGGGATGCCCATCATCTCTTCCATCTTGTTGATTCGGATACTGCCCCCGTTGCCGCGCATCTCGTCCATCATGTTGACCGCCAGGACCATGGGAATGCCGATCTCCATCAGCTGCATGGTCAGATACAGGTTCCGCTCGATGTTGGTGGCGTCCACGATGTTGATGATGCCCTTGGGGCGTTCCTGTAAGATAAACTGCCTGGTGACGATCTCCTCACTCGTGTAGGGGGACATGGAATATATGCCCGGAAGGTCCGTGACAAGGGTATTCTCGATGCCGCGGATCATGCCGTCCTTTCTGTCTACGGTCACGCCCGGGAAATTTCCCACATGCTGATTGGCTCCGGTGAGCTGGTTGAAGAGCGTCGTCTTGCCGCTGTTCTGGTTTCCCGCCAGCGCGAATGTCAGCTGCGTGCCCTCCGGCAGCGGATGCTCCGTGGCGGTGTCGTGGTAGCGGCCGCCCTCGCCCAGGCCGGGATGCTCGACATGGTTGTGGATCCGATTCTTCTCCGCGCCCGCCGCTTCGCTTTTTTTGCTTCCCTGCGTCTCACTCTCCGCGGTTTCGATCTCCTTTTCCGTCGCCGCGCTGACCTCGATCTTATCCGCGTCCGCGATCCTCAGCGTAAGGTCATATCCGTGGATCATCAGCTGCACGGGATCTCCCATCGGCGCGTATTTCACTACCTTGACCACCGTTCCCGGGATCACGCCCATATCCAGAAAGTGCTGCCGCAGGGCGCCGGTTCCGCCCACTTCGGTCACTATGGCGCTCTCGCCGATCTTCATATCTTTGATTGTCATTGCGTTTCCCAACCCTTCATTATTTCTTGGCTTTTTCCATTATAGTCAAGTGAGTTCGGTTTGTCTAATTGGATCATTAATATTCTGCTTTTTTTGCGTTTTCCATGTATTTTTTTCTGCGGACGCCAAAAAAGAGACCGCCGCTCCGGGAAACGATCCTTGTCAGGAACTCTCCCGAAGTGACGACCTCTTTCTCTGCTCAGACTGCCGTGTCTTGCCTTTCTCAGTTTCAGCTCTTCTGCTGCGCTTTTACCATTTTCTCGTATATTTCAAAGTTCTCCTGGTCAAAACAGCACATGACCACATGCATCACATAGTCCTTATTAGCCTTGAACCATTTACCGACCGTCTCCATGGCGATCTTTGCCGCCTCCTCCTTGGGATAGCCGTAAACACCCGTGGAGATGTTCGGGAAAATGATGCTGTGAGCGCCTTTCGACCTGGCCAGATCAAGCGAATTTGTGTAGCAGGACGCAAGGAGTTTGGGGTCATCCTCATCTCCGTCATAAATAGGTCCTACGGTGTGGATGATGTACTTGGCGGGAAGATTGTAAGCGCCTGTGATCTTGGCTTCGCCCGTGTGGCAGCCGTCCAGGGTCCTGCACTCTTCTAAAAGTCCCGGTCCCGCCGCCGCGTGAATGGCGCCGTCGACGCCGCCGCCGCCCAGAAGAGAAACATTCGCCGCATTGACGATGCAGTCCGCCTTCATTTTCGTGATGTCGCCCCTTGTCACCAAAATGCCGCTTCGGGACGCTCTGACCACTCTCTCCTCCGCCTTGAAGATGGTATCGATCACCTTTCTCTCAAGGAAAATCGGCTTTTTATCCGGATTGAGCACTATACCGGCGATATTCTCCGGCGCTTTGGGGGCCGCGCCGTTTCCGGGCATGAACTGCTCGAGCGCCTGGCGGATCGTCGCTCCCATGGCGGGATCTCCCTTAGATGCCCCGGTCTTATACATCTGTTCGCTCGTGTAAGCCACCTGCCACATCTTGCCGTCCTTTGTGGAGATCAGTTTCATCCGGAGTCCTCTCATCGGAGCCTTGTTTCCCGCCTGCGGCGCGCTGAAGGGCTGCACCGGGAACAGAATGCTGCCGCCTCCGTGCATGGCGGCTCTGACCGCCTCCAGGCATCGGGCGAACTTTTCGTTCGTCCTGTCCGCGGAAAACTCTTCCAGTCTCTTTTCAATCTCCTCACTTCCCGCAAAGCTCAATTTTTGAGCCTGTGCTCCGGGCCTTTCCGGCCTGAGGGCATTCTGCCAGGCTTTCATTCTGGCGGGATCGCTCTCTCTGGCCTTCTTGTCCGCCTCGAGCTTGTCATCAAATCGGTCGAGCACGCCGCGAAGGTCATTCGGAAGGCGGTCCCTGGCTTCCTTCTTAAGGTTCTCGGGCACCCCGTAAAAAGCCTCCGCCATGCTGCCCGCGATACAGGCCAGCGTGTCGCTGTCACCGCCCAGGGACACGGCGTTTCGGATCACGTCCTCAAAGCTCTCTCCTTCCAGAAACGCGATGATCGCTTCCGGAACCGTCTGCTGGCAGGTTTCCACGTGGTGGTAATCGGGACGAATCTGGTCGCAGGTCCTGTCGAGGTCATAGCCGAAGGTCTTCGAGACCGTCGCCTTGATCTCCTCCTTGGAAGCTCCGTGGAGCGCCATAAAGATTACGGACGCCGTCGCCTGCGCACCTTTCACCCCCTCGGGATGATTGTGGGACACCTCCGCCGTCACGGCCGCGACACGGAGCATCTTCCGAAGGTCCTCCTGGCAGAGCCAGGCTGCCGCCGATACGCGCATGGCACTCCCGTTTCCGAAGCTGTTATAGGGCTTTGGATTACTCTTGTGCAGCCACATGCTGAATTTCGCGCCGTATCCGGCAAAAGGATACCGGTCGCCGTATTTCTTCATAGCCGTCACGAGAGCCTTTTTCATTGTCTCTTCGTCGGCGTCCACCCCGCAGTTCATAAGCGCTTCCGCCACGGCCAGCGTCAGGACGCTGTCGTCCGTGAACTCCGATCTCTCCGAGAAGAGGTCAAAATCCTTAGTCTTGATATTATTTCTGTCGAACTCATAAGGGCTTCCGATTATATCTCCCAAAATAGCACCGTACATCCGTTAATTCCTCTCTTTCCGTGTGCGCCGGGCACGCGCAGTCATCACTTTTTTGGCTCTCATAGATTATAGTAATTATTCAGGACATGATACCGGATCGCTTCCGCCACTCCGTCATGCTCGTTGTCCGACGTCTGAAAGTCCGCCGCTTCCAATACTTCCGGGGCCGAATTTCCCATGGCGACCGAAATTCCCGCCGCGTTCATGAGCCCCAGATCGTTGTTGCCGTCCCCCATGGCCATCACTTCTTCCCTGCGCAGTCCCAGCAGCGCCGCAAGGCTGAGCAGAGCTTCTCCCTTGTCCGCGTCCTTCGACGTGACCTCAAGGTCCGTCGGCCAGGGATAGATGATTCGGACCCCTTCAATCGTCTTTACTCTTTCAAGGATCTCCTCCCTCACTGCGGGAGTCGGACACATGATTGACAGATTCTCGATTCCGCGCTGGCTCTCTCTGAGGTTCCCATACAGGTCCTCCACCTGTACGCGGCTCTTCTCCAGGTACGGCAGGATCGGCGTCTTCTCAAATTTCTTCCATAAAAGCCGGTGCGTGTCCTCGTCGTGATACCCATAGCCTTCCGTGAAGTACTCCCGGATGATTCCTTCTCCCTCGGCTGCCCTCAGCGTTTTCTCCGCCGTCGCTTTCGACATACACCTCTCCCGGATCGCGATCCCGCTCTTTCGGTCTGTTGTCACCGCCCCGTTGGATGTGATGATAAACCTGATGAAATCCAATTCCAGGACCTGCCTCGGAATTCCCGCAAACGGCCTGCCGGTCACCGGCACAATATAGATGCCGTTTTCGGCAGCTTTTTCCAGTGCGGTCCTGTTTCCGGCCGTCACCTCTTTCTGCCTTGTCAGCAGAGTGCCGTCCAGATCCAGCCCTATCATTCTGATCATAGATCCCCCTTTTGTGTCACGGGGACGTATCCGCTGACACATTTTGTGTGTCAGCGGATACGTCCCCATTGACACACTTCGATTATTATACCACGCCGTTTGCAAACATGATATAATCCAATTACTGACGCCCCAGCATAGAGCAAGCCGGCGCCGCCCTGCAGGCATCCCGCCTGCCCGGGTAAACTACTGAAGTAAGAGGTAAGAATGGCAGTTTTTACACTTCCCAAGGTCAGGGACCTGCTGAGATATCATACAAGATGGAATGACCAGGCCCTTAATCCCTACATTGAGGACCTGATCGACTTATGGGCCGAAAATGATATATACGGAACCCTGGACGTATGCATGCAGGGTCCCATGCTGACCCGCTTCGGCATCAAGCCGGATGACATGAAGAGCGCCAGCCGCATCATGAATCTTGAAAAGGCCTACCGCTATATGTTCCGCCGCAAGGACATAAGGGTCTACAGGAGCGACGGACGCATCTACATCGATGTGCCCTGGCAGCGCGACCCGGTATGGCTCGGGGACCTTCTGACCAGCAGAGAATTCGAGTCCTCCCAGGGACTCCCCCTTGCCATCGGTATGAATATATACCGCGAATGTATCATGCACGAACTGACGGAGGTTCCTCATCTTCTGGTCGGCGGCAATCCCAGCAGCGGTCTCGATGAGTTTCTTGTGGGACTCCTCCTCAGCATTCTGGTTCACCAGTCGCCGGACGAGATTGAGCTCTTTCTCTGCTCTTCGGGAAATCTGGGCTTTGATGATTACGCGGTGCTCCCGTACTGCCACGTCATCAGCTCTGTCCGCAATACCATGGCCATGCTCTCGGAAATGAGCAGAGAGATCGACAGGCGCAGCCGTCTGCTGATAGATTCCCGCTGCCGCAACATCTTCCAATACAATGAGCGGGGAGGAAATCTGCGCCACAGAGTCATCATGATCACCGAATATCACAGACTCTTTACCTCCAACAAGCAGGCCGCCATGGCTTATATCCTGCGCATAGCGGAGCTGGCCGGTCCCTGCGGCATCCACCTGATCCTGGCCTCTTCCGACCCGGCCTGCCTGCGCGGACTGAGCGAGAGTTTCCCGGCAAGAGTCTGCCTCAAGGTGAGCACTCCTCAGGATTCCCAGGCCTTACTAAACCAGAAGGGCGGCGAATCCCTTCCCCGCAAGGGTTCGCTCTATTACCTGGACGGCATCGACCCGGATCCCCAGTATCTTCAGTGCGGCTTTGTCACGCAGCGCGAGGTTCGAAGTGTCCTCGAAGTGCTCGGGAGCAATTATGTCAACATCCGCAAGCGGTCGATTTTTGAGGAGATCGAGGACGACGATCCCGAGGATGGTCACGAGAGCTCCGGCAGGAAAAAATTCAAGCTCCCGTTTTGACGCGCACATGTGCGGGGTACTTTTCTGACTGATCTGGTCAACATCTTGAATGGTGGATAATGTGGATTAATTTGTGGAAAACATTCTAAAAATACAAAAGATATCCCCAAATTGTCTAACTTTTGACCAAATCAGTCTACAGTTGCAGGGTTTACAGCAAAGCACTTGCAGGTGCATATACAAAAAACAGAGGGCGCTGCACTCGCTGATTGATCAGCAAGTGCAGCGCCCTCTTATTAATTTAGTGGAGATAGCGGGATTCGAACCCGTGACCTCTGCGTTGCGAACGCAGCGCTCTCCCAGCTGAGCTATATCCCCAAAAGCAGGCTGCCCGATTATTATATTCGGACAGCCGCTGATTGTCAAGTATTAAGATCCAGATTCTTCGATCACTTTCTGGGCTGTCTGAGGAAAGAAGGAATATCCAGGTTCTCCTGCTTTACAGTGCTCTTCGGAGCGCTTGTACTCACAGGTCTTGTTCCGTTTCCGGTGCGGGTTCCCTGAGACTGAGTGCCTCTGCCCTTCGGAGCGGTTCCCTGATAGTTCCCCTTAAAGGTCTGGCTGTTTCCCTTGCGCACGTTGGTGTTGTCGAACCGATAGCTGGAGGGAACGGAATCCTTGCTTCCGATACCGGTCGCAATGACTGTGACGTCACAGGAATCCGTATTGCTGTCATCATACATGGCGCCGAAGATGATGTTGACATCGTCGCCTGCCTGATCCTGCACATAGCTTGCAGCGTCAGATGCATCTGCCAGGGAGATATCTCCGGAGATGTTGATGATGACATCGGTAGCGCCGCTGACAGTGGTCTCCAGAAGAGGAGATTCGACCGCCATCTTCACAGCGTCTGTAGCCTTGGTCTCGCCCTTGCCGTATCCGATACCGATATGTGCCACGCCCTTGTCTCTCATGACCGTCTGCACATCCGCGAAGTCCAGATTGATGATGGAGGGAACATTGATCAGGTCCGTGATACCCTGTACGGACTGCTGAAGAACTTCATCCGCCTTCTTGAGGGCCTCGGGCAAAGTAGTCCTGCGGTCCATGATCTCGAGGAGTCTGTCATTAGGGATGACGATCAGTGTATCGACGTTCTCCTTAATGTTCTCGATTCCCACAAGAGCTCTCTGCATGCGGCTCTTAGCCTCAAAGCTGAAAGGCTTTGTTACGACGCCGACGGTAAGGATGCCCATTTCCTTGGCGATTCTTGCAACAACGGGAGCTGCGCCGGTTCCGGTACCGCCGCCCATGCCGCAGGTAACGAAGACCATATCCGCGCCCTTGAGAGCCTGGGAGATCTCGTCAGCACTCTCTTCCGCCGCCTTCTGACCAACCTCCGGATTTGCGCCTGCACCAAGTCCCTTTGTCAGCTTCTCACCGATCTGCAGGAGTCTGGGTGCTCTGCAAAGATTCAGAGCCTGAACATCCGTGTTGACACCGATGAATTCAACACCTATAACATCTACATCTACCATTCGGTTAACAGCGTTGTTGCCTGCACCGCCAACGCCAACGACTATAATCTTGCAAGCCGGTTCCGTATCATTTGTCTTGATTTCCAGCACGGTTGGCCCCTCCTTATTGAAAAAATAATATTCACGTAAATAATAATACAATTGAACCTTGAAATAATCAATGGATGTTTAGAATTTTTTACAAAATTATTTCAAGATGATGTTTTGATCCGATGATGTATAATTTGTCATGTTGATCGTTCCGCTCCTGCCCTCCAGGTAAGGCATGATCTGCGCGATCTTCGATATTTTGAGCTCGAAATCGGTTCTTCCCAGCATTACTTTGATCTCATCCATGTACATGACGATACTGCCCGACTTGGTGAGAACGACGCAGTCCGTCCTGATCCCAAACTTCCTGAGAGTCTGCAGGACTTCCAGAACCATTCCCAGACCCGCTTCGTTGTCGGAAGCCATCTTTGACCCGATCTCCGCCTCCGTGACGGAGAGTCCCGTCACAAAAGTTGCATTCTTGACCGTGAGCGGGGATTTTTCCAATACGATCCCGTCCGCCGAAAAATAGAGCTTCTTGCCGGCGTACGGTATAAAACCGGCTATGTCCATATCCTTGACCGTGATCGTGATCGTATCGTAAGAGTTTAGAGTGACCTTTACACTCTCCTCGAAAGGGATCCTGGGTGCCTTCGGCGTCATGTACAGCAGGGTGAGAAACACGGTGTTATGCATCAGCTGTGAGTCATCGCTGATCACCTTCTCCGCGATCTCTTCACTGGTATACAGGGAATTTCCTCTGACGTGCACGGTTCGCACCGTGCAGGTAAAGTAGATGGCGGTTATACAAGCCGCAGCCACCAGCACAAGGAAGGTAAACAGGTTTAATCCCATCCCGCCTTCATCGGACTCCTCTTCGTCGTCCTCGTCAAGGTCGTCATCCTCGTCAAGGTCGTCATCCTCGTCAAAGTCGTCATCCTCGTCAAAGTCGTCGTCCTCGTCAAGGTCATCATCCTCGTCAAGGTCGTCGTCCTCGTCAAGGTCATCGTCCTCGTCATCAAAGTCGTCATCCTCGAAGTCGTCCTCGTCGACATCGTCGTCTTCGCCGATGTCGCCGTCCTCTTCGGAGGCGTCGTTTTTCAGATTTTCTTCCCCGCCGGAGCTTTTCGTCTCATCCGGCTTTTCCGCTGCTTTCCTGACAGCTTCATCCGCTGCTTTCCCGACAGCTTCGTCTGCCGCTTTCCCGACAGCTTCGTCTGCCGCTTTCCCGACAGCTTCATCCGCCGCTTTCCCAACAGCTTCATCCGCCGCTTTCCCGACAGCTTCGTCCTGCCCGGTCACGTTCCATTTTCCGGGATCGTCTGTTGCCTGTACCATAAATCAGGATTCCTCCAGCCTGGCGAGTTCTTCTCTCCTCATGCCGCGCGATACACTCAGGACTATTCCGACTTCAATCAGCAAAAAGACGACCGAAGAGCCTCCATAACTGATGAACGGAAGCGTAACACCTGTATTCGGAATCGTATTCGTTACAACAGCAATATTCAGTATGACCTGTACGGCGATATGAGAGATCACTCCGACCACGAGCATGGCGCCGTAAAAGTCATCCGCGCTGTTGGCGATCATCATAAACCGCCACAGAAGGAGGATGAACATCAGCATAATGCTGATCGCGCCGAACAGACCGAGCTCCTCGCAGATAATGGAGAAGATCATATCGTTCTGCGCTTCGGGAATAAAGCCCAGTTTCTGCATACTTTGGCCCAGTCCCTTGCCGAACATTCCGCCCGAGCCGATCGCATAGAGTGCCTGGATCGTCTGGTATCCCTTTCCTCCTGCATAAGCCTGCGGGTCGAGCCACGCCAGCACCCTCTCTCCTCTGAAATCAAGAGAATTAGTATCTGCGGAATTTACAGTATACCAGACCAGTGCGACCGCGACAACCAATACGACCGCCGCGATCAAAATAAATTTTCCGTAATCCGGACACGCCACAAACAACATTCCGAAAACTATGGCGATAACAATGATCGCCGAACTGAGATTGTCCGTGATCTTCCAGAGCATAACGCCTACCGCGACGGCCGGAACCATCGGCACTATAAATCCTCTCACCGTCCCCAGAGCTTTTCGGCCCAGTTTCTCAATGAACATCGCACTGAATATGATGAGGCCGATCTTGGCGACCTCCGCAGGCTGCAGCTGTATGGGGAGCAGCGGAATATCGAGCCATCTCTTTGCGCCGTTTACCTCTTTTCCGAACGGAATGATGAGAAGGATCAGTCCGACGGATACCACATAGGCCAAAACAGAGAACTTCTTCAGAAGTGTGTACGGGAACAGGGAGACCCCCACCATGAGGAAAAGACCGAACAGCGTGAAGATCATTTGCTTCTTGAGATAATAGGCGGCGTCATTATACTGCGCCATGGATTCATAAGAGCTGGTCGAATACAGCATGACCAGACCGAAAGAGAGCAGAAACAGCACAATAAAAATGAGGCTGTAATCCGCAAGCCCTCTCCTCTCTCCGATCCTATCTTTCACGAAAGTGACAATACCAGACATTCTTTACCTTAAATCCTTTACCACAAGCCAAGGAGCGCCACCGCGCCCAGGATCACCGTGACAATAGTAAACACGGCCACGACTTTTACCTCCGACCATCCTCCCAGCTCATAGTGATGGTGGATCGGGGCCATTCGGAACACTCTCTTTCCATGGGTCATCTTAAAGTAGCCGACCTGAATGATGACCGAGAGAACCTCGATAAAATAGATGAACCCGACGATGGGAATGAACAGAGGCATCCGAAGCATATAAGCCATGCCCGTCACAAAACCTCCGAGAGCCAGCGAGCCCGTATCGCCCATGAATACTTTGGCGGGGTGCGCATTATAAATGAGAAATCCCAGAAGAGCACCGATCATGGCACCGCCGGACGCCGCCGCGCCGGAGCCCGAAAACGCCGCCGCGATCGTAAAAAACAGCGCCACCGCCACGGTGACGCAGCTCGAAAGTCCGTCAACGCCGTCCGTAAAATTAGTCCCGTTGACCGTGGCCACCGCCACGAACAGAAGTGCCGGGATATTCAGAAATTTCAGGTCCAGAGCGGTCCCCGCCATAAAAGGTACTTTCATGGAAAGATCGATTGAGTGGAATCTCGTCACATACAGCGCAAACAGAAGCGCAATCACGATCTGCAGCGCCATCTTCTGCTTAGGGCTGAGGCCGTCCGATTTCTTCTTGACGACTTTGAGGTAGTCATCGATAAAGCCGACCACGCCGAATCCCGCCGTCAGGAACAGAACCGGGATCACTTCCGGGCATTTCGGCGCCATGCACAGGCTTGCGGCAGCCAGCCCGAGAATGATCATGATTCCTCCCATGTTAGGCGTGCCGGTCTTCTTCAGATGGCTCTGCGGGCCGTCCGTCCTCTCCGTCTGTCCGGCTTTCACCCTGCGCAGGAACGGAATGAGAAAATGGCCCGAAACGGCACTGACCGCAAAAGCGATCAGCAAAGGCACCACGATCACAGCATATTTCATTCCAGTCTGCATAAACAAACACATCCTTTCAGTAAATGTCAAAGCTCCGCACCCGGCGCTTCGCAGAGCCCCCGGCGTCTACCAGGTTTCTTTCTCCCACTTGTCCGGAGACTCGTCACCGGTATAGGTGACGGCAAGGCCCAGTTCTTCAAGTTCCTCTCTCTCGTCATCCGTGACCGGCTCCGACATATAAATATTCAGGTAAGGCAGGACTTCCTGCATAATACTTCTGACAACAACGGTCGCAAAAGTAGCATCGTCCTGGTTCTCAAAGTTCGGTCTGTCAATGACCACATAGACGACGATCTGCGGATCCTCGGCGGGCGCATAGCCCATAAAGGATACGATATACTCGTCGTTGCCGCGGGGAAGCGTCTCCGCCGTCCCCGTCTTGCCTCCAATCCTGTAGCCGGCCGGTCTCGCCGTCTCGCCGGTACCGTATCTTCCCTCGACGACCTGGACCGTATACTCCCGGATCAGTTCGCTGGTCTCCTCGGAGATTGTCTTCTTGAGGACCCTGGGCTCAATGGTCCTGAGCGTTGTTCCGCTGGGACTGGTGATCTTCTTGACCACATGGGGCTCATAGTAGTTGCCCCCATTGATCAAAGAGCAGAATCCGGCTGCCATCTGGATCATCGTGGCGTCAAAGTTCTGCCCGAACGCATTTGTTGCCAGCATGGAATCCGTCATCGTGGAATCCGAGACAAAACTGTCCGTTCTCGCCTCGTCCGCCAAATCGATCCCTGTCCGGAGTCCGAAATTGAAGACATTCTGAAACTTGGTAAAGTTCTCTTTTCCCTCGCTCATGGCCATTTCCATGAGCGCCACGTTGCAGGATCTTTCGACCGCCTGCCCGACGGTGACAAGTCCGTCTCCCTCGCGGTTGTGGCATTTGATCTCAAATCCGTCCACATATTTGAAACCATTGCAGTAGAACGTCTCATCCTTGTCGACGGTCCCCGTCTCCAGCCCCGTTGCCACCGTGAACGGCTTGGCCGTGGATCCCGGTTCAAAATATTGACTGACGCAGAAATTGCTCCACAGCGCATTGAGATATCTGGGTTTGTCTTCATCGGACATCACGAGAAGATCCGTATAAGTCAGATAGCTGTCCATCGGCTCATCGTTGGCGTCCAGTTTGGGCATGCCTTCCAAGGCTGCCAGGTCAGAAGGCTGATTGAGGTCAAAAAAGGGAGTTCCCGCCATTGCAAGAATTTCTCCGCTGTTGACATCCATGACTATGCAGGCCGCGTGATTACTGCCGTTTCCGGGATGATCCACATTTTCGTACTCATCGTCATGCTTCTTGAGATATTTCTGCACGATGCTCTGAATGTTGGCGTCCAGGGTAAGAACCAGATTGTTTCCGTCTTTTGGCTCGATCATGGTCTGCTCCATGCTCAGAGTCTCATCCAGATAGCCGTATTTTCTTCCGACAACGCCGTTGAGCGTCTCGTTGTAATACTCTTCCAGACCGCCCGTTCCCACGTTTCCGGATCCCGAGAATCCGATCACATGGCAGGCCAGGTCCGAGTGGGGGTAGATCCGGCTGTAGCCGCTCTCAAACCAGATTCCCTTGATGTTGTCATATTTGCGGTCCGCCGGGGCGACCCTTTTTTCCCTTTCCATCTTGATCCCGGCTTCAACCTTGTCCAGATATGCCTTTCTGTCCTGATAGGAAAGGTTCTTCATCGCTATGTAATACTGCGACGACGGGTGGTTGGTTATATACTCTCTGATCCTGCCCCTGTTGATCCCCAGACCCTCCAGGGCGTCAAGCGTGGGCTCCAGGTAAGCATCCTTCTCCAGGATCTGCTTGGAGTCGACGATTACATTGTAAACAAGCTGGCTGTCCGCCAGCACCGTCCCCTTGCAGTCCATTATCTTCCCCCGCTTGTAGGGGATGGTCTGGTTCTCGTAGGCCTGCTGTGATAATACCTGCATCGTGTAGGCTTGTCCGTTATCCCGGTTAATGAGGAAAAGTCTGATCCCTAATCCGACAAAAGCCAGCAGTACTAATGCACATAGTACCACCAGCTTTCTCTGCATGCTAATAGTGAACCTCTTCAATCCTCCACGGGTGTTTTTTCCTTTAACTACCCTTTTGCTCACTTTATATCCTTACAAATTCACAAATTAAATACACAAATCAAATTCACAAATCTGTGTCAGTTCAGCTGCCGTGACGCCGGTCAGTCTATATCGGCGATCTGATGGACCGTATCGCCTTTGGTATCTGAGTATACCACAATCTGGTCCTGAGAGGCATACTGCATTCCGAATTCGTCGATCGCAATTCTCCGGATTTCCTCCAGGTCAATATCGCCGGCGATCTCATTGTAGACCTCGTTGTTGGAGGATCTGAGCTCGGCCAGCTCCGATTCAAGGGTGACGATCTGGCTGTTGGTCTCCGAAATATCCGAGAGAAGTTTGATATAACCGATCAGGCACAAAGTCAAAGCTGCCATAAGGCATGCCATGAAAGCCGCATATTTGCGGTTCATGTGCATCGCTTTCTCTCTTCCTCTTCTTGCGGCCAGACGGACATCTTTGCTGCTGCGGTGCTGCTCTTCCTGCGAGCGCTCCGCCCAGAAATCGTCAGGCGCGGCCGATCCGCTGATGTAACTCTGGCGGCCTCCCGCTGACGGCTCACTATATTTCACATTTCCACGGCTGTTTCTGCTCCGCCCCGGTCTCTGTGTCGCTTTGATCATCCTTGACTCCTGCCTCCTTGTAGGTAATTCCGTACTCGTATGTATTTATGTGTTATATTTCTCCTCGCTCAAAAACTCTGAGTTTCGCGCTCGCCGAGCGCCTGTTTACTTCCAGTTCGTGCGCGGACGGCGCGATCGCCTTGCGCGTCACGACGGTTCCCTTCGACTTCTTCCCGCAGACGCACACCGGAAACTCCGGCGGACATGTACAGGGCTTTTCGGCTCTCCGGAAGGCGTTCTTGACGATCCTGTCCTCAAGCGAATGGAACGTGATCACACACAGCCTTCCTCCGGGCGCCAGAAGATCGATCATCGTGTCCAGAGAATCTCTCAGGACGTCCAGCTCCCTGTTGCAGGCTATGCGGATCGCCTGAAAAGTCCTCTTGTCCGGGTTGCCGCCCTTCTCCCTCATCTTGGCGGGAATAGAAGCTCTTACGATCTCGCTCAGGTCACCTGTCGTCTCGAGAGGCCTGACCGCGCGCCTCTTCACAATGTTGGCGGCGATCCTGGCCGCGCACTTCTCTTCCCCATATTCCCTTAGAATCCTTGTGAGTTCCTCCGCGGAATAGGTGTTGACGATCTCCTTGGCCGTGAGAGAACTGCTCCGGTCCATTCTCATGTCGAGGGGCGCATCCGTTCTGTAGGTAAAGCCTCTCTCCGGGTTGTCCAGCTGATAGGAAGACACTCCCAGATCCAGAAGTATGCCGTTTACCTTTCGGATCGAGAGATCCGAGAGCACGCCGGCTATATTTTCATAATTGTCGTGCACGATCGTCACCGCGTCACCGAACTGCGCGAGCCTTTCGCCCGCGGCCGCGATGGCATCCGTGTCCTGGTCGATTCCGATCAGGCGGCCGCCCTCTGTCAGTCTCTCCAGAATATGATAGGAATGTCCTCCGCCTCCGAGCGTCCCGTCGACGTAGATTCCGTCCGGCCTGATTGCCAGATTATCCAGTACTTCCTCCAGAAGCACCGAAGTGTGCTCAAATTTCAAATCCGTTCCCCAGCATTTCTTCTGCTATGTCGTTGATCTCTTCGGTGGACATGGACTCCTCCCAGGACTCCTTGCTCCAGATCTCGATCCTGGATCCGACGCCCACGAGAATCACGTCCTTGTTGATCCCGGCTGCCTCCCTGAGGTTTCCGGGGATCAGAACGCGCCCCTGCTTGTCCGGCTCCACTTCATTGGCCCCGGATAGAAAGAAGCGCACAAGCTGCCTCTGTTTTTTCACATTGTAAGGGAGGTCGCTCAGGCGGGAGACAAACTTCTCCCAGTCTTCCATCGCATAAATGCACAGACAGGGATCAAGGCTTCGCGTGATCACGAACCTCTCTCCCAGAGCCTCTCTGAACTTGGACGGTATGATCAGTCTCCCTTTCGGATCCAGGGAATGACCATATTCTCCCATGAACATGTTGCACTTTCCTCCACTTTGCACCACTTTTCTTCACAATCATACCAACTGGCACGGGCTTTTTCAATAGTCCGCTGGAAATTTGGCGTACACAAAATAGAGGGCACCTTGTCAGTCCCATTTCATAATCGAAACCCGCCCCATGTTACAAAGCGGGATATTTCTCAGTTAAGGCTCTCAAAATGAGCCTCTGCACAGGCCGCTGCGCCCCGTCACTTGGCAGTATCCTCCACTGCTCTCTCCTTCCGGCCCAGCCTGCTCCGGATGACCAGATTGGCCGCGATCGCCGCAATTGCCATCACGATTCCGAGCACCATGGACACCGGTATCTTCGTTCCCGTGATATAGAGCTGGTCCGTCCGGATCGACTCGATCCAGGCTCTTCCGATTCCATATCCGGCAAAATAGAGAAGTGCGATCTCTCCGTCAAACTTCTTGTGCTCCCGATACAGAAGCAGCAGCACAAGCAGCGCCAGATTCCACATTCCTTCATATAAAAATGTGGGATGCACCTGTATATAATTCGTCCCTTCCGTCATGTGCGCTGCGATCAGCGGAGAAATGTCCCGCTCTCTCACCATACTCACCGGAATTCTCATAGCCAGAAGGCCGTTCGTATATTCACCGAAAACTTCCCGATTGAAGAAATTTCCCCACCGGCCCAGGATCTGCCCCACCAGGAGGCCGTAGATCACCGTGTCGAGAATGAGCGGAAACTTCTGCTTTTTCAACTTGCAGTAGACATACAGCGTAATGGCCCCGGCGATAATGCCGCCGTATATAGCCAGTCCGCCGCCGCGTATATTCAGGATCTGAATGGGATCATTCTTATAAAAGTCCCACATGAAGATCACATAATAGATTCTTGCCCCTAAGATAGAAAAGATAATGAGAGGAGCCGCCAGATCCCAGATCACATCCGGATCCAGCCCCGACTTCTTCGCAATCCTGGCGGCCAGAACAAGGCCCAGCATCATACCGATTGCGATCACGATGCCGTAAAGAGCAATCCCGAAATTGCCGATCATGATGGTCTTGGGGACATTCCTCAGATAAATTCCCAGATTCGGAAAAGCAATATCCATTTCTCCCATCATATCCGCCATATTTCTAACCAGACTCCTTCTGTTTTTAGTATTTCTGTTGGCAACACTTTAACTTGACGTATTTATGCGCTTCTTGATTGTCCAGGGATTGCTCTATATACTGTCATAACAGTATATAGAAAGAAAAAGTCCCAGGGCACCCTAATACCGACCAAAGTATCCTGCCCCGGGACTGG
>JAFUFL010000067.1 GCA_017469935.1 Lachnospiraceae bacterium
ATTTACATCGTTTCCGTCTTTGTCTTTAGTCTTCCATCTGCGCTTTGTATTCCTCGTATGTTGGATGATACATGCAAGAAGCATAGATTGAGAATGCTTCTTCTGACAGCAGCCATTCTGTATTCTCGCATAACACAGTTTCCTCAATTTCCTTCTTAAAGTCAGGATGGTTTTGTGCATATACCATCCAGTCATATGTCATGATCATATTCTCACCTATTGTCAGCCTTGACCCACCAACCGCGGCCATCACGATAGCCGTACTTTTCCATGATTGGTGACAGAGCCACTATTGAATGCGGGTGTTCCTCGTCTTCACTCATGAGTCCTTCGGCTTTAGCAATTTGAATCAGCCGTTCTTCCAGAGAATCCATTAATTCCGCCCACGCGTCTGTGATTGCACAGGTATTCTCATATTCCTCTGTACCTTCTTCGAAATCGTACACATCATCTTCAACCCACCAGAACTTATTGAATGCTCCGGCAAACGCATCGACTAATTCCTGAGTGCCTTTCAGATTATTAGCCACATCCCACATTTCCTCTAATGAGACTTCCGGGAGTGGATCTCCGGCCATAATTACGGTTCCTTCCTCGAAGAAGTCTTCCACCGGGATCCAGGTTCGTTCCTGCATAGCCTCAATCGTATTGTTCCAGAGCACCAGTGGATTAGCACCCACGAAACCGCTTTCCTGCGCATCATTAACTTCAATAATGATCCATTCACCGGATGCAGTTTTGGCAACATCAATAGCCGGGAAGGACACAGCAAGTCTTTGTGCAGCCCAGTCAGTCAATTTGAGAACTTCCTGTAGTTCGCTTTCCGGTAAAGAGTATTGATGGCCCATGTACCAGTACGGACCGTATGCCATGCATTTGCCTTCAAAATAGAAGAACCGGAATTCGTAACTGATAGGCACCATATCCGGATACGAATCCGCATCGATCACCTGCAGCGGCACATATTCACGCACAGCAACCTTCTGCCAGGAAAGGATGCTGTCGTACTTCCATTCTTCCCTCAAAGCATTATACTGATCAACGCTCTCGATAATGCACTGCGATTTTTTATGACGATTGGTCTGCCGATTGCCTTTAATAAAGACAGGGAACGAGAAATCAATCAGGAGTTCTTCCACTTGAGGCAACTCATCATATATCTTTGTGAATGGTGTTTTATCCTTCAGCGACGGGTACCATTCTTCAATTGTGCTGCAACGCAGATGTTCTCCCTCGTGCACGAGCAGCTTCATTCCCATGTCCTCGAGTGTCGCTTCCACTCCGGCGTAATCCTCAACCGCGCCTATATGCAATAAAACAGGAGCCTCTACTTCTGAAACAACGGATCTGCATTCAAAGTTGTTCCTGAAATCGAAGTCATATACATCGTTTCCTGTCTTCCGCTGCAGGATAGCAATATTTCCGATTGTAAAAAAATCATCACTGATTGTTCTAATATCCATCGTCTAAATATTGTCAGTTTAATTTAGCCTGCATATTCATGTAACAGAGATACCATGTTTTCGTTCCGTTTATTTCCATCACAATATTCTTATCAACTCTACTATCCAAAAAACAGTTCTTTCAACTCCACTACATCAATCTTCGACTGTTCCACTCTACTATGCTCTTTGACAGAACTTATCACAAGGGTGTTCGACAGAACTTATCCAAGAATTGAATCCCAGGCCGAAACTTGGGAATCCCTTGAAATCAACGCTTCTAAGCCCTATTTCACTTAACCCTTGACATCAATACCACGCACTCCACATGGCACGAGGAAAAGAAACAACTTATTCATACCTGCGCCAGTAAGCCGGAACATGTCGATAAGCTGGAATCTGTATGTTTGTTTCCCGTTTTTATTGATCAAGAAAACCTTTCACTGCCCGGCAGAATTCTTCAGGCAATTGGGCCTGCGGAGAATGACCGCACCCCTCTATCAGATATAATTCTTTTCTTGGAGCCGTAATAACATCTATGTAATCCTCTACCAGTCCTACCGGACAGATCCAATCGCAAGAACCGGATATAAACAACACCGGCATCTGATACGCATCTCCCATCTCCAATGCATTAAAGTCCTTCACTTCGGTAAGCGGTTGCTCCACCAGTTCTTCATAATACTTCATGCCGGCATCATCCAACAAAGCACGAATCTGAAAAGCGTACCATCTCATGTCATCCACTCCGAGGATGGGACTGGTAAGTGCCGCCATGGTTGAGACATCTTTTGTAACCGTCTGTGGATGGTACGGTTCAACCTTTGCTCTCAATTGCATCAGGTTTGCCAGGCTCATATCAGCCATAAATCTCTCGTAGGATGCTTCCATTTCTGTCGTATCGTCACCATTTTCACGCGCCCTGGCAAGAGCGTCTTCATAGGAATAGATCTCGTCGAAATAGTTTCGTGTATTCACAGATTGACCTATGCCGATGTAGGCAGATACTTTTTCAGGATGAGCCAGCACATATCTGCTTCCGAGCTTGGTTCCGTATGAGTGTCCTATAATGATTACCTGATCTTTGGAAAATCGCTCACACAGATAATCGACAAGGGCATCCAAATCAGCCAGCTGTGCGTCAAAGGATAATGTTTCATTGTCCGGATCAACATTGACGTTGCGGTAGTAGGATCTTCCACATCCTCTCTCATCCCAGCAAACGACGGTGTATTCATCTGTCAGATAATCCTGCCAGCAATAATCGACATATGATGTAGGGGATCCCGGTCCGCCATGAAGCGAGATGATCACAGGATTATTAACGTTTTCTCCCGCAATCGTAATATATTCCTCCTGATCGGTAAGCTTGACATAGAGCTGTTCATTGACACCATCCTTATAGCGAACAAATCGTTTCAACTGATTGATATTTCTGCCGGCAATCAAAAAAGTGAATGCGCCAATTACAATCACGGCGATCAGGATCGCCGCAGATTTCAGTACGCCGAAAATGATCCGTATTGTCATTCTTTTCTTTGGCTTAGGCCCGTATACTTCTTTCCTGTGCTGCAGATGGATTCCTATATGACCTGCTCCAAGTATGAGAGCGCCAATGAGCATCAGAATATTACCGCCATATATTCCGAGCAGGAGGAACGCAATGACAGGAAGTGTTGCACCTGCGACCGGGATTCCCAGGATTCCCCGGTAGAAATCCTTCAGCGTCTTTTCACTCTTAAAATACCGGATCCACCACCCCCCATAGAGAACCATGCATAAAAATGAAGCAAGCAGTACCACTGCCCAGAAGTTCCATCCCTTGTAATTAAAATCCGAAAAAAAGAGCGACACAGGCGTTACGATAAACTGCCCGAGTCTCTCCATCGCTAGCAGTACTTTATTCTCACTCTCTACGTATTTCTCATAGTCCTGCGGCTTGTTCTTCGTCCATATCATATTGGGGACAAATAACATGATCAGCCATATTAAGCCTATGTATGAAAACCCAAATCTCATATTTTAATCGCCCTTCTCGTATCGTCTGTTGTTCTGAAATATACTTTACCTCGAGAAATCCCGAGTTGTGCCTCTGCTTTACCACCCTTCAGACCCATTATAGCATTAATAATGACCATATGTTTTGACTATCCGGACATAACAAAATCCAGAGCCTGAGCTCTGGATCCTGTTTGTGTGTTATTGCGTTGTTCTTTCCGTACAGTACCTGTCCGTCACTTGATCTCTTCGATCGTCGTGACAAAGCCCCTGTCTCTTGTCTTGACGACACGGATCCTGCACAGTTCCTAGTTTCTGTTCCCAAATGCGAAGATCGTGTCACAAGGACTCATGGGAGAAAGCGAAAGCGGGATCGGATAATCCTGGACAACAGAGGATACCTCTTCCCCGACAGCCCTGCGGTAGAAATGCCCGTAATTTGAGTGGATGATCCCTGCAGGTTTTTCTGTAACAAAGACAAAGTTGTGATCTTCGTCGTTGCAGGGAAGAATCTGCCCGATCAATCCAGGAAACTCAATACAGTAGATCGTTACCAGCGGGTCTGACACCTCGTCATAATAAGCCAGATCGACCTTTGTGACCATGGTACGCTTTCCGTCATTTTCTGCATCGTGAACATAGTACTCGGTCCCACATTCGTCTTTGACAAGCAAGAGTGATAAGGTTCGAGATCTGAGTGTAGTAGGCAAATATCTTCCATCTGCGGTCGCTGATGCTGATTCGAAATCCCAACAGTTCCAGGACGATGACTATGAAGCAGGCAATCTTCCCCATGATTACGTACCCCCTTCCATTATTATACAATCCTGCTTTTAGAAAATCACCAAATGTAATCTTTGTAATGTTCAATGTTAAGGCATACGAAACGGGCAGGATCAAGGCTCCGGCCTCTCTCCTGCCCGCAGGTTTCTCCATTATCTCATTCGAGATAACTGTATTCCCAAAAGTCTGTGACACCCGTCTTGTTCAAAACTGCAAATAATTTAAGAATATTAGCTCCTGCACCGGAAGCTCCCGTGTATAATCCCGTATAAGTCTGCACGTCTCTCGGGTTTGTCCTGTCCCAAAATCCGTAAAAGCATCGCTTTCCCTTTTCCTTTTCCTCGGTAGAATCTGCAATTACTCTTGCAGCGCTTCTTTTGGCATATTCCAGATACAGATCCATTCCCGTAAACTCATACATTTCCGCAAAGAACTCTATCAGGCCGGGAACACCGCAGCATGAACAATAACTGTTCCATAATCCCCAGGAATTCAATTCCGGTGCGCCGGTTTCTATGATTCCCTGTGCAAGTTCTTTGCAAAAATCCATATAGTGCGTATTACCGGTAATCTCATACAGCTTGCGGTATAAGAGGGCGGTTCCCGCCGGTCCATGGCAAAAGCCAATATAATATCGCCCGCTATATTCTGTATCGCCGTACTCACTCCATATATATGGGATCAGTCTGCCGGTCCCGCAGACGTCGGCGACAGACTCCAGGAAAAGGGCGATACTCTCCGCCTCTTCCAACTCCCATTTCTGTCGGTCCGCGTCATAAAGAACCGCAAACAGGAATCCGATTCCTGCGCTTCCGTGTGAAAATCCCGGATAAATACTGCCTTTCGGCATTCCCACTCTGCCTATATCATTGGCCTCATAATATGTGCCGCCTGAGGAGTGCTTTATCCCTTTTCTTTGTATATATCTTGCGAACTCCCTCGCAATATCCAGATATTTTGAATCACCTACTGCCTTATACAGAGAAATAAAGTACAGGACAAATCCTCCGTCACTGAAGAGATCAAGGTCGTTCGTGAGGTGTCTGCCGTCAAGATCTTTATTGCTTACGGAACAAATATCGTCCCCGAGCTTCCGGGCGAAATCCAAATATTTTGGATCTTTGACATGCCTGTAAAGAGACATCACAAATACGCCTGCTCCCGCCGGTCCCGAGTACACGCCTGTATGCCATCCGGTTATGGGAAGATCACTTTTTTCGGCCGTTTCCAGCTTATGGAGATAAAACTCGCTTCCGGCAGTGTTTGCAATCAGAGATTCCGCTATGCTTTCAGCTTCGTCCAGATATTTTTCGTCACCGGTCGTTTCATACAGACGCAGGAGAAAAAAACCTGTCCCGGAAGATCCGGAATATAATCCATACTTCCCATGTACGGGCTTGTCGGAATAATCCGCAGCGCCACCCGGATTTACCTTATAGTAGATTCCGCTTTCATCTTCTGCTTTATAAGTAACCAGCCAGTTATAAATCTCAATACTTTTCTCGATCAGCTCCTGCGGCCTTATATCCATTCCTCTTCTGTGCAGAATATGCTTTGCTTTCATATTTTTTATCACTTATAGAGATTCAGCGACATATATTTTGTCCCATCGTCAGGTGCAATTACAACAATATTTTTACCCGCGTTTTCGGGCCTGAGTGCAAGCTCCTCGGCCGCTGTAAAAGCTCCCGCGGCGGATGACCCCAGGAACAGGCCGTCGCTTGCCAACAGTTCCTTTGCTGTCTGTGATGCCTTCAAAGAAGAGACTTCAATCACTTCATCATATTGATCCCCAGAGTTCAGCATAAACGGTGTGGTAAAGCGGGTCGGCACATTCCGGAACGGAGCGACTCCGTCAATTGCATCCTGCCCGCTGCCTGAACCTATTCTGGATGCCTCATCCGCCTGCACTCCGACTACCTTCAGGGATGGATTCTTTTCTTTGAGGTATCTCGCTGTTCCGAGAAGGGTACCTCCTGTACCTGCCATCGCGACAAAGATATCTGTCTTTCCATCTGTCTGATCCCAGATCTCAGGCCCTGTCGTCCTGTAGTGGGCTTCCGGATTATGCTCGTTCTCCATCTGATTTATAAAATAATATCCATGTTCCTCGCTGTAATTTCTGACTCCCTCAATGATGCCGTCCATAGACAGCTCATCCCTGTCCATTAATGCTTTTATGCTTGGAATATCGGACTGCAGCGCCGGCTCTGCACCATACGCCTTCAAAATATCGAATCTCTCCTGCGAAGATCCGTCTTCAAGAAAAGCTTTAAACTTATAACCTCTTGCCGCGGCAAAAGTAGCAAGCGCTATGCCCGTGTTTCCGCTGGTTGCTTCCACGATCGTATCTCCGGGATGGATTTTCCCCTCCTTCTCTGCTTCCACAAGCATATTGAGCGCTGCTCTTGCCTTTATACTTCCGGATGCATTAAACCATTCAAGCTTTACCAGTACCTTCGATAAGAGCTTATGATTTTCTTCGTACCTGACCGGTTCAAACAGCGGTGTATTGCCAACAAGTTCTTCAAGGCTTCTCGTTATTTTTCCCATGCTCCCCCTCCGTTTCGGTCTTCTTTTCATATCATCTTGTCAAAAGGCCGGCATCCAGGACGAACTGGCTTCCCGTAATATATTTCGCCCTGTCGCTTGCTATAAACTTCACTGCCTCCACGACATCTTCCGTCTCGATCCACGGAGTCCTGAGCAGATTTCCCGCGGATCTCTCGGCGATCTCCGTGGGTGTAGTTCCTTCCATCTCCGCAAGTCCGTCATTCATCGGAGTGTTAACGCCTGTAGGATGAATGGATACCACTCTGATGCCATAAGGTGCCAATTCAATCGCCTGCGATTTAGTCAGTCCGACAAGTCCGTGCTTCGATGCGGCATAATGACTCATTCTGCCAAACCCCCGAAGGCCGGCGACCGATGAATTGTATATGATGACGCCGCTCTTTTTTTCTATGAGATGCGGAATCACGTACTTGGATACGAGAAATCCGCCCTTCAGGTTCACGTCGATCAGTGCATCCCACTGTTCCTCTGTAAGTTCCCATGAATAACCGTAGGCAGCAATTCCCGCATTCGAGAAGAGAATATCTATGCCGCCGAATTCACTTACTGCTCTTTCAACGGCCTCTCTTACATCCTCCGCTTTTCTGACGTCTCCGGCATATATCAGTATTTTGGCCCCAATTGCCTCAACTTCTGCTTTCAATTTTTCAAGGTCTTCATTAGAAGATCTGTTGTATGCCGGATATGGGATTTTCTCTCCCAGATCAAATGCCGCTATATTGGCTCCTTCTGCGGCAAACGCAAGCGCAACCGCTCTTCCCTGGCCCTTTGCCGCTCCTGTTATAAAGATTGTCTTGTTTTCAAATTCCCTGGCCATATTCGGATCCTCTTTACACACGCTTTGTATACGGTATCAATTCCTCATCAAGTTCTATCTTCAGAGCTTTGTTTATAATATTTGTCGCGATCATAATGGTTGCGAAAGCCGTGATCGCGACAATCTGCTCTTCACTCCACCGTTCCTTCATCCTGTCAAAAATTTCAGGCGGAATACTATTGGCATCCTTTACGATTGCCCTGCCATACTCGACAAGGATTTCTTCCTCTTCGGTAAACGCGAAGTGCTCAAAATCAATTCCCGCATCATCCAGTATCTTCTTAAAAAATATGCTGCACAGCAGACAGTCATTTGTCGTCGATATTGCATAGCAGAAAAAATTGACAGCTCTTTCCCCCAGAAAACTCTCTATCTCTGCCTCCAGCGGAAACCATTCCATGAGGGCGTGAAATGCCGGAAGTGAATGGATCAGCGTCTCCTTCATATTCGTCAGGGGACCATGCTCTTTCACCCACTCATCAATGACCTTCTTTGTTTTGTCTGACGCGTCTTCATATTTCAGCTGTGATATATATGCCATGTCTGCCTCCTGCTTCAGCGCTTTTTACGCAAATGCTTTTTCAAATGCCTGCTCAAGATCCTCGATCAGGTCCTCTGCATCCTCAAGTCCTATTGAAAGCCTGATGATATTTCCCGGAATGTCTGCCAGTTTGTGGTATTCCGGCTCCAGTTCACTGTGCGTGTTCTCGGGAGGGTTTGTGATCAGTGATCTCACATCGCCGATATTTACATGATACGAAAAGTTTTTGAGCGACTTAATAAAGATTCCTTCCTGTTCTCTCGTCCCCTTAAAGCCAAAGGACAGAAGCGCTCCGGGACCGATCTTATAATCTCTTTCTGCCAGGGCTCTGTATTTGCTTCCTTTGGCGTAGGGATACCTGACATATTCAACTTCCTCCCGGCTTTCCAGAAATTCCACGATCTTTCTTGTGGTCACCACTTTTTTGTCAAGTCGGACCGGCAGTGTGGATAAACCCTGAAGGACAAGGAATGACTCAAACGAGCCGAGTGCTCCGCCAAAAAATTCAGCAAAGAAGATCTTAAGCGATGCAATAACCGGCGCGCCGGGAATAAATTCGATCGGACTTCGCCTGTTATCCTGCAGGTCTCTCATCTTCCATTCTTTTTCATAAAACTGAGGGAAGCGTTTCTCGTCATAAGGGAAGTCCCCCTTTTCAACCACCAGTCCGGCAATTACGTTCCCATGGCCGTTGATTTCTTTTGTGGCGGAGTAGACCGTAATATCCGCGCCATGCTCAAACGGTCTGTACAGATACGGGGTAGCCACTGTATTGTCGACGACAACCGGTATGCCGTGGCGATGTGCCGCTTCCGCGATTGCATCGATATCATAGAGTTCTATATTGGGATTGCTGATCGACTCCAGATAAATCGCCTTGGTATTTTCATCGATCAGGGCCTCATATGCTTCCGGGTTATCCCTGTCCTCGACAAACTTTGTAGTGATTCCGTATTTGGGGAGGAATTTTATAAGGGAGAGCATTGCCGCGCCGTACAGCGAGGATCCGGAAACGATATTTCCTCCCCCCTGGCCGAGAAGCATAAGCGTATAGGTAATTGCCGCCATACCCGACGAAAGAGCGACGGCAGCCTTTCCTCCTTCAAGCTCGGCGATCCTGGCTTCCAGTATACCGGCCGTCGGATTCCCGACTCGGGAATAGATACCGCCTGCCTCTGCTCCCGTCCAAAGCCTGCGGGTTCTGTCGATATCCTGCAGATCGAACGATGCTGTCTGATAAATGGGCGGATTTACGGAATTAAAATGTTCCGATGAATCATATCCCGCTCTTATTGCTTTTGCGCTGAAACTGATTTCTCTTGACATGTTTATTCCTCCCTTTTTTTTGAATAAATCATAGCAACATTCCGAATATTCGAAAAATACAGCTGTCTTGTCATCAGTGATAAGTTTCTGTTATCGCAAAGTATTGCCTGCACAAAAAAAAGCTGTCCATAACGGACAGCCAAAATACAGATCGCTTATTTAAATCTCTTTATAATCCAACAGTTTCTTCACATATGCCTCCCCGTAAACCGACAAAGAGCTTCCTTTTCTTGTGATATACCCAATGGTAAGGGGGTCCTCCTCCTTCAATTTGATCGACACAAGGCCCTGTAAGATCGCGGTATCGCCGGACAGCATCCCTGAACCTACCGAATACCCTGACAGCTCAGCGATAATCTCCATTGACGTCGCACGGTCATCTGACTTGATCATCTTGTCAAAATCATAATCCGCCATGGCTTCTTCCGTTAAGTAAAAATTACTGTCATCCGTCTGGTCAAAGGAAACACAGGGATAATCTTTCATTTCCTCAAGCGATATGGTCTTCCGGCTCGCATATTTATGATTCTTCCAGACATATATGTATGTGTCCCGCTTCATCAGCGGAACAAAATCCAGCTGATAATCCTTAAACAACTTTCTGATCACCTGCTCACTGGACCCGGAAAAAGAAATGATTCCGACTTCACTTTTCATGGTCCGGACATCCTCAAGCACCTCTTTGGTCTTGGTCTCATGGATGGAAAACACATATTTCTCGGGATCCATCAGTTTGATCGTATCGGTGAAGGCTTTTATGGCAAAATTATAATGCTGAGTGGATACTGAAAAACGCTCCTTCCCACTGTTTTTTGACAAATAGCGCTCTTCAAGGATTTCATACTGTGCTACGGTTTTCTTTGCATAAGAAATGAACTCCCTGCCTTCATCTGTCAGGGATATTCCTTTATTGGTGCGCTCGAATATCAGTATTCCGAGTTCTTCCTCAAGTTCATGAATACTTGAAGACAAGGCAGGCTGTGAGACATACAGCTTTTTCGCGGCGGCCCTCATCGAAGAGGATGCCGCAGTCTCCAAAACATATCTGATCTGGTTAATATTCATTTTTACCTCCATGTCGAAGCGCTTTGCGCTGAGACACGCGAGGAGAATTTCGCGAAGGCGAATTCTCCGATGCGATCTCACAAGGTTTGCGGCGCTTCGACGCAAACCTTGCGAGTGAAAAATCAGCTCATCAGAGTGATTTTTCACTCTTACAACCTCGACATTTGCGGCGATGCGTTCACTTATCATTCCATTATATTGTGATACAACCATACCATATTTCGTGATGCATTGGCTATTGACAAATCTCCGCATCCGCCTATAATTTTTACAAATGAAATATCGTAATTCTCAAGGCGCAATGACGTGCCGGAGCTCAAATGCTTCGGGGGTCATTGCGCCTTTTTTGCGCGTAAGCAATGAGCCATGCGCAGACAGGATGGCGAACAGACAGCGAGAGCTTGCTCTCAGATGGCTGTTCGTCAGACTGGGTGCATACGGCGAACGCCGCGACAGTCACGAGCCGTGAAACGGCTTATGACCTGTCGGCATGGCTCAATGCGGCATGGCTCATTGCCCGCGCAACCGGAAAGGACACCTTCCTATGAAAAGAAAATGTGACCGCCAGATCATCCTCGAAGACGGAACTCACTACAGCGGCTGCGGATTCGGTGATCTGCAGGACAAGATTCTTGAGATCGTCTTCAACACCTCCATGGCCGGCTATCAGGAGATTCTCTCGGACCCCTCCTACACAGATCAGGCCGTCGTCATGACCTATCCATTGATTGGAAACTATGGCATGGCCGACGAGGACTATGAGACGGATCGACCCACGATCGGTGCGCTGATCGTGCACGAATACAATGATGAACCGTCTAATTTCAGAAGTACGGCTTCTCTGGGAGACGTCATGAAAAAGCACGGAATTGCCGGCATCAGCGGCGTAGATACCCGAAAGCTGAACCGCTCGATCCGGGACTTCGGAACAAGGAAATGTCTGATCACGGACATCGGGACGCCGCTCGAAGAGGGACTGAAGAAACTGCGAAACTTTTCAGCGCCTGTGGACGCCGTATCGAGGGTCGGCAGTAAGGAGATTTGGAGCTCTCCTGCATGTAATGTGCAGACGGATGGCATGACCGGGCCGGTGACGGTCCCGGCAGCAGAAGACGCGGCTGCACCTGCGCAGACGCCCTCTCCCGCTCCCTTCCACGTCGTCCTCATCGACTGCGGCATGAAGAAAAACATCCTCCGTTCCCTGAACCGACGCGGCTGCGACGTGACGGTCGTCCCCTGGAACACGACCTCTGAGGTAGTTTGTTCTCTCAAGCCGGACGGCGTCCTCATCTCCAACGGCCCCGGCGATCCCACCGATGTGCCCGAGACGATAGAGACAGTGCGTGCTCTGCGCGGAATCTGCCCCATCTTCGGCATCTGCCTGGGTCACCAGATCCTGTCCCTCGCCTATGGGGCCAGGACCTACAAGCTCAAATTCGGCCATCGCGGCGGAAATCATCCCGTCAGGGACCTGCAGTCCGGGCGCATCGAAATTACTTCGCAGAACCACTCTTACGCGGTGGACGTGAAGTCCCTGGCGCAGACCGGGCTTGAAGTGACGCATGTCAATATTTTGGACGGGACGATTGAGGGCATCAAATGCGGGAAAGATAACGCATTCAGTGTCCAGTACCACCCGGAGAGCACGCCGGGACCGCAGGACAGCGCGTATCTGTTTGACCGGTTTATTGCGCTGATGCGGGCGGCAAGAGACAAGGAGGTATCCAATGCCCAAGCGAACTGATATCCACAAGATTCTCGTCATCGGCTCCGGTCCCATTGTGATCGGGCAGGCGGCCGAGTTTGACTACGCCGGGACCCAGGCCTGCCTGGCGCTCAAGGAGGAGGGCTATGAGGTCGTCCTGTGCAATTCCAACCCCGCGACCATCATGACCGACACGTCGATCGCGGACAAAGTCTACATGGAACCTCTGACTCTGGAATACATTGCCAAAATAGTGCGCAAAGAGAGGCCGGACGCTATTTTGCCGGGGATTGGCGGGCAGACGGGGCTCAATCTGGCCATGCAGCTGGAGAAGAAGGGGATCCTGGCGGAGTGCCGGACGGAGCTTCTGGGCACCAAAAGCCGCTCCATCGAGCAGGCGGAGGACCGCGAGCTGTTCAAGGAGCTGTGCCTGCGGCTGGGAGAGCCGGTGCTGCCCTCGGAGATCGCCTGTTCCATGGAAGAAGGCCTTAAGGCGGCGCGCGACATCGGATATCCGGTCGTCCTTCGGCCCGCTTTCACGCTCGGCGGCACGGGCGGCGGCTTTGCGGACAACGAGAAGGAATTTCTTTCCATCATGAAGAACGCCCTCGCGCTCTCCCCGGTCCGCCAGGTCCTGATCGAGAAGAGCGTCAAGGGCTACAAAGAGATCGAGTATGAGGTGATGCGCGATCGAAACGACACCGCCATCACCATCTGCAACATGGAAAACCTGGATCCCGTGGGCATTCACACCGGGGATTCTATTGTCGTGTGTCCGTCGCAGACGCTCACCAATAAGGAGTATCACATGCTGCGCGACAGCGCGCTGAAGGTGATCCGCGCCCTTGAGATCGAGGGCGGCTGCAATGTCCAGTTCGCGCTGGATCCCGGCTCCTTCCAATACTACCTGATCGAGGTCAATCCGCGCGTCTCCCGCTCGTCGGCGCTGGCATCCAAGGCGAGCGGCTACCCCATCGCCCGCGTCTCCGCCAAGATCGGGGTCGGCATGACTCTCGACGAAATTCCGCTGGCCAATACGCCGGCCGCTTTTGAGCCGGCCCTCGACTACGTCGTCACCAAGATGCCGCGCTTTCCCTTTGACAAATTCACGGAGGCCGACAACTCTCTCTCCACCCAGATGAAGGCGACCGGCGAAGTCATGAGCATAGGCCGCACACTGGAGGAGAGCCTTCTCAAGGCGGTCCGCTCTCTCGAGACGGGGCACTTCCATCTGCACGATCCGAAGTTTGATCAGCTGACTGCCTCAGAGCTGCTTATGTATATTCGCACCGGCACGGATGATCGGATTTTTGCCATCACGGAGCTGATGCGCCGGGAGCAGGAAAAATCGACCTCCGGGGAAAAATCGACCTCTGGGGTATCGTGTTCGACCTCCGGGGTTTCTTGTGCGACCTCCGGGGTATCGCGTTCCGGCGATGTACAACCGACCTCCGCGGTATCGTATCCCCTTCTCGAGGAATCAATCCGCCGTCAGAGCGGCATCGACCCCTTCTTCCTGCGTGCCATCCGCCGCATTGTGGAAGAAGAGAAAGCGCTCTTCGCTGCTCCCGGCGACCTGGAGGAACTGTGCGAGGCCAAGAGAATGGGCTTCTCGGACCGGGAAATCGGTGTTCTGTGGGGGCTCTCCGAGGAGGCGGTCTTTGCTCTGCGGTCAAAAAACAGAATCATGCCGGTCTACAAGATGATCGACACCTGCGCCTCAGAGTTTGAAAGTTATGTTCCTTATTTTTACTCGACCTACGAGACTGGGCGTTTCGAAGCTGCAGATTACAACGATACCCCAGAGGTCGCAGTTCCCCCTCAGCAAGAGACCTCCGGGGTAGTCTGCACCTCTGGGGTAGTCTGCGCTCTGGAAGTCGAAAACGAAGTCCGCCTCTCCGCCAAAAAGAAAGTGATCGTTCTCGGCGCCGGCCCCATCCGCATCGGCCAGGGCGTGGAATTCGACTATTCCACCGTGCACGCCGTACAGACGATCCAAAAGGCGGGTTACGAGGCGATCATCATCAACAACAATCCGGAAACCGTTTCTACCGACTATACTTGCTCGGACAAGCTCTATTTTGAACCGCTCTGCGTGGAAGACGTGATGAACGTGATCGAGATGGAAAAGCCCGACGGCGTCATCGTAACGCTCGGAGGTCAGACGGCGATCAATCTGGCGGATCCGCTTCACGCCCGAAGGGTCAAAATCATCGGCACAGACTGTGAAGCCATCGACAAAGCGGAGAACCGGGAACTGTTCGAGAAACTCCTGGAGACGCTGGGAATCCCGCAGCCTAAGGGATGTGCCGTCACTTCCGCCGCAGAAGGGCTCGCCGCCGCGGAAAAGATAGGCTATCCGGTGCTGGTCCGCCCCAGCTTCGTTCTGGGCGGCCGCGCCATGCAGATCGTCGCCAAGGAGTCTGACCTGCGTGAATATCTTGGGACCGCGGAGCCCATCGATGAGAGCAGGCCGGTGCTCGTGGACCACTATATACGAGGCAAAGAAGTGGAAGTAGACGCCGTGTGCGACGGCGAGATGGTCTTTGTCCCGGGCATTATGGAGCTGGTCGAGAGGACCGGCGTTCACTCGGGCGACTCGATCAGTGTCTATCCTCCTTACAGCCTCTCGGCGAACGTCAAAAAGACGATTCTCGACTACACGGAGAGACTGGGCATAGGCATCGGGATCCGCGGACTCTTCAACATACAGTTCATCGTCGATGAGAGGGAGAATGTCTACATCATCGAGGTCAATCCCCGCTCCTCCCGGACGGTTCCGTTTCTCTCCAAGGCAACGGGTTACAGCCTTGCCGACATCGCCACGCTTGTCAGTCTCGGCATCACTTTGAAAGGTCAGGGGCTCATCGTGCGTTATCCCGCCGAAAAGGCCCGCTATTACGTCAAAGTTCCCGCCTTTTCCTTCTCCAAACTGCGCGGCATGGACGCCTATCTCTCACCGGAGATGAAATCCACGGGCGAGGCCATCGGCTATGACAGTAAGCTCCACCGCGCCGTCTACAAGGCCATGATCGCTTCCGGCATGACGCTGCGCAATTACGGCACTGTCCTTGTCAGTGTCGCCGACGAGGACAAAACAGAGACCATCCCTCTCGTTCGCCGCTTCTACGATATGGGCTTCAACATCGAGGCCACCACGCTGACCGCCGAATATCTGCGCGAAGCCGGGATCCGCACCAGAGTCCTCCACAAGCCCAGTGAGCACAGCGAGGAGATGCTGGACTCCATCCGCGCCGGCTATGTCAGCTACGTGATCAACACGCGCGCCGTTCTCTCCGGCGTCCACTACGGAGACGGCGTCGCCCTGCGCAGTGTCGCCGCGCAGAATAACGTTGTCATGCTCACCTCCTTGGACACTGTGCGCATGCTGCTGGATGTGCTGGAGGAAGTCACTATGGGAATCTCGACGATCGATGCGGAATGATAAATTGTATTTCTCATTGCTTGGACGGCGATATTTTGATAGTCTCATCTTATTGAATCCAGAATGTCTTTTCTCTCCGGAAAGGGTCCTTTTTCCGAATTTTTCTGCTGTAAATAGAGAGGAGAAACCGCTATGAGTCTGCGAACAATTCTTGCAACGGCTGCCGCCAAGGCAGTTCTTGCGGCATGCCATCTGACCGGCCGGCCGGGCTCTTCTCTGCCCGGACGGGCCGCCCTGAAGGTCGACCCGCAGATCATAGCGTCCCTCGCGGCGCAGGTCCGGCGCGGGATCATCGTGACCTGCGGCACCAACGGCAAAACGACCACCAATAACCTGCTCTGCGACATGCTCGAGGCGCAGGGGTTTCGCGTCGTCTCCAACCGCCTGGGCGCCAACATGATGGAAGGCGTCGCCGCCGCTCTGGCCACTGCTGCGAGCCCTCTCGCCACAAGACCTCCGGGGTATCGTAGTGCCCCGGCTTCCGGGGGACCTCTGGGGTATCTCGATGCGGACTTCGCGTGCCTGGAAGTCGATGAGGCATCCGCCGCCCGCGTCCTGCAGTATCTCAAGCCCGATTACATGATCATCACCGGTCTCTTCCGTGACCAGCTGGACCGCTACGGCGAGATCGACCTCACCATGAAAGCCCTCGAAAAGGCGATCGCCCTTGCGCCGGACATGACTCTCGTCATCAACGGCGATGACCCGCTCACAGCTTTTCTGGCCCAAAAGAGCGGCCATCGCTTCGTCGCTTTCGGCGTCAGCGAACAAACTACCCCGGAGGTCGATTTTCCCCCGGCAGAGGCCGTTTCCACCCCGGTTTCCACTCCAAACTCCTCCGACGAGATCCGGGAAGGCCGCTTCTGCGAAAACTGCGGTGCCCCTCTGCACTATGATTTTTATCACTTCAGCCAGCTCGGCGTATACCGATGCCCGTCCTGCGGCTTTAAGAGGCCGGCGATCGCCTATGACGCTGCCCGCGTGACTATGACGCCGCAGCTTTCTTTTGATGTACTGGAAGAAGATTCTGCCCCGATTCGGATCTCTGCCCCGATGACCGGTTTCTACAATGTCTATAACATTCTGGCAGTATACGGCGTTCTGAGAGAGCTGGATCTTCCCACAGAAAGCATCAATGAAGTCCTGCGAAACTATAAGCCGCAGTTCGGGAGAGGCGAGCTCTTCTACCTGGGCCGAAACCGGGAACAAAAGGTTCTTTTAAACCTCGCCAAAAATCCCACCGGGTTTGGCCAAAATATCGCGGCCATGCTTCAGGACCGCTCCCCGAAAGACCTGATCATCGCGATCAACGACAACGCCCAGGACGGCAGGGATATTTCCTGGCTGTGGGACGTGGATTTTGAGAGACTGGCCGATGAGACGGTCCTTTCCATCACAGTGAGTGGACTTCGCGCACTCGACATGCAGCTCAGACTCAAATATGCTGAGATTGCGTCGACCTCTGCGAAAACTGTGGAAGAGGCCATAGAGCGCCGGCTTGCAGACGGCTGCGGCAACCTGTATGTACTCGTCAATTACACGGCACTGTATGAGGCACATAAGTATCTGGAAGGAACCGCTAAATGAAAAAAGACGAAAGCAAAGAATTGCAATCAGAAACATCCCGATCCGACTATACAATTAACAGTCCGGAGCCGGGGCCTTATCAGCTGCATATCGTCCACCTCTACCCTGACCTGCTCAACCTCTACGGAGACCGCGGCAATATTCAGTGCCTGCGCATGCGCTGCAAGTGGCGCGGAATCGACGCCCGGGTTACGGAATGCAATTCAGGGGACAGGCTTTCTCTGGCTTCCGCAGACATTGTCCTTCTGGGCGGCGGTTCCGACCGGGAGCAGCAGATCGTCTGCACGCGCCTTCAGAAGGTTCGTCCGGAGCTCCATGATTATGTGGAAGACGGCGGAACACTGCTTGCCGTCTGCGGCGGCTATCAGCTGCTCGGCCACTACTATGACACGCCGGAAGGAAGGATGGAGGGTCTTTCACTGGTGGATCTCTACACGGAACAGGGCTCGCCCAGACTGATCTCGGATATCGTCCTCAGTAATGAAACAATTCCCGAACTGAGTACCTTTGAAATCGTCGGTTTTGAGAACCACGGCGGCAGAACCTATATCGGTGACAATATGCCTTTCGGCAAAGTGATCCACGGGTATGGCAACAATGGAAAGGACGCCTCCGAGGGCGTCCTTTACCGAAATGTCATCGGAACTTATCTTCACGGTCCTCTTTTGCCCAAGAACCCGGATGTCTGTGATTATCTCCTGCAGAAGGCTCTGGACAGAAAATACGGAATTTCTCTCTCAGACTTTCCCGATCTGGATGATTTCCTTGAGATAATGGCAAACCGGGCTGCTGTTCTCAAACATTTTTATTAGTATTCTCCTGTGCCGGACAATCACGCTTGCCCGGCACTTTTTTGACAGATCCGACACGCCTCACTCTCCACTGGCCCCGTAGTTGGACAGAACTCTTGCCGAAGGGTCCTTCACGTCGCAGCCCTTCCACTCCCGGTTGGGCATCCAGAAATCCGCTACCATCTGCGCCTGGCCCGGGTAATACTTCTCGAAAATCTCCCTGTACAGAAGCGACTCCTTCGTGAATGGCTGCGCGTGCGCAAACGCAAGCCGCCGCTCCTCGAACTCCTCCTCCGAATACAGTCCTTCCGCGTAGTCGATCAGATCGTTGACCAGCGAGTGCCCGACTGCATCCGAGAAGGCCGCCTTTTCCCGCATCAAAATATCGCGGGGAATCAGGTCATCCTCCTCAAAAGCCGCACGCAGCAAGTATTTGCCGATTCCGTACTTGTTCAGCTTTTTCTCCGGATCAATCTTCATGCAGTAGGAGACAAAATCCAGATCTCCGAAGGGCACCCTGGCCTCCAGCGAGTTCACGCTGATGCAGCGGTCCGCGCGCAGCACATCGTACATGTGGATCTCGCGGATCCTCTTCTCCGCCTCCTTCTGGAAGGCCTCCGCGTCCGGCGCAAAATCCGTGTACTTGTATCCGAAGATTTCATCCGAGATCTCTCCCGTCATAATGACGCGCACATCCGTGTTCTCGTGGATCCATTTGCAGACCAGATACATGCCGATCGACGCGCGGATCGTCGTGATATCAAACGTGCCGAGCGCCGCGATTACAGGCTCCAGCGCCGCGATTACGTCGTCCCGGGTAATGATCACTTCATAGTGCTCGCTCCCGATATAATCGGCCACCTTGCGGGCGTACTTGAGGTCGATCGCATCCAGGTCCATGCCGATGGAAAAGGTCCGCAAGGGCTTGTCCATGAGCTTTGCCGAGACGCCGCACACCAGCGACGAGTCCAGACCGCCGGACAACAGGAACCCGACCGGCGCGTCCGCATCCAGCCTCTTCTCGATTCCCGCGACAAGCTTATCGTGAATATTTCTCCGGATCGCCGGCAGGTCATCCTCCAGATAGTATCCGGCACTCCAGATTCTGCTGAACTCCGCCATCGCGATTCCCTGGTGTTCCAACGGAATGCATTCGATGTCCCAGGGTCCCAGATGCGCCGCGCTGATCACAGCATAGTGCCCGGGCGGGAACGGCTCGATCCGCTCGCAGATTCCGACCAGGTTCTTGGGTTCCGACGCGAATACCGGGATGCCCTTCTCATCTCTGCCAAAATAGAGCGGCCGGATCCCGATCGGATCCCTCGCGGCGATATACTCTTGCCGCCCGGCGTCATACAGAACCAGCGCAAACTCCGCGTCCAGGAAACGGAACATATCGATCCCATATTCCTCATAGAGAGGAAGCAGGATCTCGCAGTCCGAATCGCTCCCAAAGGTATAGCCCTTCTCGATCAGCCTCTCCTTCATCTTGCGGAAGCGATAAATCTCGCCGTTGCAGACCACCGCATTCCCGTTTAAGCTAAACGGCTGCATCCCCTCCGGGGTCAGTCCCATGATCGCCAGCCGGTTGAACCCCAGATATCCGTTTCCGGTATCCAGAATCCGGCTGTCATCCGGTCCCCTCGAGATCGTCCTCGAGAGCATCTCCTCCACCCTTTCATACTCCGCCTGCTCGCTGCAGTAAGCCAATATCGAACACATATTCGATCTCCTTCCATTTTCTAACCACGACCTCTGGGGTGATTTGCTCTGAACCACGACCTCTGGGGTAGTTTGCACTACATCTTTTTAATCCTGTCCACCGCCTCGACCGTGCTCTCCCGGCTCCCAAATGCCGTCAGACGGAAGAAATGTTCCCCGTGCGGCCCGAATCCGGATCCCGGCGTTCCGACCACGTGCGCCTTCGTGAGCAAATGGTCAAAAAATTGCCAGCTCGTCATATTACCGGGGGTCCGCAGCCAGATGTAAGGAGCGTTCACGCCGCCCGATACCTCATAGCCTGCGGACCGCAGTCCCTCCAGGATATACTTCGCATTGCCCATGTAATACGCGATCTGTTCACGGACCTGCTGCCTGCCCGCTTCCGAGTAGACCGCTTCGCCGGCACGCTGGATGATATAAGGAGCTCCGTTATATTTGGTCCCGTGACGCCTCGCCCACAGCGGCAACAGCCTCTCGCCGCCCGCCGTCAGATCCATAGGGATCACTGTGTATCCGAGCCGCAGTCCGGTAAAGCCCGCCGTCTTGGAGAAGGAACGGAACTCGATCGCGCACCCTCTGGCGCCCTCGCATTCATAAATGCTGTGAGGCACATCCGACTCCGAAATATAGGCCTCATAGGCCGCGTCGTACAAAATGATCGAGTCATGCCGATTCGCGTAATCGACCCACTTCTGCAGCTGCGCCTTCGTCATGACGGCTCCCGTAGGATTGTTGGGGAAGCACAGATAGATCAGATCCGGCACCTCCTTCGGCAGCTCCGGTACAAAGCCGTTCTCCGCCGTGCATGGCATATAGATCACGTTATCAAACCGGCCTGTCTGCGCATTGTAAGCGCCCGCTCTGCCTGCCATGACATTGGAATCCACATAAACCGGATACACCGGGTCGCACACGGCGATTCGGCTCGAAAGATCGAAGATCTCCTGAATATTGCCGCAGTCGCACTTGGCGCCGTCGGAGATGAAAATCTCCTCCGCCGAGATCGCGCACCCTCTTGCCTTGTAGTCCTCTCGCGCAATCACATCCCGCAGAAACTCGTAACCCAGATCCGGCGCATAGCCTCGGAAGGTCTCCGCATAGCCCATCTCATCGACCGCCCCGTGCAAAGCATCAATGACGGCAGGTGCAATCGGCTGCGTGACGTCGCCGATTCCCAGCCGGATGATCTTCGCCTCCGGATTCGCCTGCGAGAATTCCCGCACTCTTCTTCCGATTTCCGAGAACAGATAACTTCCCGGCAGTTTTAAATAGTTGTTATTGATCTTTGCCAAAATATACTCCTTTCGGGTGCGTGTACACCTGCCCGTGAGCAAGCTCCCGGCAGTCGTATGACATCCTGTCCACGCATGGCTTTGTTTACGCAATGAGCCCTGCCGACAAATCGCTGCGCCGCTTCGCGGCTTGCGATTGTCGCGGCATTCGCCGTATGTGTCCAGTCTGTCATACGCCTGCCCGTGAGCAAGCTCCCGGCAGTCGTATGACATCCTGTCCACGCATGGCTCATTGCTACGCGCAAAAACGGCACTTCAAGCATGGATCATATCGATCCTTGCTTGAAGCGCCGTTGCCTCATCATTGATAGATTGTTTAAATCAGAACTTTTCTTCGTCTATACTACTTCCAACGCCCGAAAAAATCAAGTGCCGGATCAAAATACCTCAAAGCCCTCGTATATGTCTGACCCAGGAAGCTGTCTCCTCAAGAACAATATCCCTGGACGGCTTATTAAGGCACTCGAAGGAGGCGTACTCTTCAAATCCCGCATTGTACAGAAGCCGGAAGACTGCGTCCATATCCGTGTGTCCGAACCCCGGAAAAGCCCTGTTGGAATCCGCGATATGGACATGTTTGATCTTGCCGCCGATCATCGCGACCGTTTCCGCATAGTCCCGGTCCTCAATATTGGCGTGAAACAGGTCCCACAGAATCCCGATGCTGTCCGGATTTCCCAGGTCATTTCGAATGAAATCATACACTTCGATCCCGGAATTGAGGAGGATCGTCTCGTAGCGGTTAATCGGCTCCAGGAGAACAGTGACTCCCTTTTTCTGCGCGTAATCGGCGATCGGGAGCATCGCTTCCCGCAGCTGCGCGCGGTCCGCCCCCGCATTGTGCGTGCTTCCCAGGCCTCTCATCAGTCCCAACGTCACCTTGGACCCGAGAACAGCCGCCGCATCGATATGCTCGTAGAAGCGTTTCTGCGTCCTTTTTACGACATCGTCGGACACGCCGCTCAGGCACAGTCCTTCAAGTCCCCTCGCCTGCCCTGTTGAAAGCGTGGAGCAGCCCAGATTTCTCTTGTCCAGTTCATATCTTATCGCGGGCACGTCAAGATCATTGTAATGACTGATGCACAGCTCTGCCCCATCTAGGCCGGACGCCTGCATCCAGTCGAGCCCCTTCCTCCATTCCTGCACAGAAAAAGGCGAAAATATAGTGTCATACTGCAAGGTGACGGCTGCACTGAATTTCATCTTTTTTCCCTTCCATCAAGGCTCACATGCCCTGCCGCTGCACGCTCGTGCTTCATTGCGTCAGAAACTTTTCTAATTCAGATTTCTTCTTCGATTCAGAAACTTTCCTCAAGTTCCTGCAGTTTCCTGAACCCTCTCTCGTTGTTCAGCCGGCGCTGCTCCGCAAAGCCTTCACACCACTTGCCGGCGAGCCACTTCTCGGCCATCTCCGCGCCCATGGCATAACTGACGACCTTCTCACCCATGGCCAGCACATTGGCGTTGTTGATCAGAGACGTCTTTTCCGCCGTGTAAACGCTCTCGCAGGCGACCGCGTAAACGCCCCGGAACTTATTGGCGATCATGCTCACGCCCGCCCCCGTGCCGCAGATCACGATCGCTCTGTCGGCTTCTTTGTTTTGGATCATGCGGGCCGCCGCAGAAGCCGCGTCAAAATAGAGCGTCATGTCCTCTTCCGTCTGCGCTCCCACGTCGACGAGATCGTAGCCCAGAGAAAGAACATGGGCTTTGACGGCTTCTTTCAGACGAAAACCGGAAAAATCTGATGCGATCACTACTTTCATTTTTTTCTCCTTTTTGTAAGTTTGGTGGTGTGTCACTTCTTCCTTCACGCAGTGTGTCACGGGGACGTATCTTCTGACACATTTTGTTCCAAAATGTGTCAGAAGATACGTCCCCGTGACACACCCTACTTTGCCGCCACTTCCTCCAGAAAAGCCACGGCTTCCTTCACGCCGCCGCAGGCGCGGAAGCTGTCAGAGATCTTCACCGCATTCGCTTTATAAGAAGGCTCATACAAAACCTTCCGGAGCGAGGCCATAATATCGTCCTCTGAAATAGACCTCAGCATAACGCCGGCTCCCAATTCCTCCGTTCTCCCAGCCACGGCTCCCTGCTCCGGCGTCTGTGGAAAGAGCACCAGCGGAACCCTGAAGTACAGCCCTTCGGAAGCTGAGTTCATGCCGCAGTGCGTAATGAATGCATCCGCAATGGAAAGTACTGCCATCTGGTCGACGGATTCGTGAATCTCGATATTGTCCGGGACATGATCGAAATGCTCCGTATTGGTCCCCATGGAGATGATGACCTGCCAGTCGGTCTGCCCCAGGACGTGGATGCAGTTGCGGTAGAATTCCCTGTTCTGATTGACCGTTCCCATCGAAATGTAGACGGTCTTTTCCGCCCGTTTCTCATACGGCTCCGTGACAGGCCGAATGGACGGCCCGATGAAATGATACCGGTCAGAGAAAGTATCCGAGCAGGGCTGGTAATATTTTGACGTATAGACAATAGTATTTGTCTCGTTGTCATTCTGCACGATATCCAGGATTCCCTTCACGGGATAGCCCTTCTCCTGCAGCCGCCGGATCTGCTTATTGATCTTGGGCATGGTAAAGAGCATCTTGGCGATATCCCAGGGCGACTCTTTCATATACTTTGCCGAATAGCGGTTGAAAGCGAAGGTCGTCGTCGAGGAGACATACGGGAGCCCGTGTTTCATGGCAACCAGCTTCCCCCAGAAGGCGACCGAATCCGAGACGACCAGATCCGGCCGGATCTCCCTGACCTTCCGGGTCGTCATCTCATCCAGTGCCAATGTTGAGGAGACCAGGAGCTCCGTGGCGAAGGCCTTGTCCTTGCCGACCCGGTCGGCGTTCCCCTTATCCTCCATCTCGAAGTCATAGCCGTCGCAGCCGATAAAGACTGCGCCCGCCCGCTCAATCTTCTCCCGGAACATCTCGAAGGAGAAGTAGTAGACCTGATGGCCGGCCGCCGTCAGCTCCTTCACGATTCCCAGCGTCGGATTGGTGTGCCCGTGGGCCGGAATGCAGAACCATACAATTTTCATCACTCGCACCGCCTTTCTGATCGGTCCAAAAATCTCACGCCCTTCCTGATTTCTCACCATGCATGCTGTCTCTTCGCGCTCAAATCTCCATCTCCAGCAGGATCGGCGTATGATCCTGCCTGGGCCCCGAATCGATCATCTCCGACCGCTTCACCTGCTCCTTGATGCGGTCGCTGACCAGGAAGTAGTCAATTCTCCAGCCGGAATTGTTGATCTTGCTGGTCCGGATTCTCTGCGCCCACCAGGAATAGACATCCTTCACATCTCCTTGCACGTAGCGGAACGTGTCGACGAATCCCTTGGCCAGAAGATGAGATCAGCGTCCTGATCAGCTAATGAAGAAAGTACGTCTCTGGACAGCTGTGCTCTGGGGGAATCCGAGGTCAGTGCAGCATTTAGTGAATCTATGTTCCATGATATAAACTTAAGCATGATAAACTCCTTCTGTTAAGGCTCGCAGAGCAGCAAGCCAATGCGCCGTGGCGAGCCCCTCAAGAATCACTTTTTGGGATAATATATACTCTGACTCTCTTTATAAATGCATCCAATCAATTCACGTGGTGCATTTTTATTACGTCTTCTTGGAGGTAAATCTCTCAAATCTCTTAATATTTTTACCATCTCAGTATGATTCAATGCTTCAAACAATTCTTCTTTCGGATTGTATTTTTTCATTGGATCAACACCACTCATTCCGTCTTCTCCTCGTTCCTGAGAAAACTTTTCTAACATAGTTTCAAGTTCTTTTTCTCCAAATGAATCGTATAAATATCTCACTTTATTACTGTAAAGAGCAGCTAAATCCTTTGGTAAAACTGTCATTCCGGCAAAACTCAATTCAATAATATCGCCGGGATTTTCTCCCTGTTTTGTCGGATTAACTCCTCCAATTGCTACCCTGCATAAAGCACAATATCCATTGTCAAATCCATATACAGTTCCCGCAAACCAATCATATGGGAATATTTTTCCTGATTCATTAAATAAAATTCCTTCTTTCATAACATCCTCTCTATCTAAACAGCATATTAGCCAAGCTGTAATGTGCGCCTCAGATCTCCATCTCCAGCAGGATCGGCGTATGATCCTGCCTGGGCCCCGAATCGATCATCTCCGACCGCTTCACCTGCTCCTTGATGCGGTCGCTGACCAGGAAGTAGTCAATTCTCCAACCGGAATTGTTAATCTTGCTGGTCCGGATTCTCTGCGCCCACCAGGAATAGACATCCTTCACATCTCCATGCACGTAGCGGAACGTGTCGACGAATCCCTTGGCCAGAAGATTAGTAAATCCTTCCCTTTCCTCATCCGTAAATCCCGCCGACATGTGGTTGGACTCTGGATGAGCCAGGTCGATCTCTTTATGTGCTACGTTAAAGTCGCCGCAGGCGATCACGGGTTTCTTCTGATCCAGCTGCGAGAGATATTCCGCGTAGCATTTGTCCCATTCCTGGCGCTCGCCCAGTCTCCCCAGTCCGTCTCCGGCATTCGGCGTGTATACGTTGGCAAAATAATAACTGCCGAGGTCAAGAACAAGGAGCCTCCCCTCGTCATCCATGGTGCTCGGTGCGCCGATTCTGGGGGCGATTTTTTCCGCCTGAATTCCTTCTTTGTAAAGGATCATCGTTCCCGCATAGCCTTTTCTGGCCGGAGGCTCCGAGCTGATCCACTCGACATGATAGCCGGGGAACAGCGTTTCCAGCGCTTCCGTGTGTTTTTTGGCCGGTCCCGTTGCCGGAAGCTTGGTCTCCTGTATGGCAATAATGTCGGCGTCTTCCCTGGCCAATGTATTCAGTACGTCTCTGGACAGCAGCGCTCTGGGAGAGTCCGATGTCAGTGCGGCGTTTAACGAATCTATATTCCATGATATGAATTTGGTCATGTGTTCCTCCTTTTCCGAAACGTCCCTTGTTATCTCGACATCGTTTCGGATGCAGCTCTGCTTTAAATCTGTACTTCTACTTTATCAGACTTTCTTCGTTTTGGGTATGCACCATATTCTTTATTGATGTTTGTAATTATTCAGCTTGAAAGTGTGACTCTTTAGAGATACACTTAATTATATCTCTCTGGAGATACTTACGTAACTGTTTTCTGATATACAGGGGGGCGGCTATGGGTATTATCACACTGTATCACGGTTCTCAACAAATTGTTGAATCTCCGGATCTTTCTATGAGCAAGCCTTACAATGACTACGGCAAAGGCTTCTATTGTACAGAGCATTCTGACCTCGCCGGGGAATGGGCCGTCTCTGAAAGGACTGACGGCTATATCAACGCGTATGAACTGAACACGGAAGGTCTGAATATACTTAATCTTAATTCACAAGATTATCATCTTCTCCACTGGCTTGCTCTCTTAATGAACTATCGCCGAATCCGGCTCTCCACGCCGATCATGCGAAGGGGTGCACAGTGGCTTACAGATCACTATCTTCTTGATCTTGACGGAGTGGATATCGTAAGAGGATATCGTGCGGACGATTCCTATTTTTCCTTTGCCAGATCCTTTGTGAACAACGAGATCTCTCTGCAGCAGCTGGGTTCTGCCATGCGTCTTGGAAAGCTTGGAGAACAGATCGTACTGAAATCTCAGGAAGCATTCGACAGAATTCATTTCACCTCCTATGAGATTGCAGATCACACCGGTTATTACATACTTCGAATGCAAAGAGACCTGGGAGCCAGATCTGACTGGCAGAAACTCCTTGAAACTGATGATGAAGAAGGATTGTATATTCGGGATCTGATGCGATTGGCGCCTGATGAAGAAGAACTGAAAAGATTAAGCGGTCACGCATGATGACAGAACCATTTCTTCTGCATGACGTGCCGCATAGCAAAAAACTTCTCACAGTAAGGAGATTGACATGTACGCATATGAACAATGCTATCTTGATGACGCAATGAAAAACCTGGGGGAAGCAGTGGAATACGCAGTCCTAAAGTGTCAGCTTCTCCCTGACCGCTTCATGGAAATGTTCATTGCCGGTGGTTTGGCAGATGGATTTGAGCGCGGCGCTCCCTGGTGTGTGTCAGGAATGTCCGGAACAGAACTGGCATGCGAAACGATTCGTCGGGCGGGGCTGCGCAGAGAGTTTCCCGACGCGATCAATTCTGACTCCTACTCACCGGAATACTGGAGCGGCTGGATCCTGGCACGCTATCAGTATGAATATGGGCTGCGCTTCAGAGATATAACACGCTTTCTGCCCCTTCAGGATATCATCTGTATGTATCCCGCTCTCCATGAAGCATCTGAAGAAAAATTCATAGACACCGCTGAACAGATCAGACAGCACAGCATAAAGGAAGCCCGTCTGCAGCAGCTTCGGCGCCTCAACGCATACTCACAGCGAATGCTGGCGGACCGGTCCGGTGTATCCCTCCGGATGATCCAGCAGTATGAGCAGGGCGCCAAGGATATTCGGAAGGCTTCTTCTTCCGGGCTGCTTGCACTTGCAGGGGCCCTCCATTGTGACGTAGAGGATCTCATCTGAGATGAATTGTAAACAGACGATATTTCGCAAAAAGACCTGCCTTGCAGTTCACACTGCGCGGCAGTTCTTTTTCACTGTATTTCTTCTGAGAGAGCCGTTTCGCCTCCCGGTCTTCTTACCGATTCACGATCACTCTCGCCTCATAGGGCTTCAATGTGCTGTCCGTCACATCCTCCACTGCATAATTGCAGATCAGGATGTCTCCCTTGGCCGGATACGCGGCAGGTACCTCCGTTCCCCGAAGGTTACAGTACACGGTCAGCTTCTCATCGCCCAGCGTGCGCTCGTACGCGATCACATCATCGGTGCCCGTCTCCAGGAACCGGATATCGCCGTCCGCGATGATCTCGTGGTCCTTGCGAAGCTGCACGAGCTTCTTGTAATAGGCCAGGATCGAATCGTCGTCCTTCTCCTCGCTCTCCACATTGATGTAGCTATGGTTGGCCGGAATGCTGAGCCAGGGCTCGCCGGTCGTAAATCCTACAAGTTCCGAGCCGTCCCACTGCATGGGAGTCCGACCATTGTCTCGGGAGCGCTCGCCGATGATATGCAGCGCTTCTTCCGCGGACTTTCCTTCCGCACACAGGATGTCAAAATAGTTCGTGCTCTCTACGTCTCTGTACTGGTCAATGGACGTATAGCCCGCGTTGGTCATGCCAATCTCTTCGCCCTGATAGATGTAGGGCGTGCCGCGCATCATGTGGATGAGCGTCGCCAGCATCTTGGCGGACTCTTTCCAGTAGTTCCGATCGTCGCCGAAGCGGGATACGGCGCGGGGCTGGTCGTGATTGCACCAGAACAGCGCGTTCCAGGCGCCGCCCGCCTGCATGCCTTCCTGCCACTTGCACAGAAGGTCCCGCAAGGCCTTAAAATCGGGATCCATGAGCGCCCATTTCTCGCCGCCCTTGTAGTCCACCTTGAGGTGGTGGAAAGAGAACACCATCTTGAGTTCTTTCTCCGCCGGATTTGCGTAGCGCAGGCAGTTGTCGAGGGATGTGGAAGACATCTCTCCCACGGTCATCATGTCGGCAATGCCGGTGTCTCTGACAAGCTCTTTCAAGTGCTGATGGATCCTGGGGCCGTCCGTATAGAATCTTCTGCCGTCTCCGACGAAGTCGTCTTCCAATACATCCGGCTTGGAGATCAGGTTGACCACGTCGAAGCGGAAGCCTCTGACGCCCTTCTCCTTCCAGAAGCGGATGACATTCTTGAGCTCTTCTCTCACCTGCGGGTTCTCCCAGTTGAGGTCTGCCTGGGAGACATCGAACAGATGCAGGTAATATTTTTTCAGGGAAGGCACATATTCCCACGCGTTGCCGCCGAACTTGGAAATCCAGTTTGTGGGAGCGTGTCCGTCCACGGGATCCCTGAAAATATAGTAATCCATGTACTTGGGATCGCCCGCCAGCGCCTTCTGAAACCACTCGTGCTCGGTGGACGTGTGGTTGAAGACCATGTCAAACATCAGGCCGATACCGCGCTCGTCCGCCTCGCGGATCAGAGCCTCCGCATCCTCCATGGTTCCGAACATGGGATTGACCGAATAGTAGTCCGCCACATCGTAGCCGTTGTCGTTCATCGGCGATTTGAAGAAAGGAGTGATCCAGATATAGTCGATTCCCAGGGACTTCAGGTAGTCCAGGCGGGAGCGGATCCCGTTCAGATCACCGATCCCGTCTCCGTTGGAATCACAGTATGACTTGATATAGATCTGGTACACTGTGCTGTTTCTGAAACTGCTCATTATTACCCTCCCTATCGAAGCGTTTGGCTGCGTTTACATATGCCGGCGCGGGCCTCCGAAGGGGCCCGCCCGGATCTGAAATTGCGAAGCTCGTTATGTGAGCCTTCTTTGTTATCCGATCGATCCGATCGTCGTTGCTCCGGCCTTTACGTCAATGCCGTTCTTAAACGTGAGCTTTTCAAAGCCGTTATCATCTGTGATGACCATCATGGTGACCAGCGGGTGATTCGCTGCCTTGATCTTGTCGACATCGAATTCGATCAGCGGCTGGCCCTTCTTTACTCTCTCATTTTCCTTGACAAGGCACTTGAATCCGTCGCCCTGCATGCTGACAGTATCAAGACCGATGTGAAGGAGGATCTCCGCGCCGTTCATGAGGCGAAGTCCGATGGCGTGGTTGGAGTCAGGCATTGTGATGGAGACCATTGCGTCCGCAGGAGCTACCAGCACGTTGTCAGTGGGGTCGATGGCGATTCCTTCGCCGAGTGCCTTGGAGGCGAAAACCTGATCCGGAACATCCTCGATGGCGACAGTCTTGCCTGTGAGGAATGCAGTGAACAGAGCGGGCTCACGGTTTGCAACCGCTTCTGCTTCTGCGGCTGCCTCTGCGGCTGCCACTTCTGCTTCCTTGTCAACGCCTTTTCTCTTGCCGATGACATAGGTCAGAACGAAAGGAACACCGATTGCGATCGCCATGGCGATTGCAAAACGTCCCCAGAAAGTAGGAATGATGGAAAGGATTCCGGGAAGTCCGCCGACGCCGATGGAAGAAGCCATACATCCTGTCGCTACGGAGAACATGGCCGCAAGAGCGGAACCTGTCATCGCGCAGACGAAGGGGAACATGTACTTAAGGTTGATACCGAAGATAGCGGGCTCTGTGACGCCCAGGTAGCAGCTGATGCAGGAAGGAATGTTGACTTCCTGTTTCTCCGCATCCTTCTTCTGAAGGACGATCATAGCCAGAACTGCGGAGCCCTGTGCGATGTTGGAGAGCGCGATCATAGGCCAAAGCATTGTGCCGCCGAAGTCCGCGACCAGCTGAAGGTCGATGGCGTTGGTCATGTGGTGGAGACCCGTGATGACCAGCGGAGCATAGACGAAACCAAACAGTGCTGCGAAAAGGATCTTAACGGGACCTGTGATTCCTGCGTAAACAACTGCAGAGATCGCGGAACCGATCTTCCAGCCGATGGGGCCCAGAATGAAGTGTGCCGCCATTACGGAAAGAGTCAGGGAGAAGAACGGAACAAAGATCATGGACACTACGGAAGGAATGATCTTTCTGAAGAACTTCTCAAGATAAACCAGGCAGAAAGCCGCGAGCATAGCCGGGATGACCTGTGCCTGATAACCGATCATGTTGACCTGTGCGAAGCCGAAATCCCACTTCGGAATGTCCGCTGCCGCTGTGCCTGCCACCGCATAGGCGTTCAGGAGCTGTCCGGAGACCAGTGTCATACCAAGGACCAGACCGAGCATTTCGGTTGTGCCCATCTTCTTGGCTACGGACCAGCAGATACCTACCGGGATACCTACGTGGAAGACCGCCTCACCGATCAGCCACAGGAAGTGGTCGACGCCCGCCCAGAACTGGCTGAGCTCTACCAGTGTGTGTCCGCCCTGGAAAATGTACAGGGAGTCAATACAGTTGCGGAAGCCCAGGATTAGACCGCCGGTGATGATCGCAGGCAGAAGGGGCGTAAAGATCTCCGCCAGAACGGTTGCCAATCTCTGCAGCGGATTCTGGTTCTTCTTGGACGCCTGCTTGACCGCATCCTTGGAAACGCCGCTGATTCCGGAGACTTCCGTGAAATCATTGTAGAAGTCGGAGACCGTGTTTCCGATGATGACCTGGAACTGACCGGACTGCGTGAAGGTTCCCTTTACTACCTTCATTCCCTCGATCTTGCCGATGTCCGCTTTGCTCGGATCATTGAGCACGAAGCGCATGCGTGTCATGCAGTGCGCGACGGCGCCGACGTTTTCTTTGCCGCCGACGTACTGGAGCAATTCTTTTGCATCCTCTGTGTACTTACCCATACTTTCCTCCTCTTTTCTGATAAGTATTGTAGCATAGTTTCTTTCTATTGGCTTCTTTTGATGTCTGAACTAACTTGTTTAAACCTGTTGGTTTATATATATCAGAAACTGTGGCATTTGTCAACGATTTGTTGCATAAAAAAGGCTGCAGCCCGGATTTTATCTCCGAACTGCAGCTGTCCTGCTTTTTCATACAATATTTTGACTATAATTATTTTCTCCTTCGCGCCACCGAGTAGAAGGCGAACATGTCCGGCCTGTGCCTGGACTGAGTATATTCAAACATCTCTCCCGCCGCGTTGTAAGTCTCCGACGTGACCACGGCCATGGCGCCGCAGTCCACCAGGTGCAGATACTTCTCGTCGATCTCCGTGATCTTCTCCACCGTGAGCGTTCTCCGCGTCGTGACGATCGTATCACCGACTACATTTTCCAGATACTCGTATACCGACTTCTCCGCAATCTCCGCCGTGAGCCCCGGAACGACCCTCGTCAAAAACCAGTTGTTGTCCAGGATCATGGGCACGTCGTCAAAATAGCGCACGCGCTGTATATAGTACACTTCCTCTCCGATCGAAAACCCGGTCTTGCGGGACAGATACTCGTCCACCTCAAAGGTCGTGAAGTGGATCACCTTGGTGTGGTACTCGCGGTTGTTCCTGGCCGCTGCCTCCTTCATGCTCTCGATCACGTCAAAAGAGAAAATGTTCGCTTCCGATTTCCTGTAAATAACAATGACGCCCTTGCCGTGAATGCTCTGCACGTAGCTCTCGTCCGCAAGCCTGGCGATCGCCCTTCGAACAGTATTGCGGGACACGCCGTAGCGCGCCGTCAGTATATTCTCCGAAGGCAGGACCGACTGCGGCGCATAGAGCCCTTCCTCAATTTTTTCCTTTAAATCGTTGTAGATAGCTGTGTACTTCTCGGCAGGCATTTATAAGCTCCTTTTATGTAGAATCAGCATCGAGTAATTGGATTTGCAGGGGGTCTGCTCCCACTTGATCAAACCGACATAATACATTGTTCCCCATAATACGGAATCAGAGAATCATGCGTAAGAAAGACCATGTTTTCAGCTTTCGCCTGTGCGATCAGCATCCTGTCAAAAGGATCATTGTGCCTTGGCGCATCTGCAGGACGTGACAATGTATCCAAGGCAAAAACGTGCCTGTCACGAACTTCCAGCGGGAGAAACCCGGCTTCTTTGCAGAAGCTCGCAAGCTCCTTTCCCGTAAACTCCACATTGTCCGGATGAAGCGCATGCTTAATAGCAATTTCCCACACGGAAACCGTACTGTAGTAGATGGCGTTATCAGAATCGAGAATGAGTTCTCTCGCCTTCTCGGAAAGAGCGGGATCCTCGTTAAGCGTCCAGATCAAAATATGTGTATCAAGCAACAGGTTCATGATTCGCCTCCAAACAGCGCAGCAATCTCTTCATTGTCGCGGTCCAGGTCCGCCGGCGTTTTCAGCTTTCCTTTAGCAATGCCAATTCTTCTGGATAACGGAATATCCTGATAAATCGTCATCTTCACGACCGGCTTTCCATAACGGGCGATAATTACTGTTTCTTCTTCCCCGGTTTCAATTTTCTTGATCAGGCTGGACAGATTGGTCTTGGCTTCCAGAATATTTACCTGCATATCGACACCTCCTGTGCTACGTAAATTCTGACCATGTTGGTCTTCTTTCTAATAGTGTATCTCAGGTTCCGGAAACATACAAGCACTTTTCTGACCATGCTGGCCAGCTTTACTTGATACAAGAATATTTACAGCGCATCAATCAACGCCCTCGTCTCTTCCTCCTTGGTCCCCCAGTCCGTCGCGAACCGGATCACCGTGTGGTCGTCATCATATTTTTCCCAGAAACTGTACTCCACCTTCTCTTCCAGTTTCTTCAGGACTTCGTTCTCCATGACATAGAAGATCTGGTTGGTCGGATTGTCAAAATACAGCCGGTATCCCTTCTCACGCAGCGCCTTTTTGATACTCTTTGCCGCTCTGATGGCCGGCTCTCCGATCCTCTCATACAGCCCGTCCCGGAACAGCTCGTCAAACTGGATGCCCAGGAGTCTCCCCTTGGCCAGCAGCGCTCCGTGCTGCTTGATGATCGTAAAGAGGTGCGGTATTTTCTTCGGGTCCGGAACCACCACCGCTTCTCCGAACAGGGCGCCGCACTTGGTGCCGCCGATGTAGAAGGCGTCGCAGTAATTTGCCAGATCTCGCAGCGACACATCGCTTTCCGGGCTTGCAAGCGCATAGGCGAGTCTGGCGCCGTCCACATACAAAGAGATGCCGTACTTGTCACAGATCTCTCTGAAGGACGCGAGCTCCGCTTTGGAATACAGCGTTCCGTACTCTGTGGGATGAGAGAGGTAGATCATGCCCGGCATGACCATGTGATCATGGTTGGCGTCATTGTAGTAGTCCGCCAGATATTTCTCCGCGCTCTCCGGCGCTATTTTGCCAAACTGATGCGGCAGTGTGAGGACCTTGTGGCCGCCGGCTTCAATGGCGCCCGCCTCATGGGTGCTGATGTGGCCGGTCTCGGCTGCCAGGACGCCCTGATAGGACTTCAGAAGTGCGTCGATCATGACCGCATTTGTCTGCGTTCCTCCTACAAGAAACGCCACAGCTGCTTGCTCGCAACCGCAGGCCTCCCGGATTCTTCTTCTGGCAGACTCCGAGATCTCGTCCAGGCCGTAGCCGGTTGTGCACATCATATTGGTCTCAAGCATCCTCTGCATAATGGCCGGATGGGCTCCTTTTGTATAATCGCTGCCGAAGTTGAGCTTTTCGTTCATGATTGGGTATCCTCCTGTTGGTTTGTCCTGATTCCGATTATATTATCAATTGGTCCAATAGAAAAGTTCCGTATTACCCTGACATGTCCCTGTGGACGGTGTATGCGCAGAAAGTGCCGCTGAAGTCCCCTTCAGCGGCACAAACCATCCTCCCTGTGTCATATCACTTCCGCAGCAGTTCCACAAACGCATCTCCGCACTCGGAAGTCTTCGCCGTCCCGCCCTGGTCAGGCGTCAGTTTCTCTCTGTGCTCTGTCAGCATCACTTCCATCGTGTCCAGAATCTTCCTGCCGAGGTCCTCGTAGCCGAAGAAGTCCAGCAGCTGCGAAGCGGACCAGATCGCCGCCAACGGATTGGCGATCTGCTGCCCAGCGATATCAGGTGCCGAGCCGTGAATGGGCTCAAACATAGACGGGAACTTCCTCTCCGGATTGAGGTTGGCGCCTGCTGCCAGTCCCATACCGCCTGCAATGGCTGCACCCAGATCGGTCAAAATATCCCCGAACAAATTGGAGGTCACCACGATCTGGAACCGCGAAGGATCCTTGACCATGAACATGGACGCCGCATCCACAAGAAGCGAGTAAGTCCTGACGTCCGGGTATTCTTCTCCCACTTCCTTGAAGATGCTGTCCCAAAAGACCATGGAATAGTTGAGGGCATTTGCTTTACTGACGCTTGTGAGCGTCTTGTGCTCTTTTCGCGCCAGCTCATAGGCGTACCGTATGACGCGCTCCGTGCCTTTTCGAGAGAAGACGCTGTCCTGAATGACCACCTCTCCCGGCTGCCCCTTGTAGAGCCATGCGCCCTGTCCGGAGTACTCGCCTTCCGTGTTCTCGCGGATGAAGGTCATGTTGATCTCTTCTTCTTTCACATCCTTCAGCGGACACTGTGCGCCTTTGAGGAGCTTTACCGGCCGCAAATTGATATACTGGTCAAAATCATGCCGGATCCGGATGAGCAGATCCCTCAGGGAGATGTTGTCCGGCACGCCGGGATATCCCACCGCGCCGAGAAGAATTGCATCATATTTCGATAAAATTTCTATTCCGTCCTCCGGCATCATCTGCCCGTTCTTTAAGTAATACTCACATCCCCACGGAAAATCCGTGAAGGCAAACCGAAAGCTCCCGTCAATCGAAGCTGCTGCATCTAACACTTTTTTGCACTCCGCCATGACCTCCGGTCCGATTCCGTCTCCTGCTACAACTGCAATCCGATATTCTTTCATATTGCCTCCTTCCGCTTCATTTCGCCAATAAACGGGGAGAGCACCGCTTCAAAGTCTCTCTATGTGACTATGAATTGCGATGCTCTCCCCGGTTTCTTCAAGTTTTTAATTGATTGAATCCGACTTAATTTGTTTTATCACTTAATAAATCCAACCTGCTTGCTTATCAGTTCAACCTGCTCATCTTTCTTTCGATTATACTCCACTTTCTTCTCCTCGAAATAATTTCTTCCGTAGGAGTCGATGGAGACGATCAGAGGACCGAACTCCTTAACGTGGCTGTGCCAGAGGGTCTCGGGCATCCCGAGGTCCTTCCACTGTGCCTCGACGATTTCCTCTACTTCTGTCGCCGCGACAACAGCGTTTCCTGCGGGAAATACGCAGTGGATGGCGCCGAAGTCTTTGCATGCGCGCTCTGTATTCTCTTTCATACCGCCCTTGCCCAGGATCACGCGGACGCCGGTGATCTTGACAAATTCATACTCGAACTTCTCCATGCGCATGGAGGTTGTCGGTCCAACGGAGACCATCTCATATTTGTCATCGCCGAGAGGGCGGATGATGGGGCCTGCGTGCAGGATCGCTGCGTCCCTGACGTCTACGGGGATCTCGCGTCCCTCTTCCACAACGCGGCGGTGGGCCACGTCGCGGCAGGTGGTGAGATCACCTGTCAGGTAAATGATGTCGCCGATATGGATATCTTTGAGGTCCTCCGCGGAGATGGGGGTGACCAGGATCTTCTTGCCGTCTCTGATTTCTACTGCCATTTTTGTACACTCCTTCCTGAGTATCTGTGTATGTCCTTCGTCTTAGGACTTTCCGGATCTGTCGAGCTTCAAATCTTTATTTGACTGTGCGCTGCAAACGCTCTTTTGACAATTATCTCTCTTTGTATTCAAACCCTGTGTGCGTATCTACCGTGAAGTTGAGGTCCTTGTCAAAAACGATATGGCCTCTTCTGTGGCTCCAGCAGCCGACGTTTACTGCGACGCCGATCGCGGAAGGGTGACGGGCCGTATTCTCGATGTTGACGCCCATAACGGAGTAGTTGCCGCCCATGCCCTGGGGTCCGAGACCGATCGCGTTGATGCCGTCCTCGAGAAGCTTCTCCATCTTGGCAGCATTGGCATTGTCATTGTGGGACCCGATGGGGCGCATCAGCGCCTTCTTGGAATTGAGGGCTGCCGTCTCTACGGAAGTACCGACGCCTACGCCGACCAGGAGAGGCGGACAGGCGTTGAGTCCGTAGGTGGTCATTCTGTCGAGGACGAATTTTGTTACGCCTTCGTAGCCTTCACCGGGCATCAGAACGGTTGCGTTGCCGGGCAGCGTGCATCCGCCGCCTGCCATGTAGGTGTAGATCTCGCACTTGTCGGAATGAGGAACGATGTCCCACCAGACTGTAGGCGTGCCCTTGCCGACGTTCTTGCCTGTGTTGTACTCGTCAAAAGTCTGCACGGAATTGTGGCGAAGAGGCGTGTCCACGGTCGCCTGCATGACGGCTTCCTTGAGAAGGACTTCCAGATCGTCGATGTAAGGGAACTGTGTGCCGCACTTTACCCAGAACTGCAGGACACCTGTGTCCTGGCAGGAAGGGCGGTTCAGTTTAACAGCAAGATCCTGGTTGCGGAACATGGTCTCGTAGATGACCTTAGCCATGGGAGAAGTTTCCTTCTCACTGAGTTCTTTGAGCTTCGCGATGACGTCATCGGGGAGTTTGATGCCGGTGAAACCGACAAACTGTGCCATAATGTCTTTGAGTTTCTTTACCTGTGCTTCGTGTGACATGGGAATCTCCTTTCAATAATAGGCATTATTACCTTTGTGTTTCGTTATTGTCTGCGGCTGCCCTGCATTCCGTGCGAGGTGCCGGAGCTCACTATTTTGGCAATCCGTGCGCATCAGCCCGGGTAGAAGGGGAATGCGATCGGAAGAATGATCATACTTACGACGGTTGCGATGACGATCAGAGGCAGACCTGCCTTCACGTAATCGATGAACTTGTAATTGCCGGCGCCCACGACCATGGTGTTGGCAGGCATTCCGATGGGCGTTGCGTATGCGCAGGAGCCGCCGATGACGCAGGCCATCAGGACTGCTCTGGGATCCGCGCCCATGCCCTGCGCGATGGAGAGGCAGATGGGAGCCATCAGAGCGGTTGTTGCCGTGTTGGACATGAAGTTGGTCATGACACAACAGAGAATGAACACTACAAATGTGAAGATCAGCGGGGAAGGATTGGCTCCCAGCGCGCCGATTACCTTGCCTGCGATCATCTCGCCTGCGCCGGTATTCTGCAGTGCGGATGCCAGGGAGAGGGTTCCGCCGAAGAGGAAGATGGTCTTGAGGTCGATGGACTTAAGCGCCTCTTTCTCGGAAATAACACCTGTCAGGATCAGGAGGATTGCGCCTGCACATCCGGAGACACAGAGCTTGATGCCGATCTGATCTTCGAAGATCATAGCAGCCAGTGTTGCAATCAGGATGACCAGAGAAAGCGTCTTCTTCCACTGCGGTACCTTGGAGAAATCTTTCTGCTCATCGAATACGGAGCTTCCGTCATCAGTGGTATCGTGATTGGGCAAAAGCTTGAAGCCGATGGTCGCATAAAAGATGATGCCGCAGATCAGGATCGGGAGGCCTACGATCGCGTATTCGAAGAAGCCGAATTTGAGACCGAGGGGCTCAAGGGTGGACTGTGCGATCATGTTGCCGGGCGCGCCGATCAGGGAGAGGTTGCCGCCCATGGCCGCCGCAAATACAAGAGGCATCAGGAGTCTGGAGCGCTTGAAGCCGGACTTTGCTGCGATTCCGATCACGACCGGGATCAGCACTGCAGCCGTTCCTGTGTTGGAGAGAACGCCGCTCATCAGGCCGACGATGACCATGATGGCTACGATGAGGCTCCTCTCTGTTTTGGCGAACTTGGTGACGATGCCGCCGATCTCATTGGCCATCCCGGTCTCGAAGAAGGCCCCGCCGACAATGAACATGGCTACGAACAAAATGACGTTGGAATCGATGAAACCCGCGAAAGCGGTCTTGACATCAAGGACACCTGTTACACACAAGCCCACGCAGACGATCATGGATGTGAGGCCGAGCGGGATCTTTTCCGTGACGAACATAACAATGGCAAAAGCCAGAAAAATCAATGTAATTGTGGCTGGACTCATTTTCTTTTTCCTCCTAAATACAGGGTTTTACAGTTTCCAAAAGATTGATAATCCGGCCGGGATTTCTTTGATCTGACTTAATTTTATATGGGGTGTAGTGATAAGTAAATTTGTGTATTTTTAGATATGTATAGTTAAAATTTATACTGTCAACGTGATTTGTGCACTTTGTGAAATAGCCATTGCTGCGCGCAAAAACAGCCCGGGAGATGCTGCCATCTCCCGGGCTTTTTTATCATGTTTCCGCAGAAGACTCCCGCCTCTGTAGACGGCGAGATGAATGCGGTCTGTTGACGTAGTTTTTCCTGTTCTCGCGAATACGCGGACGGCGAAACAAAACATATGTTTGCAAATATATGTTCGATATGGTACACTTATATATAGATACAAAATGGCACAGCTGCTCTGCACAGCCCCAGGAAAGGATCGTGCGCGAATGTACCACGTCGAATGCATTGACATCCATAAAGATGATATCCTGTTCCCCTATGCTGACAGGGCGTCCCTTTGTGCCAATAACATGTACAATGCAGCCAATTTCCATATCCGCAATCTCATGACCGGCCTTAAGAAGGACATCGACGTGCGTACGGAAAATGAGAACTTTGTCATCGGTATTGTGACCGGTTCCATCTCCGGGATCAACGACAGCCTCCGCAATAAATACGAACGGAAGGTCAGAAAGATCCGGGAGACAGCAGGCCTTTCGGCCGAGGAGCGTGCTGCCAGGATCGCAAAGGTAAAACATCTTCAGTTTTCTGCGCCTACGGCGGAGAAGTGGTTTGCTTCCTACGAACTCCTTGACGCCGTCTTCAAGTTCACTGACAACCCAGACTACCGGTCCTTCCACGCGCATGTCATCCAGAACGCCATTAAGGCATGCTGCCAGGCATG
>JAFUFL010000068.1 GCA_017469935.1 Lachnospiraceae bacterium
AGCGTTCATCCTGAGCCAGGATCAAACTCTCAGGTTAAAAATTGGTTGTTCTTGCGAACAACTTCAAGAGCTCCGCTTCGCGGATCTCTGAAATTCAAGTTCAATTCCAGTCACAGTTCAAACGTTAACGTCTAAATCTGCTCCGTAATTTGCTTGGTTTGGTTCGTTCTGAAAATATTCTGTAAAGGCCGTTCTTAAACGATTCGTCCCGGCCTTTTTTTAAAGGAATATATTCAGGGTTGCATTTCTGTTAAGTTGTCATATATTCGATTTTATTGGTATTTCGGACGCCTGTCTGGCAGGCTGTCCGTGTCGCTTTGTTTCATCAGCAACTCTGATATCATATCTCAGATTCAGTAGTTTGTCAACACCTTTTTAAGAAAAACTTTTAAATTATTTTAAGTCATCTTTACGATTGTGTTAACTTTTTTTGCTGTTCTCTCAGCGGCGAATCTTATAATAGCACTCCATTATACTAAATGCAAGCACTATTTTTGTTTTTTTTATTTTTTTCAGCACACCGGAAAAAGGTCAAAATAAGGGCCGGGGAGCTCGCTCACCGGAACGTTTTTGATCTTTTTTCCGGGGCGGACAAGGCGCGAAGCGCCTCTGGACGCCCACAGTCCCGAATGCGAAACATTCGGGACTGTGGGGTGCTGAATATGCTGAATAGTTACATCTTTTATGCCTTCACAAAATACCGCAAAATGGCGTCCGCAAGGTACAGCACCACGGCTCCTTCGACAATCCCCCCGAACACTCCCAGAATGTTATCCAGGAACTTAATGACCGGAAGCCTCGAGAATATATGGAGCGATGAGAAAATGAAGTGGAAGATCCCATATGCACAGACTACCACGATCAGAAGCACAATGCCGATCAGAGCGGACGACACGTTTCCCGATGAATAGTTTGCGGCAAGGCCGGACGCAAGGTTGTAGCAGACCGCGGCGCAAATCAGCGTCAGTACCGAGCTGAGCGACTTGATCAGCCCCTGCTCCGAGCCCTTCTTAATGAAGTATCCCCATACCAATATTCCGATAATAAGTAGAATCCAGAAAGTACGGCTCATTTATCCGCTCCTTTACCGCAGTTTGATCGAATCAATCTCATTTTCCGTGACTGCCGCAAGCCCTCCCAGTCTCAGGGACGGGATCAGCGCTTTAACGGTTCTGTCGAATCCTCCGTTAAAGATCTCTCTTCCGCTCAGCGTGAAAATCTGCATTGACTGTTCATTATTAATATATATTCTGTCTCCTTTGATCTGGATGTCGTCATATACCATGGTAAAACCTATGCTGCCCGCTTTTTTGCCATTTCGTCCGTAGATGTCGAGTCTGTACAGGTTTTCTCTTGTGAGATCCGTAAATAGCAGTGCTATGCGGCCGCCGCTTTCGAATATACCCTGCATGTCCTCGGTGAGCATGTTGTTGAAGCTGTTCTGCGGTTCCGTCGAGCTCGTGTCGAAAACGACGAGGCGCGAGTCAGACGCCGCGGCGCACGATTTATTTCCCAGGAACCTCACATAAGGAAAGACTTCGTTGGTATATTCGAAGTTGCCCACAAGATGCTGCTCATAGTCCTGTCCTTCTTTTCCGAAATTGTAAAAGCTCAGGTTGGAGATTACCTCCGCATCCTTCATAAGAAGGCTGGAGACACAGACTTTCCTGCCGTCCGGCGAGACGGCGACATCCATCGGATAGCCGTTTTCCCGCATGGAACGGATAAAATACGCGATCTCTTTTCCTTCCTTCGAGTAGAGCCTGATCCAGGTCTTGCTCCTGTCATCCAGAATGGCCGCCACTCCTCCGCTCTCCGAGGCCGAGATCTTATGAATCGGGAGGCTGGTGCTGACCGTATACAGCTGCTTTCGGGTATTCATCACATAGATCGTCGTCCCGCCGTAGTCAGCGATCGCCGCGACATCTCCGCTCATGCTGATGATCGGCTGGTCCATTTCATATGTGATCGTCCATCTGACGCGGCCGTTCGTATCCGCGCAGGCGGCGCCGTTCGGCCCGTACTGAAGCACGTATCCGTCGAAATTAACGCAGACTGCCCCTTCTTCGGCGACAAAATCCCTTATCTTTTTGATCTCGGCGCGGCTGTAATGCCTCGTGTTGAAAAAGAGCGCGGCCAAAAGAAGCACCATGACAAGGATTACGACACCGAACAGGCGATAGGCCCGGATCCTGCTTCTGTGTCTGTCAATCTGCTCCTCGTAGCTCAGGTTCTTTTTGTCATCCTCGCTTCCGGGCAGGATACTGCCGATGCGGAAAAGTCCCGCTTTTTTCCGAGACTGTTTTTTCCCCTTTTCGCCGTCTTTTCCGCGCTCGCTTCCGGCTTCTCCCACGCCGGAGGTTTTCCCATGATCGGCGGATTTGCCGATGTCTCTTCCCATCAAAAGACCGTCATCCGGGACCTGCGTTTCCGCGCGCTCCCTCAGTTCTTCCGGCATCACCTTTGTCTTCTGGTCGAGCGCCGGGGCAGAGTTCTCCTGCTGTCCGCGTTCCTTTACATCTTCTGTAATTCCGTTTTTTCCGGACTGATCCGGAAACTGTTCCACTTTAGCCATTTATCCTCTGTTACCTGCAGACCGGGAAGCGATAGATCGTCGTAGAAACATAATCCCTGCCGGGGCCGAACACAGACTGCGGGAAGTTTGCGTGATGCACATTGTCCGGGAAGAACTGTGTCTCCAGCGCAAAGCCCGATTTAGGGCCGTAGGTGCGTCCGTTCTTGCCGCCCTCGGCGGTCATGCCGTTGGCCGTATAGAACTGCACGCCGGGCACATTGGTGAGCACCTGCATGACGCGTCCGCTTGCGGGATCGCACACTTCGCCCGCCACAAGAAGGGTCCCGTCTCCGGTATAGCCGTCGATCACGAAGTTGTGGTCGTACCCACCTCCGAACTTCATCTGCTCTTCCTCCGAGCCGATGTCCCTTCCGATGGGCTTGGGCTGCGTGAAGTCGAGCGCGGTTCCCTTTACGGGCACGATCTCTCCCGTGGGAATCAGCGCGGCGTCCACTTTAGTCGTATTACTGCAGCAGAATTTTGCCACCTGATCGAGAATGCTTCCGCTGTCCTCTCCTGCCAGGTTGAAATAGGAGTGGTTTGTCATGTTGATGACGGTCTTCTTGTCCGACGTCACCTTGTAATCGATCCGCAGATCCTCATCGGTCAGGGAATAGGTAATGGTAAAGTCCCTGTTTCCGGGGAACCCGGCGTCTCCGTCCGGAAGGCTGATCGAGAAAGAAACGCAGTTGTCTCCGATCTCCGCGGCAAAAAATCTCTTATAGAACAGCTTATCGGAGTGGAGGTTATTGTTTCTCTCGTTAACGGGAAGATGGTACTCCTCTCCGTCGATGACGAAAGAGGCACCTGCAATACGGTTGGCGCTGGGTCCTACGACCGCGCCGAAGCAGCTGGGGTTTTCCAGATAGTGTTCCACGTCATCGTAACCCAGGACGATGTCCTTCATTTTCCCGTCTCTGTCCGGCGTCATAAGCCGCACCAGAAGCGCGCCCAGATCAGACACCACCGCGCACAGACGCTCTGTCCGGATCGTGTACAGAGAAACTTCCGTTCCGTCACCGAGTCTGCCAAAATATTCCTTCGTAACGCTCATTCCTCTCTCCTTTTCTGCAGGGTTCCCCTGCGTGATTGCCGCCGCACAGGCAGCCTCTTCCTTTAAAGGCTCGCAGAGCGAGCCGCTGCGCCGCGTGCGGGCTGCCCTAATGGGCAGCAACTTCCTTTCCGCACGCGTGTGCATCATTTAACTCAGTGGGGGATTGTCACCCGCCACTGAGAAAATTTGTTACTTCTCACCGCCTGAAGAGGCGAGGGACATTCCCCCCCTGAGTTATAACTCTGTTCTTCCTTCAAGTGCTCTTAAAAGTGTCACCTCGTCAATGTACTCCAGGTCGCCGCCCACGGGCACGCCGCTGGCGATGCGGGTCACCTTGATGCCGGCCGGCTTGATGAGCTTGCTGATATACATGGCCGTCGTCTCGCCTTCCAGGCTGGAGTTGGTAGCTATGATTACTTCGGAGACTTCTTCTTTGCTCAGTCTCGCGATGAGCTCCTTGAGCTTGATATCGCCGGGCCCGATCCCCAGCATGGGCGAGATCGCGCCGTGCAGGACGTGGTACACGCCCTTGTATTTCCCCGTCTTTTCATAGGCCGCCAGGTCCCTGGAGTTTTCCACGACCATGATGGTCTTATGGTCTCTGCGGGGATTTCCGCAGATCGGGCAGACCTCCTCATCCGTGAGGTTCTGGCACACTTTGCAATAGGTCACGTGCTCCTTGGCGTTTACGATCGTGTCCGCCAGATGCTTTACCCTCGCCTGTGACATTCCGATTATATAAAAAGCGAGGCGCTGTGCCGATTTGTTTCCAATTCCGGGCAGCGCCGCCAGTTCATCGATGAGTTTATTAATATATCCGCTGTATAGTTCCACTTGACTCAGACTCTCTCTATAAGTCCGGCACACAAATGTGCCGGACTCCGCAATTGTTTCTTCTTAGATATAAGATCAGAAGCCGCCCAGTCCGCCGAAGAGCTTCTCGCTCTCGGCATCAACCTGCTTCATCGCTTCGCCCACTGCGGCAATGATCAGGTCCTGGAGCATCTCGACGTCGTCGGGATCCACCGCGTCCGGGGAGATAGTGAGGGATTTCAGCTCTTTTTTTCCGCTGACGACCACCTCGACGGCGCCGCCGCCGGAAGCTGCCTTGAACTCCATCTCCTCGAGTGCCTTCTTATTCTCTTCCATCTGGCGCTGCATTCTCTGCGCCTGCTTCATAAGGTTATTCATGTTGCCGGGCATGCCGCCCTGGAAACCGCCTCTTCTTGCCATCTTCTATTCCTCCTCTATTTTCATAGTCACCATATCGGATAAATCAACGTAATTGTCCGTGAATTTCTGACCCTTGTCAAGTGCCTTGTATTCGATTTCGATATCCTTGCCCGAGCACTGGCGCAGGAAATAGCGCAGCCGGTTCCGGTAGCCCTCGTCGTGCAGGAAGTGGTCCGCGGTCACGTAATTACTGAAGACGATGACGAGCTGCCCGTGGTCTCCCACGCTGTGCTTTGCGGTGAGCAGGGACATTCTCGTCATGCCGGGCGGGAGCTTCGAAATGTACTTGGACCAGTTGCGGACGATCTCCATGACATCCTCCGGAACTGCCTTGGGATACTGTTTTTTGGCAGGCGCCTTGCCGGGCGCGCCGGACTGTCCCCCGCTCTCCGGGTTCTGCGCTCCTCCGGATGCGGAGGCCTGACCGTTCTCCTGCCCGCTCCGCTCTGCGCCCCAGTCGGAGGCGGCCGGTCTCTCCGCGATCTTCTTCTCGTCCTCGAGAAGCCGCTGCTCGAGCTCCCGGATCCGGTTCCGGAGCGTGTCCATCTGGTCCTCCGCGCCTCCTTCGGCGCCGCCCATTTTGCCCTTGGCCGCTCTGATGATCGCCATCTCGGTCAGGATCCTGCGGCTGGCGCTGTAGCGGATCTGCTCCACGAGGGCCGAAAAGATCCGGATCTCCCTCATGATCTCGGACAGCTCGGACTTTCTGGCGTCCTCGATCATCTGCGACAGATTGTCCGCCGAAATATCCAGGGAATCTTTGGTGCTCTCCGAGGCGCACAGCAGCATCAGGTTCCTTAGATACCACAGAAAATCCGCCACGAACTGCATCATCTCCCGGCCCTGCATCAGGACGTCCTCGAGGACCCCCAGCGCGGCGGCCGTATCCCCGTCGTGGATATGATTATAGAGTTTGCTGAACACCCTGGTGTCTACGGCGCCCAGAATTTCCAGCGTCTTCTCATAGGTAAGACTCTCGTTTCCGTAGTTGAAGGCATTGCACTGGTCCAGGAGGCTGAGCCCGTCGCGCATGGAGCCGTCCGCCGCGCCCGCGATGTAGCGGAGCGCCTTGTCCTCCACCTTAAGGCCCTCGGCGTCGGAAACTTCCCGGAGCCTTCCCTCGATCGTCTCCGTGGACAGCCTTCCGTAGTCGTACCTCTGGCACCTTGACAAAATAGTGATCGGCAGCTTATTGGGCTCCGTCGTCGCGAGAATAAAGATCGCGTAGGACGGCGGCTCCTCCAGGGTCTTGAGCAGCGCATTGAAGGCCGCCACGGACAGCATGTGGACTTCGTCGATGATATAGACGCGATATTTTCCCTGCGTGGGGGAATACGCCACCTGGTCGATAATGTTGCGGATATCGTCGACGCCGTTGTTGGAAGCGGCGTCCATCTCCACGACATTCAGGCTGGCATCCGCTCCGATCTCCCTGCAGGAAGGGCACTCGCAGCAGGGGCTTCCGTCCTTGGGATTCTCGCAGTTGACCGCCTTGGCGAAAATCTTGGCGATCGTGGTCTTGCCCGTTCCCCTGGTCCCGCAGAAAAGATAGCTGTGTGCGATCCTTCCCGATACGATCTGGTTCTTGAGGGTCCTGACAATGACCTCTCTTCCGCGCACGTCCTCAAAGGTGCGGGGCCTGTATTTTCTGTATAGAGCAAGATAATGCTGATCTGCCATGTATAGACCTTTCCTGTGTGACGATGATCACTGTTTCTTTATTATAATAACGTAACTATTCAGCACCACAGGTCCCAAATGCTTCGCATTCGGGACTGTGCGCGTCCACAATAATTGCACACAAAACGAAGTGTGCAATTATGGAAGCCGCACAAAGTGCGTCTTCTCGGCGAAATGGCGCCTTGTCCGCCCCGGAAAAAAGATCAAAAACGTTCCGGTGAGCAAGCTCCCCAGACCTTATTTTGATCTTTTTTCCGGGGTGCTGAATAATTACATAATAACACAAATATCCGACGCCACGCGGTCCAAATACACTGTCTTCGGATTGATGCCGAATGACAAAACGACGGAAAGGTGTGCTGCATATCACAGTACACCTTTCCGGATTATCCGATTATGGGAAATTCGCTTCGCGCCTGTCAGTCGCCAAAGCTGATGCCGATCATCTTGGCTTCCTTGATGATGCTGGCCTTGGGATCCACTGTCTTGAGCTTGCCCGCCACTTCGCTGAGCGGGGTCTTGACGATCTCACGGTTCTTGTAAGCGACCATGTAGCCGAACTCCTTCTTGAGGATCAGCTTGCCCGCCTCTGCTCCGATCCTGGTCGCGAATACGCGGTCATAGGGATCGGGAGCGCCGCCGCGCTGTGTATGTCCGGGAACGGTGACACGGACTTCGCGTCCCGTTGCCTTTGTGATCGCGTCCGCGATCTCATAGGAGACGGAAGGATACTTATAATTGGCGAGTTTCTTCTTATATTCTTTCTTGGAGAGCTTGGCGTCCTCTTTGGAGATGGCGCCTTCCGCCACGACGATGATCGTGAAACGGCTGCCGTTCTTATCTCTCTCCTCGATCGCCTCTACGACCTTGTTGATGTCATAGGGGATCTCGGGGATCAGAATGATGTCAGCGCCGCCGGCGATTCCGGCGTTGAGAGGCAGCCAGCCCACCTTGTGGCCCATGATCTCGACGATGAACACGCGGCCGTGGGAGCTCGCGGTTGTGTGGATGTCGTCGATGCACTTGGTCGCGATGTCGACCGCGCTCTGGAAGCCGAAGGTCATGTCCGTGCCGTACAGGTCATTGTCGATGGTCTTGGGGAGTGTCACGACATTGAGGCCTTCCTGGCTCAGAAGGTTTGCGGTCTTGGTGGAACCGTTGCCGCCGCCCATGACCAGGCAGTCCAGCTGCAGCTTGTGATAGGTCTGCTTCATGGCCTCTACTTTGTCGATGCCGTTCTCATCGGGCTCGCGGATGGTCTTGAAGGGAACGCGGCTTGTTCCCAGGATCGTTCCGCCCCTTGTAAGGATGCCCTTGAAGTCCTGTCCGGTGAGGATACGGAATTTTCCGTAGATCAGGCCCTTGTAGCCGTCCTCAAATCCGTAGAATTCCACAGGCTCCTTGGCATTGTGCACGATGCACTTGAAGACGCCGCGCATGGCCGCGTTAAGTGCCTGGCAGTCGCCGCCGCTTGTCAAAAAACCGATTCTCAACATCTCTTCCTCCTCCTGATTCTTGATGTATGTATTCTATTGCGCCGGATTCCCTTCTCCGGACGATTCACAGATCCGCTGTGCTGATTTCTCCATTGTTTTTGTCAGAAATCAACAATTTTTCTGTATTTTGACACAATTAATTATACACTTAATCTATATTCGGAACAAGATGCCGGAAAAGATTGCGCAAAAAAACCTGCCGATCCGCATCGACAGGTTTTCAGCGGAGGACATGGGATTCGAACCCTAAGCAGAGCCTTTGTTTATGGGCCAAATCGGATGTCTGGTTGCATTTTGGTTGCATGGCATAAAAATAAGCCCCGGTAGGATTCTCTCCTGCCGGGGCTTAAATATGCGAAAAACAGGTGCGCGCAGAGCTGCTCTTCTCAGATCTTCTTAATATACGCACTGTGAGCGTATCCGTATTTTCCGTTGTATTTCACAAGATACCATTTCCCGATCTTGTGTCTGCACACTCCCACCGTCGCGCCCTTCGGAATCGGGGAGAAAGAACACTGCTTATAATTGGTGCCAGGGCCAAGCCGGACATTGAGCGGGTCCGTCTTGGTGTTGACGATCGCGTAGTATTCAATCGTGTGCGCGTCATCGACTGCCGGCTCTTTGACTGCTGCCTTGGCCTCCTGCTGCCCTTCTGTGTCATATTTCGGAACAATGTATCCTCTGATATATCTTCCGTTTACGGCGATCTGGCGCCTGCCGACCGCGTCGTGGTAATTTCCCTCGATCACGGTCTGCACTCCGTTCACAACCTTCTCTGTGATGCCGATATGATCAGGCGTGCCGGTGTTGTCACCTTTCCCGGAATCCTGCCAGTCGTAAAGCGGGATGTCGCCGGGCTTCGGGACGTAACCGTCATCCTCTACCCAGATTCCCATCTCTTTGGCCAACGCGATCATCTGCGGGCATCCGCACTCAATAGGAATGATGTCTGTGTATCCCATGATGATCGCCAGGTAGCTCACGAATGTCGCACACCAAGCGTCAGTGTATTTGACAGCATAACCTCTGGGAAGAGGCTTCCGTGCGTTATATCTGTCGATGATCTTATGATGGAGGACGGATCCTTCCTGGACGCCGATGTGGCTGATCGCCTCGGAAACGATGGCGCTGCGCGAATGCACGAATCCAGTGCTCTCTTTCTGCTCTCCACCGATGTATTTCTTCAATTCTGCCGCATCGATATAATATGCGTTACAGTCGAGGTTCTTTCCATATCCATCAAGCCGGCCGACACTTGTCCACTGCCAGGAAATGTATTTGCTCCACCATTTTACCTGAGGAGCCTTTCCGGCTGAGCTCATATCAAAGTTCTTGTCGATCTCATAGTCTCGATATCTCGCTGCCCAAAGAGGATAATGAGCAATCGCGCTGAAATCCTGGGCGTTGATTCTTGCTTCGTAAGAGTAGAATATCGGCGTTGATCCTGTTTCTTTTGCGACATAGTCGAGGAAATTTTTCGCCCATGTCGTGGATCCGTTGCGCTCCCAATCCAGGACGTATAACACCTTGCCTTTGTGCTTTTTAGTAAGGGACATGAAATATCTTGCCTCAGCTGCCCAGCCGTTTTTGTCCGGTCTTGCAAAGTGATATACTCCAACGATGCAGCCATGGGCCAGGGCTATCTTAATGAAGCCCTCGTCATACGCATCATCGAAGCTCGTCCCCTCTGAGGATTTTATGATAACGACCTTGATCTCCGGATGTTTTGTCAGCAGCTTGTCGAGATCCAGTCCCGCCCTACCCTGGTGGTTGGAGATGTCTATTCCGTACATCAATACATTACTCACATTACACCGCCTTTCTGACTCCATAGAGCACATTGATATAATCCTGGATCAGCTGGCCATAACCGGCACCAAATTCCTTGTCGAGTCGCTTTAGTCTTTCTTCATTGCGGCCATAATCGAGCTTTCCGGACTTGATGCCCTTGGCGGTATTGATCACTGCATTGACGCTCTTCTGCACGAGTCCCGGATTACGGCGGTAGCAAAGAATATAAGTAGTTCTGGTATCACCGTTGCCGAAGTCGCCTCTAAGAACCCTCCTCACGAATGCAGCATTTGCATCGAGCAGCTTAAGCCCGCCAGCGTAAGGGCATTCGTAGCGGTAGATTTTACCGCCTTTATAAATAACTGCCTTGCCTTTATAGAAAATGCCATTGATAGCGCCGATGACGTTCATAACAGTCATGCCAACGCCGATCGCATCTTCGCGGCCGGTCTGCAGGAAATCGGTGATGCCCTTTGACAGATCATTGTCCCAATACAGCCAGCATCCATGTTTCTTCATCCACGTTGCAGTCTTGCGGACAAAGAAGTTGCCATGATGAGGGCCTTTGACCATGACCGGATCGAGATCGTACTTATCGCACAGTTTGTCGATGGTATTGGGACCGTCGCCGGTTGTGAGATACTTCTGCTCCCAGAACCAGAAGCAAAGCGAGCCGTCGTTCATATAGCTCCAGCCGTAATCGTCATCATCCTCGACTCTGCTGGGCTGCATCTGGAAGTTCTGGAACTTAATATCGCCCCATACAACTTTCTGCTCATTCTTCAAATATACGACCTTGATACCTCTGGCCTTGGCCTCGTTAATGGTATCCCGGAGAACATTAATATCATTGCGAACGCTCCTGGATCCCTTATTATCGCGAAGCCCTTTCTCCAAAGACGCCGGATCCTGACAATACAGAGTCGTAATATTGAATGTGTATTTGCCTTTTGTCTTACAGGCCATAAGAAGTCTGATGCCCTTGATATGGTCATAATGCGAATGGCTGACCGCAAGACGCAGTTCGGAATCCTCTCCATGAGCGCTGAACATCTTAAGATCTCTATAGAGAATATCGAAATATGCAGGAGTACCACCGTCGATTACCAGAAACTTACGCTTGCCGGTCTTGTCATCATAGTGCATGAAGAACTGGGTATCGCCTTCCTGCACGTCATTTCTATAGTTTGGAAACCCCGGTACATGCCAAAATAGACTCATGATTTTGCCTCCATATAAAAAAGAGAGGCCCGAAGGCCTCTCCGCAGTTAATCATTATTCGTGTGTAGCTGCCAATCCCAGCTCTTTGGCCGCATTCATTTGTTTCACAGCAGCCTCAATCATTATATCGATTTCCTCATCGGACAGCGCCAGGTTTTTCTGTTCGAGGAGTTCCTTAATAAATTTCGTTACAATTGCCTTCCTTTCCGGTCCGGATTGCGCCTGATGCGCCTGCTCCGCCGCAAGGACCGCCTGCATGGCCCAATCGATCAGTACCGACATGGTATCGTTTTCGGTCTTGGCCTTGAGCCAAGGGATCACATATCTTGTGATCAACATGGCTACGATCATGATGGTTAATTTAAGCAATTCCATAATAATATCTCTCATAATGTCTCCTTTCTGTGCCCCACTGCGGGTATCTTTCAGCTTTCCATTTCTCTCTTATGCGCCTGTTTGTTGATATAGTCCTGTATGGTTTCCTTGGCTGCTTTTGTTGGACCATTGGCCCCCAGTTCTTGAAGGCCGCCAAGAACACCGAGCATGGCTTGCATGAGAATTTCGCGCTCTTCCAGCGATTCCGTGACGATCTGCTCCATGCCTTTCTTCCACCTGTCCATGTCATTGAGGCGCGTATAATCAATGTCGAGTTTGGCTTTGATCTCACTTATGTCTTTCTCGATGACTGTGAGCCTCTCGCTCACCGATTTATCGCTGACCTCTTTTACAGCCGATCCGGATACACGGCGTTTAAATTCAGGCCACTCTTTATAGACGAAGAATCCAAAAAGGAATGCCATCGCCAGCCACGCAAGCGCCTGCCCCGATGAAATGAACTGTTCTACAATGTGCTCCAATGTCTTACCCTCCAAATGTTCCCATGAAAAGAGCGTCCCGAAGGACGCTCTATCTTTTATGTCTCTATTGCGCCGGCGCAATGTCACGTCATGACGACGTGGTTGTAAACCTCGACCGGCTCCACGCCATCGATGTCTACCGGCTCGCCGATAAAAAGCGCGATCCCGGAATACCAACACTTAAACAAGCTCTTACTCATTCTGTAGCGTCCGCGGTCCGGGTTAATGATCACGATGTTCCCGCCCTCATCAACGCCGCATAAGACGCAGAAGTGCTTACGCTTCCACCAGATGATTGCAGGGCGGTCCACCTTGAGGATCCCGTCGAGATCTGTTTTATATGCGTGCATTTCCTGACCGTGAAGTCTGCCGGCTTCGAGGACGTCCCTGGCCGTGCAGCCGACGATCCCAGTATGACACTCCTCGATCAGCTGATCGAGCGGGACGTCTACGCCATAGTAAGACAGGAGCATCTTGAGGCAGGTTGCGCCACAATCCGTGGGATGTTCCGATGTAATAGGGGTAATATCGTACATGGCCACCTCCTTATCTGAGCGGGTCGACGGGAGTGTCTACGATGTCGAATGTCTCCCGCTTGTGCTTGGCCAGCGTCTTTCCCTCCGGATCCAGCGGAGGGAGCTGCTTGCCTGCGAGCTCTTTGCTCTTTTCCGTCATGATCTGCGTCATTTCTTCCAGTCTTTTTTCCATCAGAATTCTCCTTCCATTCCGACAAATACAATTCCGCCCGCACCGCCGAGATTTGCGCCCTCAGACAGCTCCTCGAGCAGCATCATCTCCTCACTTTTATCGATGACCTCATACTCGTCTTTAATCGTATATTCGTCAATCTGCTGGTAATAATGCTGCAGATACTGGGTCTGCCGGTTATAGTCGATCTCTCTTGTATCCACATGGATGTGCTTGATCCATCCGAGGCGCTTCCTTTCCTCGGGATTTTCGTCCATCCACTCCTTGAGATTCATCATGTGGCGGCTCACAAGGATCTCCCCGTTCGGATCGTGAGACGGGAGGTTTTTGATCTTGCCGTCTTCCAGCTTGATATAACTGTATTTTTCCATCTTTACCTCCTTACGCCGGGATGTTTGAGTGGGTATTCATAAAGCGCCAGATCTTTACGCCGTCCACGCTCGTGTAGTGCAGGTTGATCATATTGACGCCCGCCGTCTCCTTTTGCGTGTGCTCAGTCGCAACCTTGACGCCCTCCGGAGCCACAAGCTCCATGCTGTACGCTCCGGCGTGGCGACACCGGATTTCAAACCAGCAGCCGTGTGTTTCGTCCTCGACCTCAGGCAGGATAAACACCATCGGGCAGTCCACGATCTCGTCGAGCCTGTATGTGACATTTCGCACAAGGCCCTCGACCACTGCTTTCTCATGTACAAGGTTCTCGGGGATCCTGGCACCGGGGGCAAGATACGCCTCCTCGTATACGCCGCCGATATTGGTGTAATACGTTTCTCCGGACAGAACTTTCTCGTCTTCTGTCTGAGGCCAGCTGATCAGCTGGACACGATACTCAGCCTCGGGGATAGTCTCACCGGGAACGACTTCCGTCTCGGTGTACACGCCTGCAGGGGCAGTGTAGTATGTCACACCCTCGGCAAATGTCCCAGACTCCTTACGGTAAATAACAAGCTGCTCATAGTATGTATCAGCGGCGACCTCACCGCCAACCGTTACCTCAGCCTCAACATATTCGCCATCCATGATGGTGTAATAGGTCTTGCCGACCTGGAAAGTCTCGTCTCCAGTAATAGCGTAGTGGATTTCCTTGGTGTAGTAGGCGGCCGGGATCACATCGCCTCCCAATACAGGAACCTGAGCATAATTATTATCATTGATTGCCAAATAATACTTCGTTCCGACGAACTCACCCGTCGCAGGTGTCCAGGTGTCGATATAGTACACATTTTTGGCGTAAGAGGCGCCAACAGTGACCTCCTGCAGTTCGTATTCTGTGCCTACGAGCTTGTAATATCTCACTCCCTCCGCGAACTTGCCCGCTGCCGTCAACTTTGTATAGACATGTGTGAAATACTCGCCCTCAGGGATCGCCTCACCTGCCCGGACAGCAGCGCGGGCATAGCCGAGATCACTCTCGTCCGGAGTCCAGTATTCGGTACCGACAAAGGCAGCCGTCCCAGGAAGCGGATACGTGATCACTTTGGTATAGTACGAACAAGGCTCTCCGGCCTTGACAGCGATCTGCTCATAAGTGCCGTCATGCTCGGCATAGTAGCGTGTCCCAACGAAACGGTAATCAGTCGTAAGTGTGTACTCATCGACATAATAGGTCGGGACAGGAACCTCGGGATCAGGCTCCGCCGGTACCAGAGGATCGCCGGGAACAACCTCCGCGGGCGTATAAACGCCTGCCTCGAGGGTGTAATAAACGGTTCCCTCCTGGAATACCTCGTCCGTCGCAAGAGCGTAGGCATGAGTGTAATACGTGTCCGCCGGCACGTGCTCGTGAGCCTTGACAGCAGCCTGCGTATACACGCCGTTTTCTTCGGTGTAATACTTTGTTCCGACAAATACCGGGTCTGCAGATCTCTTATAGTGCCACGTGACGAACGGATCCGCATCGTACACGTAGAACGTCACTCTGTAATCAAGGTTTCGGATTGCGAGATCCGTATCCCTGAAAACGAACGTCTCTTTGCTTTCTCCCCAATCGATGATAACCAGCTGAGATGTGGCTGCTACTTCGAATCGAACGGCGACATCGACGTAATCTTCACCTTCTGAAGCAATGTATCCTGCGGCGCCGTCCACAGTGGTGTCAGCTGTCACTTTCGCGCCGATCGGGGCTGTTATCCTCGCGAATACGTACCATCCGGGCACTTCAATTCCATAATCGGAATACTCGGATAAGTCATCCAGATAAATCGCATTCCCCACTGCTTCTACCACCTTGCCAACTGCAAGATATTGTTCATTCAGGGATGATACACGAAGGCTTTCAGCTGGAGCCCTGAGAGATTCCAGCCATTCCTTTTCTGTTCCCTCAAATCCGCTGAGCTTCGCGATGTCATAGGCCGAATATCCGCGGATCACAGGATTAGAGAACGTTCCCTTAAGAGTATCCGGATTTGTAAAACCACCTTTAAGATCTGCCATCAGTACACCTCCTGTGTTACATACATTTCTCCGGTAAGGAAGGTATCGACGACTGTATCCTCCGGAGTGCGCAGCTCCACATCATATACATAGGGTTTACGCCTTGCCTCCAGCTGCTTGGTCTCGGAAGCTTCCAGGCGCAGAATTAAGGAGTCGTTGGGAATCACTTTGTTAATGATTGGCCTGTCGTCGTCATAGGATCCTTTGAGAGCAAACCGGATCACATCTCCTTCTGTTGGAACATAATCTGCGCCGGACATAGTTTTTACGATCAGGTTGGTCTCCAGCGTGTCGCCTCTTGTAATCGTGATCGTGTTATCTTTGATACTGACCATCTGATTTTCCTTTCCCTTTCCATGAAAAAGAGCACCCCGAAGGGTGCCCGGTGAAATAGTTACTGTGCTCCATCAATCGCAGCGGTTGCAATATAAAACACTTTGAAAATCGTCTTGATCTTTGCTGTGCTTGAACCGGTATTTCGACCATTGTATGCCAAAACATTGCCATTCAAGGTGCATGCGTATAGGTAGCAATAGTTCGCGTTCTGGCCTCCACTTGTGGCATTCATGATTTGATGGGTTGCAACTGCGATGGGCGTATAGCCCGCAACAGCGATAGAAGGTGTCCGTGTTCCGATATTCCCTCCAGCAGATACTGTGAGATTGTCCTCTGAGAATTCTTTGACCAGGAACATTGCTCGCTGGTCTCCGGGAGATCCACTTACAAGTTTTCCTGCAACAAAACAGTTCCCTGTCTCCCCAACAGTAAAAGCATTGTGCCTGCTGTCGTCCCCATTGCCGTTTCCAACACTGAACAGGACCCCGTTATAAAAATTATATCTGCCAAAAGCTGCCGATCCGCGCATGGTTGCTTTTACATTTTGCCCATGCGCGAACGAGTATTGAGCATTTGCCGCTGATTCGTTTCCGCCGGCATGAGAATCTTCGCCGTTTGCATCGCATCCGCTTCCTTCGGCATGGGAATGTGCCCCGTTCGCTTCGTTCTGAAATCCTTCGGCATGGGATGCGAATCCATTTGCTTTTGTCAGATTACCTTCCGCCGTAGCGTATATTCCCTGTGCTTTATTGTGATTTCCGAACGTTGAGGAGCCAATTCCCACCGTTCCGGTATCTCTTGTCCCGAACGTGAAATATGGCGAACTCTCGCTTGTTTCGTAGGTGATTACGATTTTTGCTCCGTCTGCCGGCGCAGTAGCAAGTTCGACTAGGTATGTACCTATGAGCGTTGCGCTTACCGTTGTTCCATCCACCTTGACAGATGTCAGACTTGTGGCGTTCAGCACATTAAAAGCCTTTGTGGATCCGTTGCCGATATACGTGTTCTGCGCTGTGCTTCCGCTGTTCCCTGTCTCAAAGTAGACGCCGGTTGTGTCTCCATAACCGGATATCTTCCCGTCCTGAATCATAAAGTGGGCGGAATCTTCGCGCCCGATCCTCACCTTTGTGATGCCGTTCTCGACCCACGCTTTGAAAAGGGAAACTCCGGATTTCAGCATTTCCAGAGCATCTCGGATTCTCCATCCTGTCGGTGTATTAGTATCGTTAGGTCCTTCTCCTTCCGGATGAACGAAGATACCATCTGTCTGATCTGTAACATATTTGGTTGCCACTTTTGACGCCTCCTTTGCTCTTATTACTGCTGCTGTATCAGCAGGCTGAAATGCACCGTCCAGATATGCATACAGTCTGTTTGAAGTCGCAAAGTATCCAGCAATAGCACTCGACATCACACCTAGCGGGATATAATACATACCATCTTCTTCTGCCGGAACGACTGTCGTCAGCCAGTTGCTCGCTGCAATGGTGAAGGTATTCCCTTCCACTGTTCCCTTCAGCCACAGGATTTTTGCGGCTGTCCCGCTCTCGATCGTTCCGGTCGTTGAAAAGTTCACATCCGGATACGCCTCATAGGAGGTTTTTGCTGTGGCGCCCGCGCTGATCGCTCCAGAGGCGTACAGGATTGGGTAAGCCAGGTCGAATACAAGAGATGCCGCTAAATTCTTATACCCAGCAGCTGTCCCAGCGATCAGGTGTGCTTTTGTCACCGCTGCTGCGGCCTTGATCGCGCTGTTGTGGAGCCTACGGTCATAATAGTTTGTGTTCGTGTTCGGTATAGAGGATGCCCTCCACGACGTTCCGTCATAGGTCATGTTGATGACTGATCCTGCGCCGAAGTGTGTTGTTACGCGGGTTGTATTTAAGTATATAGGCACAGCCTCTGTAGTACCCCCACCCGCCAGAGTTAATGTAAGCGTGGCTTCTCCGTCTCCTGCGTATGGCAGCTTATAGGCGATAGTCTTCCCAGCAGTCAGGCTGACATCTCTTGTGACGCCTGTCCACGCCCCCGTTTTCGCCGTCTGCGTCCCTATAACATATTCGACTGCATCAGCAAGAGCTGCATCAGCGGTGTTCTTAGCCTGCACGCTCTTGTTGTATGCTGTTTTAGCCGCTTCATAAGAGCTGGACAATGAAACATCTGAATATTCGAAGGTACCGTTGGAATAAGTCGTTTTTTCTACCACGTAAAGGCTGTTGGTAGATCCCTCAGTATACGATGGCTCAGACGTTGACCATCCGGATGGCACCTCTGTTGTAGGCTTGGCCGGGGCACTTGCCGTGGATGCCTGCAGCTTGTAATACCAGGTAACAGATTCAATATCTATTGTCTGCGCAAGTGTAATTGTCGCGCGTGCTAATACTGCCATCAGTACCTCCTTTATCCCTCGAGTCGTGCTTCATAATCCGCTTTATTTGTCACGGATCCGGCAGTGATCGAAAGCGTCGCGCCGGTAGCAACTGCTGTTGTGCCTCCGTCTTTGTACCACTTAATTGTCCCGAGTTCTGCAATCTGAGACGCTGTAAGTTCTACACCAGCCCGGTATACATGAGCTGTCAGCATCGTTTCAATGGCACTGTTTTTAAAGATCACACCATTGGAGCTCGTGACAACCATGTTAATAGCATCATCCCCTACATATTTGCTCCAGGTATAAGCAGTCTTAGCAGTGGGCGCAGAGTTGGTTGTTGTGACAGCAATGCCAACATACTTTGTATCAGCTGTAGGCTCTGACACAAAATCGGTACCATCTTCATTTGCACTGTATCTCACAAATGTGTAGGAAGAGCTCCCGGGATCTCCAACATACTTACTCCAGGTAAATGCCGTATATGCCGGTACGGAAGAAGAGGTTCCGACATAAATGCCGATATATTTTGTCGTAGCGGTAGGCGCGGTCGTCATTCCGCTGCCATTAGCGTTTTCACTGTAGCGGACATACGTATACATGCTTGATCCCGCCGCACCGGTTCTTGCAGCACTGATGGAAAACTTCTTATGCAAGGTGATTCCGTTTTCGAGCACAACAGGGATGTCAACTTCACCGACATTATTCGCCAGCGCCTTTCCTTTCGCAATTGAAATGGAGATACCGGGGTTGATCACGCTGTAAGGACTGCTGGTTGATACAGTTACGGTCAGGTTATCCGATTTAACAATATCGGCAGCCGTGATCGATGGCGTCACGGCCTCTGTGCCTCTGAGCGCTACTACCTGTGTGGTAAATGTCGTAGCATTAAGCGCTTTGCCATCCTTATCCGCTGCAAAGCTCGCAGACTCACTTGTTAACGTCACGGAATAAGCATCCGTAAGGTCTACTATCGTTATCTGGTCTGAAGATTTTACTGCCATTTAAGCCTCCCTTTATACTTCAAGTTCACATTTAAACACGATTTTTTCATCGACATCGTCTGGCGTAATATCAAGCCTGAATCCACCATTCGTGATATGCGAGTCAGTTACAAGCATAACCTTCCAGTCATCATCATCACTTTTACGCCAATACCATTGAAGGAATGCTCCTGATCCATATTCAGCTTTCATTGCTGAAACATCACTTATTATTAGTGCACCTTTTGTAATCGTTACTGTAAGGACAGTAGCAAAAACATTATTTTTAAAAAGGACGCCTCTGCTTGAGTCTATCCTCAATACAGTTGCGTCCTCTCCCTGAACTTTTGACCAGGAATATATGGTTGGATCTGTGAGGTCCGGCGTCTCTTCGAGCCGGTTTCCAGATGTTCCCATATACTTCTTTCCGTCTGGGCTAAGAGATATTCCCGTCCCTTCCTCATCGTCAGCATAGACGATCCATGTATAAAGTGTTCTGTTTCTGGCCAGCTCAGCGAAATCTTTTGCAAGAGCACTGACTGTATCAGAAATCCCGCTTGGTTTTATCAGATAATCGCCGAATGTCGCCTCGCATGTTCCGTTGGCAACACTGCGAACAAGTTTTAAGAGCCGTGCCTCAAGAAAAAGATCCCCCTCCGAGTCCACGATCCGGCAGGTGTCTCCTATTTTCAGCTGATCCGGAAGGACCTTGACGTCGACTTCATAGTTGACTTCAGGCTTTGATATCTTCCGCAACTGCGTCACAGCCCTGGCGCAAAGTGTAGACTGCACCGTGGTATCGTAACTCCATTGTTTTACGATATGCCCCTCACCAGTGCCTTTCTCATCGGGTGACAGGTACCGGCTCCAAAGAGCAAGTGCAGATCTGCTCTTAAGGAGTTTTCCGCTTACATATATGTCGCCATCGTCATATTGGTAACCGCTCAGTGTCACAGGAGTGTTTTTTCCTTGTGGAGTCCCGCCCGTCACTGACAAGGCTGTGGCAATATTGGCCACGGATTTTTTGATCCGGATCCCGGATATATGCTCTCCGATTCTGAGCGTCACCCCGATATCTTTGCCGCGTTTTTTCCAAAAATTGATATATTTATGCGTTATACGTAGTTTGTCTATCTCGAATGAGAACGATAATTCCGCATCAAACTGTGTGGCCAAGCTCAGCAGCCTTTCGGTGGCAGTTGCTTCTCCCTCCCATTTAAGCTTTCTGGATAAACCCGAGATCTCATTGTGGCCAATCTCAAAACCACTGTCCTGTGCAAAAATGCTCACATACTGAGCCACCGGCATCGCCGTAGCAGCCTCGTACGGTCCAAGAACCTCATTGAGCAGATCCAATCCTGCGTCTTCCGAATAAACATTGGCAATGCCGGCGTCTGTGTCGTTTTCAGAATCGATGATCGTATAGAATTCAAAATCCTGACCATCCCTGCGCAGCACATAATTGCCGGGAGCTGTAAGACGCTCCGCTTTCGCCCTTCCCTCCTTCCCGGAATATCCCATATCGAATTCAAGCGTTACAGATCCGTTATCCACCTCTTCGGTTTTTTTATCATTGCTGATAATAAGTCCACGCGGTAGATTGGTTGATGCCTTGCCTATGATATTCATTTTTCGATCAGCAAAATAGAGTATCACAGATACACCTCCCGATATTTCATTCCAACAACAGGAGGCGAAGTGCACCAGTCACTGCACGACCATCCCAGCTGATTTTCTCCGGGGAGAAGCACAAACTCTTCCCATTGGTTGCCTATAGCTCCAAGGCCGGGTGCCGGGTCTCCATTAAGAAGGACATCGCCGCTTCCCGTATCAACTTCCAGCAGATCACTTGCGGTGAACTTGTTCGGGTTGTCCCGATACGTTTCGCAGAACATCTTACATAGCTTCCAGGAATATATGCCTGAATAGGCCATTGTTGGCTGTGTTCCGTACGATTTGAAGTGGAACGTGATCCGCCGAAGCGAATTCATTGTCCTGGTGTATGTTCTCGTGATTCCACCCGCACTGATCGTTACCTTTGTGCCGTTCTTTGTGATCTTAACAATCTTGTTTGCCCTTACAGCCGGTATAAGAACTTTCTTTCCTCCGATGGTCTTGTAATGCGCATCCATGTTGTTGCCAAAGTACTGATTATGAGCGCCGATATAAACCGAGAACTTATCTACGACTGTGTTGTTCAGGATGAATATAATCTCACCGTTTTCTCCCGCCTTTGTCTTCCTAACTCTGACGCCGGCAATCTTATATCCATTTGCATCAGAAAGATAACATGATATCTCTCCCACTGCCTTTCGGCCTTCTGTTGAGTTGAAATGTGCAAACTTCATCGCATACTGAAATTCCCAGTTATCAGCCCCTGCGTTGCCGCTTTTGTCTGCAGGTACGGCTGCCGAAATACAGGGGCCGTGCCAGCCAGAACCGGAGCCGTATGAAGTCGCACCGACATAATAGCTGGATGTTGCTGCAAGCGCTGTCGGTATCATTCCGACTGTGCCGGTTTTTGCTGTGCCATCTGTAACTGCTCCGGACGCGGTGTTCACGGGCCACTTGGATTTCATAACGGCTGTCCATGCTGTCTTTGTGCCAGGGCTTGCCGCCAAAAGAGTCTGTGTTGCCGGAAAAGTTTCTGCATCTGCTTCATCGGGATCGCCAAACTGAAGGATGTGCTCATCACTGTCAAAAAATGCGATGTAGCCGCAGTCCCCGTTTCCAGTGATCGTGCTCTCTTCACCTTCGTCAGTAACATCTCCTTCTTTCAGAAACTGAGCACTCAGTGTGGGATGAGACGGAAATGTTCCATGATAATCACAGAACAGGGTCCCGTCTTCGAGTACCTGCGCCTCGTGCTCTTCCACACTGTATTTAAAAGGATCAGGACAGACAAACTGGATGGATGACACAACCGCATTCCTGCCCGGCTCAACATCCTCAAGCGTCCCTGGAATACCGACAAAATACTTATCAGGTTCATCGGCGAATACCATGACTCCTTCTTCGATATCAAGAATACCGGCCAGCTTGTTATATGCAGCTCTGAACGATTCCGCATCATCGCATATGAGCTGGTACCGTACAGTGATTATCCTTTCCGGATAGCGTCTCGACCGGAAGAGTGAACCGGCTCTTAATCCGATATTGTCCGTAGCCACAACCCCGGACAGGGCCTCCCGGCCCTGTACCGTGAGTGTTCGGTATCCTTCGATCAGATCCTCCAGGTACTCTCCATTCAGCTGGAGAGCCTCTGCAGGAAGCGTTTTCCCGGTATACTGCTCTGTGGTATCGATAAATCCGTACATCATGTCCTGCCACGCTTTCTCGCCTCGCGAGCGTTCTTCTTCTCAATTGTATCTCCAACATAATCAGCAACGCCTTCGCCGACCTTACGTCCATCCATCACAGACTCGACCACAATAGTATAGTGAGCTTCACTCTTATACTCATAGTCGTCGTTCAGGTTAAGACTGTTGGACCTCCGGCTCATTACAGCTTCAGGGGATGCGTAATTAATCAGTTCCGTCATGGCATTTCTGGCCGCCTGCACCTTTCTGTCAATGCTGTCGATCATACTCTGTCCGAGACGGTTTGCCGCATCGATGACGTTCTTCCTTTCGTGATCCATTCCAATCGGAAAGCCCTGGCCAAAGAAGCGGCCGTACTTCTTAGTAATCTTAGAAGGAGAGCCGATCTGTGCCCTTGCATGGATTGCCTTGTCAGCTGCCGCAGCAAGAGACTCCGCTGCCGCCCATGCCGCGCCGACCTTGCTCCACATACCATCAGCAAGGCCCTGACCGATGTTGGCGCCATGACTGTACGCTGCACCATAACCGCCGCTCATGCCGTTAAGACCTGCATTTTTCACTGCGGCACCGGCACTGCGCGCTGCTCCGGAAGCCCCGCGCACGCCCTGTGTGTAACCATTTCCTGTAGATCTTCCTGCCACAGTAGCCGGGCTTACACCGGACTTGAGAGTATTCACCACAGAGGTCGTAGTAGATTTTACGGCAGCAACTACCTGCGTTCCGGACTGCTGCATGGAACTTGCGACCTGGCTGCCGGCATTGCTCGTGATGACAGGAAGCTGTGACAACCCTGAATCAAACTCCGTGCTGATGCTGTTAGACAGGTCGGCTCCAATGCCGCTCATATCCACACCCGCGAAGGATTCTGAGAAGGCCGAGACGCCGTCCGTGGCCATAGTTGACATGATATTGGAGACCTCTGCCGCCCCGGATCCGAGACCCGCAGTAAGGTTTGTGGTAGCTTCAGTGCCCACCTGGTTCGCAGCGCTTGAGACCAGTCCGCTGTTGCTTATATAAGCCTGCGCGGTGCTCTCTGCGGCCCTTGCTGCCTGCTGAGCGCCGCCGTCCTGTGCTGATGTGTCGTTGCTGAAAAGTCCGGTTATAAGGCTTCCCAGCCCGCCAAAACCGTTCTTAATTCCATTTCCGATCGCATCAATGATGTCTCCGCCCACCTTAATCCAGTCCGTATTAAGGATCGTATCGACCAGTGATTTAACAAGCTCTATCGCTCCCTGGATGATCATCGGCACTGCCTGAATCAGTCCCATTACCAAAGCCCCGATGACCTGTATTCCCGTCTGGATGATCATGGGCAGGTTTTGGATGAAAGACTGTGCAAGATATGTGATCAGCTGAATTCCGGAGCTGATCAATACAGGTATCATGTTGACAATACCTGTCACAAGCGACTGGACGATCTGGACTGCAGATGCCAGTATTTGCGGCAGATTACTAATAAGGCCCTGAGCAAACGACATAATAGCCTGCATGGCATACTGCGCCAGAACCGGCAGGTTCTGCCCAATTCCCTGCGCAAGGGATTCGAGCAGCTGCATCCCCGATGTGATCAGCTGAGGCAGAGCCGAGACGATGGACAGCACAAAAGTACCGATCAGCTCAGTAGCCTTGCCGATCAGCCCAGGTGCCGCACTGGCGACTCCTGCTACCAGAGTAGTCACGATACTGACTCCCCCGGCTATTACCGCCGGAATATTGGCTGTTATCGTGTCCAGCAGTCCAGAGATCAGCTGTGCACCTGATGCGATCAGGGCCGGGATCCGTGACGTGATTCCTGCCACAAGGTTCGTGATGAACTGTGGCCCTTTTTCCTGCGCCATCTGCAGAATACCGTCTATCTGATCACCGAACTTTGAATACAGAAGGCCAAGCCCCGCGAGAACAACACCGATAACCGCTGCCGGCATAAGCGCCTTAAGTGCCAGTCCCATCATCGACTGAAGGCCTGAGGCCAGCTTGCCGCCAACGTTCATGACGGCTCCGCCTACCTTTCCGAGAACTCCGGTTATCCCTCCCAGTACTGTTTTAAATGGCTTTGCGATAGACTTTGCACGCTTGGATATCTTCGATGCAGCATCTCCCATCTTAGAGGTAATACCTGCAAACCCAAAGCCGACATCAGATACAATAGCGCTGGCCTTGGAGGACAGATTTCCCCCGAAAGAATCAAAGGCCTCCCACACCTTTAAGCCCGCACCGGAAAGCTTTGGCGATATCGCTTCCATTGATTCCGCGATATCACCTCCGAAGTTACTGATAAAAGATCCAAATCCGGTAAAGGACGTTCTTACACCTATAAGGCTCTTCTTCACAGCTGTAGCAGGGTTGAAGCCTGCCAGCTTCCTGGACGCTTCCTGGACGCCTCTTCCCACTGCACCGGGAAGGCTTCCCATCTTATTCATAAAGAGCCCGATGCCTTTCGTGCCGGCTTCCCATGCCCCACTGTTCAAAAGTCCATTGGTGAGGCTCACGCCGGCAAGTGCACCCGCGGCAGCTGCAGCCACCTTTAGTCCTTCAGGAAGCTTGTCAACATAGCCGCTCACCTTCTCGATCACACCTGTAATGCCGTTATCTTTGAACGCATCGGCAATCGACTGGATTTCCGATGCAATAGCTTCACCGTCAATTGCGTCAAGCTTATCGATGATTTTTTCAACTGCATCAATCCCAATACCCTGAAAGACTTCAAAGGCGGGCATGACTTTGTTAGTGACTGTTTCAGAAAGACCGTCCATCGCTTGTCCAACTGTCTTGTATCTAGTCGCCATTTTTGCGAATTCGGATTCTTCGCTAGCGCCAACTGTTTTGATCGCCTCAAAGAAATCCTTCGTTGCGACTTTACCATCCTGAACTGCCTGTACCAGTTCTGAAGCAGTCATCCCCATCTCATCAGCTACCGCAGCAATACCGGCAGGGGTCTGCTCCAGCATGAGTTTAAAATCCTGCCAGGCTACGGTGGGTTTTGCTGCCATCTGGACGCCCTGCTGTGAGAGTGTCTTCATGGCCTGTGCGGGATTTTCGGCCGCTGCGGCGATACCGCCGAAACCCTTCACCAGTTTTTCTGCTGATTCAATACCGACAGCATCCAACTGAGAAAAGGTGGTAGCCATATCGGACGCACTATAAATCGTCTTAGTGGCAAAACTCTGCAGTTCTTTTTTTATTCCGCTGATATCCCGGTTAACGTTTTTAATTCCAGAGGTAATGTTAAAATTGTCTTCAAAGGTCTTCCATGCCGCAGAGGTGCCTTCCAGCTCCCCGGTAAATCCAGAGGCTGCAGAGGTTACCATGGAAAACGCTTTCATTCCCACGCCCGCCAGCACACCAAATCCAAGCCCGCCTGTCAGCTTTTTGGCCAAACTGTCAGCCGCCCCCTGCGCGGATCCGAATACAGAGCTGAAATTTTTGTCCCGCGCACTGAGTATCGCGGTCACGCTATAGCTTTCAGCCATTTTCTTCTTTCTCCTTCTTCTTTTTCTTCAACAGCGCAGAGACTGACTGGAGCACATCCCGGTGCTTCTCTCCGTTTTGTATCTTCTTGATGGCAGCCTCGTAGTCAAAGAAAGACTTAAACGTCTTGTAGACCGGCCGGCCCTTTTTCCCCTTCGTTGCCCTTGCCGCCACATTCAGATAGGCCTGCTCATGTGTCTTATATTCTTCATCAACACGTCTGAGGTTTGCCGCCTTCATCAGGAGTTCATATTCAGGAAGCTCCAAACGGTCAACCTGTGCCATCGAAGTAAAGCCGAGATAGCGGAATGCATTCAGGGCGATATCTTCGATCAGATCGTCCCAGCTTTTGCCGACGCCAGCTGGCTCTGATACTGAGCCTCCTTGATCTCCTTGTCCCTCTCTACCGCCCTCTTCAGATCCTCCGTCTTGCGCTTTGTAAAGCTGCACTTGCCGAAAAAATCCAGGAGCTCTTCGCATTCCTTCTCAAGGTCGAACTCTTCGGACTCCATCCACGCTTCGATTTCAGCTCTGCTGAGCGTATCGCCAGGCGCAAATTTACTGCCGATCACAAGGCAGTCGATCAGCTTCTCGTAATCGCAGTCAATAAGGCCCGCGATCGCATAAGTGAGACCCATCTTGTGCTTGCGCTTGTCATCGCCATCGATAAGCACGGCTTTGTCGATTTCCCTCACGAAACCAAGGCCGAAATTAAATTCGTAAAGCTTTCCGCCAATCTCTTTTGTGTACATATTGTGATCCTCCCTTAAATACAAAATCCCCAGAGCCTCTACGCTCTGGGGACGTACAACTCATATGTTTTAATTGATCAGGCCTCCTTCACCGTGTCTTTGAAGACATAAGCCGCGATCTCTTTTGTATTCGCATCGACAGTGCACGCACCGTCGGCGCCGACGCCGTCCGCAGAATATTCCATGGAAACAGACGCAAGGTCTTCCGCCGCGGCTTCCGTCTCGAAAGACGTCAGATAGCCCTGGTAGTAGGTTCCAAGGTATTTTCCTTCTGTTGCGGCAGGGCGGGAAAGATCGACGACCCAAGCCTCGACTTTTTCTCTTTTCTTCATCGCTGCCTTCAGGTCGTCGATAGAAATCGTAGCATCCGGATCTGCGGAATTGTGGTGCATCAGCCCCTCTTTGGACAGCTCTACAGATGCAGAGCCGGCCGTGCCGATCACGCCGTCCTTGGTTACAGTCTGGTCAGTATCAGCCGAGATACTCTCTGTATCAGATGTGCCAAAAGGGATAAGCGCCGCCGCCTGAGCGTTGGCTTTGTTCATCGGGCGCAGCAGGATGATAATATCCTTGCCCTGTTCGGCAGTGTAGGTAACTGCATCATCGAACATCTTAAGATTAAACATTTGTTATTCCTCCATTAAAAAAGCCCCCTCAGCGGGAGCCGATCTGTTTCATGTGGATCTCATAGATTCCATGTACGTATTTGGTCTTGGCGGCCGTTCCGACCTGCCCGGAGACGTTATCCGGGAAGCACCTCATGCCCGTGTCCATGATCATCCAGGTGTAAGAGTGCGTACCGTCACGCTCCATTTCCCTTACGCACTCGCCGATCAGGGCAAGCATCTTTAACACTTCCGAGGTCTTGTCCGGATTGTCGTGCCAGACGCTCACCGAATGGTATACCTCCTGCATGACCTCCCGCTTGCTCGTCCTATTATCCGGAGCCCTCAGCTCCTCGATGTAATAGAACGGATGCGGGACATCTGCCGGCGGCAGTGACGTCTCATAAACCTTATGGTCGGGATCTTTAGCTTTGAGCCGCCCTATGAGTTCCACCCTGTATTCCTCGAGTGGCGTAGATATGAGGATCACCTCCTTACTTCATGATAGCCTCCATGTCTCTTTTAAAGATCGGTACCTGCTCCTCGAAAGCGGGCTTCACGGCAGGTTCCGCCTGCATGAACCGTGTACCGTACTCCACATACGGGCTGTAATCGGTAGTAGGCCCGACATTGGCAGTCATTCCGCCGTCTGTGATCACCGTATTGACGCTTCCGGCAGTGTCTCCATGGGAATACCCTTTGATGTATGCCTGCGTCATTTTGGACTTCATCTTCGCATTCAGCTGGTTTCCGTTCTTCGTGATCACTGTTTTGACCGGTTCCCTGTTGTTTCCACAGTACTCGAGCTTTGCCTGGAGCTTGTCCATGCCCACCAGTTTTACATCCATATCACAGCACCTCGTGACAGATAAACGTCGACCTGCGGCGCAGGATCCGCTTTGCATCTACATCGTAAAGAACGGATTCGCCGGTCTCCCGGTCTTCTATCCGTATGTGGTCAAAAGGCTCTCTGAAGGCCTCATTAAGCCTTACGGTCCTGCTGCCTTCCCGCAGCATCCCATAGACGACCTGCTGGGTCTTGGTCTGCGTGTCAGTGACATCCGCATAACGTTCGACTTCTTTGGGCTTTCCGGCCTCATATTCGCCGTAGTTCTCAGCTCCCGGAGTGTCGACAAGCGTCTTTTCAGCATCGGTGACAAAATAGATCTTCGTATCGCATCTCATCTCATCACCTCACAGAAATCTTACCCTGACTCCGTTGGAGGCCTTGTCCCTGTTGTCCAGGTAGGCCCGGATGTCCTTTTCATACGGCTCGAACAGATCTGTCAGCCATGATGCCGACTCTCCCTCGATCGTCATGGAGCTCTTGCCCTCATCGCCAATCTGGTTGAAGCGGGCAACAGTCACGTTGATGACGATATAGTCGAGCTCGTAAGGGACTTCCTCCGCGCCGATCCGCACGAGCAGCTGGGACTCGACCATGTCAGCGATCGTCTTTACGACCTCATAGTCTACAGACTCCCCGAGAAGGCTCTTGACCTTGGCTAAAGCCTTTGTGTCCATAGGCGGCCTCCTTACTGGGCTTTCTTGGACCTGCGTTTCTTCGGAGCCTCTTCTTTCTCAGGCGCTTCCGGGACAGCCTCTTCCGTATCTTCCGGGATCTCTTCGATCAGAGGCTGCTTGCGCTGGTTTCCCTTTCCAGACAGCTCCTTGATGCGCTCCTCGGTGGGCTCGAGGCCTTCCCTCGGATAGATATCACCTTTGTTGTAAAGGTGGAAGCTCTTACCTTCCGGATCCTGCAAGTCATAAAAGCCTTCAATTACTCTGTATGTCATAGTTTCCTCCCATTTATATCTCACAAGGGAGGGACGGCCCGAAGGCCGCCACCCCCTGGAGAATCAGATTGATCAGACGCCGGTGATCGTCGCAGTGACCTTCACAAGGGCCTTCTTGTTGTCCTCAGAGATGAACTGACCAGCCTTGCCTGCGCCCTGCAGGGTTGTACCGTCGAAATCATGCGCCTCGAACGCTCTGGAGGTCTCAATGCCAGTGAAAGGCACGCCGATCTTCTGGATACCGGCGATACAGATCTCCTGCGTAGCAGGCTGTGCTGCTACATAACCTTCCTGTCCCTCTGTGCCAACTGCAGCCTGCGCAACAGTCGCCTGGAAAGCACCTGTAGGAAGCTTACGGATGACAAAGTCTTTGAACATGCGGACTTCATTGCGATCGATATTCACGTCAGACCCCTTGGCTGTGGTAGAGAGGTTGTTGTCAACGATCGCGTTATAAAGCGCAGGAGTTACTGCCGCAACGCGGGTCAGTGTCTCATCGACCTCGATATCCGTCAGATAGCTGTCGATCTCGTTAAAGATCGCAATTGCCTGTGCGGAAGAGATCACGTCAGCAGATGCAAGACTGACCTCAACGTTCTTTCCCGCTTCAGCAGAAAGATACGCACCCTGCTTTGCGTTGAACTTGCCGGTGATACCATTGGCGATCTTCTCCATCTCGCGAGCATTGGCTTCATCGAAGTCAGCATTTACAGTATGCTTGTCGATGCCTTCGTGATATACCCAGTCCCATGTATATGCAACATCCTCGTCCTCGTACTTGACCTCTGTACGGTTGCCGAATCTGTTTGTGCTTCCGGTTCCGCTGCCAAATGCAACATTCGCACCGGTGTCGTATGCTGCAGTCCCGCCTTCTTCAAGAGATCCTGCGCTTACGGCAGCTGCTACATCATTGGTCTTGATTGTAAATGCGACATCTTTATGAGTGATGCCGTCCATAGCCTGCAGCTCAGTGAAGAAGTCACTCCAGTAGGATTTCACTGCAAAAACTGCTTTCAGGATACCGAGCAGCTGTTTGCCATAGTAGCGGATATTCTGGTTCTGATTCTCACCATCATCAAACATTTTCAGATTGAAAAAAGTTCCCATTTTTATCTCCTTTTGTATTTGTCCCTAACGGCCTGATAAGGATCTTTCGGGCCGTTGTCATTGTTACCAAAACTCTTGGGCGTGTTCCCACGTGCTCTCTTTTCCTCCTGTACCTTACGGTCAGCAAGGATAATCCCTACAAGCTTCTTGACGTTCGACTTGGCTGCATCAGCATCGGCGTCTGCAGTCACGACCAGGTCGAGGAAATCCTGGGATGCGCTGATACCTTCCTCCATGGCTTCCACATCGGCGGCCACGGTCTTGCGCAGGGCGTCAGTCGCGATCTGAGCTTCAAGCTCTTTGATACGGGCGTCCTTCTTGGCAGCCTCTTCCTCAGCTTTGCGCCTGTCCTCTGCCTCCTTCTGCTCCTTAGTCATGCGCTCATACTTACGCGCCTCATCGGTAGCCTTCTTGAGGTCCTCGGCGTGCTTCTTTTCCCACTCTGCCTTGTGCTTGGCCACAATACGGTCCACCTCGGCATCGTCGTATTTCTTTCCGCCGGTCTTATCCTCTTCCTTCTTGGCAGGGTCTTCTGCCGGATCGTTTCCGCCCTCACCGGCCGGATCCGGATCGTCGAACATACGAAGATTGAACATCAGGTTCCTGTAGTCTTTAAATTTCACTGCTTTATCCTTTCCGCTCCTCCCGGAGCACTCCCCAGCTTTGTCTGCCCCTCCCGGGGCTTCGGTTCCGGGCCTGCCAATTAAAAAAGCACCCTCATCGGGTGCATGTTACCTTAATATTCTCCGGGTACGATCCTGCCATGCGGATCAGCCCCAGACATGTACTGTCGATCAGTAGTTTCAGCTTCTCAGTAGGCGCTCTCGGCCATGTGATGACCGCGTCTCCGTCCTTCAGAGAAGAGCTGATCTCGTCGGTGGTAAATTCCCTCGCCGACGCTTCAAAAGTCTGCACAAGGGCAGAAACGGCGGCGCAGACAATGTCATTTCCGGGATTGTATCCGGCATGACCTGTCACTGTCAGCTGCGCCGGCGCAATTGTGATGTTAATCATAATTTGTCCTCCGCGAACATCTCCGGGTTGTCCCGGACCAGCATGTACAGGGCCGTCCCCAGTTTCTCGACCTGCTTCTCCTTCAGGCCGATGCTGTACAGATCATCGAGGCCATGGACCATCTCGTGCATCAAAGTCGCCTTCTGCTGCTCCAAGCCTGCATCCTCATTCAGAGTGATCAGCTGTTCTATATGGTCGATCTGGCCATAAAGGAGATTACCCTTGTCGTCTCGCATGTTGTTATCCCGACATACGGTGTACTTCTTAAACAAGATCTTGACTGTATCAGGTATGATCATTCCTTGTTAACCTCTTTTCCAGAAATGCCATTGCACCGGATCGCAAACTCAAGGCCTTCGATCTTACCCCTCATGAATGCACGCTCTTCACTCTCTCTGCATCGCTGGAGCTGTGCCTCATATGCTTTGCACTGAGCACGGAGATCTTCATTCTCGGCTTTCAGCTTATCGAGCTCCTTCTCTTCCTCAGACTTTCCTACTGTCATCGTGGGTACGTTCATACTATTCCTCCCTCATAAAAACTGCCCGCCCGGTAGCAGTCCGGACGAGCAGTGGCGCCGCCTGATTAATCCGGGATACAGACATTCTCCCACTTCTTGTAAGCATCGAGATATGTCTCACCCTTGTCACCATTGTGCGTGACCTCGTAGTACATGCCATCAGAAACGGTTGTACTTACAAGTGCCTTCCAGTTCTGCAGGGTCTTGCAGAACCACACAACGAACACATCGTCTTCGGTGATCTTCTTGTTGTCGGTGACCTCGACGTGGTCGTTGAAATAGTTGACCACAAGCTCTTTCGCTCTTTTGAGCATCGCATCATTACTCATGTTTTACCTCCCTTTATTACATGAAAAAAGCACCGCCGGAGCGATGCTATTAACAACTACTAAATCAATGCGCCTATAATTCCATCTAACAACACTGAAAACGCACTTCCAAGAAACTCTTTCGCTTTTTGCATCCTACTGTTTTCACAGAGAAATTCACGTCCCTTCAATGTTATTCCCGCATTATCCATCATGAATATTGACTGCGGCCCTTTGGTCGGAATATGTTTAAATCCTTTCACATATCCGCAGTCGATCAGTTCCTCCATTACCTGGTTCCAATACTCAGGAGGAATTCTGAACATCTGGCACGTGCTGCCGATATCTTCCAAGCGAGGGTGTTTGCGGCCTTCATGCATTCGTACAAGTAGCTGAGAATCTTGTACACGATGATTTCCATGTCGTTCTGAGCCATTTGCTACACTCCATCAGAAATAATTATTAATAATCTGTATCAGGTTCTAATTCAATTCCTAAATAATCTAATAGCTTTGTATTAGTTTTTACGCAGTCATCTAAGATCTTAATCCACTCTTCATGAGAGAATTGCAATGATTCTGTCATTAAATCATCTGCTCCAAAGCGATCTTTATATCTTTGGACTGCTTTACTAAACTCGGTTTTTTCCGGTTTTGGGTAATCAGGTCTTAAAAAATAAGGTATATCCATTTAAAAATCTTCAAGCATTAATTGAAAAACCGCTATTGCATTTGGGAAAACAATTTTCAAAAGTTCTTGTTTCTCAACATCATTTCGTGCATATGCTTCGAAGAAATGAGCGAACGCTTCTCTTTCTAACGAATGTTTAGCTTTCCAATAACCAATGGGATGCGAATAATCTCCCACGCATTCGTTGTTACTTAAAGCTCCAAGTAAATCTGATATCGAATGAAATTGGTCTCCACTAATGATTGCACTAATAGCTTGATATGCTTGCTCCTTGCTATAATTATAGTTTGCTTTATAAGAATTAACAAGATTTATAAAATCAGTTCTAAGAGAGTTTTCAAAACCATATTTTTGAGATGGCCGTCCCATCAACATGTCAATACGATGTCCAATTTCATGAAAACTTGATACAAAAGAACCCCTCTTGTCGAAAACATCTTGGACAATATTAACTCTCATACCCTTTTTCGTGTTACATGCTCCAGCCAAGGGCTTTTGATTAATTATCCCCATATTATCTCTAAATCGATAAATAATGTTTCTAATAGATGAAGGTGCTTTATCAATAGCTTTCACTAATTGTTCGGACTCATCTGATCCAATATCAAAAATGCTAACAGGTTCTTTATCTCTTGCTAAATCGATCTTTTTTAAGGCCTTTCCCCACAAAGTCTCCGAATCTGCTTCGTCATTTTTCTCATCCGCATCAAACTCCGCCCACGGCACCCCCGCCTGCGCAGGCCCGTCAAGCCACCTCTGCCACTTCTCTTCGTCAAACGCAGGGCAAGTGCAGCAATGACATAACGGATGCTTCGGCGGCGCATTCTTACCCACCGACATCTCCGAGATCTTAAATACCTTTCCATCCAGTGCGAGGCACTCATCACACGGATTGATGCCATTCGCTACCAGGAACTTATACTCCGTCACACCGTTGTCCAGCATCGACTGTTCGGCCGCTGCAGTCTGTACTCTCCGGAGCTCCGTGCGCATAAGCCTCTGACAGTTATAAGCACTCTGCCCGGTCAGCTTCTGTACGTTCCGGGCAAGGACGTCAGAGCCCTTGCCGGTCAGGATCCCCTGCGCGATCTGTGCGCCGATCCACTCTGAGAGCAGCGCCTGATTGTTCCAGAGCCTCTGTGACCATGTCGCATTTTGGTAGGAGGCATTCACGATTGAGCGGACCATGTTCTCATTGAACTGGACTGTGTTGCCGAGGATCCCTGCAAGACGGTAATACTCGGAGTAAGCCCGCTCTTCCAACGCCTCATTGATCAGCTGGTCGGCCCGACGATATCCTTCCATGGCGCGGATCCCGCAGCGGGCCTTAAGCATCTCCAGCCTGTTGATCCGCATCGTGGCGTTGTACAGCCGCATCTGTTCATTGGCGATATCTGAGAAAGCCGCTTCTCTGCCGCCCTCATGTGCCGCCTTGACGTACTGTGCCGCGAGGCGCTCGTACTTCTCCATGTCGATCTTGGAGACGCGGCGCCTCGCTTCCGCTATATCGATCCCCTCTTTATCGGCATATCTCTGATAAAAGCTCTCGATTTCCTGCTGGATGCAGCGTATAAACTCCCTTGTTGGCCGGCACCCATTTCTGCGTGCCGTCTTTGTTTGCCTTCTGGAAGGAGCCCATCACGTACCCAAAGGTCTCTTCGGGAGTGAACAGCGTCTCCAGATATCTGATCAGCTCCTTCGCCGGTTCCCATGAAGCAGGCTCATCAATATCACGATGCTCTACCCAGCCCTCTCCCACAATGGCGCCTTCAACATAATCAAGGCCCCCGTCAAGGTCGAGGATCCTTCCGGGCTCACGCTGCGGAGGCACCCATCCGGCTTCCATGGCCATATGAACGATGGTGCCGCCGGTGACGCCCTCATCACGGCGGAAGGACCGCCATTTCTTGGCACACTCGCCCGTGTGATAGCGCCCGGAGTCCCTGCGGCTCCAGTCATCCCAGACATCGCAGGAATAGCCCTCAAACTTCAGGGCCATTCCTACTTCCGTCCATTCCTCGTAATTGAGAAGCGCAGGATTTATATGATTTAATAATTCTCTGAGATCTGTCCTGTTTTCCATTTATCAGTACCCTGATGCCTTCGGCGTATCCGCCGGCGGCCTGTATTCTCTGGGGTTTAAGTCTCTTGGCGTTTTCCATCCATTGGCCGCGATCCTGTCAATCAGCCTCCTCGCCTGATCAAAGGACCATGTCCCCACATTTTGGAAGCCTCTCATTTCGAGCTGCTTGATCTGCTTGGGAGTAGCAAGGCCGTTCCTCTTCCTTTCGTCCAGCTTGCCCAGCAGCATGTCAGCTTCGCCCTGGCTCTTCACGCTGTCAGCGCGGATCCCGAGCTTCTCCAGGCGCTCCCGCTGGTCCATTGTGGGATCCTGTGAGGCCCATCCGAACGGAGGGACATAATCCACAAGGTCACGGGCGTTAATGCTCATGGCGTACTGGAGCGGATCAACCAACCGGCTCTTTTTCCTACGCTGTGCCGCCAGTTCTGCAGCCAGTGCTTCTTCCCGCTCGGCGACTACATCCTCAGAAGCTTTTTTCTCAGCCTCCTCGATGTCCACTGCTTCGCCGGGATTCGCCTCCATATTTTTCGTCATCTTCTGCGCGACCTCTTCGTCTTCACAGATCAGCGCCGCAGGATGGCACAACTCGTGCTTTTCGGTCATCCACAGGAAGTCGATCAGCAGAAGATGCTCTTTGCCTGTCTCCGGAGAGAGCCTTGTGCCGCGTCCTACCATCTGCGCATACAGCGGTCTCGACTTCGTTGGCCTCAGAACGATGATGCAGTCAACGGCCGGGCAGTCATAACCTTCCGTCAGGAGCATGGAATTGCAGAGCACGTTATAGCGGCCCGCTTCGAAGTCCTGCAGGATCTGGGCGCGGTCCTCGCTGTTGCCGTTGACCTCTGCCGCCACAAATCCGCGCTCGTTAAGGATCTTCATGAACTTCTGAGAGGTAGCGATCAAAGGCAGGAAAACAATGGTCTTGCGGTTCATGCAGTACTTTTCCATTTCGTCTGCGATCTGATACAGATACGGATCCAACGCCGTCCCAATTTCGCCCACTTTGAAGTCCCCGGCGCTGATGCCGACCATACGGATATCAATCTTGAGTGGTACTGTAAGCGCCTTGATCGGCACCAGGTACCCGCTCCGGATAGCCTCTGGCATCGTGTATTCGAAGGCCAATGACTCGAAATAGCTTCCGAGGTTCTTCATGTCGGCCCGGTCGGGCGTCGCTGTGACGCCCAGGACCTTTGACCCGCCAAAATATCGAAGAACTGTCTGATAAGAAGGACTGACGCAGTGATGGGCTTCGTCGATGATGATCACGTCGAAGTAATCCTGCGGGAACTGTTTCAGGCGTCGTTCGTGCATGAGAGTCTGCACAGATCCGACGACCACTCTGTACCATTCACCAAGACAGGAACGCTCCGCCTTCTCAACAGAAGACCGCAGGCCGGTCGCCTTGAAGATCTTATCGGCCGCCTGGTCGAGGAGCTCCCCGCGGTGTGCCATGATCAGCACTCTGTATCCGCGGCGCACGCACTCCTCGACGATCTTGGCGAAGACGATCGTCTTGCCGGTTCCGGTGGGCATGACGACCAATGTTTTCTTGTGGCCGTCATCCCACTCCGCAAACACATGACAAAAAGCCTCTTCCTGGTAAGGCCTCAGCTGCATCATTAGAAGCCGCCTCCCCATGCCTGCTGTTTCTTCTCAAGGAATGTCAGGTTTGTAAAGACGCGATCAGAGTTCTTACTCTTGGTCTTCACAACCTTCACGCGGCATGACTGGCCCGCCAGTTCGTTGATGGCTCTCCGGAGATTCGGCAGCGGCTCACCCTTTTTCTGCTGTCCCGTACCGACGAACAGCTGGCAAAGCTTCCACTTGAAATCATCATTGAGGATGATATTTTCCCTTGTCTGCAGATCACTGCCCTGTACATTTACATTCACATATACAGCCAGGCAGGGATTGCCGTTGTACTTGCTGTCACCGTCGATTCTGGTGTTCTCCACATGGTCGATCCTGGCGTCATACTCACCTTCCGGAATGTCCGGGAACTGCTCCTGATAATCAAGGCTTCCATCCAGATCTAATACGTTACCCACAATTGTCCTCCTTATTTGTATTCAATATTCATCTTGTTTCTCATATCCATGATCGCTGCTTTAAGCTGCGGCCAGAATCCAATGCACCATCCATTAAGGAAATCATCCGGATAATCAGCAACTTTTGTGTCGGCTGTCATGTAGCCTCTTGCCGATGCGACGTGCTGGATCTCCCATTCGTCGATCCTGTCGGCGATCATCAAGTCGCGCAGGGCTTTCGGAATTCTGGGGTCCGGCTCCTTGTATTCATCCTTTTCATCCGGGAACGGCGTCTTCTCATAGCGTCTCATCTCTTCGAAACCTTCTGATGTTACAGGCTTGCTCTCAGCCAGAGGCGGGCTTTCCTTTTTCTCATCTTTTTTATCCGCTTTGGTAGCGGGTTCAGGTGCGGACTCGCTTTTAGTCCGCGGCTTCGGCGGCTCCTTCTCTTCCTCGATCGGCAACGTGACGGGCAGCGGCTGCTCTGAGAAGATAGGCGCAATAGATTCATATTCCAGCGGCAGTTCGTCCGGCATGCCGTAGCGGTTCTTTGCATCCCAGAACGGGGTGTGATTCGTATGAATCACCCTGCGGCCTCCCTGCGCCTTATTCTTTCCTTTAGCGGCGCCCTGGTTGTCGATGTTTATCACATTTACTTTGTAATTAAGGAAGAAAACTGCGTCTGCCCACTCTCTGATCAGTGGGGCCACCTTCTTCGAAGTCTTCATTTCCCAGTGATCGTAAGCGCCCATCTCTTCCGGGAGTTCGATCTTACGCAGCCAGGCGTGTGCCGTGATCACAATATTGATTCCGCGTTCTGATACCTCTGTCAGGAGATTCAGAAGTTTCCCGAACCGCTCCGCACTGTATGTATAGCCTTTGCCATAGCCAAAATCTTCAATACCATTCTTTTTGTTGATCTTGAGCAGGTCATCGATCTCCATCTGCTCTGCCCAGTCTGCCGTGTCAATGACCAATGTTCTGCAGAGTGCGGGATTATCCCTGATAAACTTAACTTCGTCCAAAAGCATCTGCCATGACGTGGGCTTATCCAGCCGCTTTACGTTCATGTCCTTGGTGGAATCCTCCGTATCGATGAATACAGGATCCGGGAACTGACTTGCCAGTGTGCTTTTTCCAATTCCTTCCGGGCCGTAGATCACAATCTTTTTTGCGCTGGGTATCCGGCCGCTCGTAATATTAAATGCCATTGATTACCTCCTTAAAATCCCATACCCGCGGACCAGCCGGTGGCCTTCGGTGCGGGCTCTTCTTTGGCGAATACTCCATCCTGGCCTTCGACATAGCCGTCCGTGATCACGATGCTGCATTCGTCTCCGGTACTGACTCTGGTCGCGATCGCCTGCAGGCCTTCCTGCTCCAGCCACGCACCGAACTCCTTCAGGGTGTCCAGATCCATCGCCTCAAGCTTGTCCAGGAGCACGAAGCCGCACTTCGGATTGAGCTTGCGGACGATTGACGTACTCACGATCATCTGCTCAGCGCTTGACATGTTGTCCCAGAGTTGGCCGTTGTAGATCAGCTCACCATCTTTCACTGACAGACCGGGCAGCGGAAGGTCTGCGCTGTCAAGTAAGCCAGCTTTCTGCTTCCTGACATCCTCGATCGCCTGCGACAGCTCCGTGTACTGGTCCCTGTACTGCTTCTACCTGTGGGCACGTTGAACAAGATACTTAGCGGAGCTACAAGGGATCCAAAGCTCGAGACTCTCAAAGCGATTGCACGAGTGCTGGGCCTATCGCTTAACGATTTTGATGATGAACCTTATCAGCCCACCACCATCGCGGCCCACCACGAAGGCGATGACTACACACCTGAAGAATGGGAAGAGATTGAGAAATTCAAGATGTTTGTCAAGTCAAAACGGGGCCAGTAGTGTGCAGACACTTGCACACCTGATTTGTTACCTTCATAGCAGGAGGACGGTGCTATGACTACTACGGAAAAACTTGTTGCAGAAGCGTACAGCCATGGGGCTGAGACTATAGATTGGAGATTTACATCAGATAGAATAAAAGGCCTGTACTGCGACGGCGTGATCGCGATCAGCGACAGACTCACTGGTAAGGAGCAAACCGCAGTGTTGGCCGAGGAACTTGGCCATCACTTAACTGCATCCGGCAACATCCTCGATCAGAATGTTGCTACCAACCGTAAGCAGGAGCTCCGCGGTCGGATCTGGGCATATAACCGCCTGATTGGTCTGACTGGGATCCTCCGTGCCTATAAGATGGGGTGCCGGAATCGATACGAGATGGCTGAGTGCCTGGACGTCCCGGAAGAGACCCTGCAGGAGGCTTTGGACTACTACCATAGCCGGTACGGGGTCTGCACGCAGGTCGATAACTATGTGATCTACTTCGATCCGCTCGGAGTGATGGAATTAATATAATACGAGGAGGGAATTTTATGGGTTTTTTCGACATCTTTAAGGTTGGACAGTACAAAGAGGAAATTAATCAGCTTAGTTCTGAGAATAATGCTCTGAAAGACCGCCTTGAATCTTTGGGGGCAAATGAATACTTTGCCGTCAAGGAAAAGACAACAGCATTGCAGCAACAGGCTGACGAATTGGACACCAAAGTTAGTTCTCTTAATGCAGAGATTCAAAATCTGCAAAACCAAAGCGAGAAGCTTGAAAAAAATATTAAAACTCAAACTAATAAGTTGGCGAAGTCAAAAGAGTTGGTAAAAGCTGTTAATTATACAATCGATCAGTTCTTTGATGCTGACATCAAGGCTTCAAAGTTAAAACTTGATCCTGATGCCGTAAAGGACCTTGATGAGCTTAGTCCATCTGTGATTCTTAAATTACATTGCATGGATATGAAGGATCTAAGGAAGGCCTACAGAGAAAATGACAGACAAATCACACAACTAATGAAGCAGTATGAATCACGATATACTACCAAAGCCAATAAGTCTATCTACCAGCTTATGGTTATTGCTCTCCGGGCAGAACTCCAGAATATTCTGTATGGGATGAAATATGAAAAACTTGACAAGGCGATAGACGATGTAAAAGATGTAACACAGAAATATCTTGATATCGCCGCTACAGGTAATCAAAGTATTGCAGGAACATTAACCAAATTCATCGGAGAGATGGAATATCTTTTTATCAATGCAGTTAAAATTGAGTACAATTACTATGTGAAGAAAGAACAAGCAAGACAGGAACAGCTCGCAATTCGTGAGCAGATGCGTCAAGAAGCCGAAGAAAGAAGGGCTCTGGAAAGAGAAAGGAAAAAGATCGCAGAGGAAGAATCCAAGTACACAGGTGAAATTGACAAGCTTCAAGCACAGTTATCAACAGCTGATGAATCTGAAATTGAGGCTCTTAATGCACGTATATTACAGCTTCAGGCACAGCTGTCTGATGTCATAATAAAGAAAGATGAAATCTCGAAGCTTGCTAACGGAAAGGCAGGAAACGTTTACATCATAAGTAACCTTGGTTCCTTCGGAGAAGATGTTTTTAAAGTTGGCATGACGCGCAGGTTGAATCCACAGGAACGTGTAGACGAACTTGGAAACGCTTCCGTGCCATTCCGTTTTGATGTTCATAGTTTCATTTTCTCAGATGACGCAGTTGGACTTGAGGCAAAGCTGCATGAGAAGCTTAATAACAAACGAGTTAATAAGGTAAATCTTCGAAAAGAGTTCTTCAGAGTTTCCATCGACGAACTTGAGGAACTTGTAAATAGGATTGACCCTACTGCCGAGTTTAACCGAACAATAATGGCAGAAGAATTTAGACAGTCAGAGTCTTCAGATGAAATTTATTCTACTGAATACAATCCTGACAACGAAGAAGACGAAGATGAATAAAGAAAATTCCCCCACCCTGCGCCAACAGGATGAGGGATGAAATAGACACCAGTCCCAGAAGGGATTACTGAGCCTCTCCAAGTTCAGTATACCTTCTCGGGGCTTAGTTTGCTATACCCTTGAGGAGGTTATTTTATGGCGAAAGCACAAAAACGAGGAAAGAAGTGGCGCTGCCTTGTATTCTCTCACTATGAATACAAAGACGGCAAGAAAATCCGCAAGTACAAATCCTTCACTGCAGACAGTAAAAAGGAAGCCGAGAGGCTCGCCGCTGCCTGGGAATATGATCAGGCCCAGAACGCCGGGAAGCTGTCCGTGCATGACGCGATCGAGCAGTATATAGACGTCAAGGAAACGGCTCTGTCGCCGTCCACAGTGACCGGATACAGGTCTTATCTGAAGACCGGTAAGTATGAGCCACTGGAAGATTTAGACGTCTCTGAGGTCGATCAGCGCGGTCTCCAGCTGTGGGTAGCCTTTATGCTGGAGGAAGAATACAGCGCCAAGTACATCCAGAACTGTTATGGGCTCCTGCGGCCGGCTCTTACAATGGCCGGCGTCGGGAACATACCGATCACTCTTCCCATGGTGATCATGCCGGAGATCTACGTGCCGACGGACAAGGAGCTGAAGAAGCTCCTGGCCTATCTCGACAAGGAAGATCCGGAAGTAAAGACTGCTGCCATGCTCGCCGCCTTCGGCTCCATGCGCCGATCGGAGATCTGTGCCCTGAAGCCGTCTGACTTTGGTGATGGCACCGTCACTGTCCAGCGTGCGATTGTTAAAAAAAGCAATGGCAAGTGGGTCGAGAAGAAAACCAACAAGACCGTGAAGTCGCACAGGACCGTCGTCCTCCCGCCCCAGGTCATCGCTGGCATAGATCTGTCGCACGATCCGATCATATCACTGAATCCCGATCAGCTGTCTAAGCGATTCCGGAAGGCGATCAAGCATGCCAATATGCCGCAGGCCTTTTGCTTGCACGCCCTGAGGCATTACTACGTAAGTATAGCGCACGTCCTTGGGATCCCTGACGCCTATGTCATGAAAATGGGAGGATGGCAGACAGATTATGTCATGAAGCGGAATTACAGGTCGACTCTGACCGACGTGGAGAAGAAGGAACAGGCGAAGATGAATAAACATTACGCGAAGATGTTCTGAACCTTGGTTGCATTTTGGTTGCATAGAATCGAAAAACAATCGTTTTTACACAATAAAAATTGGTTGCCATCCAATAAACGATAGTGCCGAAAAAGCCCATAAATAAAGGAAAAACCGGGAACACGGCTACAACACCTTGTTCCCGGTTTCAGCGGAGGACATGGGATTCGAACCCACGCGCCGGTATTAGCGGCCTATCGCATTTCGAGTGCGACCTCTTCGACCTCTTGAGTAATCCTCCGTATCGCCATTCATTATATGGCACAACC
>JAFUFL010000069.1 GCA_017469935.1 Lachnospiraceae bacterium
GGCGGGCCTCCACTGCCTTTCCTGCGGGAAGGACAGCGAGCCTGCTGTATCCGGATAAGGTTGCTTTTCCGTTTGTGGAGAAGAGAAAGACTCCCGCGGCGGAACAGCAAGCTCGGAGATTCAATCTCCGAGAAGCTGACTTATGTGACATTGCATTCTGTCGATATTATTCCTTTTCCCATCCATACATCCTGTCCAGGATCCCGTAAAGCGCCAGGTCCGGCTCTTCGATCATGCCGGTATGTGCACCGAATTCCATGACCTTTGAAGAGTCTGCTGACTGTTCGAACCCGGAAAGCGTTCCGCTGTTCGGATTACCGCTCTTTACGAAATTCACCAGATAGGAATGCATCGTAATTGACAGCTGCCTGTCTTCCTCCGTGTAGAGCCCCGAATCCTCCGGGATCACGCCGAAGGTGTAGACCATCTCCCCGCTGTGCCAGCTCCCGAGCCGCCCATTGTCCTTCGTGAACAGGTATTCCCAGGACGGTACGCCCTTTTCCTGCTCCAGCCGGTTCAGGCAGTAATGAGGGTAATTGAAGAAAATCGCCCCATAGATCTTTGACCAATAGCGGTCCGCTTCTTCATCCGTGGACGGATTATACAATGCCATAATATCGTCCGCATACTCTCCGCCCCATCTGCGGATCTTTTCCTCATAATTATTCAGATTTGCATGGGAGAACAGTATAAAAGGTCCGCTCTCCTCAGCGTTATAGCCGTGAACGACCGCCTCTTCGTTGTGCACGCCCGTCTTTCTCAGATTATAAGGCGTATCCGGAAGAACATACCCGTCGATCGTGACGTGATGCTGCGTCTCCTGCTCTCCGACCAGTTTCTCCGCGCAGCGCGTCCACACATACCGCACCTGCCGATTCGCCGATGATCGTAATATTGTCGGGATCGCCGCCGAAGCTCTCGATATTTTGGCGGACCCACTCCAGTGCCTTGATCTGGTCCAGCAGTCCGAAGTTTCCTGCTGTGCCCTCGCTCTCCAGCATTTCCTCTGTTGCCAGAAAACCGAACACACCGAGGCGGTAGCCAGTATTGACGCAGATGACGCCGTCCTTCGCATAGCCCTCGCCACTGTAATCCTGATACCAGGGCTGCCCGGTCTTGAGAGAACCGCCGTGAATATAGACGGCCACCGGCGCCTTCTCCGGCGTTCCGGCCGGCTTCCAGATGTTGAGATAGAGACTGTCCTCCGAAAAGGCCTCCCGATAGTTGTCCTTTAAGGAGACCTTGTAGTCGTGATAGCCGATGATCTGCGCCAAAGAATTGTAAATAGGCAGGTTCTGTGCCTGCATGGACATCGGCGCAAAAGTGTCGCACTCCAGGACCGAAGACCACGGCCATACCAGCTGCCGCAAGGACAAACAAAAACCAGCCGAACATTGTATTTTTATTCAGTTCTAAGACTGCACCCATAAGGACGCTGATCAGAATCATAATGATCCATCCGAAAATCTTCATTTCTGTTTCCCTTTGACTCACTCCCTGTAAATGTGCAGCAGCACCACTTCCTCTGGGCGCATTTCCACATCAAAGGCGAGCTCTTCTTCGATGCCGACGTAGTGCTTTTGCAGGCGGATCTGCGGGATGCATCTCTCCCTGAGATAGCGCACGTCATCTGCCGTGAGATCCTCGGAGAACTGGAAATTCTCCCACTCGTCCAGGATACTGCCCGACGCGGAGGACAGAATCCGCCTCTTCACTATATAATACCCCTGGTCCGCAATTCCCGTGAATCGGAAGCGGAGAACTTGTGAGGGATGTCCCTCTAAACGAAGGACGGACAGGTCCGGCCTGTCATCTGCCTTGACAGGATACTGCCCCGCGTCGAACGGCACGAAATGGCTGCACAGCAGGTAATAGTTACCGCTCTCGGAACGGGTCAGGATATAGCCTTCCCCGGAAGCGATCACCACGCTGCCCAGGCGATTGAGAAACTCGAAGACAAAATAGGCCGGTTTTCGGATCGTATCTTTGGTAAGCAGACCGATTCCGCCGTGGACTACCGTGCCTGAATCCAAGTAACTGCTGACCCAGTCGCTGCCGGCCATGACGCATAAAAGGTCCGCACGGTCATGAATCCGCATTATTTCGCTTGTGAAAAAAGCCGCGCGAAAGCAGCTGTCGTTCAGATAATCCCGATTCGCGATCGTATTATTCGACTCTGTCAAATATACTTTGGAGGCGCCCACGCCGGTAAAATCCATAAGGCGCCGGATTTTGTCCAGCTGCAGCTCTGTTGATCTCTCCTTCTTCACAGCCTCGAGCACCGCGCCGTTTTCCCACAAATACTGGTCTGTATATGTAAAGAGCAGATAAGAACAGAAATCGGGAATACATCTGCTTTTCGCACACTTTTTGTAGAATTCATTTAAAAACTGATAATCCCCGTCAATCATTGCGGATACACCGCCGACCTGCGCCCCGGGAATCTCCGTCTTTACGCACTTGTACGCGAAGGACCAGGCAGTGAAAAAGTCGAAATTTTCATCCGCATAACATTTCTCTCCTTCCGCTCCGTGACGAGAGTCCCTGGAGAGTTCGAAGATCCATGTCGAGACTTCCTCTTTGCCAAACTTCCGCCTCATATGTCGAAGTACTTCCCGAAATGCCTCTTCCCAAAGCTGCCTGCTCGCAAAGCTCGTATACAAGTCCTCGTAGTAGACGATCTTTCCGTCCGCATCCATGGCCATGGAAGGTCTGCGGCCAAAATCCAGAAAAGGTTTCATTCTGTTCTGCAGGAGGAATTCGAGTGCCTGGTCGAGAAGGCTGAAATTGTATCGGCCCGGTGTTCTGCCGTCCGTCAGCATGAGTTTTTTGGAGAAGACACTCCAGACGCGCACATACTGAAAATGCAAGTGGTCACGCAGATACAGACAGTGCTTCTGGATATTTGCCTTGGTGAGGTCGTGTACTTCGCCGATATTGATCACTTTGCTCCAGATCTTGCGCAGCGGCACCGGGGAAGAACAGCTCAGGTCCGCTGTTACAAGCCTCTGCACTTTTCCGTCTTCCGACAGGCGGCCGATCGCAAGCAGCTCCTCCCGGATCTTCTCCTCCTCGTTAACCGCGTTCTCCGGAACGTCCGATCTCTCGCTCAGAATTCTCTCTCTGAACTCGACAGGCGTCTCTCCCGTCACTTTTTTGAACGTGCGGCTGAACGCGGACGAGCCGGAAAACCCGGCTTGCAGGGCGATCTGCGTGATGTTTCCTTCAGTTTCTGACAGAAGTGCCATGGCCTCCTTGACGCGAAGCTGCTGTACATAGTCGGCAAAATAGAGCCCCGTATGCTTTTTGAAAGTGCGCGACAGCGTCGAGGGCGATACGAACATCTGCTCTGCCAGCGCAGTCAGGCTGATCTCACCGTGCAGATTCTGCAGGATATACTGCATGATCTGCGTCATATAATCGATATTCTCGGGCCCCGTATCGCCGGCAGCAGGGCTCTGCACCTGAAAATGCTCGATCAGGCAATCCAGTGTCTTATAGAGGTACCCCACCATCAGGCTTTCTGTCCGGTGATCTGCCGCGGCATAGACCGATGTCAAAGTCTCCAGAATCTTTCTGAGTTCGCTGTGCCAGCGGGAATAGCCTGAAGCCGTATTGCAGTAAAAATAGGCGTGTCTTCCCTTGAGAAGGTTTGTCAGAACAGTCACCGTCCAGGTACATTTGCCGACCAGCGTATCTTCCGCCGCGCTGATCTCATGGGCAATGCCGGGATTGATCAGGATCATCCCTCCCCTGGTAAGCGATACCTTCTGATCTTCCACCTGTACCTCAGCTTTTCCTCTGATCACATTCAGAAGAATCAGCTCCGCTTCCAAATATGCTTTCGGGGCGCGAACGCGCTCGACATGATAGCTGACTCCTATCCCTCTTTCCATATATCCCCCCATTAATTCGTGTTCCATGCGGCTTGCGATTCATTCTCACAGCGCCGCATCAACAAACCCGGAGAGGCGGCTGCCTCTCCGGTATATGTTAATATATCATCTCATAATTCGCGTGATTTTACACTACTTTTGCCGATTCTCCTTCTCAGGCGATCTCCACATCTCTTGTCATGTTTCCCTCCAGCGGGACCGGGATGTACGCGGTTCTTGTGCAGACGGTGAGCCTTACCTGATGGTGTCCCTTGGAGAGCCCGCCTTTTCTCAGTACACGGACCGTCCCCGGTGTGCCGTACTCCCACTTGATCGCGCTCACAGTCTCCATCTCTTTGAGCGTGAACCAGTCGATTCCGTCCGGCGTGAAGCGGATATCCTCTTCCGGCATCTCCTCTCCGTCTACCGCCACTTTGAGATAGTTGATCATGGAGAGGGGAATTCCTCTGTAATAGGTGATGTGGGTCTGCATCTCAAATCCGATCACTTTGCCGTCTTCCACAACATTTTTGCATGTGTCTTTGATAAAAACATTTCCGTCAAACATCCTTCTCCTCCTCTCATCCTTCAATCTCTTTAATGTATCTCTGAATCATCTTCTGGTGTGCCGTGACCTGCGCCACCTCCGGAATCTCATGGTCCGGAAGCACCCAGCGATTTCCTTCGTACTCCGTGGAGACATAGCCGTTGTAGTCGTGGTCATGCAGGTACTGCAGGATCTCCTTGTAATCGATGCTGTACTCGTCGCCCTCGTCCGTCATCTCGTAGAGCTTAAAGTGTACATGCTTGATATATTTTGCCAGGGAATCCAGCTCCTCAAGTCTGCGGTTCTCATAGCCGCTGATGTTTGCCGCATAGAAACCGTCTGCCGGGCTCTTGATCATGGATCTGAGCTTGGGATCCATGCCGTCCGAAGACTTCAGATTCAGCTGGAAGAAATCCGTGCCCGACGCAAAGACTTCGTCCGTGTACTTGATGAGATCGGGGTTCAGATTGCCCATGACTGCCGCGATGTAGTTGGTCATGACACGGGGCGCCCTCTTCATATACAGGCTGGTATCAGGCACGATGCCTACATAGGGGGAGTCCAGACGGAGCATTTCCTCGATGTACTCGTCCGTCTTCTTCACGCCGAAGCCGAGGCCGGCGTGGATCTCAATATTGAGCGATACATCGTTCTCGATCGCCGTCTCAAGGCAGGGCTCGATGACCCAGGCGGGGACCATGGACACAAGGCGGATGGTCTTGAAGCCGAGACGATGCGCCATGACGATCTCTTTTTTGATCAGGGAGATGCACTCGCGTTTTGTGAGTTCCCTGTTCTTGAACATGTTTGTGTTGAGGAAGACATCGTCGCACGCAAGGCCGATGCCGTATTTCCTTACCAGGGCGTTCCACATCTGATAGGTCTCTTCCGTGGGCTCCGGGGTTCCGTGCAGCATCTGGTCAGGCAGAAGCTCGATGCCGTCAGAGCCGAGTCCTTTCACAAATGCGATGATTTCTTCCAGATTCATCTTTCCCTGTAAATACTGATACTGTAAACTGTAAAGACTTACGCTTGCTTTAATTCCCATTTTTTTCTCCTCTTTTTACTGATCTTCCTTATTGCGAAGTTTCTCCCGGATATCATCAAAATCCTTGTCGCTCTTGTCCCAGAGGATCCAGAGCAGCACTGCCGCCCAGTTTCGACGCTCTTTTGATTTTTTTGCGCTTTCCATATTACCCTCCTTAAAAAGAACTACATTTTTTGATTCATTAATGGACAGTGCACGTCTTTCTTATGCTTATATTCTAAAAAACAGATATTTTTTGCTCTTTCCGCCTTTTGCAGGAGCGGCACTTTTATTGCAGGGTATAGTTCGGCGCAATAAAAAAGATGCAAGAAAAGCTTACTTTTCTTGCATCCTCGATCTGTATATCAATATTACTTCAATATTTCCTCAGTGTTTCTCGTACAGGAACTTCTCAGGCAGGTTCACGCCGAAGTCCTTTGCCAGGTGACGGAACTCGTCGGGCTGAATGGTCTGTCTCTTCTCATAAGTCATGGAGCGCACCTTGACCAGGATCTCTGCGGATTTCTCAACGGTGTGCATGAGGCCGAAGGTGAGATCGAAGTCCTCGCCGGAGCAGAACATCCCGTGATGAGCCCAGATGGCCACGTCATATTTCTTCATGAGCTCAGAGGTAGCGACCGCGATGTCACGTCCGCCGGGAACCATCCACGGCACAACGCCGATGCCGGAGGGGAAAACAACCGGGCACTCGGTGGCCATCTCCCACAGCTCTCTCGTGAAGGCCTCGTCAGTCAGAGGAAGGACGAAAGTCAGCGCGATCGTGTTGGCGGGATGCGCGTGATAGATGACGCGGTGGGCGCCATTTGTGGCGATTACCTTTACCTCGTGGTTCATCAGGTGAGAAGGAAGCTCGGAAGTGGGACGTCCTCCGTTTACAAGGCCCCAGCAGATGCGGTAGTTCTCACCCTTGTCGTCCAGCTCGATGATGCAGAAAGAATCCTCGGGCTTGATGGTCACATTGCGGAAATATTTGCCGGATCCTGTCACTAGGAAGTATTCGTTAGCCAGTTTGGGAACAACTGTGCCGATGGGGCGCCACTCGCCAGGAGTGAGCTCTTCCTTGACAGATTCAATCTCTTCTTTCTTGATGCGGTAGGAAAGGTTGCCGCCGTTTCTCTCGTGCCATCCCTGCTGCCAGCCGTCGTCGGCCATTCTCATAAAACCTTTTACAAATTCTGCGTCTAAAACTTTCATGATTATATGCTTCCTTTCTCTTATTTAGTGGTGTGTCATGGGGACGTATCCGCTGACACATTTTGTGTGTCAGCGGATACGTCCCCGTGACACACCGTGAATCATTTATCTGCAGATAACATCTACCGGTACGTCAAAGATCTTCGCAACTTTCAAAATAGTGTCGATATGCCTGCCGTTAGCCGCCGCCATGTGGTGGGTCGGACCTGCCTCGCTCCAGCGGTTGCAGAACTCTCTGGCTCCAATCGAGAAGCGTGTGCGCATGTTGGTGTCACCGAATGTGAAGATCGGGCCCTCCTCGTTGACGCCTTCCGCCACGACAAACTTGAAGTGGCCGTCTCTGTCCTGAGTGATTCCGAGGTAGGTGATCTCGCCTGCCGGAGGATAGAACTGGGTCAGGTAGCCGCCGCCGGTCTTTCCGTGGAAGACATCCACGATCTTCATGGTGGGCTTCTTTGCTGTGGAGATGGCCGCGTCACCGGATCCGCTGTGGCCGATGATGCAGATGTCCTCGTTGAAATCAATGGAATACATCTCGGAGAGCTGGCCGGTTCCGGAGATGGTCTTGAGGATGGACATTGCCATCGCGACCTTGATATCGCCCTCTACCGCGCAGGCGGTGCCCTGCTTGATCAGCATGGAGAAGGCCGGAATCAGCATGCTGTCGAGCTTGCCGGCTACGCCCTGGGCAAATCCGTCGTAGTGGGAGGCGATCAGGCCCAGCTGTTCGTCCTTGACCCACTGCTCGAAAGCGACCACATATTTGGCCATGTCCCATACCTTTTCGATGGTGCCGCCGCCCTCGATCTCGAAAGTATCAAGGATGTCCTGTGCTTTGGCGCGGATAGCGTCCTCATCGGTGATATTGTCGGCGATAGCCCACATCTTCTCCCAGTCGAACTGCTTGGTGTAGACCCACATCCTGTGGTAGAGGTTGTTCTCGTCGTTGTAGAGGTCCATCATGCCGGGATAAGGTCTTCCGATCTGGGCCAGGTTGGTGTCGCGGAATCTCCTGCGGACCTGTGCCGCGCGGCACCACTCGTCGATTTCTTTGGCCACATAGGGATCGCCGCCCTCGACGACGCCCGTGATCACTGCGTGGCGCTTTCCGGCGCGCTCAAGGTCTGCGACCATCTCGCCGACCGCGCCGCAGGCGTATAGCTCGCCCAGCCATGTCGCTGTATCTGTGTTGGCATAATCCGGCGCTTTGAGCTTCTGGACGTTGACAAGAACGACCGGTACGTTCACATCGCGAACCGCGGGAAGCATGTTGTAAGAAGTCGCGTATGTGAGAAGCTGGCAGATCACCAGGTCCACGTCCGCCGCGCGGAACTTGTCACCCGCCGCCTGGGACAGCTCTTTGGTCGTGCAGATTCCGCCGTCGATGATCTCGACCGTATCCGGGATAGTCTTCTTGAACGCGTCGTACTGTGCCTCGAACTCGGGGACGAGAGACGGGAACTGGGGCAGATACGCGCCCAGTGCGATGGAGAAAACGCCGATTCTTGCCTTTGTATTTACTAACATCTGATTACCCTCCTGTATTTTGGCAAAATAAAGATCTGTATTATTGAATCTCTTTAATATCAAAGCTTACGCGGATGGCGTCTCTCGCCGCCTGCAGGTCCGTAAATTCTTCTGCCGCGATAAACTGTACGATCAGGTTTCCGATCGCCGTTCCCTCCACCGGGCCCGCGAACACGGGAAGTCCGACCGCCTTCGACGTCATCTCATTGAGGTACATATCCTGGCAGCCGCCGCCCACGATATTGATGCTGGTGTAGAGCTTGCCGGTCAGCTTGCAGAGATTCAGGATCGCCTCCTTGTAGCAGCGGGACAGGCTCAGGTACACGCACTGCATGATCTCTCCCACTGTCTCGGGGACCTGCTGGCCGCTGATCCTGCAGTAGTCCTTGATCGCGTCGATCATACTCTCAGGAGCCAGGAACCGGTCATCATTGGCGTCAACAATCGAGTGGAAATCCGAAGCTCCTCTCGCCGCCTCGATCAGGTCCGGGAAGCTCCACTGTTTTCCGGACGAATATTTGCTGGTGCGCCCCGCCACATAGGCGACGCCGTTGAGCTCGCGGCGGATGGACTGGATCATCCACAGTCCCATGATGTTCTTGAGATAGCGGAAGCGGTACCAGGCGCCGCCCTCGTTGGTGAAGTTCTCTTTCCAGGAATCCTCCGTGCAGATGGGCTCTTCGTTCTCCACGCCCAGAAGCGACCATGTGCCGCTGGAGAGATAGACTGCTTTGTCGTCTCTTGCGGGAACCGCCAGGAAGGCGGAGCCCGTGTCGTGGGTCGCGGGAAGGATCACCGTCGCGTCAAATCCGACCTCTTTCTGAATCTCCTCCGTCAGGTTTCCGACGACCGTGCCCGGCATGGACAGCTCGCCGAAGAGTTTCTTAGGAAGTCCCAGCATCTCGATGAGTTCGTAGTCCCAGGTTTTGGAAGCCGCGTATACCAGATTTGTGCTGGTCGCGTTCGTGTATTCCTGCTTCCTCACGCCGGTGAGTTTATAGTCAAAATAGTCCGGGATCATCAGCATGGTCTCTGCCCGCTCCAACTGCTCCGGATCTTCCTCCTTGAGCGCCATGAGCTGGTAGATTGTGTTGAAGAGCTGCTTCTGGATACCGGTCCTCGCGTAGAGCTCCTGCGCGGGAATGACTTTGTCCACAAGTTTGTCGGCGTCTTTGGTGCGGCCGTCCCTGTAGGCGACTGCATCGCCGACGGGATTTCCGTCCTTGTCGATCAGGACGAAATCGACGGCCCAGGTATCGATGCCGATGGTCTGCGGTATTTTGCCGGCTTCTCTGCAGGCCTTAAGGCCGCCCAGAATCCCGTTCCACAGATTGTCCATATCCCAGCAGTCGTGGCCGTTCTTGTGAACCTGTTTGTTGTCAAAACGGTACATCTCTTCCAGAACAATTCTGCCGTCCTCGACATGACCGAGGATGTGGCGGCCGCTGGAAGCGCCGATATCGATCGCAAGATAGTAGTTTGCCATAATCATTACCCCTGTGTTTTTGTGTACTGTCTTTTTGTTATGTTAATTCTATCGTTACAGTTGCAGAATTTTTAGGTCGTTATAAAATAAATACAGGGACTTTATTTGCAGGAAGAGAGGCAGTCTATGAGACAGGATCTGATCGATGTGCTTAAGAAGATCACGCCGGAAGAACAGGAACTGCTGGATGGAAGCAGAGAAATCCAGAGAGAACGATATACGAACCGGAAGGATTTCGTCGTGGACAGCCGGCTGCTTCTGGAAAAGGGGCGCCTCATCGAGATCCGTCCACATACCAGATTTGCATATTTTCCCAGACACCGCCACAACTATGTGGAGATGGTCTATATGTGCGCGGGAAAAACCACGCACATCATTAACGGTGCAAAAGAACTGACCCTGGAGGAGGGAGACCTTCTCTTCCTCAACCAGAACGTCTACCACGAGATCCTGCCGTCCGGCGAAGACGATATTGCTGTGAATTTCATTATCCTGCCGGAATTTTTTGACCGGCCTATCTCCATGGTCGAGCGCGAAAACATCATGCGGGACTTTCTCATCTCCACGCTGGCGGGCGACACGGCCATCAACGACTACCTCTATATCCGCACCAAAGGGATTGTCCCTGTCGAGAACCTTCTCGAGAACATGATCTGGACCATCATCGGCCGCCATCCCATGATGGATACGATCAACCAGACCTCTATGGGCCTTCTTCTCATGAACCTGTCAAGATTTGCCGACCAGATCGGCCGGGGCGATCCGCAGCAAGGGGAACAGAACCTCATGTTCTCCGTGCTGGATTATATCGATCACCACTATCAGAGCGGAACACTGGCAGAGATCTCGGAAATATCCCATCTTCCCGCTTACCAGGTGAGCAGGATGCTCAAAAAGAGGACCGGAAAGAATTTCAAGGAACTTCTGCAATTACGAAAACTGCAGCAGGCGGCCTACCTGCTGCAGAACACTACACTCTCTGTTGATAAGATCATAGAACATATCGGATACGAAAACAGCAGTTACTTCTACCGCATGTTCCGCGACAAGTATGGGTGCTCGCCTTCCGAGTACAGAGCGTCAGGGGGACAAGCACTCTGACTCACATATATTTGCCGAGTTCTCCCCACTTCTCGCGGAAGATTCCCTCGTCCATGACCTTGAGGTCCGGCGCGATAGCGGGAACAAAATCCATCTGATCCAGTACTTCTGTCTGCAGGTCAATGCCGGGAGCAATCTCGATCAGCGTCACCTTGTGGTCGATCAGCTTGAACACCGCGCGCTCCGTAACATAAAGGACTTCCTGGGATTCGGGAGCATACTGTCCGGCGAAAGTGATCTGTCCCACCTTCTTGACGAACTTGTGAAAAGCACCTTCCTTTACTACTGTCATCTTCCCGTCACCTGTACGGACCTCGGCTTTACCGGTCAATGTTCCTGCAAAGATGACTTTGGGAGTCTTGGCCGTGATATCGATAAATCCACCGGGTCCGATCCTGCGCTTGCCCATTCGGCTCACATTGTTGTTTCCGTCCTCATCTACCTCGCCGATTCCCAGGCAGGTGGCATCAAGTCCGCCGCCATCGATCAGATCGAACATCTCGTGGGGTGTGATAATGCTCTCCGGATTATAAGCGCTTCCAAAATTGGGCAGCGCCGAAGGAACGCCTCCGATCATGCCGCTCTCTGTACTCATTGTCACGTATTCGATCAGGCCTTCTTCTGCGATGACCTTGGCTACATCCGCGGGAACGCCGACTCCGAGGTTGATCAAGCTCCCCTTCTTCAGTTCCATCGCGCAGCGTCTGCAGATTACTTTTCTTTCGTCCATGGGGAGCGGCTCGATCGCATTAAGGGGCTTTCTGATCTGACCTGAGAAGGAAGGCTCCCAGTAGACGCCTTCGGACTGCCAGCAGGACATAGGATCCTTAGCCTGGACCACATAGTCTACGAGAACGCCCGGGATTTTGACTTCTTTGGGATCGAGAGTCTCTTTTTTGGCAAGGTATTCCACCTGTACGATCACGATGCCGCCGGTGTTCTTTGTGGCTGCCGCGATGGCGGGGCCCTCGTTGACGACGCTCTCGTGACGGAAGGAAATATTGCCGTTCTCATCCGCGATCGTGCCGCGAAGAAGCGCTACGTCACACTTGAAGGAGGGATAGAAAAGGTATTCCTCGCCGCCGAACTCGATGAGTTTGACGATCTCGTCCCTCGCGGCTTCGTTCATCCTGCCTCCCTCTACTCTGGGATCCACAAAGGTACCCAGCCCGGTCTTGGTGATCAGGCCCGGGCGCCCGGCCGCGATCTCTCTCCAGAGATTGATGGTGACACCCTGGGGAATGCAGTAACTCTCCAGCTCGTTTTTGGCCGCCAGTGCATTGAGTGTGAAGGAGCTTCCGACATGGGCGCTGGTCCACTTTTTAATAAGACCCTGACCCGCTTCACCGAATCTCGTTGAACCACGCGCGCCGTGTTCCGTATCCGGCACCTCTCTTTTATTTCTGTCCCATCCGATGAAATTCTGTCCGACAGCCCAGTCACCCATCGCGCTGTCCTGCTTGAGGTGGAGATCCCTGGGATGTCCGGTCTCTTTGAATCTGTCGCGCACTGCGCAGCCAAGTTCTTCCGCCCATCCGGACAGGCCCATTCCCGAGATTGCAACTGTTGCGCCGTCAGGTATCAGGTCAGCGGCTTCTCTCGCCGTAATAAATTTTGCCATATAAGCTCCTTTCTTATTACTTTAAGACCTTAGGTTTTACTTCATTATAGGAGGCGGATTGCCGCCGATATATTTGGATTTTGCCTTATTTATTCCTATTTTATTGCACGAAAGGGGACATTCCTGTCCCCTTTCTCATTAAATGTATTTTCGGATCAGGCTGACAACATAGTCTTCGCCGTCCTGCCATTCGTCCATCAGATTGACAAGAAAACCGTGACGGCTGTTTTCAAACCGCTTCAAACTGGTGGTAACTCCCGCAGATGCCAGCTTGGCCGCATAGGCCTCGCCTTCCTCCATCAGATTGTCCATACGGCATGTGATGATGTCTGTGGGCGGAAGGTTTTTCATCTCTTCCTCCGAGGCAAAGAGGATCGAGACATCGCTGTTCTTTCTCTCTTCAAAACTCCGGTTATAGAAAAAGCCATAATATTCTGTTGCTTCACCGCGCCCATCGAGTTCTCCGCCGTGGAAATGATCGTTGTAATTGTCCGTCGGAAGGTAGCAAAGCACCTGTGCCTTCGGCTTGAAGCTCTGATCATAGCGCTTTCTCTGCATGACGGCTCCCAAAAGATTTCCACCTGCGCTCTGTCCGCAGAGGACGACGTTGTTCGCGTCGCCGCCCCAGGCCGTAATCTTTTCGGGCAGCACGCTGAACAGTGCTTCGATTTCTTCGATCGCTGCCGGATACGGATGCTCCGGAGCAAGAACATAGTCCACGTCAACAACCAGCGCGTGGAGTTTTACCGCAAGACGGCGGCAGAAGAAGATGTCTCTTTCACCGTGATCCAGCGTCCATCCTCCTCCATGAACGTTCACCACTGTCGCAAGCCCGTCACCGGCTGCATCTTTCTCTTTTATAAGATATATATGCGTGCTGCCGAACGCAGTTTCCACATAGAGCTCTTCGGCGGTTGTGACATCATCTAATGTACGAAACATATCCTTTGTTTCCTGAGGAAGGATCTTCTCGATCCTTCCCCGGCTCCCCGCCGCAATCCTGTGCAGTTCTTCTTCACCGAGAGTGCTGCAATACTCAATAAACTCTTGTCTGTTCATGCTCATTCCTCCTGTCAGACATCGTATACGGAGCCGTCGTAAGCGAGCTGGGCACTGATGCTGCGCGGAGCCGGGGGAAACTTCTCCGCGATATCCTCTACAAGTTCAATGCCGATGCCCGGGCGATCGGGAATTAAAATATAGCCGCCGTCTTCTTCGAACGCATCCTTAGTCATTGCGGCTTCATTTCCCTGGTGATAGAACGAGGGAAATTCCTGGATCGCGCAGTTCGGAATAGCTGCATCCAGCTGCAGGCATGCGGCGGTGGAAACCGGACCGAGCGGATTGTGCGGAACGATCTTGCAGTAATTGGCTTCCGCCATGGCCGCCACTTTTTTGGAAGGGGTCAGTCCTCCGAGTGCGCATACATCCGGCCGCACATATCGGGCCGCCTGCTTTTGGAAGATTGTCTCAAATTCCTGGATGTTTATGAATCGCTCACCCGTTGCAACGGGAATGGATGTCTTGGATGCGATTTCCGCCATTGCCTCGGGGGAATCCGGGCCGATCGGGTCCTCCAAAAAAAGAGGACGGTACTGCTCTACGCCCTTAGCGAAGGCAAGAGCTTCCATAGGATCCATACTTCTGTGGCATTCCAGGATCATGTCAAAATCATCGCCGACCGTTTCCCGTACTTTTTTTACAACCGCAATATAGTCGGACACTTTGGCATTATAAACGGAAGATCTGCGGGCTGCCTGTCTGAGACGAATGTCTCCTGTTATCATGAGCCTGGCAGCGTCCCATCCCTTCTGTTTTAGTTCAAGGCAGCGCTGTGCGATATCCTCCGGCGTAAATTTAAATACAGCTTCATAGCTGCGCACTTTGTCCCGGCATTTTCCGCCCAGCAGCTCATATACGGGGACGCCCAGCGCTTTGCCCTTGATGTCCCAGAGCGCAATGTCCACGGCGGAGAGCGCACTCATCAGGATCGAGCCTCTGAAATACATGCTGCGGTAAAGATACTGCCAGTGATGTTCGATCCTGAAGGGATCTTTACCGACAAGATATTCTTCAAATTTTTTCAGCACTCCGACACAGCCGTCCAGATAACCCCAGGCGCCCGCCTCTCCGGTTCCCCAGATTCCTTCATCGGTGTGTATTTTGACAAAGAGATACTTGCTCGCAGGGATGATCTCTAAAGAAGTAATTCTCATATCTGCCTCCCGGTTTCGTTTTTCCTAAATTGTATCATGCAAAGAGCGGGAAAGCGGTCATTGTCCAAAGAACTGTGACAACGCAGAAGAGCACTGCAGGGATCAAAGACTGCTTGACCATATCTGTAAAGGAATAATCGCCTTCTGCCATGATCATGGGAACAGCAGGTGTAGCCATAGGCGTCATAAAAGCTGTCAGGCAGGCTGCCTGTACCATAATAATGATGCCGACCGGGTTTGCACCCATGCTCTTGCAGGCCTGGATCGCAATCGGAATGAAGATCATCATAACGCCGCGGTTCTGCATGACCTGCGTCATGAGGAACGGTACCAGGAAGAAGACAAGTCCAATGATATAAGGGTTTCCGACAGACTGTGCTACGCCGGCAATCGCGTTTCCGATGATCTCACCGGCTCCGGAACTGGCAAGAGCACCGCTCATGGCCATTGCGCCTACGAAAAGAAGATACATGGAAAGATTCAGCGTCTTAAGTGCTTCGCGGCCTTCGAGAACACCGCATACGACCATCATGACCGCACCGATGAAGCAGATCAGCCATGTGGGTGCTGTGAGTACGGAATTAATCTGTTTCTGGAACAGAAGGGCAAGTGTTACGGCAAAGAAGATCACATAACCGGCCACTTCCTGGAAGGGTTTAAGAGCAGGCTTCTCTTCAGGTTTTCTGCCCTTTCCAAGGGCTTCTCCGCTGTGTTCGACCTTATGATCGGGAGCAAATCTGTAGGCAAAAAATACACACCAGATGATGCAGACGATGACCAGCGGGAAACGTGCCTTCATGGGATCCGTCAGACCAACTTGGAAATCTGTATACTCACTTGCGGAGAGGTAACCGTTGAGCTCGGCTGCCACCGTAGCACCGGATCCAAGAGGAAAAGCGGAGCAGGTGGCGATGGCAGAAACACCGAGAGGGAACATAACCTTGGAAGGGCTGACATTCATGGATTTGCAGGTTTCAATCATCATGGGGGCCATAATACCGAATACGATCATAGGGCTCTGGATGAACTGGCTCAGAATGACAGAGACAATAACGTAACCGAACATCACCTTTGTGATCGAGCCCTTTGCAAAACTGTTGACCGAATTGGCAACCTTCTTGACGAACTGTGTTCTCTGCAGACCTGCGGCCACGACGAACATGGACATGATCATGATACCGTTCGCATTGCCAAAATATGTGAGCGCGTCCTCCGGAGACAGGCAGCCGAAGAGAACAAACGCCGCGAGAGAGACAACGGCAGTGAGCGCCATCGGGATTTTGCCCCACACATAGCTGATCACGGCCAACACACTGATCACAAGACAAATTACTAATGTACTTGACATTTCAGATACCTCCTGAATTATTTAAGAGTTTTATTTGACACGGAAGGGCGCCATAACTTCAAAGTTGATATCAAGACCGGCGCCGGGAGCCTGAGAAGGGCTGACCGTGCCATCGGAGTTGAAGACCACCGGATTCTTAAACGCTTCATACACTTTTGCGTCGTACTGCGGAGGATAAAACTCGGCAATCGTCGCATTGGGAACGGCGCAGTCAAGGTGAACATGTACCTGCTGCTGTCCGTGAGGGCTCATGTCGAGTCCAAACGCGTCTGCCATGCCCGCCACTTTCATGAACTCGGTCACGCCGCCGAGGCAGGTGGCATCAGGGTTGAGAATACTGATCCCGGATGCTCTTGTGATGAGATCGCGGAAACCAAAGCGGGACACTTCGTTTTCTCCGCCCGCGACCGGAATGATCGTCTTAGCAGCAACTTTGCTGTAGCCGTCGTAATCGTCGGCATCAACGGGTTCTTCGAGCCAGTAGGGACGATATTCCTCAACCATCTTGGCGAATTCAATAGCCTCGAAGAAACGGTACGCGCAGTTGGCATCGATCATGAGCTTCGCGTCTTCGCCGATGGCCTCACGAACAGCTTTGACACGAGCCGCATCCTCTCTGAGGGACACACCGCCGACCTTCATCTTGACAGCATTGATTCCCCAGCTGCGGTACTCTTCCATCTCCTGCTGCAGTTCTCTAAGGCCTTTGCCGGGTGCGTAATAACCGCCGGCTACATAGCAGTCAACTTTCTCTTTGTGCCCACCAAGCATCTTATAAAGCGGCATGCCGGCAGCCTTGGCTTTGATGTCCCAGAGCGCGATATCAATCGCGGATACAGTCTTCATGCTGGTTCCACGACGGCCGATAAACTTGGGAACATAGGTCTTTTGGAAAATTCTCTCCGTATCAAGAGGATCCATGCCGATGATCGCTTTGCCCATACTCTCGGCAAACTCGATTGCCCAGCTGCAGCCATAACCGGTGATCCCCTCATCGGTATCGATGATGATCAGATTCAGTTCGTTGTGGGTGTAGGTGTGCTTGCCATTAGCAATGGGTTTTGCCTTCGGCCATCTGTAATGTTCTTCCCTTACATCTGTAATCTTCATTCCGCCTCCTAAATAAATATTATTTATGTTAGTGTGTTGATACCTTGTAATAACATTGTATTAATTTATTTTTTACACGTCTAATACCTATATTTTTGGTGTTTAATAAATAATATTTATGTTCCAGTTGTAAGCTCTTGATTATTCAATAAATTTGTTTTATGCTATAGGTGTGAATTTGAAAACACTTCCTAAGGAGTGACATTGAAAAGGAATCATCTGAATGCTGTACGAGAAATTTGACTATATTCTGGCGATTGCCGAAGAACAGAATCTGACCAGGGCGGCGCAGAAGCTATACATTTCACAACCCACCCTGACTATGTATTTAAACCGACTCGAAGAATCTCTGGGGGTCCGTTTATTTGATCGAAGAAAAAATCCGGTCACGCTCACCGCGGCCGGAAAATACTATTTGGAAAAGATGCAGGAGATTGTTGACGCAGAGCAGATTCTCAAGGGAGAACTTTATTCAATCCGGGACCCCGACCAGCTGTTCCGAATCGGCATAGCGCGCGTGCGTGGACATTACTGGCTTCCGCCGCTTTTGCGCAGTCTTACAGAGAGACATCCCCGTCTCAACATCGTTGTCTCTCTGGCCTCAGAGAAACAGTTGCAAAGGCAGCTCGAAAAGCGGACACTGGATTTAGCCATTGGAACACTGGCAGCCATAGGTAAGAGTGAGGTGCCTCTGATCATGGAAGAATTGGCGTATGAAAAGATCCTGATGGTCGCGCACCGCAAATTCGGGATCGTGCCGGAAAAGGAGCGTGGGAATAACTCTCCCGTCAATCCGTGGGTGGCAGATCCTTCCTCGCTTCAGAACCTTCCTTATATCACGCCGCCTCCGACAAGCGGAATGTACCAGATGGTGCAGAAGCTGCAGGGGCAATACAACATACGGCCATCCCGGAACATTGTTGTCGATATGCAGAACACAGGCCTTTTGATGGCAGAAGAGGGACTTGGAGTCAAACTGATTTCGGCAGATGTCCTTGCCTCCATTCCTACTGAGGAACGGCGCAGGAAACTGGACTTCTTTGTTCTGCCTGATATGCCGGAGGCAAGAGTGTGTTCTGCGGCGTGGAGAGAAGATACGCAGACACTCCCCTTGATCCGGGAGTCAATTGCAATACTTAAGGAAGAAATCCTTCCTTCACAGCTTTATACAGAAGTCGCCGCAGAGACGACTGGCGAAGACCTGTAAAAACACGACAAATCGCAAACTCACAAAAAACCCTCCCGGCATTTCCTTGATAAAGGAAATGCCGGGAGGATTTCTTGCGGACCCCTTATGATTTTCATTCTCTGAACTCCGCCGGCTTATAGAAGTCCCTGTAGGCGCGCGGCGTCATATTGGTGTATTTTTTGAATATTTTGCCAAAATAGCTCTGGTTGGGAAAATTTACATACTGTGCAATCTCCGTGAGTTCCATATCCGAGTAGCGCAGCAGGTTGGCCGCTCTCTTCACACGCTCTTCGTTGATGAAGTCCTGCAGGCACTGCCCCGTCTCTCTCTTAAACAGGCGCGACAGGTAAGTCGGACTGATCCCCAGCGCTTCCGCGACTTCCTCCAGATAGATTTTCTCCCTGTAGTGCTTGCGCACATAGTCACGGCTCTGCTCGATATAGCCAGAAACTCTTGGCTTTCTGAGCTTCTCCGCCACCCTGTCGGTCATGTCCTCGATCGCACTGTTGCGGAACTGCA
>JAFUFL010000070.1 GCA_017469935.1 Lachnospiraceae bacterium
AATTTCTGATCCCTGAGGTTGATTTCCGCATAGCCTGCAGGGCTTCCCGCATATCACGGCTGGGCAAAGTCGGTAGAACCGATTTTTTGACCCGTTTAGTCAGCAGCGTCCGCTCGCGGAACGAGTTTCGCAACTACCTATTTTCAAATCTTTTCAATAATGCTATTATACATTTAGTTGGAATATTTTGGCACTTTAATATAGAGGAGGAACAGGAATAAAATGCTCAAAGACCCGGTAAAGACCAAGAATGAGATCGTGGAGTGGATCAGGGAATACTTCGAGGAGAACGGCAAAGGATGCAAGGCCGTGATCGGTATTTCGGGAGGAAAGGACTCCAGCGTGGCCGCGGCGCTCTGCGCGGAAGCGCTCGGAAAGGACAGAGTTGTCGGCGTGATGATGCCCAACGGCATTCAGAGCGACATTTCCGACTCCGTTAAACTCGTCGAGTTCCTCGGGATCCCTCACGTGGAGCTCAATATCGGCGGCGCTTTCCAGGCCATGAAGGCCATGCTGGAAGGCAGCGAGGATCTGCTGGCCATCTGCGGGACCGACAAGATTACAAAGGACACCGAAATCAATCTGCCTCCCAGGCTCAGGATGTCCACGCTTTACGCGGTGGGACAGATGCTGCCCGGCGGCGCCAGAGTCGTCAACACCTGCAACGCTTCCGAAGATTATGTCGGCTATTCGACCAAATACGGCGACGCGGCGGGCGACTTCAGTCCCATGTCGCACCTGCTCGTGCATGAAGTGCAGCAGATCGGCGACATTCTCGGCCTTCCCTACGAACTTGTCCACAAGACGCCCTCCGACGGACTCAGCGGACAGGACGATGAGCAGAAGCTCGGCTTTACCTATGCGGCGCTGGACAAGTATGTGCTCACCGGCGTGTGCGAGGACGAAGCCACAAAGGCTAAGATCGACCGCCTGCACAGGCTCAACCTGCACAAGCTTCGCCTGATGCCCGCCTTCGAGCCCTCTCAGGAGAGCAGAGCGCAGTAAACTGATTTTAAAGCGGTTCCCGGCCATGCAAACAGGCGAGGAGCCGCTTTGTGTATTTAATACAGCACATTTGGCATTGGAGTGTGCTGAACTGCCAATAAAATGAAACCCCGGAGGAACTGTAAATGTTTGATAAAAGGCTGATGGCCTTATGCCCGGAAAGTAAAAAATACATTGCGGGAAACATTATCCTGCAGTGGCTCGAATTATGCATGAACGCGGTGATGATCGGGCTGATCGCGAAAGCGGCGGAGAGGCTGTACAGAGGAGAGCTCACGCCGCAGAACGCGGCGCCGGGCCTCGTGGTCATTCTGGTGACGATCATCCTGCGATTTTTTGTCGCAAGATATGCGGTCCGCATGAGCTACCTGGCGTCCCGAACGGTCAAGCGTAAGCTCCGCGACCTGATCTACAAGAAGCTGTTAAAGCTCGGCATGAGCTACCGCGAAAAGGTGACCACGGCGGAGATCGTCCAGGAGTCGGTCGAGGGAGTGGATCAGTTGGAGAGCTATTTTGGCCAGTATGTGCCGCAGTTCTTCTACGCTTTCATCGCGCCGCTGACGCTGTTTGTGATCTTCTGGGCGGCGGGGAGCCTCCGGACAGGGCTCGTGCTTCTTCTGTGCGTCCCGCTGATCCCGGGCACGATCATGATGGTGCAGAAGATCGCCAAGAAGATCCTGGCAAAATATTGGGACCAGTACACGCAGCTGGGCAGCACCTTCCTTGAGAACCTGCAGGGCATGACGACGCTCAAGATCTATCAGGCGGACGAGTACAAGCATGAGCAGATGAACAGGGAATCGGAGCAGTTCAGGGTCGTGACCATGAAAGTGCTCACCATGCAGCTCAATTCCATCATCATCATGGACCTTTTGGCCTACGGCGGCGCGGCGGTCGGCATCGTGCTGGCGACCAGATCCTTCGTGGCGGGAGAGCTGGAACTCGCCCCGTGCCTCTTTATGATCCTTTTGTCGGCGGATTTCTTCCTTCCCATGAGAAAGCTCGGAAGCTATTTCCACGTGGCCATGAACGGGATGGCGGCCAGCGACAGGATCTTCAAGTTCCTTGAGACCGAGGAGCCTCCGAAGAAGACGGCACAGTTCCCCGAAGGCGGCGGAAATTTCCTCTTAAAGAGCGTGTGCTTTTCCTACGACGGGGAGAGGGACGTCCTGAACAGGGTCAATATGCAGATCCCGCAGAACAGCTTCGTAGGGATCGTCGGCGAGAGCGGCAGCGGCAAATCCACGATCGCTTCCCTGCTCACCGGGCGGAATACGATCGACAGCGGAACCATCATGATCGGCCCCGACCGGCTCACGGACTGCTCGGAGGAGAGCCTCATGAAGGGGATCACCTATATAGGATCCACGTCCTACCTCTTCAAGGGAACAGTCAGGGACAACCTTCTGATGGGGGATCCCGGCGCGGACGACGACAGGCTCTGGAAGGTCCTGGAGGAGTGCCGGATGGACCAGTTTCTGCAGAGCAAGGAGGGCCTGGATACGAAGCTCACCGAAAACGCGCAGAATCTGTCCGGCGGGCAGAAACAGAGGATCGCTCTGGCGCGGGCGCTGCTGCATGACAGTCCGGTCTATATTTTCGACGAGGCGACCAGCAACATCGATGTGGAGAGCGAGGAGATCATCCTGAACAGGATCCGTGCTCTCAGAGGCAAAAAGACCATCATCCTGATCTCGCACCGCCTGGTCAACACGCGGGATGCGGACAGGATCTTTGTGATCGACAAGGGCAAAGTCGCCGAGAGCGGCACGCACAGAGAGCTCATGAAGTGGGGCGGCACTTATTCCGTTCTGTGGAGAACGCAGCAGAAGCTGGAGCGCTTCGGCAGGGATGATGAATCCGGCGAGGAGTGGCTGACCGGTGAGATGGAAAAGATTGCCGCCACCGGCGAGATCGATCTGGCCGGGGTGACCGGGCGGATCGGGAATACGGGAAGGATCGGAGATACTAAGAGAATTGGAGATACCGGGCGGGTCGGAGATACGAGTCGGATTGGAGATACCGGTCGGGTTGGGAATACCGGGCGGATCGGGAACATCGGAGAGTTGAAAGCGGGAAAGGAGGGAGATCAGGATGAGTAAAAAACAGGCTTCTGAAAAGCAGTCATCAAAAAGGCGTTCATCAAAAAAGCCGTCAAAGTTCGTAACGCTCTTTAAGATGCTCGGTCTGGTCAGACCTCTCACAAGCTATATGATCCTGGCAGTGGCGGCGGGAACACTCGCTTATCTCGCCGTGCAGTTTATCCCTGTACTGGGCGGATACGCGATTCTGAACGGTCTGGGGCTGGACGTACCCTTTGCGGTCGGGACCATCTGGATTCTGCTCCCTGTTTTGGCGCTGGTCAGGGCGATCCTTCGCTTCATTGAACAGAGACTGAACCACTATATCGCGTTTACGCTGCTCGCGCTTGTCCGCGACAGGGTATTCGGCGCGCTGCGAAGGCTCTGCCCCGCCAAGCTCGAAGGCAGGGACAAAGGCGACCTGGTCTCGCTGATCACTTCGGACGTAGAGCTTCTGGAAGTGTTTTACGCACACACCATTTCGCCCATCTGCATCGCGCTTATCGTGGAGACCGTGATGTGCATTTATATCGGCACGTTCCACATCGGGCTCGGCCTTTTGGCGCTAGCCGCCTTTCTGTGTGTCGGCATCGTGGTGCCGGTCATTATCTCGGGCGTCAGCGGGAACATGGGCGACAAAGTCCGGAAGCATTCGGCGGATCTCTCCTCCTGCGTCCTCGAGAACATTCGCGGACTTGACGAGACGATTCAGTACGACGTCAGCAAGAGCAGGATGGCGGCTATGCGGCAGCAGTCCAAGACGCTGTTGTGGCACCAGAACGCACTGAACCGCCTGACGGGCCTGAATTTGGCCATCGCCAACACTTTTATTCTGGTCTTCGACGTGCTGATGGTCGCGGCGGCGGGCTGGCTCTATATGAACGGCAAGGTTGGTTTTGACGGATTTTTGCTGCCGGTACTGGCGCTTTTGTCCTCTTTTGGCCCCGTGTCGGCGCTGGCTAGCCTGGGTACAACCTTGCAGAACACCGTCGCCTCCGGAGCTCGCGTGCTCGCGATCCTGGAAGAGGAGCCTGAGACGGAAGAGATCACGGGACAGGAGGAGGTCGAATTCCACGGCGCGGACTGCCGCAAAGTCACTTTCGGCTACGGACGCGAGAATGTGCTCAGCAATTTTTCACTGAGCATCCATGAGAATCAGATCATCGGGATCGTGGGAGAGAGCGGCTGCGGAAAATCTACGCTCATGAAGCTCCTGATGCGATTCTGGGATGTGAAAGACGGCCGGATCGGAATTGTGGACGATCCCGTTTCCGGCGCATCCGGGCGCAATGTTGTCGACCTGCGGGAGATCAATACCACCAACCTGCGCGACATGCAGGGATACATGACGCAGGATACGGAGATGTTTAAGGACACAATTGCTGGCAACATTCGGATCGCAAAGCTGGACGCGACGCAGGAAGAGATCGAAGAAGCCTGCAGAAAAGCTTCTGTGCACGACTGGATCATGACGCTTCCCGACGGCTACGAAACCAATGTAGGCGAGCTCGGAGACACGCTCTCGGGCGGCGAGCGGCAGAGGATCGGCCTTGCGAGGGCTTTCCTGCACGATGCGCCTTTCATGTTGCTCGATGAGCCCACCAGCAACCTGGACAGCCTCAATGAGACTGTTATCCTTAAGGCTCTCAAGGAGGAAGCTAAGGGCAAGACGGTGCTGCTTGTGTCGCACAGGAAGTCGACGATGAGAGTGGCGGATACGGAGATTGCGATGTGATGTGTCAGGTGTGTCAGGGGGACGTATCAAGTGACACATTTTTGGGTGTGTCAGGGGGACGTATCTAATGACACATTTGGGGGGATGAATTCAGAAAAGAGTGCCGCCGGAGATGGTTTCAGCGGCGCTTTTATGTCTGGCGGACTTGGTTTTTCTTATGGTGACGCTCGGGTGGTCGTGGAGGTAGTTCTATAGCCACTCGGGCGTCAGTTGGGCTTGATTGGGTCTTATTGTGACGCTCAGGTGGTCGTGGAGGTATCTCCACGACCATTAGGGCGTCAGTAAGGCTTGATTTGTCTCATAGTGACGTTCAAGTGGTTGTGGAGGTATCTCCACAACCACTCGGGCGTCAGTCAGGGGGGATTTGTCTTATAGTGACGTTCAAGTGGTTGTGGAGGAAGTTCCACAACCACGCGGGCGTCAGTCGGACTTGATTTCTCTTATAGTGACGCTCAGGTGGTTGTGGAGGTAGTTCCACAACCACATGGGCGTCAGTCAGACTTGATTTTTCATATAGTGACGCTCAAATGGTCGTGGAGGAAGTTCCACAACCACTCGGGCGTCAGTCAGGCTTGTTTTCTCATATAGTGACGTTCAAGTGGTTGTGGAGGGAGTTCCACAAGCATTCGGGCGTCAGTCAGGCTTGATTTGGTCTTGTAGTGACGCTCAAGTGGTCGTGGAGGTGTCTCCACAACCACTCGGGCGTCAGTCAGGCTTGATTTTCTTATAGTGACGCTCAAGTGGTTGTGGAGGAAGTTCTATAGCCATTCGGGCGTCAGTCAGGCTTGATTTTTCTTATAGTGACGCTCAGGTGGTCGTGGAGGTAGTTCCACAACCACTCGGGCGTCAATCAGACTTGATTTCTCATATAATGACGGTCAGGTGGTTGTGGAGGATCTTCGGCCGCTACTCGAACGGCAGTCTGACAGCTCTGAGAAGATTCTGCCAATCAAATGCCGCAGTTACCATCACCAGCGGCAGGTATTCGGCAGTTTGACTGTTTTGAGGAGATTCTGCTAATCAAATGCCGCAGTTGCTACCTCTAGCGGCACTCATTCAGCAGTCTGACAGTTTTGAAAAGATTCTGCTAATCAAATGCCGCAGTTAGTATCACTAGCAGCACTCAATCAGCAGTATCACCCGCGAAAGCCAGTATCACCCGCAATCTCCCCCAAATCCCCTCCAACATAAAACACGGGAGTGCTGCAGCAGTACAGCACTCCCGTGAAAAATGTGTCACTAGATACGTCCCCGTGACACAAAAACCGTGTCACATCGAGATCAGCCCGAACGCGTTCGCGATGGAACTGAGCAGAATGATCAGAACGAAGATGGGCGCGATATAGCGGATCATGACCCGGAAGATCTTCTTGCGGCGGAAGGGATGTCCGTCGACCTCGACTTCCTGCTCGAGCCGCTCGAGGCCCATGCATCTTGTCACCAGCAGGCAGATGGCCAGCGCCGCGATGGGCATCATCACGGAATTGGTGAGGAAATCGAAGAAATCCAGGAACGGCATTCCGATGATGGTGATGAACGCCAGCGGGCCGTAGCCTAGGCAGGAGAGCGTTCCGAGCGCCAGCATGATCACAGCCATGACTGTGGTGCACTTGAAGCGGCTCCACTTGAATTCATCCGCGATGGTGGACACCGCGCTCTCCGTGAGAGCGATGGAGCTTGTCAGCGCCGCGAAGAGCACCAGCGTGAAGAACAGGATTCCGATCATGCGTCCGAAGCCCATGCTCGCGAAGATCTTGGGCATTGTTATGAACATGAGGGAAGGCCCCGCGTTTAAGTGCTCCGGGTCGCCGCCGGAGAAGGCGAAGACCGCGGGAATGATCATCATGCCTGCCAAAATAGCGATGGCCGTATCGAAGAACTCAACCTGACGGGTGGAATCTTCAATGCTGACATCCTTTTTCATGTAGGAGCCGAAGGTGATCAGAATACCCATGGCGATGGACAGGGAATAGAACATCTGGCCCATGGCGGACACGACTGTCATCCAGGAGAAGTTCTCCAGATGAGGGATCAGCAGGTAGGCGACGCCGGCCATGGCGCCGGGGCGCGATATGGTGTACACACTGATCACAATTGCCAGAACCAGCAGGATCGGCATCATGAACTTGGAGACTCTCTCAATGCCGTTTTCCACACCCATGTAGATGATGGCAAGAGTGAGAGCCAGAAATACGCAGAACCAGAGCTCTGCGGAAACTCCGTTTGTGATGAAATCCGTGAAAAAAGTATCTGAGGTGATCGCGTCCATATCTGTGGTGAGGAATGCAAAGAGGTATTTGCAGACCCAGCCTCCGATTACGGAGTAATAGGGACAGATCAGCATCGGCACGATGGCGTTGAGCCAGCCGCCGGCTTTGGCGTAGGGAGATTTACTGTAAAAGCGGAAGGCGCTCACGGGACTCTTCTGTGTAGAGCGCCCGATGGCAGTCTCTGCGATGATCATCGTGTAGCCAAAAGTAAGGGCAAGGATGATATAGACAAGAAGAAATGCGCCGCCGCCATACTTGGCTGCCAGGTAAGGGAATCTCCAGATATTTCCCAGGCCGACGGACGCGCCGGCTGCGGAGAGGACAAATCCCAGTTTGCCTGTGAATGAACCGCGTTGATTTTGTTCCAAAATGAAAGCCTCCTTCTAATTTCGTCGATTTTTCTATCATATAACAGATTTGGAACAAAATCTATCTTTTTCAGAGTTTCCAGAGCATATATCCGATAAGAGAAGCATCGAGCAGGAAAAAAACAAATAATAAAATGTCACGCATAGCATACCTCCTTTGGGCAGGGCCAAAAAACTGAGGCAGAGCCCGAAACCTCGGGCAGGGCCCAAAACCTGGGGCAGAGCACGAAATGTCGCCGGGGCATGAACCCCCTCCGCCCTAAACTCTGTTCATTCGGTATCCGACGCCGATTCTGGTCTGAATATACTGCGGGTGCGTGGTGTCTTTTTCGATCTTCTTTCGCAGGGAAGCCATAAAGACCCTCAGGGAAGCGAGATCGCTGTCGAAGGTGCCGCCCCAGATGGCGTCCGTCAGGTAGGTGTGGGTCAATGTTTTGCCGATGTTCTTGCAAAACAGACAGAGCAGCCTGTATTCGATCGGAGTCAGGGAGAGCTCTTCGCCGCCCAGGTAAGCGGTCCCCGCGGCAAAATCGACCTTGAGGTCTCCGTTTTCAAATATATGGGAGGGCAAGGTCCCCTGCGACGCGGCGAGGCGTCTCTGGGTGACCCGGAGCCTTGCCAGGAGCTCGTCCACGGAGAAAGGCTTGGTCAGATAGTCGTCAGCGCCGGCGTCCAGGGCTTCGATTTTGTCCGCGTCTTCGCTGCGGGCGCTGATGACGATGATCGGCGTCGCCGACCAGGTGCGAATCTTGCGGATCAGGTCCACGCCATCCATATCCGGCAGGCCCAGATCCAGGAAGATGACGTCCGGATTGTGGGACGTGATCTGCAGGAGCGCGTCCGAGGCGCTCGAAGCGGTCAGATAGCGGTAGTTGTGGATATCGAGCGTCGTGGCCATCAGGTTCTGTATGAGCTTGTCATCCTCCACGACCAGGACCATAAATTTATTCATGAAGTGAGACCTCCTTAATGGGCAGTGTAAAGGAAAAGACGCAGCCGTGCGGCAGGTTGTCGTCCAGCATGATCTCGCACTCGTGCGCGCGGACGATGGAGCGGCAGAGGGCCAGTCCCAGGCCGAGGCTTCTCTTGGAGTCGGTCACTTTCCGGGAACCGCTGTAAAACATTGCGAACACCCGGTCTTTCTCCTCATCCGGGATGCCGGGTCCGTCGTCGGAGACAGAGACTTTGGCGCAGTCTCGGAGATTCTCGCTCCGGATCCGGATGGTCGTGCCCGGAGGGGTGTATCGGATCGCGTTATCTATGAGGTTGATGAGGACCTGCACGATCAGCCGGCCGTCCACATCGACGATGATCGGGTCCGCAGAGGGCTCGAACAGGATCCTGTAAGCGCTGCTTCTTCGGTCGATGTGAAGGAGCGCCTCGGAGATGATGTCGTCCAGAAGCTCCGGGCTTCGGTGCAGCTGCATGGTCCCGTCTTCGATGCGGCTGACGGCCAGCAGGTTTTCGACCAGACTGCTGAGCCATGTGGAATTGTCGTAGATATCCTGATAGAGCTGCCGGCGCGTCGCCTCGTCGAGAGTATCTGCCGAGGTGAGGAGATTGCTGGCGTTTCCCGATATGGAGGTGAGCGGCGTCCGCAGGTCGTGGGAGATGGAGCGCAGAAGGTCCGCGCGCAGCTTTTCATTGCGGCGCCGCAGCACTTCTTCCTCTTTCTCCCGCTGTATGCGCTCCTTTTCGAGCGCCATGGAGCACTCGCCGAGCACGGAGACGATCAGGCCCCGGTCAAACTGGCCGGTACGGTCATCCGATTCATCTTCCGCGCTGTAAGCGGCGACGGCGTATACCCGGTCATGGCTGCTGACGGGAAGAAAACGCATGGGATTGGCGGGAAACTCGTCCGTTCCGCTTCCGGCTTCATTTCCTGTCATAAAGACCCGCTTTACGGCCGGCAGACTTTTGCCGTCTGTGGGAAGTTCCTCGGGAGAAGACTTTCCGGGAGAGAAGACAAGGCAGGTGTCGGCGCCCCTGCTCTGGTCGTACAGGCAGACCTGTTTGTTCATGAGTTTGGTGAGCTGCGCGCCTGTCGTGAAGAGGATCTCGTCGTATCCGCTCAGCTTGTGGAGCTGACTCGCCGTATCAAACAGAAGTTTTGTGCGGGCGTACATGGCGTCGGACTGCCTGGCGATCGCCTTGAGCCTGGCCGCAATGGTACAGGATATGTAGGAGACGATCAGCATGACGACGAAAGTGACGGGATATTCCGCGTCGTAGGCGTGGAGCGTAAACAGCGGCTGCGTGAAGAAGAAGTTGAAGACGATCATCGCCTCGAAGGACACAATGAAGTTGCTGATGTAGTTTGTGATCAGCACGGCGGAGATCAATACGCCCAAAATATAGACGGATATGATCGTCGCGTCCGAAAACCCGAGGGAGCGAAAGAGCAGTCCCACCAGCGTGCAGACGGCCAGAACGCCGTTGTAGATCAGAAAATCGAGAACGAGATTTCTGCTGTTTGCGGCGCCCGGAACTGTGAAAAGGGGGCTTTTCTGTATTTTGCCGCCCATATGCCTGTTATCAGATCTTAATGGAAACATTTATCGACGTCCTTGTTCTTTCCAATGACCATCAGGGTCTGATTCCTGCGAAGAGGGGCGTCGGGGTTGATGTCGGTGATCAGCAGTTCGCCTTGCTTGATGGCAAATACGTTGATCTTATGCTTGCGCCTCAGATCCAGGGAAGCCAGACTCATTCCGGTCCAGTTATCGGGGATCGACATTTCATAGACCGCATACTCTTCTCCGAGAGGAGTATAGTCCAAAATATGGTTTGAACTATAGCGTATTGCCGTCCATTCGGCAAGCTGTCTTTCGGGATAGATCACCTCGTCGGCGCCATTACCGGCAAGGAACCTCGCGTGTACATCTCTCGCGGCTCTTGCCACCACGTGCTGGGCGCCCAGATCCTTGAGAAGGGCCGTTGTCTCCAGGGAAGACTGGAAATCGTCGCCGATCGCAACGATGCACACGTCATAATTGCGGACCCCCAGGGTCTGCATGAAGTCGGCGCGCGTGCTGTTGCCGATCAGCCCGTCCGTCACATAGGGAAGGACCGCGTCCACGCGCTCTTCGAGCATATCGACGGCCATGACCTGATGGCCCATCTCGTTCAGTTTTCTGGCGCAGTGTCTTCCGAACCTGCCCAGTCCTATGATCAGTATTGACTTCATATTAAATCCTCCATTTCAGATTCCTGGGCGGGGGGGGGCCTTTCGCGCCTCTGCCTCGTTCGCCCGGCGGATCAAATTCGCCCCGCGGATATCAGCCCACCGCGACGTTCTCAAGCGGGAGCCTCTGGTTTCTCATCCTCTGCGAAGGCACGGCCGCATAGATCAGAGTCAGTCCGCCGACTCTGCCAAAATACATAAGAAAAATAAGAATTCCTCTGGAGAGCGCGCTCAGCTGCGGCGTGATGCCGAGTGTAAGACCGACAGTGCCGATGGCGGAGGCCGCCTCAAACATGCAGGTGAGCAGAGGGAGCGACTCGGCGAGACTGATGATTATGGCGCTGAGAGTGAACAGGCCGAGGTAGAGGGCGAAAATGGTCGCCGCTATTTTGACAGTCCGGTCGCTGATGCGTCGCGAAAACGCGGAGGCCTCGTCTCTGTGTCGAAAAGTTCCGTGCGCATTGAGGAGCAGCACCGCGATTGTCGTAGTCTTCATGCCGCCCGCCGTGGATCCGGGGGAGCCGCCGATCAGCATGAGGATTATGCTCAGCAGCTTTCCGCTCTCCGTAAACTGCGCGTAGTCGGTGGTGTTGAAACCGGCCGTTCTGGTGGTGACCGACTGGAAAAGAGACGCCAGGACTCTTTCTTTGAGGGGGAGGCCAGGGTACTCAATGATGAAAAAAGCGATGGCCGGAAGGAAGATCAGGACCGCGGAAGTCACCAGGATCATTTTGGTCTGGAGACGATACTTGTGAAGCCGGAGTTTATTCGCGCGGATGTCTTCCCAGGTCCGGAAACCGAGACCGCCCAGAACGATCAGTGACATGATGATCAGATTGACCGGAATGCTTCCGGTAAAGCCGGTCAGGGAGGAATACGGCTGCTCCTCTCCCATAAGATCAAAACCTGCGTTGCAGAAGGCCGAGATCGAATGAAACAGGGAATAGAAAAGGCTCCTCGGCAACGGATATTTTCGCAAAAAAACAGGGAAGAGAGCGGCAGCGCCCAGAAACTCCACTGTCAGGGTGCCCGACAGGATAAAAAGAGCAAAACGCGCAATACCGCCGACCTGGTCAGCGCTGACGGCGTCCCTCAAAATGCTGCGCTGAAAAAGGCTCACCTTGCGTCCGGCCAGCACGGTGGCGACAACGGCGAGAGTGATCGTTCCGAGGCCGCCGATCTGGATCAGAAACAGTATGATCAGCCTGCCAAAGAGCGACCAGTAGCGGAATGTGTCCTGTACGACCAGTCCGGTCACACAGATGGCGGATGTTGAAGTAAAGAGAGCGTCTCCGAACGGCGTCCAGACGCCGTCCGCGGAAGAAACGGGGAGCGTGAGCATAAAGGCGCCCAGCAGGATGATCACGAGAAAACTCCCCGTAATGATCTGAAAAGAGGAGACTCTCAAATTTTTTGTGAGCTGCATTCCTGTTCTCCTTTCCTCTGTGGTTCAAATTATAGTGGGCGGGGCATTAAACGGGGATAAGGGTATTAAGATGGATATAAAGATGGTATAAAGATTGCGGCAAAAAAGCCCCGGCCTTTCAAAGGCCGGGGCGCTTGGTTTGTGTGCTTTTTTCATTTGTAATCTGTGTGTAAGGCTCGCGGAGCGAGCCGCTGCGCTATTCGATTCAGTCCTTCTCTTTGCAGGCCTTGCGGATCGAATCGACTACGATCTGAAGAGCCTTGATGCGCGCATATTTCTTGTCGTTGGACTCCAGGATATACCAGGGCGCGTAGGAAGTGTTGGTCTTTTGCAGCATCTCGTTGACGGCGGTCTCGTACTGGTCCCACTTCTCGCGGTTGCGCCAGTCCTCGTCCGTGATCTTCCACTGTTTCTCGGGGGTATTCTGGCGGTCCGTGAAGCGCTCCAACTGGGTTTGGTTGTCGATCTGCACCCAGAACTTGATGACGACGGCGCCCCAGTCGGCGAGTTCCTTCTCAAACTCGTTGATCTCGTTATAGGCTCTCTGCCAGTCGTTCTCGCTGCAGAAGCCCTCCAGCCTCTCGACCATGACGCGGCCGTACCATGTGCGGTCGAAAATAGCGATGTGGCCGTCCTTGGGAACCCTGTTCCAGAATCTCCAGAGGAAGTGCCTGGCTTTCTCGTGGGGCTCGGGGCTGGCGATGGGGTGGACCTCATAGCCGCGGGGATCGAGGGCGCTCGTGATCCTCTTGATGTTGCCGCCCTTGCCGGCCGCATCCCATCCTTCATAGGCGATGATGACCGGGATCTTTTTGCGGTAAAGAATGTTGTGAAGGCCGCTGAGTTCTTCCTGCAGGCGGTCCAGTTCTTTGTCGTACTCCTCTTTGGTGAGGACCTTGTCGTCCAGGGACACCTCGGAGAGCTTGGGGATCGAATTCAGGGGGAAGACGTTCTGCCGTATGGGCGCCGCCAGGGCGTGATTCTTGAGCGCCGTGTCGATTCCCTGATTGAGGAAGCGCAGGACCTGAAGCTCGGCCCACTTCTTATTGCTCGCATCGATGATGTACCAGGGGGCGGCAGCGCGGTCCGTGTCCTCGAGGTACTGCTCATAGACATCAAGGTATTCTTTATAGTGCTTATTCTCGTGAAGGTCATCCGCGATGACTCTCCAGCTGGTGTTCTCGTTCGCCAGAAGGGCCTTGAGACGCTTTTTCTGCTCATTTTTGCTGATATGGAAGAAGAACTTCATCACCAGGTAGCCGTTGTCGGTGAGAGACCGCTCGGCGGTGTTGATGCTGCGGACGCGCTGCTTGTAATCATGCTCGCTCAGCTCGCCTTCCATCAGTTGTGTGGTCACTTCATTCATCCAGTAGGTGTCGAAAAATGCGAATTTTCCGGCTTCCGGGATCTCCAGCAGATATCTGTGCAGGAAAGGGTAGCGCTTCTCTTCGGGAGTGGGACTGTTCATAGTCTTGACCCTGAAGAAGCGGGGATCAATACTCTTGATCACCCGGCCGATGACGCTTCCTTTGCCGGCGGCACCCCAGCCTTCGAAGATGACCATTACCGGGAGTTTCGCCTCCTTGATCTGCATCTGATAACGGAACAGTTTTTCCTGTGCCTCCTTGAGCTCCTTCTTAAACTCATCCCCTTCGGGCTGCACGGCTTTGACAAAATCCTTTAACATTTCAGACCTCCCCAATACGATGAGCCGGGCAGATTCTTTGCCCGGCCAATGTTGAACGCACGTAACACAGGTGGGATATCCCCCACTGTGTTACCCGATGCACACGCGTGCGGAAAGGAAGAAGCTGCCCTTCGGGCAACCCGCACGCGGCGCAGCGGCTCGCTCTGCGAGCCTGGTAATAGTGGTTTCCGTTCAGTATTTCACAGCCCGAATGCTTTGCATCGGGAGCGCGAACTGATTAATTACAGTATAGCAGACACTCTTTTGACTTGCACCAGAGGCGGGAAATTTCATGCCTCTTTGGAGTAGAGAAGCACCATGCGAGTTAGCTATAATTAACCAGCGAGGTTAAGTAAGGCTAACTAATTAAAAGCATCCAATTTCAGGAGGTACACATGAGCGTTATTATCCTGGGCGGAAATGAATGTATGGAGAGACAGTACAAGGATCTCTGTAAAGAATACAACTGCAAAGCGAAGGTTTTTATAAAGCCTTCGGGGAGCCTCAAGAACAAACTGGGGAATCCCGACCTGATGATCTGCTTTACCGGCGCGCTCTCCCACAAAGTGCTCAAGAACGCGCAGAACGAGATCAAAGGCTGCGGCACCGCGGTGGAACATTCCAAGACCGCGTCGGTCTCCGCGCTTCGCACGATCCTTGAGAAGTACGCCGGCTGATTTGGAAAATGCGATGGCCCGGAAAACGAGCCGGGCAAAATATGCATGAATTGGGAAAAATGTGCTGGGGGCAGAAATGTCAGATGAACTTTTGATCAGGTGCGGGTCGCCGACACTGGCCGGGCTCAAGACCGGAAATATGTTCTCTTATCCCTATGAGAGCCGGGAGGAAGTGAGAGACGATCTGCGCCGCCTTAACAAAATATTGGTGCCGAAAGGACTCCGCGTCCTGCCTCTTCGCTACAGCGACCGGACGGTGCTTCTGTACCTGTACAGGATCGAGGATCTCAAAAAGGACCTGTCCGGGAACGAAGCGGCAAAGATCCTGAGGGAAGTCGGCTACGAGAGCAGCGACTCGGACCGCTGCGTCGTGGAGCTGATCAGCAAGCTCCGCAGCGCCAAGGATTTTCCGCACGAAATCGGACTCTTTCTCAGTTATCCGCCCGAAGACGTGCGCGGATTCATCGACAACCACGCCGAGAATTGCAAATATCTGGGCTTCTGGAAAGTCTACGGCGACGTGGAGAAGGCCAAGAAGACCTTCGCCAGTTACGAGAAGTGCACCAAAGTTTACAACAGGATGTGGCGCAAGGGGGCTTCCCTGCGGAGCCTGATCGTGAGCTGACAAGTCAATCACGCCGACTTTTGCGGTGTTGATACATATTTATTTTTACTGCAGCCCTGAAAGCTGTAGAAATTACTTTTAGGAAAGGAAGTAAGAAATCATGAGCAAAGTAGCAGTCGTTTATTGGAGCGGAACAGGCAACACAGAGGCAATGGCCAACGCCGTAGCGGACGGAATCAAGGGAAAAGGCGGAGAAGCCGTCATGATGGGACCTTCTGATTTCACGGCAGATGCAGTGGCAGAGTATGACGGAATCGCATTCGGATGCCCCGCAATGGGCGCCGAGCAGCTCGAGGAAGCTGAGTATCAGCCCATGTGGGACGATGTCAAGGGCGCTCTGTCCGGCAAGAAGATCGCTCTGTTCGGCTCCTATGGATGGGGCGACGGCGAGTGGATGCGCCTGTGGGAAGACGAGGCCCGCGATGCAGGTGCCACTCTGGTTGTTGACAGCGTAATGGCTAACAACGAGCCCGATGACGACGCGACAGAGGCCTGCAAGGCTCTGGGAGCGGCGCTGGCATAAAAAGCCTGTGAGGCGCCGGCGCATTAAAACAGAACTCCTTCAATATTGTCATAAAAAAAAGCAGAGGTCGAAACGGCCTCTGCTTTTTAAGTGCAAACAGATTACTGATTCCTGTTCTTTTCTTTATCCTCCAGCAGATTCGTCATGCTCCAGAGCCCGGTCACGATGGTGGACCCGTTGTGCAGAAGCGCCGACGAAGCGGGCGGCAAAATACCGAAAACCCCGAGCGCGATCAGCAGCGCGTTGAAGGTCATGATAAAGCGGTAGTGGAAATTGATGCGGTTCATCAGCTGCGTACTGAGCTTTCGCAGGATCAGGAGCTGACCCAGGTTGTCCGTACTGATCGTGATATCCGCCACCTCTCTGGCGATGGCGGCTCCGTCGCTGATGGCAACGCCCACATCCGCCTCGGAGAGGGCAGGGGCATCGTTGACGCCGTCGCCGACCATGATCACGGTGTGTCCTCCGCCGCGCTCCGCCTTCACGAAGGCGGCTTTGTCATCGGGCAGAACTTCCGCGTGGAACTCGTCGATGTGCAGCGAAGAGGCGATCGCCTCCGCGGTGCGCCTGTTGTCGCCGGTCATCATGCAGACTTTGCGGATGCCGAGAGCGTGGAGCTTGTTGATGATCTCCGGGGCTTCTGCTCGAAGCGGATCGAAAATGCACAGCACCGCGATGAGAACGCCGTCCAGCGCCAGGTACAGGTGGGAGTAGGCGGGAGAGAGCTCCTGAAGCTTGTGCTCCTCGCCCGGCGGCACAGTGCAGCCCTCATCTTCAAAAATAAAGTGGTAGCTTCCGATCAGCGTCTTCTTGCCGTCTACGGAAGAGGAAATGCCGTGGGCGACGACATACTGCACCTTGGAGTGCATTTCGTCGTGTACGATGCCGCGCTCCGCAGCTTCCCCGACCACCGCGTTGGCGATGGAGTGCGGGTAATGCTCCTCCAGGCAGGCGGCCAGACGCAGGCACTCGGTCTCGTCGGCCCCGCCAAAGGTCACTATTTCGACAACTTTGGGGGTCGCATGGGTAAGCGTGCCGGTCTTATCGAAGACAACCGTGTCCGCTTTTGCTGCTGCTTCCAGGAATTTCCCTCCCTTGACCGTGATATCGCACTCGCCGGCCTCGCGGATGGCGGAGAGCACGGAGAGAGGCATGGAGAGCTTGAGAGCGCAGGAGAAGTCCACCATGAGGAAAGACAGCGCTCTGTTTGCATTGCGTGTCAGAAGCCAGGTGAGTATCGTGCCGCCCAGGCTGTAAGGAACCAGGCGGTCCGCCAGGTGGAAAGCTTTTGTCTCTGTGTTGGACTTGAGCTTTTCGGACTCTTCGATCATGCGGACGATCTGGTCATATTTGCCGCTTCCGGACGCCTTTGTCACTTCGATCACGGCGTCGCCTTCCTCGACGACGGTGCCCGCGTAGACATAGCCGCCGGCGGACTTGGCGACAGGAACGGATTCTCCGGTCATAGAAGCCTGGTTGACCGTGATCTCGCCCTCGATGACCTTGCCGTCCAGGGGAATGACATTGGACGTGTGGACGATGATCTCGTCGCCGGGCTTTACGCTGCGGACATCGGCCAGGATCTCGCCGCTCTCGGCGCGGAGCCACACTTTGTCGACTTTGAGGGACATGGACCTTGCCAGGTCATCCACCGACTTGCGGTGCGTCCATTCTTCCAGCACTTCGCCCACGGTGAGCAGGAACATGACCGAGGAGGCTGTCGAAAAGTCGCCCCGCACCATGGACGCGGTAATGGCGGTGGCATCCAGGACGGAGACGTTCAGTTTCCCGCGCAGGAGGCTCTTGAGGCCCTCGGTGATAAAGCGGATGCTTCTCAGGACGGCCCAGGCACTCCGCAGAGGGGCGGGAAGAAAGAGATTTCGGAATCCGTATCCGGCCACCAGCATGACCAGTTTTTCTTCATACTGCCGGCTGAGCGCCCTTCCGGTCTGCTCCGGGACCAGCTGCGCGGCTCTCGCGTCGTCGTAGTTAAAGCGGCGCAGGGCGTCAATGACGTCTTCGCGCCGTCCTTCCTCCCGGCGGTAGAAGATGATCGCATCGCCGGTCCGGTCATTGACCTTGACATCCGTGATAAAGGGCTTGTTTCTCAGGTAGTATTCGAGCAGGTCGGCCTGCTCGAGAGTCATCCTCCGGCTGATCATATGCACGCGCATGCGCCTGGAGGTCTCATGTAAGATTCTGCATTTCATATTGTTTTTCTCTTATGGTCTGTACTTAATAAGGAAGGCAGGCCCCGTAGCGGACCTGCCTTACCTGAATGGATCATTCCAAGACAATATTAGGAATTCTTCTCTTCAATTTGTGCATTTTCCCCGTGGGAAGCGAGAATCGCCCTCGCGTCGGCAATCTCTTTCTCTTCCTTGCGGCGCATACGCTCCTCGTTGATCTCATCGGCGGCCGCGCTGATATCCTCGCAGTTCTCCTTGAGTGTAGTCGCTGTCTTCATAACACTGTCGCAGCCGCGCTTTACGGCAGCGGTGCAGTGTGTATATAAATTCTTGGCATCCTCACTTTTCAAAATAGCGATGCCTGCCGTGCCGAACAGGACCCCGCCTGCAAAGGCACCGAGTTTGCTCCATAACTTGAACATTTTATGCTCCTCCTTCATAGTGGACATAAGATTGATTAACTTAGATATTATCACTATCGGGACGGGCAAACAATTAACAAGTGCGCTGCGGGAGCATTTAGGTCTAAATGGAGTATTCAGCGCCTGTCGTTGTCAATAAATTCGAGGACAATGACGCAGAGCACGGCAAAGATGACCGTGAACAGGATCAGGTGTGCCCAGCAGGAGAAAATATTGCTCTTCGTCATTTCGTAGGCGGTCTCCTGCATGGCTTCGCCGCTGCGCTGGAGGATCTCTTCAAGCTTTCCGGCTCTCTCGACCTGACGGAGCGCTTCCTTGAGTTCGGGACTGCTCTCGCGGACCCGGAAGATGGTGTTCCAGAGCAGGACGGACTTGAGGGAGTTGTAATTGCCCTGCGCGCAGAGCGCCACGAGTCCGTACTTACTGATGGTGAGGTTGGTCATCCAGGCGGCGGGACCGGACAGTGTAAAGGCGCCGCCGGAGAAGACCAGCTGGAAGATCAGCATAAAGGGCATGACTGTCATTGCCGTGGTCGTATTGTGCACGACACAGGAGATAAACAAAGAAGTGATGTCCGAGGCATAGGTGATCAGGAATATGGTGATCCAGATGTCCACCAGGAACCATTTCGTGATAAAGCCTTCCGTCGGGAACTTGATGCCGATGGTCTTGCATACGGAGACGGTGATCAGGGCCTGGGCGGCGCACAGGAACATCTGATAGATCAGATGCGCGGCCACATAGGAAGAAATGTGCATGCCTGCGCGATGCTCTCTCTTTATGATGGGACGCTCGCGGCAGACGGACTGGATCGAGTTGAAGAACCCGTTCCAGATGCAGACGCAGGTCAGCGCCAGAGAGCACTGGAACTGTCCCTCCATGGTCACAAACATGTTTTCACCTACAACCGACGCGATCAGGCCGGCGATCAGGGCCGACATGGGAAGTACCTTCCAGTCGGTCTGATAGATGAACATCCGGAAATTTTTTCCCAGGTAGATCGGGATCTGGGCGAGGCGTCCGCGGTGATTCCCGGACATGAGCTTGAACTGGGTGCTCTCGGGCGAATTCTTGTCGGCCGGCTGATTCGGAGCTGCTTCTTTGGTATTCATTTCGCCACCTGCCTTTCCACATATTTGACGACAAATTCATCGGACCGGCCTTCGCCGCCTTCGTCTTTCTGGTTTATGAGACGGAGGATGCCTTCCATGCTGTCCTGTCCGAAGAATTCCCGGGCTTCCTTAATGCTGCCGTAAAAGGCCAGCCGTCCGGTCCTGCGGGAGTCCTTGGCCAGCACGATCAGATCGTCAAAGAGGTCCACCACGCGGTCGGGAGTATGGGTGATGACGATCACTATTTTGCCCTGGTCGGCGATGCGGCGCAGGTGCTTCATGAGGTCCCTGGCGATGACGCCGTCCAGGCCGGAGTCCGGCTCATCCAGCACAAAGAGGAAAGGGTCGCTGATGTATTCCATGGCGATGGACAGGCGCTTGCGCTGGCCGCCGGAGAGCTTCTCCACCAGGTTGTTCTTGACGGAATTGAGTCCGAACTGCTCCAGAACGGTGTTCACGCGCTCTATGAGTTTCGACAGAGGAGTATCCGAGGGGAGGCGCAGGAAAGCGGCATCCATGAGCGTCCGGTAAACGGTGTCATTGCCCCGCATAAGATCCAGCTGAGGCACGAACCCTATGGAATACTTCATCTTGTCGTATTCGCTGTAGACATCCATGCCGCCGAGAAGGATCTCGGCGTTTGCCTTCTCATAGCCGGTGACGGCATTTATAAAGGTAGTCTTGCCGGACCCGGATCCGCCCAGCAGAAGGACCATGTGTCCGGGCTCTATGCTCATAAAGATCTCGCGAAGAAGATACCGCTTATCCAGAAAATTGCGGACCGTGCGGTCCTCGATCTTGACCGAGAGGCCGTTCCGTGTACTTCCGGAGACCTGTTCGAGCTCGCGAATCTGCTCTTCGGAGAGGATCGGATCGAGGCCGTTGTATCTCAGAAGCGCCTTGCTGGGCGTAAATTTGTCGCTGAATCCCCAGATCAGGGCGGGAATGGCTTCGGCAAATACCCACAGCCAGCCCCAGACCTTGGAGACCTTGAGATCCCCGCACAGGTCGAAACAGATCCTGGCCTTGTAGATCAGGCCTATGATCAGGAAAAAGAAGAACAGGATCATAAAGTACCTGACAAATTCCAGATCTTCATTCATCAGCTGGGCGACGATCGCGACCGGATAGGTCAGAAGCTCGAAGATCATGGCGACTTTACCGTCGCTCTCTCGGTCCGCGCAGCGGGCCAGCCAGTAGATGCGGGCGCCGGGCACAAAGGCCCACCAGCCTTCAATGTGGAACTTCCGGAAGATCCGGTAGAGGCCGATGGAGGAGAGGATCCAGAGGAACAATTGAACAACATCGACAAATGTAATACTAAACAGCTGCATGGAAGACCTCCTGAGGCAGTGTTGAACGGATTCCGGTTAACGGTTGCTATCTCTAATTATATACCATGTTAATGAAATATAGCGGATGAATAATAAATTCTTCTTGCACTTGTCCGCGGTTGTGCCATATAATGAATGGCGATACGGAGGATTACTCAAGAGGTCGAAGAGGTCGCACTCGAAATGCGATAGGCCGCTAATACCGGCGCGTGGGTTCGAATCCCATGTCCTCCGCTTAAACCGGGAACAAGGTGTTGTAGCCGAGTTCCCGGTTTTTCCTTTATTTATGGGCTTTTTCGGCACTATCATCTATTGGATGGCAACCAATTTTTATTGTGTAAAAACGATTGTTTTTCGATTCTATGCAACCAAAATGCAACCAAGATTCAGAACATCTTTGCGAAGTGTTTATTCAGCTTCGCCTGCTCCTTCTTCTCCACGTCGGTCAGAGTCGACCTGTAATTCCGCTTCATGACATAGTCCGTCTGCCATCCTCCCATTTTCATGACATAGGCGTCCGGGATTCCGAGGACGTGCGCTATACTTACGTAGTAGTGCCGGAGCGCATGAAGGCAGAAGGCCTGGGGCATGCCAGCGTGTTTGATGGCCTTCCGAAACCGCTTCGAGAGCTGATCGGGATTCAGTGATATGATCGGATCGTGCGACAGATCTATGCCAGCGATGACCTGGGGCGGGAGGACGACGGTCCTGTGCGACTTTACGGTCTTGTTGGTTTTCTTCTCGACCCACTTGCCATTGCTTTTTTTAACAATCGCACGCTGGACAGTGACGGTGCCAT
>JAFUFL010000071.1 GCA_017469935.1 Lachnospiraceae bacterium
TATGTCACCGCCGTCCAAAGTCTCTTCCGGTTAGCATTTTTTAACTAGGTTAGTTTAGCATTACTAACCGGATATGTCAAGACAAATGAACGGCATATAACCAGTTGAACAAAAAACCAAAAGTGCACAAAAAAAGGAAGCCGGCCATCAAAGCCACTTCCTTTCAGGATGCCGGCGGTGGGACTCGAACCCACACGCCCTCACGGACAACAGATTTTGAGTCTGTCTCGTCTGCCAATTCCGACACGCCGGCAAATATTTTTAAATCAACATATCAATTATAGTCGCAAGAAATGAATTTGTAAACATTTTTTATCGGCAACCGGGTCCCCTATGCTAAAATGGAACCGACAATCCAGGTCCCGCCCCCATCACCTATAAAAGAAGGAATTTCCCCCATGAATTACTATTTCGCCCCCCTCGAGGGAATCACAGGCTACGTATACAGAAACGCGCACCACAAATTCTTCCCCGGAACGGACCGCTACTACACGCCCTTCGTCGCGCCCAACTACACCAAGCACTTCAAAGCGAAGGAAAAGCAGGACGTGGCGCCCGAGAACAACGCCGGCGTCCCCGTCGTGCCGCAGGTCCTCTCGGGTAAGGCGGACGAGACGCTGTGGGTGGTGGAGGAACTGGCGCAGCGCGGCTACCGTGAAGTCAACCTGAACATGGGCTGCCCCATGCCGACCGTAGCGCGCAAGAAAAAAGGCTCCGGCCTCCTGAAATATACGGACGAGCTGGACGCCTATCTGGACGGCGTCTTTGACGGCCTGGCCCGGCGCCCGTCGGAGCTCCCTCCGGTGCGGATCTCAATCAAGACGCGCCTTGGCACGGACAGCACACAGGAAGCGGAAGCACTCGTGCGCATCTACAACCGCTATCCCATCAGCGAACTGATCGTGCACCCCCGAAGCCGCGAGGACATGTACCGGGGAGTGCCGGACAGGGAGGCCTTCCTTCTGGTCCTGCAAAACAGTGTAAATCCCATAGTCTATAACGGCAATCTCTGCTGCACCGAGGATGTAAGTGAGATCGAGACTGCCTGCCGGGCAGTCGGCAAGCCGATCGGCAGTGTGATGATGGGACGCGGACTTCTGGCGGACCCGTCGCTCGTAAGACAATGTCAGGGAGGAAGCCTGATCAGCCGGCAGGAACTGGCCGAATTTCACGAAGAACTCTACCGGCAGCTAACGGAAACTCTTCCCGGAAGCGCCGTGGTGCTCAGCCATATGAAGGAACTGTGGTTCTACATGGGACAGCTCTTTCCGGAAGGTTCCAAATGCCTCAAAGAGATCCGGCGGGCAAACAACCGCGTGCAGTACGAAGCCGCGGTGCGCGTGCTGCTGGGCAGCTGCCGCATCGAGCAGCTCGGGTCGGGACTGCGGTAAGGAAACCGGTCAGACTTGATAAAAAGCGGTGGCCGCGTTATTCTTTTGGTAGCTATGAATTGATATGGAAGGTTGTCAAGTCAATTATGAAGAAAAACAGCAAAGGAAATATCCTTATCATATTAGGAATTCTTATGATTCTGGGCGCGGCCGGACTGGCAGCCTATAATTTCTGGGATGCCAACCGGGCCAAAGAAGCAGCACAGCAAGTCTCGGAGCAGCTCATCGAGAAAATTGATGAAAACGTGAAAAGTGACGAGACCGCCGCTCCCTACATGGATCCCAATACTCCCATGCCTGTCGAGGAGATCGACGGATATGATTATATCGGCATTCTCGAGATTCCCTCCGAAGAGCTCTCTCTTCCGGTCATGGCCGAATGGGACTATGCCCGCCTGAAAATCTCTCCCTGCCGATTTGTCGGCTCCTACTACGCGGACGATCTCGTGATCTGTGCGCATAATTTTGACCGGCATCTCGGAAGGCTTCTGAGTATCGACATCGGAGTGGACGTATATTTTACCAATGTGGAAGGTCTGACCATTCACTACATCGTGACAAACCGCGAGACAGTGGAGCCCACCGCGGTGGAGCAGATGATCGAGAACACGGGCAACAGCGAGACCTCTCTGCTGGACTGGGATTTGACCCTGTTCACCTGTAATCTGGGCGGCCAGACAAGATGCGCCGTGCGCTGCAGCCGCGTCGAGGATGCGCAGGGAACTGCGAAGTAGTTCATGCAGCAGCGCAAAGAACCGATAAAGACACTCGAAAGAATCCTTGTCCTTTGACAGCCTTGACGATCTTGCCGGCTTGCTCTGTGAATAGGCTTTATTGACATTGTATCCTTTATTCAGGCTTTTGTATGTTTTATATATTCATAGAAGGCGTCATTATCTATTATCTTCATAGTACATACCTGCAAAATAGTTAAGTCTCGCGAAGCGAGCCGCTGCGCCGCGTGCGGGTTGCCCGGAAGGACACCTACGGCCCGGTGATAATATCATATTCGAACACTTCATGAATTTCTTCGGTATAGCCCTCATAGAAGCCGGTCGGCATTCCGGCAATGATCTTTGCTCCCCTGTTATACAAAAGCAATAACTTCGCGTTCGTTTTATCAAACGTCAGGCCCTCTATTTCTCCCTGCCTGAGTACATCGTCAAATGCCTTTTCTTCCGTAACACTTCCGGTTTCGTTGTCCTCTGAGACGTCCACCCTATACATATGGTCCGGCGCGTTCTCGTCGGCATCCCCGTCATCACTCGTCAGATACAGGCTGCCTTTATAATAGGCGACGCCCTGCAGCCATCTGGGAACCGGATCCAGCTTGAGCTTCCCTTTGTAATCTCCTGTATCCAGGTCGTACATATACAGATACTCACTTGATTCATCATCGATCCACGAGGTCATGTATACAGTTCGGGAATCAGGATCTACGGCGATTCCGCTGCACTCCAGCTGCCCGGTATCCTGGCGGAAAGGAAAAACTCTCTTGAGTTTGAGCGTATCGGCATCATAGACAGCGACCTGTATGTTCTTCCCTTCGCCGTCCATAAAGTATTCCACGCCCAAATACAACTCGTTGTCGTACACATCAATATCGCCGATATGGTTGACCTCCAGCTCATAGCCTTCGAACGGATCAGTATTTTCAGCGACAAGATTCCAATCCCGGTCATATTTTGACAGAGTTCCTGATCCGCTCACCCAGTAATTATCATGGTTCGCGCATACGCCTTGTCTGCCTGCGACCGGATGAACATCTACCCGTTCATATTTGATGGAAGGCCTGGTCTCTCTCACCTCTGTAATAGATCCACTTTGATAATTAACCCTGAATGTATAGTCTGTAACACCATCTATTTCTTTTATAACCGAATAATTATAGTTTTCTATAATATATCTGCCTGCGGGAAAAGAAGTAGAGGGATCATCGGCATTGGGTGTCACTATACCAAGTACTTTTATTTCACTGTCAGGATTTTTGTAAGCTTTCAGTATATCATAGTAGTCGACTATAACAATTACGCCATTCTCACGGTTATACTCTCCTTCATATTTAAAAGATATTTTGGACTCTTTCTCCGTTTCTTCTGTGGTGCCTTCTGAGGTTTCTTCTGCGGCTTCGCTTTTTCCGCAGCTGCAGAATACCCCACATACAAATACTGCCAGTGCGAACATTATGCACCATCGCTTCATCCACATTTCTTTCTCCTCTCCAGGTGTGTCAAGGGGACGGTTCCAATGACATTAAGATAGCTATCTACCTCTTTCTCATTCTCCAGAGCAGAAAAACACTGACTCCCATCACTGCTGCGACAGCGATCAGTACAGAGAAAATCTGCCCGGAAGGAACTTCTTTCTCGGGTATGATCCGACCTTTTTTCGGCTTCTCTCTTTCTCGCGTATCGCGTAAGGGTCTACCTTCCGGATATAGCTTCTGTTCATCTGCAGTCAAGTCATCCACACAGCACCAAAAGTCCCTGTATCCCATGTAATAATCGAACGCTGCCCATTTTCGTCCCTCCTCATCTGTGAATGTAATGTAATATTCAATGGCACTCCCGTTGTCCAGTGATATTGTGCCGTCTATCTCTCCGCCCGGGTATTCCCAAATGACTATTTTTTCCCCGGAAATGTATCCATTCTCTTCCTTGAATTGCTTCCCGTACTCACGCATAAATTCCTCAAAGTCATATTTAGCATACGCGTATTCAAGAGGAAACCAACCGCATATATCATCATCGTTCCTATCCGTCTGTGCCCAGGTAATCCCTGCTTCATCAACATAGAGGAAATTCACTATCAACGATTGGCCGTTCTTGATCCGACCGGTTTCACTAGAGGATTCCGGACTCTTATACACGATCAGCATGTCATCAGGTCCATCTGCAATATAGATTCTGGATTCGTATTTGCACTCTTCTCTGTGTCTTCTGTAAAAATCATCGTCCGGCTCGTACAATAAATCTGCGTGAGCATATGCCGCACAAACCGTAAATATCAGAAAGATACCAACAAGAGACAACAGCATTCTTTCAATATACTTCTTCATAAACATCCCCCTCCTTCAGAACTCATTTGTGGTTCAGATGCACCGCAGCAACAGCCCGCTGCAATATGATACCAGATTTGCAACCACTGCCAGGGCAACCGGATTTCGAACACCCCATTTGGCTTCACCGGCAAAAGATTGATAAATCCCCGTTTCAACCAAAATTACAACAGCCTCGATTGGTAACTGCTTTATGAAAAGAGGCAATGCAGGGAATCTGATTCCCAGCAGCCAGTTCACGCAAACAGCCGGTGGATTGGTAAGCACGTTCACCAGCCATACTACTTTCAACCCATGCATACTCACTCCAAAAAGCCAGGCAACAATCGTTTCGATGATCAGAGTGAGAACGAGCGAAAACAGGAACATCTCCAATATATGCATGTTTAGCGTTTTACTCCTTTTCCAATCCCGCCATCTTTTCATCTCTTTTCATGGGCGAAAGCGATCTTTCACTGATTGCTGCTGAGGCTGATAAGATGATCAAAGACAGCATGCTTAGAACCGATGCGGCTGTTTTCCCGGAACCCGCCACGTCCACAGAAAAAAAGACGGGCAAGTAGCCAAGGAACAATCCGACTGTCAGGAAACCGAACATAGTGCCCGGTATTTTTTGATATCGGTCCACCAGGATCTGCAGTGTGATCGGCATAGTCATGTTGAAGAAAAACAGTGCGGAAATACCCAAAACCGGCCGATCACAGAGTGCATAACATGCCGAGGCGATGATAAGTGACCACAGAACGGTACTTTTTTTCCCAAACGCCGCAGCTGAGAATCCACCAATCATCTTGCCCAGAACAACAGCAGCTGTCGCCACGAGACCTGCAGCAACTGTAGTCCTCCATGGCATATTTACAGCCAGCCCTACGTAAGAGCGGATCACTACCACCAAAAAGCACCCTGCGATAATCAACATATCATAGGGATGAAGAGAAAGATCCGCCATATCAGCCGGCTGTCCTTCAGAGATTGTAAATCCGGTAAGCATCCTTCTCAATACGATCAGTATTACGGCTGCAGAAAATGCAGAACTGCCCACCCAGATCATTCCTGCACTCAAGGCACTTAGACCGAAACTGCTCTGTGCCGCAAGCTTGCCCAGAAACAGCCCCATCGCGCCCGGAGCGACAAAAAATCCAAGCCTTTGTCCGTCACCTCCGCATGCACGGTCTTCGATGATCGTACCGACACCTCCGCCAACATGGAAGAGCGCATTACCGATTCCCAGAATTACCGGAGAAGTGAAAGCACCGATGACCGTAAGGATCACTCCGGCTAATGCGAACGAAAATGCCTTGCAGCGTCCGGACGTTCCGGTATCACTGTTTTGACAGCTCTTAGACGCTTCTGTTATCGTTACTGCATCCGCATTCCATGTGTCCAGCAACGCACCAAAAGGCATTTGCAACGCAAATGCGCAGAAATTATACACCAGAAATCGCCATTGACCTCCTGTTCCGCTGAGCATTGAGCTGAACATGGCGGCGGCGCAAATACTGTCTACCAGAAAATGTAAAATTGAGTAGAGAACAGTTGTCATTTTTTTCATGTTTAATTATGTGACCGTGTCTGCTTTCTAAAAAATGAGGCGGGGTTTTCCCCCGCCTTTTTCATGCCCCGCCATACATTTTGTCGATCTCCGACACCATATCCTCATTCGGCGTCTCCCGCAGGAAACGCGCCACAAACGGAATACAAGTGATGGTCGTGAGCATATCCGCCACCATCTGGGCGCACTCTATACCGGTAAGCCCCAGAAACAGAGGCAGGATCATAAGCGCCGGAATGTAGTAGAGCCCGCTGCGCAAAAGCGCCATGAAGGAGGCTTCTTTGCTGCGGCCTATACTTTGGAACATCATGTTGGACGTCACGCTGAAAGGCTGCATGACGACCGCGATGCACTGAAAGCGCAGCGCCCTGCTGCCGATCTCGACGACCTGCGGGTCATCCCGAAACAGCCGCACAATGGGCTCGGGAAACAGAAATCCGACGATGGCCAGAAGGCCGAGCACCAGCGTTCCCGTCTTGACCGTGAAGAAAAAGGCTTTCCTGAGCCTTGCATATTTGCGCGCGCCGTAATTGTAGGACGAGACCGGCTGGAAGCCCTGCCCCAGTCCGATCATGGCCGATCCGATGAACATCACGATCCTGCCGACGATGGCCATGGCCGCGATCGCCGCGTCGCCGTAAGGCATGGCGCAGTGATTGAGCGTGATGGTCGAGATGCTGTTCAGCATCTGCCTGATCAGGCTCGGAAATCCCACCCGCACGATACTGAGCGTCACTTCCGGATCATTGGACCTGTACCGAAGGGACAGCCGGCTGATCGTCCTCTTGCTGAAGACCATGTACAACAGGATCCCGAAACTGATGTACTGCGAGATGGCCGTGGACAGCCCTGCGCCGTCTATGCCCAGTCCCAGCCCGAACATCAGGATCGGGTCGCCGATCATGTTGAGCACGCCGCCCGTCACGAGGCCTACCATGGCCAGAACTGCCCGCCCCTCATAGCGCATGACGTTGTTCAGGACGCAGCTTCCCACCAGCGCCGGCCCCGAGATCAAAATATAGAAACCGTAATTCTTCGAAAAAGGCAGGATGGTATCGGAGCTGCCCATAAGGCGCATCAGCGGCTCCAGCCCCAGAAGACCCAGGGCACCTACGATCACACTGATCACCAGCGCGTGGAAAAAGGCAGTGGAGAAAAGCCTGTCCGCCGCGTCCCGGTCTCCTTCCCCGAGCCGCAGGCTGATCTGGCTTCCCGCGCCGTGTCCCATCATAAATCCGAAGGCCTGGAAGATCGACTGCACGCCCAGCACAACGCCAATCGCAGCGCTGGCACTGGTCCCCAGTCTCCCCACAAAGTAGGCGTCCACCAGGTTGTAGATCATCGTGATCATCATGCTCAGGATCGTCGGTACCGCAAGCCGGGGAATCAAATGCTCCACCGGCGTCAGGACCAGTTTCCTGTACTGTTCTTGTTCTTTACTCATTTACTGTCTACCTGCTTCCATAGCCAAATCCGGCCAACTCTTCCACTGTCTCACGTCCTCCCGGAACCTTCACCCTCTCTCGGGCCGGGAACTCCCAAATCCGATCAGATCCTTTACCCTCTCTCGGACCGTGAACTGCCAAATCCGATCAAATCCTTCACCACCTCCGACGCGATCAGAAGCCCCGCCGCCGAAGGCGTAAAAGCACTGCTCCCCGGCACATCCTTGCGCCCCGCTTCGGGATCCGCCTCGATCCGCCCGAGCGGTTTGAGAGGCTCTTCTTTGGAGTAGACCACCTTGAGCTTCCTCACGCCGCGCTTTTTCAGCTCCCGGCGCATCACTCTCGCGAGAGGGTCGACGGATGTCTTATAGATATCCGCCACTTCAAACTTCGAGGGGTCGAGCTTATTGCCCGCCCCCATGCTGCTGATCACGGGAACTGCGGCGCGCTGTGCCTGAAGGATGATCTCTATTTTGGCAGTGACAGTGTCCACCGCATCCACGACGTAGTCGTACTGCGTAAAGTCGAAGTCGCCGGCCGTCTCAGGCAGGTAAAAGCACTTGTGCTGGATCACCTTAGCCTCCGGATTTATGTCCCGGATGCGCGCCGCCATGGCCTCCGTCTTGTCCATGCCGATCGTCCCGGTCGTCGCGATGATCTGCCGGTTCAGGTTCGTGATGCTGACCCGGTCGCGGTCGATCAGGTCAAATGCGCCGACGCCGCTCCTGGCCAGCGCCTCCGCCACGTAGCCGCCGACGCCGCCGACGCCGAAGACTGCCACCCGGCTGTTCCTGAGTTTTTCTATTGCTTCGTCGCCCAGAAGGATCCTGGTGCGCGTGAATTGATCTTCCAAAAGGACTGCCTCCATTTCTGCAAACTTATTCAGCACTCCGCGTCCCAAATGCTTCGCATTCGGGACTGTGGGCGTCCGGAGACGCTGCGCGTCTTTTCCGGGGTCAGGTAATTAAAGTTTATCACTTTTTTATGCTCCGCTCCCACAAAAATGTGTTATACTTGGGCATGTAAACGGCATTTTGAATCAGACGTAGAACCGAAACACTTTATCTTTTTAACAACAAAGGAGGTTTTACTGTATTGAGAAAATCAGCCGTTATTTTTATGCTCATTTTTACACTTGTTATGGCCGTCGTCTGCTCGGGATGCGGCGCGGGCGCCCCGTCGGGCGCACAGCCGGGCGGCGAATCGTCCCGGGAGACCGGCAAGACCGGCGACGCGAAGGGCGATGGCACAGCATCATCGCAGGCGCAGGACAAGGCCGGTGACGAAAAGTCCGGCGGCGCTTCACCGCAGGCGCAGGGAAAGACCAGCGGCGACGCGCAGGTCCCCGATACCACGGAGTCCGCTGTCACCGACTGGGGCACGGCCGATGCCGGGACCAAAGACAACTCCGACAACAAAGAAGGCGCCGGCTCCAACGACAGCTCCGGCTTCAGCCAGGTGATCGTCGACAATGAGGATCTCTATTTTGCCATAAAAAATGTGCGGGCAGACGCCGCACTCGGATACACCTGGAAAGCTTATGTCGAAAACCGCACGGACAAGAATCTCATGTTCTCGTTCGAAAAAGTCTCCGTAAACGGCGTGATGTGCGACCCCTTCTGGGCGGAAGTGATCAATTCCGGCAAGAAAGGGAACTGCGAGATCACCTGGATGCGCGACGCGCTGCAAAAGCGCGGGATCGACGAGGTCACACAGGTCGATTTCACGCTCAACGTCTACAATGACGACGACTACACGGAAGCGCCTCTGATGCACGATCCGTTCACCGTCTGTCCGCTGGGCGAGGACAAAGCCTCCGAGGCCGTCCGCGAGCCTGCGGATACCGATCAGGTCCTGGTCGACAACGACAGTTGCAGCGTAATCGTGACAGGCTTTGAGCCTGAGGGCAGCTGGGGCTTTGCGATGCAGGTCTATCTGGTCAACAAGACCGACAAGGACCTGGTCTTCAGCGCCAATAATACTTCCGTAAACGGCATCATGTGCGACCCCTTCTGGGCGGACATCGTGGCAGCCGGCAAAAGATCGTACGCCACCGTTCTCTGGGACAAAAACGCGCTGGCCGAGAACGAGATCACAGAGGTCAAGGAAATCTCCCTGCCTATGATCGTCTACTCGGATGACGACATCGGCACTCTGCTCGTGGACGAGACCTTCGAGCTGACGCCGGGCAATTGACGGACGCCGCTATTTCATGAGAGCGCGCAGCAGTCCGCGCACCTGCTCGTCGCTCGCGGACTCGAGTATGACGCCGACCACAGGTTTCTCCGGCCGGATGCTGCTCTGAGCAGTCAGTGAAGTCCACAGGGCACTGCCTTCGAGCGACAGGCCGAAGGGATACTCCCCCGACGCCAGCTCGCCGTTTTGCTGTGCGTCCTCTGCTACCGCGTCCGATTCGTACGCAAAAGTGACGATCTGTCCGGCATATTCGGACTGCATATCTTCGGAAATGAATCGAGAGAGGTCTTTAAAATAGCCGAATCCGGCAAGTTCGGCAAAGGCCTCTCTCCCTGCTATGACTGCGTCCACCTGTCCGTTTGCCGACAGGAGACTGAGCCTCGTGTACTCATTCGTATTCGAGGAGACATAGCCGGAATCGATCGCGATCACGGCGTCCTGCGGAAGGCCGGCCGCTTCCCGCACAGCTTCTTCCATTTCTTTCCGCGCATCCTCGGACAGATCCGTGTCAAAAATCGCCACTGTAAGATCCGCCTTTTCCTGCGGTGCCAGAAAGTGCGATACCATATAGATGATCAGGGCTGCAACGGCCAGTACCGCAAGTGTCCTGCCCAGATAGTAGTCCTTGAACTGCTGTATATTTTGACGGAGCGTCCGCTTTCCGCTCGAATTCTTATCCGCCATTTGTAATTTACTGCCTTTCCGCCCGTCGCTATGTGTTATGATTGTCACAGAAAACCTGATCCCGCGGCTCACCTGCGGGCATCACCACAGCAGATGGAGGTAATTATGAAGAAAATACTGCTCGTGATCGATATGCAAAACGATTTTATCGACGGCGCCCTCGGAACGCCCGAAGCCGTCGCCATCGTCGAGAATGTAAAATCCAAGATCCGCTCCTATCCCAAGGAGGATGTCTTCGCGACGCGCGATACCCACACGGACTTCTACATGGAGACCCAGGAAGGACGAAATCTTCCGGTTCCCCACTGCATCCGCGGAACAAAGGGCTGGGAGATCCGCCCCGATATCGCGGAACTGATCTTCCCTGATCACATCGTCGATAAGCCCACTTTCGGCAGCACGCAGCTGGCAAAGCTCATGGAAATCCTGGAAAACCGGGAAGAGGAAGGAATCGAGATCGAGCTGATCGGACTGTGCACGGACATCTGCGTCGTCTCCAACGCACTGCTAATCAAGGCAACGCTGCCCGAGACCCCTATCTCCTGCGATGCTTCCTGCTGCGCCGGCGTAACACCCGCGGGGCACGAGGCTGCCCTCGAGACCATGCGGTCCTGCCAGGTCCGGATCACAAACGGCTAAGGCTCCCCAAAGCCGTTTCTTCTTTCCGGCGTACGTGCACACAGAGGTCAGTCTTCCCCATGTTTCACGACCAGGTTCTCCTCGGAATCTTCCATGACATGCATGGTCTTCAGAGCGTTCACCGCCAGCTCTCTGGCAATTCCGTATCCGTAGACACCGCTGATGGATACATTCAGCTCCAGGCCGCTGTGAACGTCCTCGGCCGCCCACCGAAGCTTTCCCTGAACATCAGAGAGCAGCTGATAGAAATCCGCGTAGCTGACGTAATCCATCATCAGCATCAGCTCATCCTCATCGTAGCGGAGCACTTCGGCATTGGTGGGCGCCTCCGAGGAGACCCGCTCCGCAAATGCCTTCAGCGATCGGCGGGCCGTCTCTTCGCCGTAAATCTCCCGGATCTCTTCCAGATTATCCAGTTTCAAAACAGCGACCGCCACCACGCTCAGCCCTGCAGCCTGCTCGGCGTAATACTCGCGGTTGCGAAGTCCCGTCAGTTCATCCCGATACTGCGTGCGGTTGGCCCGCGCCACTTTCTCCATAAACTCTTCGTTGCCGAAGATTCTCTCCATCATTCCTTCATCCATGGAGGCGCTGACATTTCGCACAAGCTCCAGAACAAAGGACTTCCCGTCCACGATCACAGACTGCGAGATGATGAAGAACATGTCGTCCTCGATGAACTCAAATTTCACAAAGCTCCTCTTCTGCGTACAGGACCTGGCAGACGTGCAGTTCTCACAGCGTCCGTCCCTGCGCCACACCTCATAGCAATTGTGCTTGGAGCTCTGCACATGCCCCTGCGCGTCAAAGAAAATTTCCCTCATCTCGGAAGGATTGACGAGGCGCACCACCTGGAAGAACTTCCTGAATTCCTGCATGCAGAGCTGCATCTCTTCGATACTGAAATTCCCGTTTCCTCTCGCCCGGTGGTGAGACAGCAGCATGAGCCGTTCCATGTAGCTCATCTCTGAATAGGCCTTAACCGTGACTTTGACATCCGGCCTGCAGGGCACCCCTTCGATCTCATTGATCTTTTCGACCGCGGTGATCACCCTCTCCTCGAAATCCCGGAGCACTTTCCGATCCTCAAACGGGCACAGCGACATGAGCAGATCCTTGCCGACCATGCAGGATTTCTCCGGGTCCAGCCCTGCTTCTTCCATTCCGAGCGCAATTCGGTCCACCAAACTGAGACAGAACTGCGTTCCATAGGAATCGATATAGTTCTTGTAGTCACTGATCAGTACATCAAGCACCGCAAAATCTTTTCTCTCCAGATCATAGTCATCTTTCAGATCCAGCAGAGAGTGTCTCAGCTTTCTGAACGTCGTAAAATTGCCGGCGCGCCTGTCCAAATATTTCATTGCGTTCACCCCCCAGGTATTTTTACACATACACCATTTATTTTACCATAAATCGAATAAACGGGATACTTTCTGAGGTGGCGTCGGATCTTTCTGTATAGATGAAGAAAACCGGCTGCCAGTGTCAGCCGGTTTTCTCCATAGGGGATGTTTAATATTTAGGGGGGTAATTTATGAATGAAGCTTTGTATTGCTTACATGATGTATACTACCACCCGCCCCCGATTCTCAATAGATAATTATTTGACAAAGTTTCGGTCATTTTTGACATTTTGCCGATTTTTTATCAAAGTCTTCGGTTTCTCAGTTTGCTCTTCTGCGCCTTCTGCTCTCATAAACAAGTGCTCCTGCAGCACCAAGTCCAAGCATCAGCCATAGCATCGCATTGGCATCGTCGCCCGTATTTGTAGAATCTTTGCTCTTCTTGCGGGTCGTCTTGTCGGAAGGGCCGCCCTTCTTGGCGTCTTCCACAAGCAGAATGCCGTCTTCCGTGATACTTCCGTCTGTTGTGACCTTTCCATACTTGTCAATTGTGAATGTGGTGTCTGTCGCGATCTCATAGCCTTCCGGTGCGACCGTCTCTCGAAGCGTGTACGTCTCGCCCGTCTTAAGGCCGATGATCTCGTGCGGCTCTTTGCCGGAGACCCACTCCTCAATGACGTTTCCTTCGGAATCCAGGATCTGGATCTTAGCGCCTTCCAGTTCCTTGCCGTCCGCAATGTCAACCTTGCTGACTTTTACTACGGTCATTGCATCCTCGACCAGCAGCACGCCGTCCTCGGACACGGTTCCCGTAGAGGTAACTTTTCCTGCCGCGTCAAGAGTAAACTTGGTATCGGTCGCAACGGCATATCCGTCGGGTGCCACCGTCTCGCGCAGGATGTACTCGACACCGGTCTTGAGGCCGATGATCTCGTGAACCTCGGTCGTGGAATCCCACTCCTCGATCACCTTTTCAATGCCGAACAGGCCCTTGACGATGATCTGGATGTGAGCGCCTTCCAGTTCCTTGCCACCCGCAATGTCAACTTTGCTGACTTTCACTACCGTCTTGGCATCCTCGACCAGCAGTACGCCGTCCTCGGATACGCTGCCTGTAGTAGTCACAGTGCCATTTTCATCAATTGTAAATGTTGTGTCAGTTGCAACCGCATATCCGTCGGGTGCCACCGTCTCACGAAGTGTGTATTCCACACCTGTCAGAAGGCCTTCGATCTTGTGTGCCTCTGTTGTGGAGGTCCACTCTTCGACTACCTTGCCATCCTTGTCCAGAATCTGGATCTTGGCGCCGGCAACTTCCTCACCGTTGGCAATATCCGTCTTGCTGACGCTGACCTGCGTCTTGGCATCCTCCACCAGGATGACGCCGTCCTCGGTCATGCTTGCTGTCGAGGTGACTTTACCGTTCTCATCGATTGTGAAGGTTGTATCCGTTGTCAGGATATGGCCTTCCGGTGCCACGGTCTCTCTGAGCGTGTACTCTACTCCCGTCTTCAGGCCTTCGATCACATGAGCTTCCTTTGTGGAATCCCACTCCTCGACTACCTTGCCCTCAGAATCAAGAATCTGAATATGCGCGCCTTCGAGCTCTTCACCGTCCGCAATATCTACCTTGCTGACGCTGACCTTGGTCTTTGCGTCTTCCACCAGGATGACGCCGTCCTCAGTCATGCTCGCCGTAGAGGTGACTTTGCCCTTTTCATCAATCGTGAAGGTTGTATCTGTCGTGACAGTGTATCCGTCCGGTGCCACTGTCTCACGCAGCGTGTACTCTTCTCCCGTCTTCAGGCCTTCAATCACATGGGCTTCTTTCGTAGAATCCCACTCTTCGACTACCTTGCCCTCGGAATCAAGGATCTGAATATGCGCGCCTTCGAGCTCTTCACTGTCCGCAATATCTACCTTGCTGACGCTGACCTTGGTCTTGGTATCCTCCACCAGGATGACGCCGTCCTCGGTCATGGTCGCTGTAGAGGTGACTTTGCCCTTTTCATCAATCGTGAAGGTTGTATCTGTCGTGACAGTGTATCCGTCCGGTGCCACCGTCTCCTTCAGTGTGTAGGTCTCTCCGGTCTTCAGGCCTTCGATCATGTGAACTTCTGTAGTAGAATCCCACTCATCGACCACTTTGCCCTTGGAATTGATGATCTGGATATGTGCGCCTTTGAGCTCTTTGCCGTCCGCGATATCCACTTTACTGATGCTGACTTTCGTCTTGGCATCCTCGACAAGAAGAACGCCGTCGCTGATCTTGGTAGTAGATGCCTCTACTTCTCCCTTATTGTTGAGTGTAAAGGTCGTCTCTGCCGCGATCGTGTATCCGTCGGGAGCTACTGTCTCACGAAGTGTGTACTCCACGCCGGTTGTAAGACCTTCTACAATATGTGCTTCTTCTGTGGAATCCCATTCTGTGAAGATCTCTTCGCTGCCGTCCTCTCCCTTCCTTATGATCTGGATGTGAGCGCCGGCAATTTCCTTACCGTTTGCAATATCTGTCTTACTTACGCTGACTCTGGTGATCGAATCCTCGACCAGCAGTACGCCGTCTTCCGAGATGGAACCTGTGGTTGTCACCTTTCCGGTCTCATCGATCGTGAAAGTCGTATCTGTCGCGATCGTGTATCCGTTCGGAGCCACTGTCTCACGAAGCGTGTACTCTTCTCCCGTCTTCAGGCCTTCGATCTCGTGTACATTCTTCGTGGATTCCCACTTGTCTACTTCCTGGCCATCGGAATCCAGGATCTGGATCGTCGCTCCCTCGAGTTCCTTTCCGTTTGCGATGTCGGTCTTGCTGACCTTGACCTTGGTCTTGGCATCCTCCACCAGAAGGACGGTATTACCGTCTTTATCTGTGGTCGTGCTGCCAGTAGTCGTCACCTTGCCGCTTTCGTCAATTGTGAAGGTTGTCGCGGTTGCAATGGTGTAGCCTTCCGGCGCCACCGTCTCCTTGAGTGTATACTCTTCTCCGGTCTTCAGGCCTTCGATTTCGTGAACTTCCTTTCCGGATACCCAATTAGTCACTTCCTGGCCATTGGAATCCAGGATCTGGATCGTCGCTCCCTCGAGCTCCTTTCCGCTGACAATATCGGTCTTGCTGACTCTGACCTTGGTCTTGGTATCCTCCACCAGAAGGACTCCGTCATCGGAGATTGTTCCCGTGGATGTCACCTTTCCGGTCTCGTCAATCGTGAATGTTGTGTCTGTTGTGACAGTGTATCCGTCCGGTGCCACTGTCTCGCGCAGAATATACGTAACACCTGTCTTCAGTCCTTCCACCACGTAGGCTTCCTTGCCGGATGTCCATGTCTTAACAACGGTCTCTTCTCCGAAGATACCTTCCTTCAGGACAATCTGGATCGTCGCTCCCTCGAGCTCCTCTCCGCTGACAATATCAGTCTTGCTGACCTTGACCTGCGTCTTGGAATCTTCCACCAGGATGACGCCGTCCTCGGTGACCGTGCCGGATGCCGTCACTGTACCGTCCGCAGCAATGGTGAAGGTCGTATCTGTTGCAATGGTGTAGCCTTCCGGCGCCACTATCTCGCGCAGCGTGTAAGTCTCTCCGGTCTTAAGGCCTTCGATCTCATGAGCTTCCGTTCCGGATACCCACTTAGCCACTTCCTTCCCCTTGGAATCAAGGATCTGGATCGTCGCTCCCGCTATTTCCTTTCCGTCCGCAATATCGGTCTTGCTGACCTTTACCTTGGTCTTGGAATCTTCCACCAGGATGACGCCGTCCTCGGTGACCGTGCCGGATGCCGTCACTGTACCGTCCGCAGCAATGGTGAAGGTCGTATCTGTTGCA
>JAFUFL010000072.1 GCA_017469935.1 Lachnospiraceae bacterium
GGGCTTTCGGGCTGCAGGAGCTGCAGCCCTCATTCCCTCCTTCGCTCGGGAATGATCTGGTTCATCCGGCTGCTCATTCAAAGCAGTTTATAAGGGACATGACGCACACGCTCAGGTTGATCCCTGCCACGACTCAAAAAACAGCCTGACGGCTGTTTTTTTTGATGAACAGAAAAACCGGGCTTTTTGAAGCCTGGTCTTTTTTGGGTGGTAAAACAACGCCCTGAGAATTCTTAGTGCGACAGCCCCCTGTTTTTACAGGATCGTCGGCCGCCGGATCCGCCTTGACGTCAGGAAGCCGAAGGGGCTTCGCTTCTCATTGAGAAGACGGGCGGAGACGGAGGCGTTTCCGGTGCCCGTGACGGGAGAGACGCTGAATGCGATCTCCCGGCCTATGATTTCGAGGAGCTCCCCGGCGCTCTGCGGGCGGTCGGCAGGATTCAGGGCAAGTCCTCTCAGGAGCATCTCGCTGAGAAAAGGCGGCAGGTCGCTGACATGAATGGTCGGAGGGACCAGGGCCTCGCCGCGCAGGCGCTCGATGCACTGCCTCGGCGGATCTCCGCATACAGCCTCATAGACGGACGCGCACAGGCAGTAGATGTCAGTGGCGGGAGTGAGCGCGCGGCCGCTGATCTGCTGTTCGGGCGCCGCATAACGCACGTTGACGGCCTGCCGTACAACGTGGTCTTCCATGCTTCCGCTCAGGTCGGCGGCATTGCCCCAGTCAATGAGATAAACGCCCCCATCTCTGCACAGAAAGCTGTTAATGGGACTGATATCGCAGTGGATATAGCCGCGGTCGTGCACCTCGCGCAGGATTTCCAGCGTCCCTTTCATGATATAGAGGGCGAGAGTAAAGGGAAGCCGGCCGCGAAAACGGTCCATATACTCCTTGCAGGTCATGCCCTCCAGGTATTCCTTGACCAGATAGAAAGTATTGTTCTCCTGAAAGGTCTCGATCAGGCCGGGAACGCCGGGGACATCGCGGAAGAGATCGAGCATCTGCGCCTCCCGACGCACCTGCATCAGGCCGCGGGACAGCTTTTCCTCTTCGGAGAGCGCGGACGGGTCGGGAACCGGCTGCGGCTCGGACTGACTGGCGATGTCGTAGGCGTTGACACGCAGAGCGGTTGCAAGGCCATCCATATGCTCCGCCGTGAACTCCTTGACGGAAACTTCCTGTCCGGTGATCTCATCTTTCGCAAGATAGATCGTGCTGAAACCGCCGGTGCCCAGTACGGTCCGCAGACGGTATCGGTTTTGGAGAAGATCTGTTTTTTTATCCATAGTGGGCCTCCGATCACTCACTCTCTCACGCCGGGGCAGGCATGCTGAATAATTACCTGCCTATATTATAGCATCGCTCCTGAGCAAACGGCACATCCTCCTGTTTTTAAACAGGAACCGGTCTTAACCGTTTTCACCCTTTTTATGAAGTGTTTCCTGTGTTAAGATAATGTATTGACGATAAAAAATGTACATCTCGCTCCGCAATCCGGAGCTTAACGAGAATCAGAAAGGAATTGTTATGAAGATCGCAGCTACTTATGATAACGGAAATATCTTTCAGCACTTCGGCAGAACGGAGTTTTTTAAAGTATATGAAGTGGAAGACGGCAAAATAGTATCGAGCGAAGTGGTCGGCTCCGACGGAATCGGACATGGCGCGCTGGCAGGCCTTCTGGCCGGCCACGACATCCAGATCCTGATCTGCGGCGGCCTCGGCGGCGGCGCGCTTAACGCGCTCAGAAACGCCGGCATCGAGGTATGCGCGGGCGCTTCCGGAAACGCGGATGAGGCAGTGGAAGCTTATCTTCGCGGCGACCTGGTCGACACGGGAGCTAACTGCGACCACCATCACCACGGCGAAGGCCACGAGTGCGGCCACGGCGAGGGCGAAGACCACGAGTGCTGCGGCGGCCACGGCGAAAGTGAAGACCACGAATGCTGCGGCGGCCACGGCGAAGGCGGCGGATGCTGCGGAAGGCATCAGCAGTTTACGATGGAAGGCAAAAATGTCGGCAAAAACGTCAAGGTCCATTACAGAGGAACTTTCAACGACGGCACGCAGTTCGACTCTTCCTATGACCGCGGCGAGCCGCTGGAGTTCGTCTGCGGCGCAGGCATGATGATTCGCGGCTTTGACAAAGCTGTGGCAGATATGGAAGTGGGACAGGCCGTGGACGTACACCTGATGCCGGAGGAAGCTTACGGTCACTCCGATCCGGAAGCGATCATTACGATCGAGATCGCCCAGCTTCCCGGCTCCGAGAATCTTAACGTAGGTGAGAGAGTTTATCTCAGAAACATGATGGGACAGCCCTTCCCCGTGACAGTGACGGCCAAGGATGACACCAACATCACACTCGACGCCAACCACGAGATGGCCGGTAAAGAGCTGAATTTCCACATCGAGCTTGTTGAAGCGCAGTAAATTCTGCACCGGGCACGCGGAAAGTGCAGTGCTCCTGTGAAAATGAAAAGACGAGGACATCGAAGGCATACATGAAGAACATAATCAAGATGGCAGGCTTTATAGCCGGGCTTATCATAATAATCGGGCTTTTGGGCGGCCCGTTCCGGGGAGGCTACTGGTACCTCCGGGGCTATCTTGCGGACCGCGACTGCAGGATCGCGGGAATACAGGAAGAGCCGAAAGGACAGGTCGATGTCCTGAACGTGGGAGACAGCCTGGCCGATGTCGCGATCACCCCGGTCGAGATGTACAGGGACTACGGCATTACTTCCTATGTGATGGGGCGGGACCTGCAGAAGTGCATTGAAACTTATTATGCCATCAAACTGGCCCTGAGAACACAGCCGATCAAGGTCGTCCTGTGGGAGACGCATAACCTCAGTAAACACCAGAGCGGATTTGACCCCTATATCATCGGGATCTCCGAATACGCCAAATACAGGTCTCAGTTTATAAAATATCATTACATCTGGAAACGATGGATCGAGGGCCCCGGGATCCGCAAATATTTCAAGGGCTATGTGGTTAACGAGGTCGTGACGCCTTATGAAGGGGACATGCCCTACATGAACACGTCCGATACGGAGGTATTCAAGATCCCGGAGGACCAGCTGTATGTCTTTGATATGATCTACGACCTCTGTCAGAAAGAGGGAATCAAGCTGGTTCTGTATTCGGTCCCGTCGCCCCACTGCTACGATATGAGACAGCACAACGCCTACGCGAAGCTGGCTGCGGATTACGGGCTCGATTATCTGGACGGCAACATCGACCTGGAGAAGATCGGGATCGATATGGCCGCTGACTATTTTGACAAGGACGGAGACCACCTCAATCTCTTCGGAACCAGAAAAATGACCGTCTATCTCGGTGATTACCTCCGGGACAACTGCAATCTTACGGACCACAGAAGCGACCCTGCCTATCAGTCCTGGGCGGATCAGCTGTCCGCCTATGAGCAGGAAGTCAAAGACATGGAGGGAAAGAGCTACCCGAAGATCGAGGACGAACTGAAAAAGCGAAAGAAACACAGACCGGACGGCTCCGAGGAGTCGGGCACAAAGGGCTTGCATAGCGAGTATTGACGCAGGCGGGACGCCTCCCGCTTGTGCGGGCGGCAAAACTTCATCAGGTAAAGGAGTTGGAAAACATGCAATACAGGCGCGACAAAAACGGAAACGAATTGTCGATACTGGGCTTTGGCTGCATGCGTTTTACGAAAAAGGGGAACAGTATTGATATTGACAAGGCGGAAAAGGAAATTCTTGCCGCTTACAAGGCGGGTGTCAATTATTATGACACCGCCTACATCTATCCCGGGAGCGAAGAAGCGCTCGGCGAGATCCTGCAGAGAAACAATCTGCGCGAGAAGGTAAATATCGCCACGAAGCTTCCGCAGTACATGATCCGCAGCCGCGAGGGACTGGACAAGTACTTTGACGAGGAGCTGAAAAGACTGCGGACCACCTATGTCGACTACTATCTGATGCATCATCTGACGGACGTCGCTATGTGGGACAAGCTCAAGGCAGTGGGCATTCTGGACTGGATCCGCGCCAAAAAAGAGAGCGGCCGGATTCGCAACATCGGCTTTTCCTATCACGGCAACACGGAAAATTTCCTGAAGATCCTGGAGGACTATGACTGGGATTTCTGCCAGATCCAGTACAACTACCTCGACGAGGTGGCGCAGGCCGGCGTGAAGGGCCTCAAGGCCGCGGCGGAAAAAGGAATTCCCGTGGTCATCATGGAACCTCTGCGCGGCGGAAAGCTGGTAAACATGCTTCCCTCCGGTGCCCTGCAGGCGATGAAGGCGAGCGGGCGAAAGTGGACCCCGGCGGAGTGGGGCCTTCGCTGGCTGTATAACCAGCCGGAGGTGACGGTCGTCCTGTCCGGAATGAACAGCATTGAGATGGTCGAGGAGAACTGCAGGACCGCTTCCGAGGCGGTGGCGGGCCATCTGACGAAGGAAGATTTTGCCACACTCGAAGTGGTCAAGGAGAAGATCCGCGAGAAAGAGAAGGTCGGGTGCACGGGATGCCGCTACTGCATGCCCTGTCCCAAAGGCGTGGATATTCCCGGAATCTTCCGCTGCTACAACACGATGTACACGGAGAGCAAGGCGGAAGGCCGCGCCCAGTTCATGCAGACGGTCGGCCTCTCGGGGGAGCCGCCCTTCGCGACGCAGTGCGTAGGCTGCGGCAAATGCGAGAAGCACTGCCCGCAGAACCTCCCGATCCGGGAAAAGCTTAAGGAGGCGGACAGAGCGCTGCGGCCTTTGCCCTACAAGATTGCGTTGAATGTGGCGAGAAAGTTTATGTTCAGGAACGCCAAAAAGAAATAGAGGATGTTGATTAGATGCCGCCGGAGGGAGCTCCGGCGGCATTTTTTTCGGCATTGTGTCCTATTTGCTATGCGGTTGCTGATCTGGTGCAGGTTTGTTTCTGCTTAGAATCTGAATTTCTGCTCCACTTTCTGACTCAGGGGCATCCCACTTGTGTTATACTACACAGACGGAGGAAAACCAGCAATGAACGACAAATTACCCGTAAGAGAAGAGGTGCCGGCGGAGCAGACCTGGCGCCTGGAAGATATTTACCCGGACGAAAGACTCTGGGAAGAAGAACTGCAGCAGGCCAAGGAACTGGCCGCCAAAGTAAAGGAATATGAAGGAAAGCTGTCCGAGAGCGCTCAGAAATTGTACGAGGCGCTTAAGCTATACGACGAATGCTCCCTCAAGCTGGACCGCGTGGGCGGGTATTCTTTTATGCGCCACGACCAGGACGCCGGAAACGCCCACTACCAGGAACTGGAGCTGAAGGTGCAGAGCGCGTCGGTCAGGATCAGCGAGGAGCTGGCTTTTATGGAGCCCGAAATACTGGAAATTCCGGACGATGTGATCGGGCGCTTCTATGAAGAGGAGCCCGGACTCAGGGACTATGAGGTCACGATCCGCGAGATCCGGCGCCTGAAGGAGCACACGCTCAGCAAAGAGATGGAGCATCTGCTCGCGTCGGCCGGCGAGATGGCGCAGACGCCCTCGAACGGCTTTGGCATGCTCTCCAACGCGGACCTCAAATTCCCGTCCGTCACGGACAGGGAGGGCAATGAGATCCAGCTCTCCAACGGCCGCTTTGTGCCCCTTGAGATGTCTTCGGACAGGGAGCTGAGAAAAGCGGTGTTCGAGAAATATTACACGCGCTACAGCGAATTCGCGAATACCTGGGCGGCCCTGTACGACGGACAGGTAAAGCAGCAGATTTTCTACGCCCGCGCGAGAAAATACCCTTCCGCTTTTGTGGCGGCCGTAAACGGCAACAACGTGGACCCGGCAGTCTGTGACCGCCTGATCGAGAGCGTTCATGCCAAAATATCGTATATGCACCGCTATGTCTCCCTGCGAAAGAAGATGCTGGGCGTCGATGAGCTGCATATGTACGACGTCTATGTGCCCATGGTGGCCGACTATGACCGAAAGTTCTCCTACGAGGAGGCCAGGGAGCTGTCCCTGAAGGCCCTGGCGCCCCTCGGAGAGGAGTACCTTTCCGTAGTCAGAAAAGCCTATGAGGAGCGCTGGATCGACGTGTATGAGAACGAAGGAAAGCGCTCCGGCGCCTATTCCTCCGGCGTCTACGGCGTGCATCCCTACATGCTGCTCAACTACACGGATACTTTGGACGATGTTTTTACGCTTGTGCACGAGATGGGTCATTCCATGCACACCTGGTATTCGGACCACGCGCAGTCTCACTTAAATGCCGGATACAAGATCTTCGTGGCGGAGGTTGCCTCCACGACCAATGAGATCCTACTTCTGGAGTACATGCTGTCTGGCGCAAAGGACCCCAGGGAGAAGGCGTACCTGATCAACCACTATCTGGAGAGCTTTAAGGGGACGGTTTACCGCCAGACCATGTTCGAGGAGTTTGAGCGAAAGACAAATGCCATGGCGGAGGCCGGAAACCCTCTGACGGCAGGCGCATTGTGCGATCTGTATCTGGAGCTCAATAAGCAATATTTTGGCGAAGATATGGTGTCGGATCCGCTGATCGCATACGAGTGGTGCAGGATCCCGCACTTCTACTACAACTTCTATGTCTACCAGTACGCCACCAGCTTCTCGGCGGCGGTGGCCATCGCACACAGGATTCTGGAACAAGGCGAGAAAGCGGTGAAACCCTATCTGGAATTTCTTAAGAGCGGCTGTACGCAGGACCCGGTGAGCCTTTTAAAGATCGCCGGCGTGGACCTCTCCACCTCGGAGCCGGTGGACGAGGCGCTGGAAGTGTTCGCGGACGCGGTCAGGCAGATGGAAGAGCTGGAGAGAGAGCTGGCGGGCGGGGAGTGAAACTTCCGCCCGATCAGAGAGCCTTGACTGAAGGGAGATTAGCAAATGATCAAAGAATACTGGGATAAATATAAAGACGTGATTTTGTATCTTGTCTTCGGAGTATTCACAACCGTTGTCAACATCGTGTCCTATTGGGTGTGCGCGCATGTCTTCGGCATGAGCGTCATGGCGTCGACCGTCATAGCCTGGGCACTGGCAGTCTTTTTCGCGTACGTGACCAACCGGACCATGGTCTTTCACAGTTCGGCCACGGAGAAGGGAGAGATCCTCAAAGAGATCGGGTCCTTCTTCGCCTGCCGGCTGGGAACCGGCGTGGTGGACTGGGTGATCATGTTTGTCTTTGTAAATGTGCTGCATTTTAACGACATGATCGTCAAAATAGCGGCCAATTTCATTGTGATCGTGCTGAACTATATACTCAGCAAATTTGTGATATTCAAACACTGAGGCCGGAGCAAATGTTTTCGGCCGGAAACCGGACCAAGGAAATAAAGTGTGACGCATAACGGAAAAAGCAGCATGATCCTGGTGGACACGATCCGCGAGATCCTGCATACGAAAAGGCGCTTTCTGTCGCTGTTTGTGATGAGCCTTCTGGCGGTGGGCTTTCTGGCCGGCCTTCGCATGACGGCGCCGGATATGCAAAATACAGTGGATCACTATTATGACCGGCAATGCTTCATGGATGTGCGGCTTCTCTCGATGCTGGGCTTTACGGAAGAGGATCTTCAGGCGCTCTCTCAGGTGCCCGGCGTAAAGGCGGCGGAGGGAAGCCGTACTTTTGATGCCCTGGCGGGGGAGGACAGCGTCAATGTCCTGGAGATGCCCCGGCAGATCAACCTGTTGGATCTCACCGAGGGGCGGCTCCCGCAGTCGCCGGACGAGTGCATCACCGAGGTCAAAATATTGGAGGCCTTGCACAAAAAGATCGGAGATACGATCACCATAGACACCAGGGAATCTTTTGACAGCGTGCTCGAAGAGGACCCGCTCACAAAGAGCTCCGCAGCAGGGTCGCAGTCCACCAGACACACTTTCACGATCGTCGGCGTTGCACGAAGCCCCCTTTACATCTCAAGGACCAGGGGCGGCTCCAGTGTGGGCAGCGGCAGCGTCACCGGCTTTGTCGTGCTGCCCTCGGAATGCTTCACACAGGAGATTTATTCCACCATTTATCTGACCCTGAAGGGGCTCGAACAGTACAACTGCTACACGGACGACGCCTATAAGGATCAGGTGGACGCCTTTATAGAGAGCCTGAAACCTCTGGCGGCCGAGAGAGCCGCGATCAGGAAGAAGCAGGTCAGCGATGAGGTCACCTATACCGATCTGGTCAGCGCGCTGATCCTGGGGCTCTCGGAGTCCGGGAGCGGGGGCAGCGCCATGTCGGGGCTGGAGACCCCGAGCGGAGAGTGGTACTTGCTGGGGCGCGACACGATCCGCAGCTACGTGGAGTTCTCCTCCGACGCGGAGAGGATGGGGAACCTGGCCGATGTATTTCCGCTGATCTTTTTCCTTGTGGCGGCGCTGAGCTCCCTCACTTCCATGACCAGGATGGTCGAAGACCACCGCGCGGAGATCGGCACCATGAAGGCGCTGGGATTCTCTACGGCGGCGATCTCCGTCAAATATATCGGCTATGCGCTGGCGGCCTCTCTGGCCGGCGGCGGAGCGGGGCTTCTCGTGGGCTGCACCGCGCTCCCCGCGCTCATCTACTATGAGTGGGGCATTCTCTACCTTTTGCCGCCGCTTGAGATCGGGATCTCGCCTCTTGTGGCCCTCTATTCACTGGGAGCGGCGGTCCTTGCGACAGCGGGAGCGGCCTTTGCGGCCTGCTATGCGACACTTCTGGCAAAGCCCGCAGAGCTTTTGCGGCCCCGCGCGCCAAAGCCCGGCAAGCGGATCTTCCTCGAGTATATAGAACCTCTGTGGAGCCGCCTGTCCTTTATCCGGAAGGTCAGCGCGCGCAACCTGTTCCGCTACAAAAAGCGCTTCTGGATGACCATCATAGGGATCGCGGGCTGCACCGCGCTCCTGGCGACCGGCTACGGACTGCGCGATTCCATCTTCGACGTGCTCACCTGGCAGTTTGACGACCTGATGCCTTATAACGCCACGATCTCGATCGACACGGGCCTTACGCCTTCCGAGCGCACGGAGCTCTTGGAGGCGCTGGAGGCGGAACCCGGGATTGCATCGTTCATGAGCTGTTACAGCACAGGCGTCAGCGTCCGGACCGACGAGGGGACGGCCGACAACGTCTCGGTGCGCTCTACGGCGGGTTGGGGAACCCCCTCCGAGGCGGACGGGCACCCGGTCGCGGAGGACTATTTCTGCCTCTATCCGCGCGCGGACGGCCAGCGCCGCTACGGCAAAGTGGGGGATCTTCCGCGGCTTGCTCCCACCGACGACGCCATTGTCATCGATGAGAAGCTGGCGGACAACCTGGGGATCAGCGAGGGTGACACCGTCAGGCTCCTCGACAATGACGAGAAGGAATATCCGGTGAAGGTGTGCGGCATCTGCGAGAACTACGTCGGCCACTACGTCTATATGACGACCGCCTGTTACACGAGAGTGTTCGGCGAAAAGCCCCGGGACAACCTTATTCTGGTCAAAACAGTGACGGACGAAGTGAAGAGCGGGGACGCGCAGGAGGCGCAGGAGGCCGGCGCAGGCGTGGATATGAGCCCTTTCGCAGTGGCGCAGAGAGTTTCGAAGATGAAAGGCGTCATCACTTACAGCAGCATCGATGAGACCAGGGACCACTTCAACGAGAGCATGAAGAGCCTGGACGCAGTGGTCTGGATCATCATCGGAGCCGCGGCGGCACTCGCTTTTCTCGTCCTCTTTAACCTGACCAATATCAACGTGACGGAGCGCGTCCGCGAGCTGGCGACCCTCAAGGTGCTGGGCTTTTACGACGGCGAGACGGCTTCTTACGTGTACCGCGAGAACATCATTCTCACGCTGATGGGAGCGGCGCTCGGCATGTTGGGCGGAAAATGGCTGCACCGCTGGCTCATCGGGACGATCGAGATGGAATACATGATCTTCGGACACGGGCTGCACGCCCGCAGCTATCTCTATGCGATCCTCCTGACGGTGGTCTTTTCCATGTCGGTGAACTTCTTCTCGTATTTCTACATTCGGAAGATTGATATGGTGGAGTCGCTTAAGTCAGTGGAGTGAAATTTGGGGGGGCAACAGGGGACTTCTGGTGCGCTTTAGGGGCACTGCAGGTACATTCCGGGGACTTCCGGTGCTCTTTTAGGCATAAACGCGGTTTTTGACAATTTCAGCTCCTAATTATCCCACTTGCGTTAGTGTTTACAGGCAGGATTAGGAGATAAATTATCCATGGAGAGCTTTCATGCCCAAAGCCATGGAAAATGACTTCCCATATTGGCCGAAATCACGCCATTTCTCGGTGGCTTTGGGATTTATTATCCCTGATATAGGGTGTCATGCCTAAAATCACGGGAGTGCCGCATTAAGAAAATTTCGAAGCACGCTGTTCTTACGTTCAAGTGCCGCAGGAGGGGGCTCCTGCGGCATTTGACTGGCAGCCTCCTCTGGCAGCAGAGTGAGTTGGATTATTTGAATACTATTTACTATCGTGGCCTCCATCATTTTTACTGATTGCCGGCTCATAATAAAGAAAACAAGCCAGATTGCACTTGAGTTGGACCAAAAACAAGAATTCTTCCTCACCGGCCCCATAGCAGTAACTTGTCAAAGCACAATATGGAGGCCGCCGCCTCAGTAATGAGCCTTATGATCCAACTTCCCGGGAAATACGCCGAAATTTACAGATTTTCAGTCATTTGCCGATTTTCCATGGGGCAAGCTGATCAAATTTACCGCATATAATCCAACCAGGTTATATGATACACATGCATGCGGAAAGGACGATGCTGCCGAAGACAGCCCGCACGCGGCGCAGCAGCTCGCAAGGCGAATCCTGAACCATGTTTAACCCCCAGGGGGGCTTGTGGAGGGCTTTCAGAACATTATAAACTTGGAACAGAAAAATGTTTCGGAGGTAATTCACTATGCACATGGCAGACGCACTTTTATCCCCTGCAGTGGCAGCGACGATGTACGTCGCATCCGGCACGGCAGCGGCAATATCAATAAAAAGACTTAAAAAGGACGATAATCCGCAGAAACTGCCCACTATGGCAGTGGCGTCCGCCCTGGTATTTGCCGGGCAGATGATCAACTATACGATCCCCGGAACCGGCTCTTCGGGGCATATGTGCGGCGGAATGCTTCTGTCCGCGCTCTTAGGGCCCGAAGCGGGCTTTCTGTCCATGATCGTTGTCCTGACCATTCAGTGTCTCTTTTTTGCCGACGGAGGGCTGATGGCTCTGGGGGCCAACATATGGAACATGGCCTTTTACGGGTGCTTTGTCGGATACTATCTGATCTGGCGCCCGATCATGAAGAGCAGATTGTTCGAAAACCTCGGATTCCACGCGGCGCAGAGGGCAAGGATCATCGCGGCATCGATCATAGGATGCGTAGTAACGCTCCAGATGGGCGCATTCTCAGTCGTCCTTGAGACGACGCTCTCGGGAATCACAGAGCTTCCTTTCGGGGCCTTCTGTGCGCTGATGCAGCCCATCCACCTGGCAATCGGCCTCGTAGAAGGCCTGATCACGGCGGCAGTCCTGACCTATGTCTATGAGACAAGGCCCGAGCTTGTACGCGACGTGGACCTCTCCGAAGCGGCATCGGCAAGATCCTCCAAATCGCTGGGAACCGTCATTGTCACCCTGGCACTGACAGCACTTGTGGTCGGCGGCGTTTTCTCGCATTTTGCAAGTTCCAATCCGGACGGCCTGGAGTGGGCGCTGTTCGGAAACGAGGAGGGCGGCTACAGCTCAAATATGGGCCTTGACGAGGACAATTTCGGCGTGAGCAGCGCGGCTTCTCAGACGGCTTCGGACATCCAGGAGAAGACCTCCTTCCTGCCGGATTACAGCTTCGCGGGCAGTGAGAACCCGATGGGCACGACCGTTTCCGGCATTGCGGGAAGCATTATGGTCGCGGTCGCGGCGCTGGGCATCTGCCTGGCCGGGCGGTTCTTCCGGAAGAAAGAAGCCTGACGGCGATAAGCGGGCCGCGCAGGGTGCGCGGCTGGCCGGTTGGGCAGAGAACTGGCTGTTTCTAAATCTATACACCATTTTTCGCTTCTTTCTGAGTGAAATCGACAAAAGTTGGGCATATAGAGGAAATCGGTTCTCTTGATGCCCTTTTTTTATGCTGTTCTTGAAGTTTTTGAAATTTAAGCTTTTATGGCTCAAATTATTGTGTAAAGTCTTCAGATTATGACACAGCCCTACGGTATAAGAAAAATATGCTGGTCGTCGGTAGCCCTAGAGCTGAACTTGCCAGGCACAGCCCTACGGAATGAGAAAAGCTTCTTATCCGTCGGTTACCCCGGGCTGGAACAAGCTAAACACAGCCCTACGAAATGAGAAGAGCTTCTTATCCGTCGGTTACCCCGGGCTGGAACAAGCTAAACACAGCCCTACGGTATGGGAAAAGCTTCTTATCCGTCGGTTACCCTCGGCCGGAACAAGCTAACACAGCCCTACGGTATGAGAAAGGTTTCTTATCCGTCGGTTACCCCCGGCCGGAACAAGCTAAATACTCTACAAATCGCAGATCCAATCAGATCCAATTTAAGAAGGAAGACATAGATGAGCCAAACTATTGAACGATCCATCCGCGACCTGCGCGAGATGGACGCACTCTCGGCGGGAGATTCTCCCATCCACAAAGTCAGCGCCGGAGCCAAGCTCCTTGTGACCGTGGTCTATATCCTGACGGTGGTATCTTTTGACAAATACAGAGTGAGCGGCCTGCTCTTCATGATCTTCTACCCGGTAGTGCTGTTTGCCGTCAGCGGGATCCCTGTGTCCACCTGCCTGTACAAGCTGCGCTTTGTGCTGCCGCTGGTGCTGGCCGTGGGCATATTCAACCCGATTCTGGACAGGCAGCCGGCTTTTTCGATCGGATCCTTTACCGTGACAGCCGGGATGATCTCCATGCTGACGCTGATGATGAAAGGGGTCTTCAGTTTGATGGCTTCTTTCCTGCTCGTGGCCACCACAAGGATTGAGGCGCTGTGCGGCGCCCTGAGGAAGATCCATGTGCCTTCCGTGCTCGTGACGCTCCTCCTTCTGACCTATCGCTATGCGGCGGTGCTCGCCGAAGAGGCAAATGTGATGACGCAGGCTTACAGCCTGCGCGCGCCGGGGCAGAAGGGCATTCACTATTCGGCCTGGGGGTCTTTTCTGGGGCAGCTTCTTCTGCGCAGCATGGACAGGGCGGAGGAACTGTACTCCTCCATGCTCCTGCGGGGGTATCATGGGGAATTTTACTACGCGCAGGGGCGGAAGAGTTCCGCATCGGATTTTCTGTACGCTGCGCTCTGGTGCGCGCTCTTTGTCGCGGCCAGGTGCCTGAACCTGACGCAGATCCTGGGATCGGCAGTGATGAGGTGAGAGATGATTCAGTTTGAAAATGTCACATTTGATTATGAAAAGGGAAAAACAGTTCTGTCAGGGGTTTCCTTCTCGATCGGTGAAGGAGAGACGGTGGGCCTGATCGGGGCCAACGGCGCCGGGAAATCCACGGTCATGAAGCTTTTATTGGGACTTGCGGGACCGGGAGCCGGAAATGCTGGAGGTTCGAGGACAGAGGGAAGAATCCTGGTAGATGGCTTGGAGGTGATTCCCCGAAATCTGGCCGCGATCCGGCGCAAACTGGGCTTTGTCCTGCAGAATTCGGACAACCAGATGTTCATGCCCACGGTGTTGGAAGACATGCTGTTCGGCCTTCTCAATTACGGCATGTCGCGGCAGGAGGCGCTGCAGCGCGCCGAAAGCGTGCTGCGCGAGCTGGGGCAGGAAAATTTGCGCGACCTCTACAATCACAAGATTTCGGGCGGAGAGAAGCGCATGGCCGCTGTGGCGACCGTTCTGGCCATGGACCCCGAAGTCCTGCTGATGGATGAACCGACCTCCGCGCTTGATCCTTACAACCGGCGGATCATCATCGACACGATCCGAAAGCTCCCGCGCACGAAGATCATCACCTCCCATGACTTGGATATGATCTATGACACCTGCAGCCGCGTGATCCTGTTATCAGAGGGAAAGGTGGCGGCGGACGGCAGCGCCGAGGAGATCCTCAGGGATAAAGAACTGCTGGAGAGCAACCGGATGGAGCTGCCTCTGCGATTTCAAAGGTAAGGAGCGCGGCGCAGCACGTCTTGAATCAGCAAGGGTTATTGCCAGAAAGGTCTTGCATTTATCCTTTTTTGCAAGGATACTGAAAGGAGAGAACCGGCCGGGCACATGCAGTCCGGTATAAGCAGGAGATCTTATGGATAAGTATTTTACATTTGACAGGATCAACAATGAGAAGATCCTGTCCTTTTATTCGCGAAAACCCATCGATTTCGGCGGAAAAGCGCTGGAAGCGGGCGGGAGAGAGCAGCTGATCGAATCGATCGAGTCCGATTTCGGATACAAATTCCGCGCTGTCAAGCAGTGCACCAGGCAGGTTCACGGCGACAGAGTGGTCATTATAGACGAACAGAACCTGCAGGAGGAGACCGGAGAGGCGGACGGCCTTGTCACGGACCTGCGGGGCGTCGCCCTGGAGATCCACACGGCGGACTGCCAGAGCGTCTTCTTGTACGACCCGGCCCGGAAGGTGATCGGAAATGTGCACAGCGGCTGGAAGGGAACCGTGCAGAAGATCGCGCCGAAGGCCGTGCAGATCATGATGGATCACTATGGCTGCGACCCGCGGGACATCGAGATCTATATCAATCCGAGCATCCTCGGGTGCTGTTTTGAGATCGAGGAAGATGTCGTGGAGCAGTTCCGCTCCATCGTGGACGTGTCAAAATATTGCCGGAAGGACCGTGTGGTTGACGGAAGACAGAAATATTACATGGATACGGCGCAGATCAACCGCGACTTGCTCATGCAGCTGGGGATACCCGAAGAGAAGATCTTTCTCAGCGGCGTCTGCACCATGTGCGGCAGGAAAGAGTATCATTCTTACAGGGGCGATCATCACGTGACCGGGAGAAACGGTTCGATGATCTGCCTTAAATGAGCGGACTTTGCGCAGGAGCGTTGTATAGAGGAAAATGGCAATGAACAGTCAGGAAGAAGAAAAAAAGGATAAACCGTATAAGCTTGTGATCGACCATGTGAGGGGACAGGTGCTCAGCGGAAATCTCAAACCGGGGGAGAGACTTCCCGGTGAGAGGGAACTGGCCGAGCAGCTGGGGATCAGCCGCAATTCCGTCAGAGAAGGACTGCGAATCCTCGAGAATATGGGCGTGACGTCCTCTACGCACGGGGCGGGACACTACATCTCTCTGAATTTTGACGAGCCGATGACGGAGACGCTGTCCCTGATCTACACCATGAAGGGAATGGGGCGGGACGACCTGACGCAGTTCCGCTGGTGCCTGGAGCGCGAGGCCATGCACCTGGCGGTGGATTACGCCTCGGAGCAGCAGAAGATCCTGATCGGCAGGCACCTGGAGGAGCTGCTTAAGGCCGAGACGGAGAAAGAGAGATACGAGCACGACATGGCGCTCCATATGACGCTGATCGAGGCCTCCCGAAACGATTATCTGATCACGACCTACCGGGCGCTGACCAATGTGATCGAGTCCTATATCCCCGTCTTTCGCGGCAAGATCATTGAAGGGATGAAGAGCAACGACAAGCTCGAGGACGCGCACCGGATGCTGGTCATGGGAGTGGTGAACAGCGATCTGCGGACCGGCCTGGAGGGACTGAACAGGCATTTTGAATATATCAGACAATTCAGAGACCTTCAGTGAAATAGTTACAAAATGGTTTGAGATAAATTGGTGAAAATATAGAAAGCGTCGTCTGTTCGGATTGTTTTATTGACAATTTGCACAAGCGGCGCTATCATTTAACTATAAAGTGGTAGAACCAATATGGAAAAATTGGTTGACCAATTTGGGGTAATATTTAGGACACAGTGAAAACAGGTACTGTTCGGAAAGCGGCAGTCATTCCGCCCGGGAGCAGTAAACGTTCAAGAGTGAACGGAGTCATGAAAGGAGCTTGATATGCAGTATAACAAAGTGACCCCTGAGTTCATCGCACAGCTCGAGAAGATCGTGCCGGGCAAGGTGCACACAGGAAGTGACATCAATGAAGATTTTTACCGCGACGAGATGCCCATCTACGGCTCAAATCCCCCCGAAGTAGTGGTAGACGGGACCACGACAGAGGATATCGCCGCTATCGCGAAACTCTGTTACGAGAACAACATTCCGATCATCCCTCGCGGCGCCGGAACAGGCCTGACGGGAGCGTCCGTAGCCATTCATGGCGGTGTCATGATCGACATGCAGAAGATGAACAAGATCCTGGAGTACGATGAGGACAATTTCGTTGTCCGCGTACAGCCCGGAGTACTTCTGCACGATCTGGCCGAGGACGCTCTTGGCAGAGGCCTCCTTTATCCCCCGGATCCGGGCGAGAAGTTCGCGACCCTGGGCGGCAACGTATCCACAAACGCGGGCGGCATGCGCGCCGTCAAGTACGGCTGCACGAGAGACTATGTGCGCGCCATGACCGTAGTCCTTCCCACCGGCGAGATCATTAAGCTGGGCGCGACGGTCTCCAAGACGAGTACCGGTTATTCCCTGCTCAATCTGATGATCGGTTCCGAGGGCACACTCGGCATCATCACTGAGCTCACCCTCAAGGTGATCCCCGCTCCCAAGGAGACGATCTCACTGATCATCCCTTACGAGAACCTGGATGACTGCATCGCAACAGTTCCGCTGCTGATGAAGAACCGCCTGAATCCTCAGGCTGTAGAGTTCATGGAGAGAGAGATCGTTCTCGCTTCCGAGAGATTTATCGGCAGAGAGACCTTCCCCAAGCAGATCGGCGGCGTAGAAGTCGGTGCCTACCTGCTTGTCACTTTCGACGGTGACGATTTTGACCAGCTCAATGACCTGGTTGAGAAGGCGGCGGAAGTGGTCCTCGAAGAGGGCGCGATCGATGTTCTGGTCGCTGATTCTCCCGCCAAGAAGCGCGACGCATGGGCGGCCCGTTCTTCCTTCCTCGAGGCGATCGAAGCCGAGACCAAGTGGCTGGATGAGTGCGACGTAGTCGTTCCCGTCACCAAGATTGCGGAGTATCTCAAGTATGTCAAGTCCACAGAGGAGAGATACTGCTTCAAGATCAAGAGCTTCGGCCATGCAGGAGACGGAAACCTCCACATCTATGCATGCGGCGACGACACCGTCGATGAGGCGACCTTCAAGAAGGACGTCGAAGTGTTCATGAAGGACATCTATGCCAAGGCAGCTGAGATGGGCGGCCTGATCTCCGGTGAGCACGGAATCGGGCACGGCAAGATGGATTATCTGGCTGACTTCTCCGGAGCGGCGCAGATGCGCCTCATGGAAGGCATCAAGCACGTCTTCGATCCCAAGATGATCCTGAATCCCGGCAAGATCTGCTACAAGGTTCAGTAATCGACGGGATACGAATCAAAAAACAGAGCAAGAGAGTTCCCGCTGTCACTGCGGAGATGATTTACCAACCCGTCACCGAAAGCATCTCACATGTATTACTCAATGAGAGAACTCTAAACAGAGAAAGCGGCATAACTGCGCTTGTGCCGCTTTCCCTATTCCAAAGAGACAGCGTACAAAGACGAATTCATCATCCGAATCAGTCAAACATATACCTCTGAACATCAGAGATCCGGCACCCGGTGCCGGATCTCTGATGTTTTTTTGTGCCTTTCGGGGAACTGCAGGACAGACAGGCGGTGAGAGATGCGTCTGCCCGTTATACTTGCAGTAGATTGGCGGCGGGAATAGCGCGAGGTAAAATCAAAGGTAAACCAAATGACGAAAAAATGACGAAAAATGATGAAAAGAGAAATGCAGGGAGAAGACACTGCATGCAAGAACTGCAGAAAAACTATAGAAAGGAGGCAGGCGATGATCTATGTGACAGGCGATACCCACGGCCCGACCAGACTCAGCATTTACGGTGTGGACGGAGTCAGCAGCAGGCTGAACCAAAAGAGCTTTCCCGAACAGCGCGGGATGACGGAAAACGATTATGTGATTATCTGCGGAGATTTCGGCTGCGTATGGAATTACGACAGCCGCTATGACGCTTCCCGCAGTGCTTTTGGGGATGTGACCGCCGGGGAGTACGGCGAGTCCAAGGAGGAGAAATACTGGCTGGACTGGCTGGCCGGCAAGCCCTTCACGGTGCTCTTTTGCGACGGCAATCACGAGAACTTTGACCGGCTGGACAACGCTTATCCGGAAGTGGACTTCCACGGCGGAAGGGCCCACCGGATCCGGGAGAATGTGTATCATCTCATGAGAGGGTATGTTTTTGAACTGGACGGCGTCTCCTTTTTTGTCTTTGGCGGAGCCGCCAGCCATGATATCCGGGACGGGATCCTGCATCCGGCGCAGTTTAGCGATAAAGAGGCGTTCAGTCAGGAATATAAGAGGTGGAATCGGCTCGGCAGGCAGTTTCGCGTAGACCATATTTCCTGGTGGGAGAGAGAACTCCCTTCCCAGGAGGAGATGGAGCGGGGAACCCGAAACCTGCAGGAGCACGGAAACCGCGTGGATTTCGTGATCTCACACTGCGCACCGCTCCAGGTGGCAGCCATGATGGGCTACAGGGAGCAGAACAGGCTGGCGGGCTATTTTGACACCATCGCAGAGACGGTGGAGTTCAAGAAGTGGTTCTTCGGCCACTACCATGACAACAGGCAGTTTATGACCAAATATATCATGTTGTATGAGCAGATCATCAGGATCCACTGAGATCTTCCGACATTTGCCCCGCGGGAATGAAGAAATCTTCATCTCGCGGGGCAGCTTTGTTCCGGTAAAGAAATCCGCGCAAAAGCGGCACAAGGACATGTCCGCCCGAGGCCAAATAGTGATATACTATTTTGATAGGAAAGGCGGAACAGGAGCGATGGCAGAGATAATCAGAGACCCCAACAGCGGCAACGAAAAGGAACATACCAGGCAGTCCCTGCTCAAGAGCTTTGCAAATGCGTGGAATGGATTTGCGGTCTGTTTCAAAGAGGAACGGAATATCAAGATCCACTGCTTTGCGGCAGTCATGGTGCTCATTTTCGGCAACATACTTCATATTTCGGTGACGGAGTGGCTGATCTGTTTTCTGCTGTTCGGGCTGATCATGGGGATGGAGCTGATGAACACCGCGGTCGAATCCGTGGTGGACCTTGTGACGGATGAGTGGGAGCCGCTGGCCAAGCGGGCCAAGGACTGCGCGGCCGGAGCCGTTCTGATCGCGTCGATCTGGGCGGCCGTGGCGGGCGGCACGATCTTCTTCCCCAAACTGTATCGATTCATTGCTGCATTAATCGGAACGTAAAATATATTCACGGCGCGCAGAGCGAGTGCATCTGCGCGCAAAGCGCAAAAGGAGGCAGATATGGAAAGCAGACTCGGTGACGGACTTAAGAAACTCATTCTGATGGGAATCGGCGCAGCGGCCATGACCGCGGAGAAATCCCAGCAGATCGTGGATGAGCTGGTCAAAAAGGGCGAGCTCACCGTCGAGCAGGGCAAGGAGCTCAATCAGGAGCTCAAGAGAAATGTGAAGAAGAGCATCGACGATGCTGCCGCGGCGGCCAAAGAGAAGGGTGCCGAGGCGGAAAAGAAGGCCGAGGGCCTTGAGAAGCAGATCTCGGATATGAGCGCGGAAGAGCTGGAGAAGCTCAAAGAGGCGATCAGGAAGGCTGAGGAAAACGCGGGTACTGAGGATTAACGATCATTGAGTGCAGAGAAAGAAAAGAGCGCCGCTCCCGGAAGCGGTCTGAATGAGGCGGCAGATCCCGGATCGGATCGCCCTCAGACGGACGCGCAGGGGAGCGCCGCACAGTCCGAGAAGGCCAAAATAGACAATCGGGCAAGGCTGGGGGAGATCACTGCGGTTCTCCGCAAGCACCAGGTCACCAGAGGCGTTACGCCGGAGAAACTCCGGGCCATCCTGGAAGAACTGGGGCCCACCTATGTCAAGCTGGGGCAGATCATGTCGCTTCATTCCGACGTGCTGCCGCAGCAGTATTGTGATGAGCTGATGAAGCTGACCTCCGAAGTCAAACCTATGCCCTTTGAGACGGTGGAAGAGGTCATCAACCGCTCTTACAGAGAGGACTGGCACAATATCTTTTCCTCGATCGAAAAGGAGACGCTGGGATCGGCTTCGATCGCGCAGGTTCACAAGGCAAAGCTCCTCGACGGCACGGACGTCATTGTCAAAGTAGAGCGCAAGGGCATCTACGACATCATGGCCAGGGACATAGGACTTCTCAAACGCGCCGTAGGGATTCTCCCGCCCGTGGGCGGCCTCAAGAATGTCGTGGACCTGGAAATGGTCCTGGATGAACTGTGGTCGACGGCGCAGGAGGAGATGGACTTCCTCAAGGAAGCCGCGAACATGGAGGAGTTTACCCGCAACAACCAGGGAATCCGCTATATTCGCTGCCCGAAGCTGTATCACGAGTACACGACTTCCCGCGTGCTGGTCATGGAGTATATCGGCGGCTGCCCGGTGGACGACAAGGAGACGCTTCTGGCGGAAGGCTATGACCTGGGAGAAATCGGGCGAAAGCTCGTCAACAACTACATCAAGCAGGTCATGGAGGACGGCTTCTTCCACGCCGATCCCCATCCCGGCAATGTCAAGGTCATGGACGGCAAGATCGTCTGGATCGACATGGGTATGATGGGACGCCTGTCCTACCGCGACCGGAACCTGATGGCGCAGGCGGTCAGAGCCATAGCCGTGGGAGACATCGCTCTTTTGGAGGCGACGATCACGGACCTCGGCGAGATCCAGGGCAAGGTCGACTCCGGCAAGCTCTACGGGGAGCTGCGCGATCTCATGGACCGGTACGGAAACGCTTCCATGGGCAGTATCGACGCAGTGGAGTTCTTCAAGGACACGATGGAGGTCATGAAGAACAATTCCATCAGGCTCCCCCACGGCATGACCATGCTGGTGCGCGGTCTCACACAGATGCAGGGCGTCCTTTTGGGGATCAGCCCGGACATCAATATGGCCGAGATCGCGGCGGCAAGGCTCCGAGAGGAGATGATGCAGAATTTTGACTGGAAAAAGGAAGCCGGCAAGACCGGACGGCGCATCTACAAAGCCGTCGGGCGCTCGCTTGACATCCCTCCCCTGGTCAAAATAGCGCTGGAGGAATATCTCAAGGGCCAGAGCCGGATCCATATGGAGCTGGACTCCACGAAGAAGTTCTCGGACCTGATGCGGCGGCTTGTGCGCAACCTGGTCATGGGCCTGTGGGTCATGGCACTGCTGATCAGCTCCAGTATAATCTGTACGACAGACATGAAGCCTCGGATCCTGGGCATACCCGCACTGGGATTTTTCGGCTATGTGCTGGCCTTTATCATCTGCCTGTATGTTTTCATACGGCATTTCCTCACGAGGAACAAATAGCGCAGGCGGGTGCGACAACGAATTAAGAAACAAAGATGGAGGCAACTATGAAACTCGGAATCGTCGGAACGGGCATGATCGTGAAGGAATTTCTGCCCTCGCTCGTGAAAATGGAGGGGCTGGAAGTGCTGTCGATCATGGGAAGTCCCACGGGCTTCGAAAAGGCGCAGGCCCTCAGAGAAAAGTACGGGATCCCGCAGGCCGCGCATGATCTGGACGAACTGTGCGGGGCGGGGATCGATACCGTCTATGTGGCCATTCCCAACAACCTTCATTTTATGTATTGCAAAAAAGCGCTGGAAAAGGGAATGAACGTCATCGTCGAGAAACCGATGACGGACAACGCGGGAGAGGCGGAGAGCCTTGCCGCGCTGGCGAGAAAGAAAAAACTGTTTCTCTTTGAGGCGATCACAACCGTCTATATGTCCGGCTATCAGAAGATCCGCGACTGGCTCCCTCTCATCGGGGAGATCAAACTGGTTCGCAGCAGCTTCTGCCAGTATTCGAGCCGCTACGACAATTTCAAAAAGGGCGTCATCGCGCCGGCCTTCGATCCCAAAAAGTCCGGCGGCGCGCTCATGGACCTGAGCCTTTACAACATCCACTATGTCATGGGCCTTTTCGGAAGGCCGGAGAGTATTTCTTATTATCCCAATATCGAGCGGAACATTGATACCAGCGGCGTTCTGATCATGCTCTATCCGAAGTTCACCGCGATCTGCACGGCCGCAAAGGACTGCGACGGCGATATCGGCGGCATTATTATGGGCACGAAGGGATTCATCACGACCGACAAAAAGCCCAATGTCGTGGGAAACGCAAAGCTCGTGCTCAGGGACGGCAGGACGGAAGTCTTTGAGGAGAGCTGCACGGATAAGCGGATGGTCCCTGAATTCAGGCAGTTCATCCGCGCGGTCGAAGAGAAGGACTATGAGTTCTGTGAAGCCAGACTCACAGCCAGCCTGGAAGTCAATGAAGTGCTGGGCCGGGCCAGGATCCAATCCGGGATCCGGTACAAGTGAAACGAGTTTGATGTGCATAAAAGAAGGCCCGGCCGCGTTTATATCGCGGCGGGGCCTTTATTATGCGCCGGGATCCGGCGCATTGATTCGTGTTTTATGCGTTTCTCAGATAAAGAGAGCCGTCAGAACAGAGGCGAGCTTGGCAATCAGACCGAAGCCTTTCCCTGTTGTGTAGCTGTCATAAAAACCTTCACAGAATTCATAGCGCTCCGAGCGTACCCACTCAGGCATGCGGTGACTGTCAACCATTCTGTCCATCTCGTATTTTCCCATCGTGATCATATCTGTATCCTCCCTTTTTGTCGACCCTGTTATGTTTGTGCAGGAAGCATCTCGCGATGTGCTGCAGTTGTGTTCCTTTGTTATCTAAGACCATAATACCAGATAGAATTATTTGTTCTACAGGTTAGAAACATCAATATTTATAAACAAATTGTGCTCTGAGCACAAGTGCGTTACAATGAAGAAGAGAAAGATCTTACACGGCGGACTATTGTGCGCGGGAGGCGGAAAATGGGTTTTACTATTGAAGATATGCTGGTCGTATCCCAGGACCGATACAAAATGAAGATGGAAGCCGGAAGCGGCGGCTGGTCCAATTCCATCAGCTGGCTGCTTGTGCTGGAGGAACTGACCATCATCCAGAACTTTACCGGCAAGGAGCTGGCGGTCACCACGGGACTCGGCTTTCAGAAAGAAGAGACGATGCTCAGACTGGTGGAGGAGCTGTCCGCACACAATTCCTCGGGACTGATCGTCAACACAGGATTCTATGTCAAGGAGATCCCGCAGTCCGTGAAGGACTTCTGCGACGTCAACGACTTTCCGCTTCTGACGGTCCCCTGGGAGATCATCCTGGCGGATCTGATCAAGGACTTGTCCATTCGGATCTTTGTGCAGTCCTCCACCGACGAACAGATCTCGGAGGCTATGATTCATGCCATCGAACAACCAGAGGCGCAGGACCTGTACACGCGGGAACTATTGCCGCACTACGATCTGGACGGCACCTTTCAGGTCGCGCTGATCTCGACGGGAGACCTGGACAGTATGGATACGGTGGAGCGAAAGAGGATCGCCTATCGAATGCACCTGTACCTGGCCAATCTCACGCACAACGGGCATTTCTTTTACTATGCGTCCTATTTTGTTGTCGTCATGAACGCGATCGGGAAAGAGGAGAGCGAAGAGATTCTGGAGGCGTTTGCGGACAGGATCCGCGTCAAGATGACGGACCGGAAGGTCCATATCGGCGTCAGCGACCAGGTGAAAGACATAGAGAATCTGCACCTTGCCTACAAGCGGGCGCGGGCCGCCGTGGAGATGGCGGTCAAAAGAGAGATGGACCTTCAATATTTTGAACGGATGGGGATGTACCGCATGCTCTACCTCATAGAGGACAGGGCGCTCCTGCGGGATCTGTCGGACAAGCCGCTGGCGCCCCTGATCGACTATGACAGGGAGCACGACGGCGAGTACGTCGCGACGCTGGAGTCCTATCTGCGCTGCGGCGGGAGCATCAAGGCCATGTCGGAGGAGCTGTACATCCACAGGAACACCATTCTCTACCGCATGGCGAATATCAAAAAGCTTTTGGGATGCAGCCTGGAGTCGCCGGAGGAGAAGATGTTCTATGCGGTGGCGTGCATGATCAGGAAGATGTAAAGTGTGACAGGGGGACGTATCAGGTGACACATTTTGTTCCAAAATGTGTCACCTGATACGTCCCCCTGTCACACTCACACATTATATCCGATAGTTGACCGTCTTCTCGTCAAGAACGAAATACGTGAACAGCCCGGCTGCCACCGTCCGCCCGCTGTCATTCTGAATCTCCACAGAGGTGACGATCGTCTGTCTCCCGAAGTGGAGAACGTCTGCTTTGGCGATGAGCTTTTTATCTTTTTCCGTCGTCGCGCGGATGTGGTTGAGCTTGCCCTCGATCGTGGTGGAAATCTGCCCTCTGGATACGGCCGCGCAGCCGCACACGGTATCGGCGAGCGTGTACATGACGCCCCCGTGGATCGTTCCGATGGGGTTAAAGAGCCTCTCTGTGACAGGAAGCTCCGCCACGGCGTGTCCGTCGCTTATGGAAATGAGATCGACGCCGATGTCCTGGGCAAAGTGCTTGGAAGCGCGGTGTCTTTCGAGAAATTCTTCGTAGTTCATGGAATCTCCTGCATATATATGGAAAACGGTTGTCTTAGTCACTGCACTATCGTACATTTCTTTTGCCCAAAAGTAAATTTCTTTTTTCGCGATGAGCGAGCGGCCAAAAAAGGGATGCGGCCAAAGAAATCGGATCAGTAAATCTGAATTTCTTCGGTCACATCCCTTTTTTTATTGGCAGTAAAACGAATGGATCAGCGCCGCAGATCCGTGCATGCGGCAGTCGCCGCCATCAATCAGTGCACGTACTTGACAAGTGTCGCGCGGACAGCGCCGGGACCTGCGATGAGTTCATGGAAGTACTTCACGACCATGGGAGCCAGTCCTACTTCATAGAGGTCGACGCCGAAGATCGCGTCGTTGTGAAGAAGGGGAGCGATGATCTCCTCCGCATCTTCCGTCTCTCCGAGTTTGACCTGCTCCATGACAGGGCAGACCGTGTGCGCGAGCGGATCGGGAGAGAGCTCGAAGGCTTCGCCGTTGTCATCGACGCCCATCATGTAGCGGAGCCATCCGGCCTGTACCAGCGGAATGAGCTTAAGATCCGCGACATCGAGGTCCTTCGCCTTGTGATAAGCTTTGATGGTCTCGCCGAAGCGGATGGCCAGCTTCTGGGAAGTATCCGTAGCAATTCTCTGCGGCGTGTCAGGCATGAAGGGATTGGGAATTCTCACCTTGAGAACCGTGTCAATGAACTCTTTGGGGTCGAGAATGCCGGGGTTGATCACGACCGGAAGTCCCTCTTTGTAACCGATGGTCCTGACCAGGCTGACCAGATCTTCGTCCTCCATCTCCTTGGAGATGAGGTCATAGCCCAGAAGGCAGCCAAAGACGGCCAGTGCCGTGTGCAGAGGATTGAGGCAGGTGCAGACCTTCATCTTCTCTACTTTGTCGACGGTCTCTCTGTCGGTGAACATGAGGCCGCCCTTTTCGAGCTCGGGCCTTCCGTTCGGGAAGTCGTCCTCGATGACCAGGTACTCGGTCTCCTCCGCGTTTACGAAAGGAGCCACATAGGACTTCATGCTTGTGATCACGGGAGAGAGCTCGTCGATTCCGTCGGCGTTGATGATCTCTGCCACGGACTCGTTGGGACGAGGGGTGATCTTGTCGATCATGGACCAGGGGAAGGAGACCTTGTCGCTCTTAATATAAGCCTCAAATTCGGGCTCTGCGACGCCGTTCTTCACCCAGCCTTCCGCGAATGCCGTGATGGCAGCGGCGAGCTTGTCGCCGTTGTGGGAGCAGTTGTCCATGCTGACCATGGCGATGGGCTTCTCGCCGGCCTTGAAGCGGGCGTAGAGGAGTGACGCTACTTTGCCCATGTAGCTCTGGGGCTTCTCGGGGCCGTTCTTCAGATCTTCCGCCACAGCGGGGGCAATCTCGCCCTTGCCGTTTACAAGGCTGTAGCCCTTCTCGGTGATGGTAAAGCTGGCCATCTGCAGGGAATCCTTGCCGAAGATCTCACGGAGTCTTCCGTAAGCTTCTTCGTTGTTGCTGTCCAGCTCCAGGGACTCCATGACACTGCCGACGACAGTCTTCTCGATGGTGCCGTTGGATTTGAGGGTCACCAGGATGGAGAGGTCATCGTGGGGATGATACATCTTCTGGATGATCTCATAGTCGAATCCTTCCGCAACGGTCAGGCCGCGGTCCAAAGCGCCTTCATTGAGAAGGTTCTGCACAACGTTTGCCTGGAAAGCCCTGAAAATATTGCCGCCGCCGAAGTGGATCCAGAAAGGATTCTCTTTGGTCGCTTTACGGACTGCTTCTCTGTCGTATTTGGGAAGAGCGTAGCCTTTTTCTTCCCACCACTGCCTGTTCTTTAAACCTTCATCATTGAGTTTCATGCTTGCTCCTCCTTACTTGTTGCTCTTCTCGATCGCCTCGATCAGGCCGTTGATATAAGTCGCGCCGAGCGCTCTGTCATAGAGGCCGTAGCCGGGCATTCCGACTTCGCCCCAGATCATTCTGCCGTGGTCAGGGCGGATGGGGCCGTCAAAGCCGATGTCATAGAGAGCCTTTACGATCTCGTACAGGTCGAAGGAACCGCAGCGGGAGAGGTGAGGAGCCTCTTCGAAGTTCAGGGTCTCCGGATTGGGATCGATGAACTTGAGGTTTCTGACATGTGCGAAGTGAATTCTGCCCTTGAGGGAACGGATCATATCCGGCAGGTCGTTATTGAGGTTGGTGCCGTAGGAACCCGCGCAGAAGGTGACGCCGTTGTGAGGATCGTCGACCATCTTCATCATGCGCAGGATGTTCTCCTTGCAGGTGATGATGCGGGGCAGGCCGAATACGGGCCATGCGGGATCATCGGGATGGATGGCCATCTTGATGTCGTACTGATTGCAGACGGGCATGATCTTCTCGAGGAAATATTTGAGGTTTTCGAAGAGATCATCGGCGGTCACATTCTTGTACTCCTCGAAGAGCTCCTTGACGTGAGCCATTCTCTCGGGCTCCCAGCCGGGCATGACGGAACCGTTGGTGTCGCCGGCGATGGACTCGAACATCTCCTCGGGAACCAGCTCGTCGACGGCTTTCTGTGTGTAGGCCAGAGCGGTGGATCCGTCCGGAAGGACTCTTGCCAGCTCAGTTCTTGTCCAGTCGAAGACAGGCATGAAATTGTAGCACACAAGGTGGATGTCTTCTTTGCCCAGGTTTTCGAGGGTCTCGATGTAGTTGGCGATCAGCTGGTCGCGGGAAGGCTTGCCGAGCTTGATATCTTCGTGAATGTTGACGCTCTCGATACCGGAGATGTGAAGGCCGGAGGCCTCAACTTCTTCCTTGAGCGCGTGGATACGCTCCTGACTCCACACTTCACCGGGCTTTGTGTCATAAAGCGTTGTGATGACGCCCGTCACGCCGGGGATCTGCCTGATCTGCTGCAGAGTGACTGTGTCAAATTTGGAACCGTACCATCTGAGTGTCATTTCCATAGTGAATTACCTCTCCTTTACATTATTGTTGTTTGCTGTTTCATAGGATTTAAAAAGCGTTGACTTGTATTTCTTTCTTATGCATCCATAATACTAAATCCGGTCAAAATATTGAATTGGCAGAGTTGTTGTCAATATTGCAAAAGTTGCGGTCATCCTTCCGCGTTCTGCGGGCTGACAAGAGAAAAAGCCTCTCTGTACTCCTTGGGCGACATGCCGTATTCCTTGCGGAACGCCTTGAAAAAGCTCGGATAATCTTTGAATCCGTAAGCCAGGCAGACTTCGCTGATCTTCTCATTCATCAGGATCGCGTCCCGGCAGGCGGCCAGTCTCTTTTTGATCAGATATTGATGGACGGAGACGCCGAGCTTTTCCTTAAAGGAATGGGCAATATGGTATTTGCTGACGTAAAACTGCGCCGCGAGGCTGTCCAGAGTGATGTTCCGCTCGGGATTTTCGTCGATATAAGCCATGACCTGCTCATACAGGGGCAGGCTGGTCTTGCCGACGGCCGGATTGACCTTGTCGTGAACGGTCCTGCACAGGAGCATCAGAAGGTCTTCCACGCGGATCTCGATCACGGCGCCGCGCCCGAAGTGACTGCCGTGGATCTCCTCGAGAAGGGCCAGAGCCTTGGAGAGAACCGCGTTGAAAGAGACTGGATCATTGTGGAAGATATACCGATGCCGCTCATTGTCCATGTACCGGAGCAGATAGGCGAAGTCGGGAAAACGCTCCGCCAGCTGACCGGCATACTCGGTGCTGATCCAGAAGACGAATCTTCTGTATGGCAGTGCGGTATCCACGACAAAGGCGCGGTGCGGCGTCTGAGGCGGCACTATGACAAAGTCGCCGGATTTCAGGGCCTGCCTGTGGTCACCGATCTCGAATTCGACGTCACCTTCCATATAGAAATAGAATTCATAGTAAGCGTGGGTGTGCAGATCGACGTTGTTGTGTCTGGTATCGCTGTAGTAGTAAATCTCGAAGTCCTGCGACAGCATGTACTGCCTCGGCGTAAAGGGCGTCTGGATCGAAGGTTTCATAATAGGACGATCTCCTTTTTTTTACCCGTAGTGAAAGAGGATCACTGCTTCTTCTTTTCGGCCGGGACCGGCAGCATGATGTCGAGGTTGAAGACCTCCCCTTGCGTGCCGGCCTGCATCACGCCGTCAAATTCGTCGACGATCCTCTGCATGCTCTTCATGCCGAAACCGTGCGACTCCCGGTCCTTGTTGGTGACGGGAAGCCCCTCGGAAAAGGTGATCGGCCCCTTGAAATAGTTCCAGATGTGGATGGAAGCGGAATCGCCGAAGGCGCGGATACTGATGTCGATGAGCCGCTTTTCGGGATCTTCAATGCCGGACACGCTCTCCATGGCATTGTCAATAGCATTCGCGAACAGAAAGTACAGTTTCATCCCGTCAAAATACTTCAGGCAGTCCGCGTAAGCCACGCACTGCAGCTCGATATTGTTGCGGCGGCACAGGTCGTCCATATTGCGAAGGAGGACGTCCAGCGCGTCATTGCCGGTCTTGGCGGTGGGAGAGATGCGGTCCACGGCAGCCTTTACCCTTGAGATATCGGGGATATCCACCTGTTTCCGGGAGGCCATATTTTCGATTCGGTTCATCAGGTGCCGCAGGTCGTGGATCCACTGTTTGATCATCCCGGCGTTGACGGACCACTGCTCATATTGCTTTTTTGACTCCGTGAAGAGCTGGGCTGTGAGCAGCCGCTCGGTGTCCGCCTGCTGCCACTTGGCGACCGTGAACTGGATGATCAGCGCGAAGACGCAGCACAGGATCGCGTAAAGGCACGCCGCGATGTCAAAATAGACATTGCCCACAGCGCTGTCCACCACCAGGCGATTTACGCCGATACAGGTGAAGACGATAAAAAGGGAGAGAACCTGAAGGTGAAGATTGGCTTTTATATTGGTCCGTGACCTCCCGAAAATCAAAAAAACGATCAGATATACATAGCTGAAAACGAGGATTTCGAACAGCGCATGCATAGTGGGACTCTGCACTTCGATCCATCGGACGGTCGGAATCAGTCCGAGCAGGATCGTGATCTTGTTGGCTATGTGCTGGGTGGCGAAGCCGGCCACGCAGGCGCTCACCAGCGTAAATATATCTTCGTCATAGCAGGCGTAAACAGCTGCTATGCAGGCCGCCATGGCGGCAAAAAACCACAAAAAGCGCGGAAAGCCGGCCTGTCCGGGGATTCCGGTCACAGCGCCGACCACAAGCAGGAGCAGGTGGGAGAGAATCAGCCGGCCCGCAAAACCGCTTCTTTTTTTATAGGGCCCCAGAAAAAGAAACTCCGCGATCACGATCTCAATTAAATAGGCCGCGGCAGTCAGGTCCGGCCGCGGCGCGTAGACAGAAAATAACATTCAGCCTCCCAGATATTTGTTCAGTCTTGTCATAAACTCTTTCTTGCGGGTGCGCCCGATCCTGATCCGCTCGTTTCCGATGCTCACCTCATCTCCGTAGAGCCCGTTTACATAGCGCAGATTTACGAGTACCGACGCGCTGCACCTGGCAAAATCCTGATCGCGCAGGTCCTCCTCCCGCTCCTTGAGTCCGCCGTAGGCGGTGATCACTTCACTCTCGGTGTGGAACATGAGGTCGTGCCCCATGACCTCTATATAATGGATATCCGCGGAGGAGACGACGCGCAGCCCGTCCTTCACACGAATCTTTACCGGCACGCCGCTGCGGTTTGCCAGAATGCGCAGCGCCTTGTCCAGCTTGACGGACAAGGAGCGGTAATTGATGGGCTTTATGCAGTAGTCGATGGCGTCCACGTCGTAGCCGCTGGGCGCATATTGGGGCATATTTGTAATGAAGAACAGCATGGCCATGCTTCCCTTGGCGCGGAGCGCGCGGGCGGCCTCAATGCCGTTCATCCACCCTTCTCCCAGTTCCACGTCCATAAAGACAAGGTCATACTGTCCCTGCACGCTTTCCAAGAAAGCCTCCGCCCTGCCGAAAGTGCGGACCTGAAAGGCACAATTATGCTCCCTGCCGTATCTGTCCAGGCACTCCTCCAGATAGCGGGAATATTCCGGATCATCTTCCGTGATCGCAGTCAGATAGTGTTTCATGTTCTTATTGCCTCCATTTCTATACTACCACATTTCAAACAGGTGAATGCAAATTATGCCGTGAAAACTGTCGATTATTCCGTCCCCGTTGAAATCGCTCCGCCGGCGCCGATACAATGCGCATAGGAGTAAAAAAGCGACAACTGACTTGTATTACAGAAAAATTTGCAGTGTTGGGAGGGGCCATGAGAAAGATCCAAACGATTAATTCGGACTGGCTGTTCACCGGGCCGGACGGAAAAAAGATCCCGGTGAATGTGCCGCATACATGGAATGCGGTCGACGGACAGGACGGAGGAAATGATTACTGGCGGGGGACCTGCCTGTATGAGAAGGAATTCAGGACTCCTGAATATGCGAAGGAGGAACGCGTCTACCTGGAATTTCGCGGCGTCAACGCCTCGGCCAAGGTGGAGCTGAACGGGACCGTGATCGGCACCCATGACGGCGGATATTCCACTTTCAGGTGGGATATCACGGATCACCTCGCGGGTGAGAACCGCTTGAAAGTGTGGGCCGACAACAGCAGAAATGACAGGGTGTATCCCCAGAAAGCAGACTTCACTTTCTACGGCGGAATTTACAGGGATGTATATCTGATCACTGTAAATGAGAAGCACTTCGACATGGACTATTTTGGCGGTTCCGGCATCAAGGTGACGGCAAAACCCTCGGAAGGGTACAGAAGGGGAGATGTGCAGGTTGAGACCTTCACAAATTGCGATGAGGGGCAGGTCACAGTCAGAATATTGGACGCGGAAGGGCGTGAAGTCCGCTTTACGGATGAAAACGGCAGGGAAGGTACCCAGACGGCCGGCAGGGATGTGAAGCTGCGCATCGACAATATAAGGCTCTGGAACGGCGTCAGGGACCCTTATCTCTACACGGCGCAGGCGATCCTGACGGTGGACGGAGAAGAGAAGGACCGCGTCGAGACAAGATTCGGCGTGCGGGATTTTGCCACCGATCCCAAGACGGGATTCTATCTCAACGGCAAAAAATACCCGCTCCACGGCGTATCCCGCCACCAGGACCGCAAGGGCATCGGCAACGCGCTGACGAAGGAGATGCATCTCGAGGATATGGATATGATCTGCGAGATGGGCGTCAACACGGTGCGCCTCGCGCACTACCAGCACGATCAGTACTTCTACGATCTGTGCGACGAGCGCGGCATGGTGGTATGGGCGGAGATCCCTTACATCTCCGAGCATATGCCGAATGGCCGGGAGAATACGATCTCCCAGATGAAGGAGCTGATCATCCAGAATTACAATCACCCGTCCATCGTCTGCTGGGGTGTCTCCAACGAGATCACGATCTCCACGAAGGACAACGCGGATATGCTGGACAACCACCGCGTGCTCAATGATCTGTGCCACGAGATGGACAAGACGAGATTTACGACGCTGGCCTGCTACGCCATGTGCGGCCCCTTCAACAAGGTCGCCCACATCACGGATGTGGTCAGCTGGAACCTGTATCTGGGATGGTACGTCCCGGGATTCAAATTAAACGACCTGTGGATCGACTTCTTCCACAAAGTCTATCCCGACAGGTGCCTGGGCTACTCCGAGTACGGCGCGGAGGCGATGACGACCTTGCACAGCGCAAAGCCCCGCCGCGGCGACCAGACGGAAGAGTATCAGGCTCTTTATCACGAATACCTGCTGGAGTGCTTCGCGAAGCGCCCCTTCATGTGGGCCACCCACGTGTGGAACATGTTCGACTTCGCGGCGGACGCCCGCGACCAGGGCGGCGAGCCCGGCATGAACCACAAGGGCCTTGTGACTTTTGACCGCAAGATCAAAAAGGACAGCTTTTATCTCTATAAGGCATGGTGGAACGACACGGATCCTTTCGTCCACATCTGCGGGAAGCGCTTTGCGGACAGGGCGGAGGCAAAAACAGAGATCAAAGTTTATTCCAATCAGAAATCCGTCACGCTTTACTGCGACGGCAAAGAGATCGGCACCAGGACGGGCAGCCATGTATTTACATTTACCGTGCCGATCAGCGGAAAGCATGAGATCCGCGCGGTGAGCGGAGCGTGCGAGGACAAAGCGGTAATTCGTAAGGTGGACAAACCAAATCCCGATTACAAGCTGAAGGGGAAGAGCTCCAACAGCGCGAACTGGGTTTGACAATAGATATAGTAAAGGGAGGATAAAAATATGAATAAAAAACCTAGAGTAGGCCTCTGGAGAGTTCTGACGATCCTTTGCGCCGTTCTTTGCATCGGATCGATCGTAGGCAATCATTTTGCCAATCAGTACGCGACTACGATCAACGTAGCGCTGGGAACATCTTTTTCCAAGATTCAGGGATTTGACGAGAGCGTCAAATATTTCGAGAGCGACTTCGAAAACGAAGACGCCCGCTGGGAATACGAGCGTGAGCTCTGCGCGCAGGTGGAATCCGAAGGCGCGGCACTGCTCAAGAACGACAATCAGGCGCTTCCGCTGGCCGGCGGATCCAAAGTTTCCCTTTTCGCAAGGGGAAGCGTTGAGCTGATGTACGGCGGAACCGGTTCCGGCTCCGTAGACACCAGCCAGGCGCCCAGCCTGAAGGACGCCCTGACCCAGGAAGGCATTGAGATCAACCAGGGGCTCTGGGACTGGTACACATCCACTTCCGAGAAGTACGGCCGCAAGACCCCTGCTTCCATCTCCGACGCGCTGGTGGCAAACACCCAGTACGCGGTCAACGAAGCTCCCTGGTCTGAGGTGGAGAGCGCCAACAGCTCTACATTCGCCGAGTACGGCGACGCCGCGATCGTAGTGTTCTCAAGATCCGGCGGCGAAGGCGCGGACCTTCCGGACGGCGATGACAGCGTTTCTCTCGTGACGACAACCGAGGCAAAGAGCGCGGTCGGCGACAACAAGGGCGGCGAAGGAGAAGAGAAGGCGGCAGAGACGAAGACGGCAGACGTGCACTACGGCATGGGATCCGAGGGCGACGGCGACTACCTTGCCCTTTCCCAGGAAGAGAAAGACCTGCTGGCAGGCCTCAAGGCGCTCAAGGACAACGGCACGTTCAAGAAGATCGTAGTCCTTCTCAACACTTCCAACGCGATCGAACTGGATTTCTTAAATCCCGAGATCTGCGGCGTGGACTACGGCATTGACTCCTGCATGTGGATCGGCGACGTGGGACAGACCGGCGCGATCGGAGTAGGACGTCTCCTCTCCGGTACGGCCAACCCCTCCGGTTCTCTTGTTGACACTTATTGGTATGACAACATGAAGAACCCCGCAGTCGTGAACTTCTACACAGTTCCTTACGCAGGCGTAGAGAGCTATGGCCTTAACCTCGAAGGTGCTGACGTACAGGGTATGTACAGTGTATATCAGGAAGGCATCTATCTCGGATACCGCTATCCCGAGACCAGATATGAAGACGTTGTCATGGGCACCGCAGGAGCAGGCGACTTCAACTATAACACTACAGTTGCTTATCCCTTCGGCTATGGCCTGAGCTACACCACTTTTGAGATGAGCGGCTTTGCGGTAAAAGAGAATGCCGACAGCTTCGACGTGACTGTAAACGTCAAGAACACTGGCAGCGCGGCAGGCAAGAAGACCGTTCAAGTCTACTTCCAGTCCCCTTACACCGACTATGACAAGCAGAACGGCATCGAGAAGGCTTCCGTTGAGCTCTGCGGATTCGGCAAAACACAGATCCTCGAGCCCGGCGCATCCGAGACAGTTACTGTTAACGTTCCTAAGAGAGAGCTGAGAACTTACGACGCCAACGGCGCAAAGACATATATTCTTGACGCAGGCGATTACTACTTCACCGTTGCTATGGGATCTCATGAGGCGGTCAACAATATTTTGGCAGCGAAGGGATTCACCACTGAGAATGGCATGGATGCTGAGGGAAATCAGGCACTTGTATATCAGTGGAACAACGCGGCACTTGACACGACTACCTATGCAAAGAGCGAGGCGACAGGCGCTGCGATCACAAACCTCTTCGATGAGTCCGATCCCAACAAGAGCAGTCTGGCTCCCGGAAATGTCACATTCCTGAGCAGAAGCAACTGGGAGGGAACATTCCCCACAGGACGCGCACAGCTCACCATGAACGACAATCTGGCAGCGGCACTTGCTTTCACACAGTACAAAGCTGAAGAGCATGCGGATACTCCCATGCCCACACTGGCATCCGGCGGCAACATGACCATTTCTGAGCTGATCGGTGCGGATTACAACGACGAGCGCTGGGAGAGCCTGCTCGACCAGCTGACCTTCCAGGAGATGGTAAACACCATCACACTTGGATTCCACAACACAGCAGCCTGCGAGAGCGTCTCCAAGGCGGCAACCAAGGACGAGAACGGCCCGCAGGGTCTGACAGCTTCCTTGGTAGGCGGCAAGTCCGCAATGTGCTACACCTCCGAAGACGTCATGGCAGCAACCATGAACCTGGAGCTGATGGAAGATGTCGGCCGCTGCATCGGCAACGACTGCCTGGATATGGGATATTCCGGACTCTACGGCCCCGGCATCAACATGCACAGAACACCTTATTCCGGACGTAACTTCGAGTACTATGCAGAAGATCCCTTCGTAGCAGGCGCGATCTGCGCAGCGGAGACCAAGGGCATTCAGTCCAAGGGCGTCTATGTATACCTCAAGCACGTAGCGCTGAACGATTCCGAGACCTCCAGACGAGGCGTCAACACATGGCTGAACGAGCAGACCGCTCGTGAGCTCTATCTGGAAGTGGCAGACCGCGCGATCATCGACGGCGGCGCATGGTGCGTCATGAGTGGTTTCAACCGTTGGGGCGCACAGTGGTCCGGTGAGAACTACAACCTGCAGACAGCATATCTGCGCGGCGAGTGCGGCATGCGCGGCATGTCCATCACGGACTTCTCCGGTCTCAGCCAGTACATGGATGTGGCAGATGGTCTGATGGGCGGATCCGATATCTGGGACAGCCCGATGCCTATGATCCACACAGCAGCGGCAGGCGGCTATGCACAGGATCCTTACATGGTCACAGAGATGAGAGAAGCGATGCACAACATCCTTTACACAGTCGTCAACTCCAACGCCATGAACGGCTGGACGGCGCAGACACGCATCGTTCCCAACACCCCTTGGTGGCAGCTTGCGATCTACGCTCTGATCGCAGTCACGGCACTTCTTACCCTTGGAAGCGGCTACATGCTCTTCAAGAACAAGAAGCTGGCAAAAGAGCAGAAGGCATAACATAACCTGTCATAACATAACCTATAAGCGCAGATGATCCGCGCGGCCGGCATCGCCGGCTGCGCGGGGCCTCGAACAGCGGGAGTAATGCCCTGCTGTTCGAGCCTTATACAAAAGGGGGATATCATGAATGATGATCAGCAGGCGTCCGGGACAACCCTGAACCGGGCCAAGCCTTATCAGCTTGCGCTGTTCCCTATGAATAACGGCGCAACAAATGTTTACTACGTACTGATACTTACTTATATCGCGACGTTCGGCAATACGGTACTGGGGATCGCAACAGTGTTCGCTTCCTTCATGGTCACCGGAATGCGCATATTCGACGCGATCACCGATCCGATCATCGGCGCGCTGATGGACAAGACCAACGGAAGGTTCGGCAAGTTCCGTCCCTTTATGGTCATCGGATCCGTTATTATGGCGGTCTCTGTGATCTGCCTCTATATTTTGACACCTTTTGTGCCGGAGAATATGATGGGGCTGCGCTACGGGCTCTTCATTCTCCTGTATGCGGTCTGGGTCATCGGCTATACGTTCCAGACCTCCGTCACGCGAGCGGCGCAGGCCGTTCTCACAAATGATCCGCAACAGAGACCTCTGTTTACGATCTTCAACACCATCGGTTCGCTGGCCGGTATGGGCGTCATGCAGTTCATAGGACCGATCCTCGCGAGGGACAGCATCTTCGGCGATTACAACAGGAGCTGGTTTGCGGCGATCACACCTATAGGAATCTGCATCTCTGTGCTGCTTACCATCCTCGCGATCATCGGCATCTGGGAAAAGGACCAGCCCAAGTACTTCGGCCTGGGCGGAGGCAAGCAGGAGAAGGTCAAGGTGTCCGAGTATATCGACATCATCATGGCCAACAAGCCCCTGCAGAAGCTGATGGTGGCGGGCGGCGCCTGCAAACTGGCGCTCTCCATCGCGACCAATATCACGGTCCTGATCATGCTGTATTCCTGCATGATGGGCAACTATGACGGGCTCTACATGCCCATGATGATAGTCGGCTACGTGTTCGCGATCCCGTTCTTCGCGCTCACTGTGCGTACATCCCAGAAGAAAGGCCAGAAAGCGTCTCTGATGCGCTATGTGGCGGTCGCTTTTGTCTGCTATATCGGCGTTCTGATCCTGCTTCTTATGTGGAATCCGAACACTTCCATGCACATGCAGATCATGCAGAACGGCAAAGTAGCGCTGAACTTCTATACCATCGCGTTCATCCTGTGCTTCGGCATCGGCTACGGCGCTTATTACGCCACGGCGGACATGCCGATCCCCATGGTGGCGGACTGTGCGGACTACGAAACTTACCGCTCGGGAAAATTTATTCCCGGCATCATGGGAACGCTGTTCTCTCTGGTCGACAAGCTCGTATCGAGCCTCTCGGCCACGGTCGTCGGCGTGGCGGTCACCATGATCGGACTGGATTCACTGCCGACAAAGACAACTCCCTACACGCCCGGCATGAATGTAGTCGTCATCATCCTGTTCTGCATCGTGCCCATGTGCGCGTGGGCCCTTACCCTGTGGGCTATGACAGGGTATGAGCTGGACGGAAAGCGTGTCAAAGAAATCCAGGAAGTCAACGGCAAGCGCCGCGAAGCGGTGGCGCAGGGCCTGACGATCCGGGAGGCGATGGAAAAGTATCCGTCGAGATAAAATGTAATTATTCAGCAGCCCTGTTCGGGCGATCCTTTTCGAGAGAAGAGCGGTCGGCCGGGCAGGGCTTTTTTCGAGCATATAGTGTTTGTACATGCTTTAGTAATGTATAATCGAAGAGGCGCACGGAAGATAAAGCTTAACAAAGCAGGAGAAATGATTATGTATGTGATGTTTGATATGGACGGCGTTCTCGTCGACTCGGAAGCCGCCTATCTGGCGGGGTATCTCCACGCCGCAAGGCTCTATGGCCTTCCGGAGAGCGACATGCGGGCCGCCGTAGGGCGCGCCGTGGGCGTGGTCGATGCGATGGAGCGGCAGATCATGACGGAGACCTTCGGGCACCTGCCGCAGTTTGACCTGGAGCGGACATTTCGCGCCTGCCGGGACTATTTTGCCGGCGTGGTCGAGAGCGGGCAGATGGCCCTTAAGCCGGGGGCAAAAGAGATCCTGCAGCAGCTGAAAGCGAAGGGGATCCCTGTCGGGCTCGCCTCGTCTTCTTCGCGCGCCATGATCGAAAAGGTTCTGGCCGGGCATGAGGTGCTGCAGTATTTTGACGCGGTTGTGAGCGGGGACATGGTGCGGAAGGGCAAGCCGGATCCGGAAGTTTTCCTGCGCTGCGCGGAGGCTCTGGGAATCCCTGTGTCAAAATATAGCGAGACCTTCGTCATCGAGGACTCCTACAATGGGATCCGGGCCGCCTATGCGGCGGGAATGAAGCCGGTCATGGTGCCGGACCAGCTCCCGCCGACGCAGGAGATGAGAGAGAAGGCGGTGGCGATCCTGCCGTCGCTGACGGAGGCGGCGGAGTGGCTGAAGCTGTCTTAGCCGCTTGCAGCGGGAACCGTGGTTTGTACTGCGAAGGGCTATCCCGACCCGGGGGACGGCAACCCCATTTCACAATCAATCGGTTTGTGATAGACTTTTATCGAAAATATAGTTGTTCCTGAGCAGCCTGCATACTTGCTGCGCTGCATGCAGAGGAACATGCGCTGATAATACGGAGGTTTCACTATGAAAGTAATCGGTACAGACAAGGCACCCGGTGCAATCGGCCCTTATTCCCAGGGATATATTGTGGGCGACATGGTATTTACGTCCGGTCAGATCCCGATCGATCCCGCGACGGGCGAGATGGCCGAGGGAATCGACGCCCAGACAGAGCAGAGCTGCAAGAACGTGATGGCTATTCTCGAGGCGGCCGGATCCGGCGCCGACAAGGTCATCAAGACGACCTGCTTTTTGGCCGAGATCGCTGATTTTGCAGCCTTTAACGCTGTCTATGCCAAGTACTTCACGTCCAAGCCGGCGAGAAGCTGTGTGGCGGTCAAAGACCTTCCCAAGGGAGCACTCTGCGAGATCGAGTGCATCGCACAGTTATGAAGATCCGGTCGGCAGCTGTCCTGGGAGCGGGCGCCGTGGGCGCCTACTTCGTCTATGGCCTGATGGGCAAAAAAGACCTTGATTTCTGTGTTGTTGCGGACGGAGAACGGAAGCTTCGGCTGGAAAGAGACGGCATAACGGTGGACGACGGGAAAGAGGTCCGTGCGCTGCATCCGCAGATTCGCACGCCGCAGGAGGCAAGGGGCGTGGACCTTTTGCTTGTCGCGGTCAAATATACGGCGCTGGAAGCGGCTCTGGAGGATATCCGTCAGATCGCCGCGCCCGGCACGATCGTCCTTTCTCTTCTCAACGGGATCGACTCCGAGGAGAAGATCGGCAAAGTCATCGATCCCTCGCAGATTGTCTACTCGCTGATGCGGGTCAGTTCCGAGCGCCGGACTCGCGACGGGAGGGACGTCATCTCCTTTAATCCCGACCTCGGCTGGGGCGTTTATCTGGGCGAGAAGGGAACGAGAGTTAGGAGCGAGCGCATCGCCGCTATTGAAGATCTTCTGGCGGGGACGACCTGCGGCGCCTTCTTTGTGGAGGACATTATCCAGGACCAGTGGGCCAAATATGCCTCCAATATCTGCTACAACCTGCCCCAGGCGGTTCTGGACCTGCCGTTTGGTGCCTATTTTGACTCGGAACATGTGGCGTTCCTGCGCGAGAGATTATTCGATGAGGTGCGCCGGGTCGGCGCGGCGCTGGGAATTGAGGTTCTGAAGCCGTCGCTTGCGTGGGACAGCTGTGCCAAGACGGCGAGATTCTCCACGCTCCAGGATCTGGACGCGGGCCGGCACACGGAGATCGACATGTTCGCGGGCGTGTTGATGGAGAAGGCGAAGGCCGTGGGGATCAGTGTGCCCTTTACGGAGTATACCTATCATGCAATCAAGGCTATTGAGGAGAAGAATGACGGCAGGTTTGTATACAAGTGAGTTCAACAATGCACACGCGTGCGGCAAGAGGCCGGACCCTGCCCTACAGGCAGCCCGCACGCGGCGCATCGGCTCGCTCTGCGAGCCTTGAAGTGAGGAATAGTATCGTGTCAAAATGTGTGGAAGTACGCGGGGTGAAGATCGGCGAGGGGATCCCCAAGATCATTGTTCCGATCGTCGGGACGACAAAGAGAGAGATTCTGGAAGCAGCGTCTTCTATTATGGAAAATGCTCTTAAGGGAAGTGCCTTTGGGGAAAACGTCTTTGAGGAAAAAGTCTTTGGGGAAAAAGTCTTTGACCTGGTCGAGTGGCGCGCGGACTGGTTTGAGGATGTCTTTGAGTTCGGGAAAGTGGAGGATGTCCTGAAGGAACTTCGCGAGGAACTCGGCAATATCCCGCTCCTTTTTACTTTTCGAACGGCCAGGGAAGGCGGAGAGAAGGCCATCGAGCCTGAGGAGTATGCGCAGCTGAATATCAAAGCAGCGCAGACCGGGCTGGTGGACCTGATCGATGTGGAGTCCTTTACAGGCGACGATGTCGTGAGAGAGATCATCGAAGAGGCACACAAGGCGGGCGTCAAAGTCGTCGGTTCCAATCACGATTTTGACAAGACACCGGAGAAAGAGGAGATAGTCCGGCGGCTGCGCAGGATGCAGGAGCTGGGCGCCGACGTCCCCAAGATCGCCGTGATGCCGGGGAGCAGGGAGGATGTGCTGACGCTGCTCGCCGCGACGCAGGAAATGTCCGCGCAGTATGCGCGGGGGCCGATCATTACCATGTCCATGTCCGGGACAGGACTGGTCAGCCGCCTGTGCGGGGAAGTCTTCGGGAGTGCCTGCACCTTCGCGGCGGTGGGCAGGGCTTCTGCGCCCGGACAGATCGACGCGGTGGAGCTTGCCGGGGTATTGAAGCTGATTCATACAAATCTATGATGTGACAGGGGACGGCAGAACTGTTCCTGACGACACTGAACCAATAACACGGGCTAAGCAACTGATCATCAGGAAATGCTTGGCCTGTGTTTTCGTTTATGAGGTGATGTGGATAAAACGTCTGACGTATGTTAAGATGGACGTATAACTTGAAAGTTTGGAAACGATCGACGATCATCTTGGCAAGTTCGCTTGCGGTTTCACAATGAGAAACGTATACTGTTAGTGACAGACATGCTTCGGCGCCCTGGGGCATGAACCGGACAGAGGGGCGCATTGGAGTAAATATGATGAACAGCGAGTTTGACGAGATGTATCAAATTGTGAAGGAAGACAAAGAGCTTCTGGGAAACAGGATCGAAGCTCAATTAATACGGTATATTCAGGAAGAGCCGATTACTGTCGGTGAAAAGATTCCGAATGAATTTGAACTGGCAGAGAAATTCGGGGTCGGCCGCAGTACGATTCGCGAAGCGGTAAAGGGACTTGTCTCCAAGGGCATGCTGGAAGTGCGCCGCGGATCAGGGACGTACGTGATCAGTTCCTATCCTGCAGAAGAGGATCCTCTGGGGCTGGGGAGATATGACGATAAATACCAGCTGGCTCTTGAACTGTTTGACGTACGTCTGATGATTGAGCCGGAGATCGCAGCCTATGCAGCCATGAACGCTACAGAAGAAGATGTTGTGGAACTGCGCAGGCTCTGCGATGAAGTGGAAGAGATTTATCGCAGCGGGGAGAATCATGTCCGCAAGGATATTGAGCTTCATACAGCGATCGCACACTGCAGTAAGAACAGAGTTGTAGAGGTTCTTGTACCTCTGATCGACTCCGCCGTGCATACATTTGCAAATGTGACGCACAGAGAACTGATGGAGGAGACCATTGAGACGCACAGGGCTGTAGTAGAAGCCATTGAAAATCATGATCAGGTCGGGGCCAGATGCGCCATGGTCATGCATTTGACCTATAATCGTCAGATGATTAAGCGGATGCTGGAACAGGGAAACAGCGAAAACTAAGCCGCTTATCGTAATAATAGACAAAACAGAGGGCTCGATACGTAATCGAGCCTTTCTTTTTTTGTCTAAAATGCTGAAAACAAACAAAATACATCTGATGTATTGAAAAATAAATGCGAAGTATTATAATTAAAACAGTTAATACATCAGACGTCAGATGTAAAATGAGCAAACTAGAAAAGAACTGAATGAGAAAACAGTAAATAACAACCTAACTAAGGAGGAAGAAAATGGGTGGTGATGTAGTTCTTGATCCGGCAAGACTTATAGCCGGAGCATTAATCGGTCTTGTTATTCTGCTGGTGCTGATCATTAAATTTAAAGTACAGGCTATGGTGTCGATCCTGGTAGGTGCGATTTCGATCGGAATCATTGCCGGCATGCCTTTGGCGGATATAGTAACAGCTGTCAACGACGGCATCGGAAATACGTTAAAAGGAATCGCGCTCTTGGTCGGCCTGGGATCGATGTTCGGCGCTATTTTAGAAGCGTCGGGAGGCGCGCAGACGCTGGCAGTCACGATGGTCAAAAAATTCGGAGACGAGAAAGCGGCATGGGCTTTGGGAATCACCGGACTGGTTGTGGCAATGCCCGTTTTCTTCGACGCCGGCCTGATCATCCTGATTCCTCTGGCATTCTCTCTTGCTAAAAAGACTCAGAGAAGCGCATTGTACTATACGATTCCGCTGCTCGCAGGACTTGCGGTCGGACATGCTTTTATCCCTCCTACACCCGGACCTGTTCTGGTAGCTACAATGCTTGGCGTTGATCTGGGATGGGTCATCCTGATCGGTGTATTTTGCGGCACGCTCGCTATGATCGTAGCCGGACCGATCTGGGGCTCCATCTGCGGGAAGAAATATTTCATTCCTGTTCCTGACCATGTAATGAATCAGGAAGAGTTTGATGAGTCCAAACTCCCCAAGTTCGGAACGATCGTCGGCATCATCCTGATTCCGCTCGTTCTGATCATTCTGAAGTCTGTACTGAGCGTATTGCCTGCAGCCGAATCGATCAGACCGGTCTTTAACTTCCTCGGGGAGCCTTTTGTAGCACTCCTTATTTCCACAATCGCAGCAATGGCAATCCTGGGCCTCAAGCATGGATACACTATGCCGGAACTTGAGAAGATCATGACCAAATCCCTTGAGCCTACAGGACTGATTCTTCTGGTCACAGCATGCGGCGGCGTACTTCGGTATGTGCTTCAATACTCAGGAATCGGTGATCTGATCGGCAATGCGGTCGGCAAGGCACATCTTCCCATCGTGGTTGTAGCGTTTATCGTAGCGGCTCTTGTAAGAATATGCGTCGGAAGCGCAACGGTGGCGATGACAATGGCAGCCGGAATTGTTGCGGCCATGCCGGCAATCCAGGGACTTTCTCCTCTTTATCTGGCCTGTGTAGTTGCGGCAGTAGCAGGCGGATCTACTGTCTGCTCCCACTTCAACGATTCCGGCTTCTGGCTGGTCAAATCTCTGGTGGGAATGGATGAGACGACAACGCTCAAGACATGGACGGTCATGGAAACACTCGTTGGATTGAGCGGATTCCTTGTGGCATTGGTTATCTCACTGTTTCTCGGATAACTGTCAAAACAGCGGAGAATATACGATACAATAAGATCAGCATCATAGAATGGAGGTATGTATGGAACTGATCAGCCAGAAAATGAGAAAACTTGCACCTGAGATGGACCCGCTGCGGATTGGCTGCGGATGGAAGAAAGAAGATCTTTCCAAACCGCAGATAATGATAGAGAGCACATCCGGAGACAGCCATCCGGGCAGCGGACATCTTCCGATTCTTGTGGAAGAGGCCAGAAGAGGAATTTATGACGCAGGCGGATTCGGAGCGCGTTATGCATGTACAGACATCTGCGACGGGGAGAGTCAGGGAACAGACGGCATTAATTTTTCTCTTGCAAGCCGGGAAATGATCGCAAATATGATCGAGATCCATGCGAATGCCACTCCTTTTGACGGGGCCGTATATATTGCAAGCTGCGACAAAGGGATGCCCGGCAACATGATCGGTATGGGGAGAGTCAATATTCCTTCTATCGTTGTGACCGGAGGCACCATGAGTGCGGGCCCCGAGCTGCTGACGCTGGAGCAGCTCGGTATGTACAGCGCCGGCTATGAACGGGGCGAGATCGATGCAGAGAAGCTCGAATGGGCTAAAATGAACGCCTGCCCGAGCTGCGGGGCCTGCAGCTTCATCGGGACGGCTTCCACGATGCAGATCATGGCTGAGGCTATGGGCATGGCGCTTCCGGGAAGTGCTCTTTTGCCGGCCACAAGTCCGGATCTCAGAGAATATGCCTATCAAGCAGGAAAGCGAATCGTGGAACTGGCCAAAGAAGGAACCAGACCTTCGGATATCGTGACAATGGATTCCATTGAGAATGCAATCATGGTGCACGCGGCGATTTCCGGAAGCACCAACACCTTGCTGCACCTTCCTGCAATCGCAAGAGAATTTGGCATTGAGATTGATGGAGATACTTTTGACCGCTTACACAGAGGCGCTCATTATCTGTTGAACCTCAGACCTGCCGGAGAGTGGCCTGCGGAATTCTTCTACTATGCAGGCGGCGTACCGGCGATCATGGAAGAGATCCGTGAAGTGCTTCACCTGGATGTCATGACCGTTACAGGCAAAACGCTGGGTGAAAATCTAGATGAGCTCAAGGCGAACGGCTTTTATGAGAGATGTCAGAAGTGGCTGGAAGAAGCGAACAAAAAGTATGGGATCAGTCTTACAAAGGAAGATATTATCAAACCTTATGACAAAGCAATAGGAACAGCCGGCAGCATCGCAGTGCTCAAGGGCAACCTGGCTCCTGAAGGCGCGGTCATTAAGCACACAGCTTGCCCGAAGGAAATGTACAAGGCTGTTCTGTACGCCCGTCCCTTCGACAGCGAGGAGGAGTGCCTGGATGCAGTCCTGCATCACAAAGTCAACAAAGGCGACGCAGTATTCATCCGTTATGAAGGACCGCAGGGAAGCGGAATGCCGGAGATGTTCTACACTTCCGAAGCGATCAGCTCTGACAAGGAACTCGGGCGAAGCATCGCGCTGATTACAGACGGACGTTTCTCAGGGGCTTCAACCGGACCGGTCATCGGGCATTGCAGCCCTGAGGCGCAGACCGGAGGACCGATCGCGCTGGTTGAGGAGGGAGATCTGATCGAACTCGATGTGTTTGCCAGAAAGCTGAACATTATCGGCATCAATGGTGAAAAGAAGACGCCGGAAGAAGTGGACGCAGTGCTTGCAAAACGCCGCAGCGCCTGGCAGCCTAAGCCAAGAAAATACAAGAGCGGAGTGCTCCGGCTGTTCAGCGAACTTGCGGCAAGCCCTATGAAGGGGGCCTACCTTGATTACAGTCGATTTGAGAAGTGAGCGCCTGAGCCAAAGAAGCGTCGAAGGAGGATTTTGACTTGGAGACAAAGAATAAAAACCCGATCCAGGTATCTGAAAGACTGTTCGGAGCACTTGAGTTCTTGTCTGAGAGGAGATCTGCGGGTCTTATGGAGATTGCGAGGGCCCTTGATCTTAACAAAAGCACTACACACAGAATACTCCGCTCCCTGATCTGCCTGGGATATGTCAAAAAAGACAAAAAATCGGGACAGTATGAGGCGACGTCGAAGCTGCAACACATCGCTTCCGGACGCTCAGAATCTGCGGAATCTTAAGTTCCTCCTTTCATAGCCCCGCATCATCGGATTATCTGATAAAATAGATAGTCAGATGATGCGGGGCTTTTCTGTATCGATGAAGGATGTACACGCGTGCGGAAAGGAAGATTATTGCCTTACAGGCAATCTGCACGCGCCGAAGCGGCTCGCTCTGCGAGCCCCGAAAGTGAGCTGCAATTTGCAGATCGAAATAATAGGATCGGAGCAGCATGAACGGCAAGATGCTTCCGTCCGAGCTGGAAGGCTATGTCGATACAGTCCTGGATCTGAAGCGGGAATATAAAGATGACATAGAGATTTTGCTTGGGCTGGAGGTGGAATACCTTTACACGCTCTGGGAGCCGCTGCTGAGGCTCCTCGAGCCATATCCGATCGAGTATATGATTCTGGGACAGCACTATCTGGGAAACGGCGTCAATGCGCCCTTCTGCGGGGAGCCGTCAAACAGTGCGGAGAGGCTCAGGCAGTACTGCAGGCAGACCCGGGAGGCACTGGAGACCGGAAAGTTTCTCTATTTTGCCCATCCTGACGTGCTCTGGTACACGGGACCGGGGGAGATTTACGAGGAAGAGATGACAAAACTGTGCAGGTTCTGCAGGGAGATCGATATTCCGCTTGAGATCAACCTGCTGGGCGTAAGGGAGGACAGAAGCTACCCATGTGAGCATTTCTGGAAGATCGCGGCGCGGGAAGGAAACCGCGTGATCTACGGGTCGGACGCGCATCGCGCGGACCATGTGTACTCGGCGGAGGTGATCGCGAAGGCGGACCGGTTTCTGGAAAAGTGCGGGATCCCGCGGGAGAGGCTGATTGAGGTAATGGATGTTGGCTCAGAAAAGGATGGAATCAAGAAATGATGATCTATATCATTCGCCACGGACAGACGGAAATGAATATCCGGAAGGTGCTGCAGGGGAGGAGTAACTATCCGCTCAATGAAGCGGGAATCGCCCAGGCGCAGAAGGCCGCCGATGAGTTGAGGCACATCACGTTTACAAAAGTATATACAAGTCCGCTGAAACGGGCCGTTCAGACAGCTGCGATTATTGCGCCCTATGCACACGCTGTGGTCGATGAGCGTCTGATCGAGATGGACTATGGCCCTTATGAGGGGGCAGACCTCGGACACCTGCCGCCGGAAATGCTGACGTTTTTCAGTGATTTTGCGCACAATCCGGCGCCCGACGGGATGGAGCAGCTCAGTTCGGTGGTGAACAGAGCCGGCGCTTTTTTGGAAGAAATTAAGAATCTTGAAGGGCTTGAAGGTAATATCCTGATTTCTACTCACGCAATAGCGATGAAAGGAATTCTTGAGTATCTGACGCCGAGATCCGGCGGCGCGTACTGGTCGAAGTATATCGGCAACTGTGCGGTGTACACGGCGGAGTGCAGTAATGGCAGGTTTGGGATTCCTAAAGAGTGGAAAGTGTGACAGGGGGACGTATCAGCTGACACATTTTGGAGTGGAAAATGAAGGAGGAGTGGTTGTGGAGATA
>JAFUFL010000073.1 GCA_017469935.1 Lachnospiraceae bacterium
AAGCAACTTCAGGTTTGACAAAGCTATAGCATGGGGATTAGAATGAACAAGATGTTATCCTGCTTTCAGTGGGATTTCATCTTGTATTTTTGTAAAGGAGCTGTTTCATGAAATACGATTTTAAGAAGATTGAACCCAAGTGGCAGAAAAAGTGGGAAGACGCGAAACTTTTTGAAGCGAAGGACTTCAGTGACAAGCCCAAGTTCTACGGCCTGGTGGAGTTCCCCTATCCCAGCGGCGCCGGCATGCACGTCGGCCATATCAAAGCGTACAGCAGCATGGAAGTGCTGTCGAGAAAGCGCAGGATGCAGGGCTACAATGTTCTGTTTCCGATCGGCTATGATGCTTTCGGACTCCCCACGGAGAACTATGCCATCAAGACGAATACGCACCCCAGAGTGATCACGGACGACAACATCGCGAAATTCTCGAATCAGCTGCGCAGCGTCGGATTTTCTTTCGACTGGTCCAGGACCGTTGATACCTCCAAGGAGGATTACTACAGATGGACGCAGTGGATCTTCCTCAAGCTGTTCGATCACGGACTTGTCTTCAGGGATAAGACACTGGTCAATTATTGCCCTCACTGCAAGGTCGTTCTCTCCAACGAGGACAGCCAGGGCGGCAAGTGCGACATCTGCCATACGGATGTCATCCAGCTTCCCAAGGACGTCTGGTATCTTAAGATCACGGACTATGCGGACAAGCTTCTGAAAGGCCTTGACACGGTGGAATATCCAGAGGCCATCAAGCAGCAGCAGATCAACTGGATCGGCAAATCCACCGGCGCCTTCGTGAATTTCACGATCGACGGCCTGGACGAAAAGCTTGAAATCTATACGACCCGTCCCGACACGCTGTTCGGCGTCACCTTCATGGTCATGGCGCCCGAGCACCCCATGATCGACAAGTATCAGGACCGCATCCGCAATATGGACGCGATCAACGCCTACAGGGATGAGTGCGCCAAGAAGACCGAGTTCGAGAGAACGCAGCTTGTCAAGGACAAGACCGGTCTCATGATCGAGGGACTCGAGGCGGTCAACCCCGTCAACGGAAAGAAGATCCCGATCTTCATCGCGGACTACGTAATGATGGGATACGGCACCGGCGCCATCATGGCCGTTCCCGCTCATGACCAGAGAGACTGGGATTTCGCCCACGCGTTTAACGTTCCGATCATCGAGGTCATTAAGGGCGGCGACATCTCCAAGGAAGCTTATACCGGCGACGGAGAGATGGTGAACTCGGATTACCTCAATGGTCTTACCAACAAAAAGGATTCCATTGCCAGAATGATCGGTATCCTCGAAGAGAAGGGAATCGGACATGCCGGCGTGCAGTTCAAGATGAAGGACTGGGCTTTCAACCGCCAGAGATACTGGGGAGAGCCTATTCCGCTGATCCACTGCCCGAAGTGCGGCGTTGTAGGCGTTCCTTACGAGGAACTTCCGCTCAGACTCCCCGAGGTCAAGGACTTTGAACCCGGAGAGGACGGCAAGTCCCCTCTCGCCAAGATCCCGGAATTTGTGAACTGCACTTGCCCCAAGTGCGGCGGAGCGGCGCAGAGAGAGACGGACACCATGCCCCAGTGGGCAGGCAGTTCCTGGTATTTCCTCCGCTACTGCGATCCCCACAACGACAAGGCGTTCGCGGACATGGACAAGCTCAAATACTGGATGCCCGTAGACTGGTACAACGGCGGCATGGAGCATGTCACCAGACACCTGATCTACTCCAGATTCTGGCATCACTTCCTCTATGATATCGGCGAGGTCAACACCTCCGAGCCCTATTCCAAGCGCTCCGCGCAGGGCATGATCCTGGGCACGGACGGAGAGAAGATGAGCAAATCCAGAGGTAATGTGGTCGATCCGCTGGACATCGTCAACCAGTACGGCGCCGATACGCTCCGTGTCTATGTCCTGTTCATGGGCGATTACGGCAGCGCGGCACCCTGGAACGACAGCTCCGTGAAGGGCTGCAGAAGATTCCTCGAGCGCGTGGCGGGCCTGACAGACCTGATCACCGACGAGAAGAAGAAAGTTTCTTACGAAACACTTCTTCACAAGACCATCAAGAAGGTCACGGACGATATCGAGGCCCAGAAGTTCAACACCGCCATCGCGGCGCTGATGACGCTGATCAATGAGATCTACAAAGAGGGCAGCATCTGCAGAGAAGACCTGGTGATCTTCCTCAAGCTCCTTTCTCCTTTTGCACCTCACATCACGGAGGAGATCTATGAAGTGATCGGCGGAGAGGGATTCCTTACGGTTTCCGAGTGGCCCGAGTACGACGAGTCCAAGACCGTGGACGAGACGATCGAGGTCGGCGTCCAGGTCAACGGCAAGGTCCGCGCGGCGGTATCCATCCCCGCGGGCTGCGATAAGGACACGGCACTGGCAGCGGCAAAGGCCAATGAGAGAGTGGCGTCCTTTATCGAAGGCAAGAAGATCGTCAAGGAGATCTTTGTGCCCGGAAAGATCATCAACATCGTCGTAAAATAATAACAGAAAAGAACGGAAAGCCGGACCGGCAGCGGTCCGGCTTTTTTGGGGCGGAGGAGTCCCGGAAGGGGAAAAGCAGGCGATCTCCGCAGTTTTTGATTGTACATGATTGACAGAATTGCATTAAATGTATACAATTATGCAAGATATTCTTCTCGCCCGGAGAGAAGAAAAAATGGGGTAACAGGCGGGGAGGGGCCCGCAGAATGGAGATGAAATGAACAGCGAGTATGACTTTAATAAAGAAGTCTCCGACAAGTATTCTCTTAGGGGAAGGGTGTTTCACAAGATCCGCAGCGATATTTTGAACGGGAGGTACAAGGAACACGAAGAACTCAAGGAGATACGGATCGGCAAAGAGCTTGGGGTATCGAGAACGCCGGTGAGAGAGGCGCTCAGGCAGCTGGAACTGGAAGGACTTGTACAGATCATTCCCAACAGGGGAGCTTTTGTGACCGGAATTCAGGAAAATGACGTGCGCGATATCTACGCGATCCGTGCGCTGCTGGAAGGGCTCTGCGCGCGCTGGGCGACGGAGAGGATCACGCCGGAACAGCTGGAAGCCATGGAAGAGAATGTCTATCTGGCGGAATTCCACGCGGGAAAGGGGCATATGGAGCAGATGGCCGAGCTGGACAACCAGTTCCACCACATCCTCTATGACGCTTGCGGCTCCAAGATGCTGGAGCATCAGCTGATCGATTATCACTCTTATGTGATGAGGATCCGCAGGAAGACCCTTTCGACCATAGAGAGAAGCACGGCCTCCAACAAGGAGCACAGGGCGATCATGGAGGCGATCCGTGCGGGAAAAGCGGATCTTGCAGAGCGGCTGGCCGGTGAGCATATGAAGAATGCTTACGAGAATATGGTCAAGAACCGCCTGTACGATATATACAAAAATTCGGAGGACTAAGACACTCCGGGAAGGAGCAGAACATGCAGAAGATACAGATGACTACCCCTTTGGTGGAAATGGACGGAGACGAGATGACAAGGATCATCTGGAAGATGATCAAGGACGACCTCCTTCTCCCTTTCATTGATCTCAAGACAGAGTACTATGACCTGGGCCTGAAGAAGAGAGATGAGACGGACGACCAGATCACGATCGACTCCGCCGAGGCAACCAAAAAATACGGTGTTGCCGTAAAATGCGCGACGATCACGCCGAACGCCGCCAGAGTGGAGGAGTATAATCTCAAGAAAATGTACAAGAGCCCCAACGCGACGATCCGCGCGGCGCTGGACGGCACGGTGTTCAGGGCTCCTATCCTGGTAAAAGGCATCGATCCCTATGTGCGCACATGGAAGAAGCCGATCACAATGGCCCGTCACGCTTACGGCGACGTCTACAAGAACGCCGAGATCAGGGTTCCCGGAGCAGGTACGGCTGAGATCGTCTTTAAGGGAGAGAACGGCGAAGAAATCCGCAAGACGATCCACAAATTTACCGGCCCCGGCATCATCCAGGGCATTCACAACACGGACAAGTCCATTGAAGGGTTTGCCAGAAGCTGCTTCGAGTACGCGCTGAGCGTCAAGCAGGACCTGTGGTTCTCCGTTAAGGACACCATTTCCAAGACCTATGACACAAACTTCAAGGAGATCTTCCAGAAGCTGTATGACACGGAGTACAAGGCCAAATTCGATGAGATCGGCACCACTTACTTCTACACGCTGATCGACGACGCCGTGGCCCGCGTCATGCGCTCCGAGGGCGGTTTTGTCTGGGCTCTCAAGAACTATGACGGCGACGTCATGAGCGATATGATGGCGACGAGCTTTGGCTCCCTCGCCATGATGACGTCCATTCTCGTATCTCCCGCGGGCTATTTCGAGTATGAGGCCGCGCACGGAACGGTACAGAGACACTACTACAAGCACCTCAAGGGAGAGAAGACCTCCACGAACTCCGTCGCGACCATCTTCGCATGGACCGGCGCGCTGAGAAAGAGAGGAGAGCTGGACGGCAACAAGGAGCTCATGGAGTTTGCGGACAAGCTCGACGAGGCGACTTTGGAGACCATCGAATCCGGAAAGATGACCGGCGACCTGGCGCTGATCACGAGGATCCCGGATGTGCAGAAACTCGGAACGGAAGAGTTCATTCTGGCCATCAGGGAGAACCTGGAGAAGAAGCTGTCTGTCTGACAAAATATAGAGAATTAAAAAAGGGAGTGTGAAGATTTCGGTCTTCACACTCCTTGTTTTTTTCGAGATCGGAACGGAGTCCCGGCTCGTCACATATTCTCGCTGAGCTCTTCCCACTGCTCATAGAGAGAGGCGAGCTCCTCCTCGAGAGCTTCTTTCTTTTTGTTCAGTTCGCCGAGTTTTGCGGCGTCTGAATAATTTTCCGGAAGTGCCATCTTTTCCTCGAGAGAGGCGATCTCTTCTTCGGCGGACGCTATTTTGTCCTCACATTTGCGAAGATCATTTGCGGCCTTGCGCTGTCTGGCCTGTTCCTCCTTCTGCTGTGCCCAGCTCAGCTTTTCCGGGGAAGCGGGCGCTTTTGAGCCGGAGGAAACCGACGCAGAGGCGGGGGCGGCCTTTTCCTGCACGCCCTGGCCGTCCCGGTAGGCGTCCTGCAGGAGCACGTCCTCCACCTGGGCCGATTTTTCCAGATAAAAGTCGTAGTTTCCGATAAAGCGGTCCGGCGTCTTCTCCGAATTATTGCCCGGGTAGTTCAAGAGGACGGTCTTTGTAAGGGACAAAATACGGCTGGCCGTATGGTTGATGAAATAGCGGTCGTGCGACACGTACAGGACGGTCCCCTCGTAGGAGTTGAGGGCGTTCTCGAGCACTTCCTTGGAGACGAGGTCCAGGTGGTTGGTGGGCTCGTCGAGGATCAGGAAGTTGGCCTTGGAGAGCATGAGCTTGGCCAGTGAAACGCGTCCCTTCTCGCCGCCGCTCAGGTCGCCGATCTGCTTGAAGACTTCTTCGCCCGTAAAGAGGAAGGAGGCGAGCAGGCTCCGGATCTGGGTGTTGGTCATGGAAGGGTACTCGTCGGAGATCTCCTCGAACACGGTCTTTTCGTCGTGCAGCACATGATGTTCCTGGTCGTAATAGCCGATATGGACATTGGTCCCGAGACGGATCACGCCCGTGTCGGGGGCCACCACTTCATTGAGGATCCCCAGGATCGTGGATTTGCCGGTGCCGTTGTCGCCGATCAGCGCCACGTGTTCGCCGCGCCGGATCTTGAAAGAGATGCCGGCAAACAATTTTTTGTCCCCGTAGGATTTGGAGAGGTCATCGACGGAGAGCACCTCGCGCCCGCTCTTTATGCAGGGCGTAAAGACCAGGTGCATGTCGTCGCGAAGCTCTACCGGTTTCTCCAGGACCTCCGTGCGCTGCAGCATTTTCTCGCGGCTCTCGGCGCGCTTTATGGATTTCTCGCGGTTAAAGCGGCGGAGCTTCTCGATCACTTCCTCCTGGTGGCGGATCTGCGCCTGGTTGTTCATGTAGGCGTGGTACTGCTGCTCCCTGAGCGCTTTTTTGCGCTCGGCGTAAACGGAATAGTTGCCCCCGAACAGGGTGCTCTTTCCGTTTTCGATCTCGACGATCTTCGTGACGGTCCTGTCCAGGAAGTAGCGGTCGTGGGAGACCACGAGAACCGTACCCTTGTAGTTCATCAGATAGGTCTCGAGCCAGCGGATGCTGTTCATGTCCAGGTGGTTGGTGGGCTCGTCGAGCATGAGCAGGTCCGGCTTCTGCAAGAGGAGCTTGCCCAGGGCGACGCGCGTCTTCTGGCCGCCGGAGAGGGTGGACACTTTCTGCTCAAATTCCGAGGAGGCAAAGCCCAGGCCCTTGAGGACGCCCTGGACTTCTCCCTTGTAGGCGTAGCCGTTCTCCCGCTCAAAGCGGTGCAGAAGGTCTGTATACTCGGCGATTGTCTCGGTGAGGGCTTCCCCTTTGAGGACATCCATCTGGTGCTCGTACTCGGTGAGGCGCTTTTCCATATCGATCAGATACTGTTTGACGGACAGAACTTCCTCGTAAACGGTGCGCTCCGAGGAGAGCCCCTGGTTCTGCGCCAGGTACCCGTACGTGCAGTCTCTCTCAAAAGAGACCGTGCCCTGGTCGGGGACTTCCTGCCCGACAATGATCCGCAGAAGAGTCGTCTTCCCGGCCCCGTTGACACCTATGATGGCAGCTTTGTCGCCCTTTTCCAGGTGGAAGGTGACGTCGCGGAGGACGATATTTTCGGGATATTCTTTACTTATGTGGTGACATGCAAGGATCATGTGCTTTCTCTCTCGTAAGGCCCTGCGCCGGGTATTTCGGGAGCGCAAGGTGCCTGCTTTCGTTATTAAAAATTTGAACTTTCTGATTTCACCGATACTCCTCATAATATAAAAAATCAGGGGATAAGTCAAACAAGGGAAAAGGGATCTCTCCGGCCGGAAAGAGAGCGGGGACGAGAGAGAGGTTTTGGGAATTGACGTCATTTTACGGAATCGATATAATAAAGACAGTTTAATAAATAAGAAAGGATATTACAGGCATCGTGGAAGAACGGGGGATTTCACAGGCAGTAATCGGACGACTGCCTCGTTATTACAGATACCTAGGCGACCTTAAGAACGAAGGTGTCGAGAGGATTTCTTCGCAGGAGCTGAGCAGGATCATGAACGTCACTGCCTCGCAGATCCGGCAGGATTTCAATAATTTCGGCGGTTTCGGGCAGCAGGGATACGGGTACAATACCAGCTATCTGTACGAAGAGATCGGCAAGATACTGGGGCTGAACAAGCAGCATGATATGATCCTGATCGGCGCCGGCAATCTGGGACAGGCACTGGTCAATTACATGAATCACAAGAACAGGGGATTCTCTTTCAAGGGAGCCTTTGATGTCAATCCGGGGCTGCACGGCAGGAAGATTGCAAATGTGCCGATTTTTCCCATGGAACAGATGACGGGATTTATCAGAGAGAATAATATTGATATCGCGGTACTTACGGTTCCGAAAGCTGCGGCCATTGAGATTACGCAGGTGCTGACGGAAACTCCGATCAAGGCAATATGGAATTTTGCCCATGTAGACCTTAAAGTGCCGGACAGGATTCAGGTGGAGAGCGTACATCTGCAGGACAGCCTGATGAAACTTTCTTATAACATACGGCGGTACGAAGATGAGAACTGAAAGCGCGGGACGCCGGCGGAATGAGAAATTACCACGCCTTTTCCGGAGAGATCCGGGAAAGGCGTAACTTTTTGCACAAAGCAATGAGCCATGCGTGGACAGGATGGCGAACGATCAGCGAGAGCTTGCTCTCAGATGAGCGTTCGCAGCCGGGATACAATCCGGCAAAGGAGAGATTATGAAATATCTGCTCACAGGTACCGAAATGGCGGAGGCGGACAGCGCCACCTCCGAGGTCATAGGAATTCCGTCCATCGTTCTGATGGAGCGGGCGGCGCTTGCCGTCACAAAGGAGATCACATCGCGCTTTGGCGCGGACCGGCGCGTCACTGTTTTGGCGGGACCCGGCAATAACGGAGCGGACGGCCTTGCCGTCGGCAGACTTCTTATAGATAAGGGGTACGAGCTGCAGTTCCTGCTCCTGAGTCCCAAAGATCCGCCGGAAGGGTCGTCGGCCATGACGCAGAGAAAGATTCTCGAGGCCTACGGCGCGGCTCCGGAAGTCTTCGATGCAGGTAAGATGAGAGCCTTCCGGCCCGCCGTCATCGTCGACGCGCTCTTCGGAACCGGTTTGGGCCGGCCTCTTACCGGAAAGGCGGCGGAGATCGCGGCGGAAGTGAACGCCTTCCGGTCGGAGACGGGATGCACCGTTGTGGGACTGGACCTCCCGTCCGGGATCTCCTCGGAAGACGGCTCCGTGATGGGATGCGCGATCCGGTGCGACTTCACGGTGACCTTCGCCTACTATAAGCGCGGCCATTTCCTGTATCCCGGGTGCAGCTATTGCGGCGAGACGATCCTGCGGCCGATCGGCATCCATGACAGGAGCTTTACCTGCCGCGGAGGGCAGATGCCGGAGATGGTCATGGCCGAGCGCGACGACCTGCGCGGGATGCTCGCGCAGAGAGATCCCGGAGGCAACAAGGGAACCTTCGGTAAGGTTCTCATCGTCGCGGGAAGCTACGCCATGTGCGGCGCGGCGCTCCTTAGCGCCGAGGCCTGTATGCGGGCCGGTGCAGGAATGGTCAAAATATTCACCAGGGAAGAGAACCGCGTTATCATTCAGGAGAAGCTCCCCGAGGCCATGCTAACGGTTTATGACGCTCTGCCGCAGGATCCGGAAGAGAAGCAGGAGGAGGCGCGCGGGCTCGCGCAGAAGCTCAGAAAGGACCTGGCCTGGGCGGACGCCGTGGCGATCGGACCGGCACTGGGTCAGGGCGAAGAGGGAAGAATACTTCTCAGGACGCTTCTCGAAGAGGTATCCGCCGGCGCGGCGGGCGGGGCAGAGACGCAGCGAAGAAAGCTTAAGGGGATCGTCATCGACGCGGACGCCCTGCGGATCATCGCCTCGGACGAAGAGGCGGACCGGCTGCTGAGAGAGAGGGACAGGGACACGGAGTGCATTCTGACGCCGCATCTGGCGGAATTCGCGGACCTTGCGCACGTCTCCGTCAGAAAAGCCGCAAAGGACCGCATCCCGCTCATGAGACAGCTCTGCGAGCGATACGGCTGTACGGTGATCGGGAAAGATGCGCGCACCCTGATCGTCTCCCATGGCAGGAGACAGATCTGCATGATCACAAACGGAAACAGCGGCATGGCCACGGCCGGAAGCGGCGACGCGCTGACCGGGATCACGGCGGCAATGCTGTTCGCGGTCAGCCCGGGAGAAGAACTCGGGCACAGAGCGGGGGCAGCGGCGGCTTATATGCACGCGGAAGCGGGCGACATCTGTAAAAAGAAACTGGGAGAGCGGTCCATGATCGCGGGAGATCTGATTGACGCGCTCCGCGACGCCAGTACCCTCATCAACCGAAAATAGAAAAAAAGAGGTCAGCTATGGAAAAGAGAGAAACATCCTGCAGGACGGAAAATACGCCGGGACATGACAGAGTGTGGGCGCAGATCGATATGGACGCCGTGCTTTACAACATGGAGAGCATGCGGGCCAATATCCGGGACGACGTCAGGATTGTCGCGGTCCTCAAGACGGACGGATACGGACACGGCGCCATCCCGATCATGAAGGAGATGGAAAAGCTCCCCTATGTGTGGGGCTATGCGGCGGCGACTTTTGAGGAAGCGGCCGCGATGAGAGAGGGCGGCGCGACCAAACCGATCCTTCTTCTGGGCTATGTATTTCCTTACTGCTACAGAGAGCTGGCGCGGCAGCAGATCAGGCCCGCCTGCTTCCGGGAAGATATGCTCGAAGGCCTCGCGGAGGCCGCAAAGGCGGAAGGAAAGCCCATATACATCCATATCGCGCTGGATACCGGCATGGGCCGGATCGGGATCAGACCGGACGACGAGGGTCTCTCTTTTGTCCGAAAAGCGATGAATACGCAGGGAATCGTCGTGGAAGGCATGTTCACGCATTTCGCCAAGGCAGATGAAGAGGAGCACACGCCGACCCACACGCAGATCGCGCTTTACAAGGAGTTCAGGGAGAGGATCCGCAGGGAACTCGGGCTTGAAATTCCGCTCTGTCACTGCTCCAACAGCGCCGGGATCATCGAGTTTCCTGAGGCGAACATGGACCTTGTGCGCGCGGGCATCACCCTGTACGGGCTCTGGCCTTCCTCCGAGGTGAGTACGACCATCGTTCCCTTAAAGCCCGTCATGACCCTCTATTCCCATATCGTCTATGTAAAGGAAGTCGGTCCCGGCGTGAGCGTCAGCTATGGGGGAACTTATACGACGAGCAGGGACCGGACCAGGATCGCCACGATCCCGGTGGGCTACGGGGACGGCTATCCGAGGAGCCTGTCTAACAAGGGATATGTGCTCATCGGCGGGCGAAAGGCGCCGATCCTCGGCAGAGTCTGCATGGACCAGATGATGGTCGACATCACGGATATTCCGGAGGCGAAAGAGGGGTGCCTCTGCACGCTGCTCGGCACGGACGGCGGAGAGACCATCACGATGGAAGAGCTCGGAGATCTCTCCGGGAGGTTCAATTATGAGCTGGCCTGCGACATCAACAAGAGAGTCCCCCGAATCGTCTGCGGCGGAGCCATGAGTTGACGGAGCCTTCGGATAATGGTATATTCTAATTTGTATCTTTGTGTACAGAATGTGTTGCTGCTCCCTGCGGGCGGCAAAACACGATCAATATATGGATAGTGAGGAGTTAAACAATGTCAGGACATTCCAAATTTGCGAACATCAAGCACAAGAAAGAGAAAAACGACGCAGCCAAGGGTAAAATCTTTACCATCATCGGCCGTGAGATCGCGGTAGCAGTCAAGGAGGGCGGCCCCGATCCGTCCAACAACTTCAAGCTGGCCAAGGTCATCTCCAAGGCAAAGGCCAACAATATGCCCAACGAGACCATCGAGCGCGGCATCAAGAAGGCGGCCGGCGATCTGGGCAACGTCAATTTCCAGTACAACACCTATGAGGGATACGGCCCCGGCGGAATCGCGATCATCGTGGACACTCTGACCGATAATCTCAACAGAACGGCGGCGAACGTCAGAAGCGCGTTCACAAAAGGAAACGGCAGCATCGGTACGCCCGGCTGCGTCTCCTTCATGTTCGACAAAAAGGGCCAGATCATCATCGACAAAGAGGACTGCGACCTGACGGCGGACGACCTTATGATGATCGTCCTGGACGCGGGCGCCGATGATATCAGGGAAGAGGAGGACAGCTTCGAGATCCTGACCGCGGAAGAGGACTTTGACGCCGTGGAGAAGGCTCTCAAGGACGAGGGAATCGCCCTGGCTTCTTCCGAAGTCACCATGATCCCGCAGAATTACGTAAAGGTCACGGATGAGACGATCATCAAGCAGATCCGCAGGATCCTGGACATCCTGGATGATGACGACGACGTACAGGCCGTCTATCACAACTGGGACGAGGACTGATTTCGGGGCAAAAGATCGAAATAACGATAACACTTCCAATTAAAGGCAGCTTTATGCCAAGGCATAAAGCTGCTTCATTGAACTTAAGGAAAAAGGCAATGCACTATTTTGACCGGGATCAAGAGGCGGACACGCAGGAAGGAGAATTCAGGCTCCTCAAAAATCCTCTGCCGGGACCTCCCCGAAAGGACCATATCCGCATGGAATTTGACCTGGAGGATCCCGAAGAGGATGAATTTGATCTGGAGATAAGCGGGGATGACGATTTTGACATCTGATCTCCGAAAGGCCGGATCGTTGACGGTGGACACGGGCAGCAGATAAGGAAGGTTTACAGAGCTTATGGCTTCAACCAAATCGAAAAGGAGTTCAAGTAAAGGGAAAAATCAGACAAGTACGCGCAAAAAGACGGCTGCGGCGAAGCGGATGACGAAAGCGGAGTCGGAGAGACTGGCCTTGGAAGAGAAACGGGCGATGGAAGTGCGGCGCGATATCCGCCTCCTTGTCCTCTTCGGGGTACTGGCTTTTGTGATGATCGCGGAGCTGGGATACGGGGGAGCCGTGGGAAAAGCGGTCTCCTCGCTTATGTTCGGACTGTTCGGAACAGTCGCGTACATAGTCCCGATCTTTGTATTTGTCACGGTGATCTTTATTATCTCGAATATGGGGAAGAGAACGCTGCCCGCAAGGACGGCGGCTCTTGTCATGCTCTTAATTTGCGCATGCACATTCTGTGAATTCATAAGCGGAGAGCCGGGGAAGGCACAGAGCTACAACTCGGCCGCGATCTTCGAGCGCTGCGCGGCGGCGGGAGAGGGCGGCGGCCTGATCGGCGGCACGGTCGCCTATTTCATGTACAGGCTCCTTAGGAACGTGGGATCGATCTTTGTCCTGCTCCTGCTCGTTCTGGTCTTCCTTATGGTGTTTACGCAGTTCTCGCCCGTGGAAAGGTACAGAAAAGCGCAGGAAGAGAGAATACGCAGGGGCGATCCCTCGTTTATGGAAAAGCGCAGGGCAAGCAGAGAGGCCGCCAGGGAGGCCTCGGCGAGGCGCAGGGAAGCCATTGCCCTTGAGAAAGAAAAAGAGCGGAAAGAGCGCGAAGAACTGGCGGAGAAAGAGCGGACCGACAGGGAAGAGAGACGGCGCGCAAGAGAGGCGCGGCGCCTGGAGGAGGAGAAAAAGAGAAAAGAACAGCCGATCATGAGTGAGACGCTGATCGAATTCACTCCGCAGGATGAAGAAGAGGACTTCGGCCTCGACGAGGGCTCCACGCTCTTTGGCCGAAACAAAAAGCCCGCAAAGCAGCAGGAGCGGAAAGAGCCCGCGCGCTCTGCGGAAAGAACCGGAGCGGCCTCCGGACACGGGATCCGTTTCCTTGACAGGGAAAGAGACGACTCATCCCGCGCAGAAGAGATCCGCGTCAGCGCCTCCCCTGTGACGGAGGCGGGAGGGGAACCTTCCGAGAGAATCCTGAGGCCGGATCCCAATACCGTAAGAGTGGAGTCGGAGGACCTGATCAAGATCAATTCCGCCGCACAGACCGACTTTGCCGGCAGACAAGGCCGGGCCACCATGACGGTCTTCACGCAGTCGAAAGATACGGGGGCGCGCGACGACGAGCTTCATTTCCCCTTCTACCAGGAAGAGAACGAGAGGGGAATGCGCAGAGTCTACGCCAGGGAGAGTGCTGCAGAGCGCCTGGTCAGCGGCCGCACTGACATAGCGGATGCGGGTGGAATGTCCTCTTTCAACGCACAGCAGGAAAAGGAATATGCGGGAGGCAGACCGCGCGGCGCGGGAGACGTCCCCGGCCGGACCGAGCCTGCAGCCGGGGGAGCTCCTTCGCAGTATAAAGAGCCGCAGGAGACGAAAGAAGAGATCCCCTGGGGCGCAGACGCCCTCACCGAGGAAGAGATGGCAGCCATCGAGGCCGCGGAGGCCGGTTACGGAGAAAACGCGCAGGATCCGGAGACGGAAGTCCCTGCACAGAGCAGCGCCGCGGCGAATGCGGCACCCGTGAAGACAAAAGTGACTGCCAGACAGGTCCCCGAGAAGCCGGCACAAAAAACGGAAGTGCAGGATGAGGACATCGAGGGCATCGAAGTCCACCGGGACCGGAGCGACGGCTCTTCAAAGGGAGCCGGCCGAACCGCTCTGAGCGGGCAGGCCAGAAGCCTGGAGAACCGCAAATACAGCTTCCCCCCTTTCAGCCTGATGCACAAAGGGGAGGCGGGCCACAATGCGGAGACGGACAGGGAGCTCAAGGAGACTGCATACAGACTGCAGGAGACGCTGCGGACTTTCGGCGTCAACGTGACGATGACGGATATAAGCCAGGGCCCCTCGATCACAAGATACGAGATGCAGCCTGAGCAGGGCGTCAAGGTCAGCAAGATCGTAAATCTGGCCAACGACATCAAGCTGTCTCTTGCGGCTGTCGATATAAGAATCGAGGCGCCGATTCCCGGAAAGCCCGCCATCGGCATTGAAGTGCCCAACAAGCACCCCTCCATCGTCGACCTGCGGGATATCCTCGAGACGAAGGAATTCCGAGGCGCCAAGAGCCGTCTGGCTTTTGCCGTCGGCAAGGACATAGGCGGCAACACGGTGGTCACGGACATCGCCAAGATGCCACACCTTCTGATCGCGGGAGCGACCGGGTCCGGTAAATCCGTGTGTATCAACACCATCATCATGAGCATCCTCTACAAGGCTTCGCCCGATGAGGTCCAGATGATCATGATCGACCCCAAGGTAGTAGAGCTGAGCGTCTACAACGGGATCCCGCACCTGATGATCCCCGTCGTCACCGATGTCAAAAAAGCGTCGGCGGCACTAAACTGGGCTGTGGCGGAAATGGAGCGCAGATACGCACTCTTTGCCAAGTCCGGAACCAGGGACCTCAACGGATACAATGCCATGATCAAGGCAAAGGGAGATGAGGCGGGCGAGAACGAGAAAGTTCTCTCGAGACTGGTCGTCATCGTCGACGAGTTGGCGGACCTGATGATGGTCGCCAAGAACGACGTCGAGACCTCGATCTGCCGCCTTGCGCAGCTGGCCAGGGCAGCGGGCATTCATTTGATCATTGCGACGCAGAGACCGTCGGTAGATGTAATCACAGGACTTATCAAGGCGAATATGCCCAGCCGCATTGCTTTTGCCGTCACCAGCCAGGTGGACTCCAGGACGATTCTGGACATGGCCGGTGCCGAGAAGCTGATCGGCAAGGGCGACATGCTGTTCTATCCGCAGAGCTACCCCAAGCCGGCAAGAATTCAGGGCGCTTTCATCTCGGATGAGGATGTGCAGAATGTCGTGAGCTATATTAAGGCCAACAATGCTCCCAATGAGAGCTCCATGAAGGAGATCGACAGTGTAATCGACGGCCTCGCCGCGTCGGGGCAGGACGGGGGCAGCTCGGACCTGAAGGAAAGTTCCGGGTATGATGATCATTTCGCGGACGCCGGAAGATTTATCATCGAGAAAAACAAGGCGTCGATCGGCATGCTGCAGCGCGTGTTCAAGATCGGATTCAACAGGGCGGCCCGAATCATGGACCAGCTCACGGAGGCGGGCGTTGTCTCCGAAGAAAACGGTACGAAGGCGAGACAGGTGCTGATGGATATGACGACTTTTGAGCAGTATTTGGAGGATATGTAAACCTATTCATGAACACGCGGCGCGGCGGCTCGCACAGCGAACTTTTTAGGCGCGCGCGTGCGGAAAGGAAGTTAAAAATGACCGGGAAACTGAAAGCGGCGATTTTTCTGCTCGTGATCGCGGTCGCAATGGCAGCATCCTTTTTGGCATATCGATATAAGCAGGCAAATTCCAGAGAAGCACTTGCGGAAAAAGCAGCGCGGCAGGCGGCCGAAGGCTCCTATGCGGATGCGGTCCGAACGATCGACAAGGCACTTGAGGCGCCGCAGGAGGAGAGCTGTTCCGACGAAACTCTCCGGCTCAGGAAAGCGCAGTATCTGCAGGAATCGGGAGACATGGAGACGGCCCTTAGCGAGGCCATGCATGTTGTCAAGAACACGAAGGAGGGAGATCCCGAATTCGATGAGGCCTGGGAGCGGATCGTCTCGATCTGCACGCAGGAAGAGGAGTACGGTAAGCTCGCCACTCTTTTGGAAGGAAGCGGTGTGGAGTCGATCAAGAGCCGGTATTACAATTACCTGGTCTATGACCCGGTCTTCCGCGATCCGCCCGGCACCTATGACGAGGTCCTGGAGCTCTATATCGAGAGCCAGGGCGTCGGAGCCGTTTTTTATACGATCGACGGGACGGAACCGACGCAGAAGAGCAACCTCTACAACGGGCCGATTCTGCTGAGGCCCGGGATCTATACGGTAAAGGCTTTCTTTGTAAACCGCTACGGCCTAGAGAGCAGCACGGTGACAGGGACTTATCAGATCAACAAAGACTGAGTCCTGCGCGCCGGCGCGCGGTAATGAAGACGGGGCGGCCGCTTCCGTGAGCACCCGGATAAGTGGCTTAAGCGGGATAAGTGGCGTCCGGATGCGGTAATAACGTTGTTTTTGCACAAAGAACGCTATTGTACTGTAACAGACAGAAGTGCTATCATATATAAGCTGAAAAGCAAAAAGCTATTATACAAGGCAATAACGCAATTGAGATGGAGGTTTTTATGTTCAAGATCATTAAGAAGGAGAATCTGGCCCCCAACATTTACCTGATGGATGTTGAGGCACCCAGAATTGCCAGATATGCCCTGCCCGGACAATTCCTGATCGTCCGCGTGGATGAGGAAGGCGAGAGAATTCCTTTGACCATATGTGACTATGACAGCGAAAAAGGCATCGTACAGATCGTCTTTCAGGTCATCGGCGGAGATACCTACCGCATGTCCTCTCTGGAAGTCGGAGACAGCTTCGCGGATATGGTGGGCCCCCTCGGAAAGCCTTCGGATCTGACAGAACTTCCCATTGAAGAACTCAAGAAGATGAAGATCTGCTTCATCGCGGGCGGCGTGGGAACGGCTCCCGTGTACTGCCAGCTCAAATGGCTCAAGAAGCAGGGCGTGACGGTCGACTGCATCCAGGGCGCCAGAACCAAGGACATCATCATCCTTGAGAAGGAAATGGCCGAGGTATCCGATCTGCATATCTGCACGGATGACGGCTCCTACGGCATCCACGGAAATGTCTGCGTAGCGCTGCAGAAGCTCTGGGACGAGGGCAAGCGCTTTGACAGAGTTGTGGCGATCGGCCCTATGATCATGATGAAATTCGTATGTCAGCTCACCAAGACCCTCGGCGTTGAGACGATCGTGTCCATGAACCCGATCATGGTCGACGGCACAGGTATGTGCGGCGCTTGCCGCCTCATGGTAGGCGATGAAGTGAAATTTGCCTGTGTAGACGGACCCGAGTTCGACGGACACAAGGTGGACTTCGCACAGGCCATGCAGAGAATGAAGCTCTACGCCACCGAAGAAGGCCGCCTCTACCTCAAAGCCAAAGAGGGCGACACGCACCACGGCGGCTGCGGCAACTGCGGAAACTGACTTCGGTCACAGACTCGGATCGTGACAGAAAGGACATACGACTATGGATATGATGAAGAAAGTCCCGGTAAGGGAGCAGGATCCCAAGGTCAGAGCCACCAATTTCGAGGAAGTCTGCCTTGGATACAATAAAGAAGAAGCGGAAGCGGAGGCACAGCGCTGCCTTAACTGCAAGAACCCCAGATGTGTGCAGGGATGTCCCGTCAATATCGACATTCCCGGTTTCATCATGAAGCTGAAGGAGAGCGATGTAAAGGGCGCTTACGACGTGATCGGAAGATCTTCCTCCCTGCCCGCCATCTGCGGCCGCGTCTGCCCTCAGGAGACGCAGTGCGAAGGCAAGTGCGTCAGAGGCATCAAGGGCGAGCCGGTCTCCATCGGCAAGCTCGAGAGATATGTGGCCGACACGGCCCGCGAGATGGGCGTCAAGCCCCAGGGCGCGGAGAAGAAGAACGGCCACAAGGTCGCCGTAATCGGTTCGGGCCCTGCAGGACTGACCTGCGCGGGCGACCTGGCAAAGCTCGGCTATGAAGTCACCATCTTCGAAGCCCTGCACAAGGCGGGCGGCGTTCTTGTCTACGGTATCCCCGAATTCCGTCTTCCCAAGGACGCGGTCGTCGAGAAGGAGATCGAGAACGTCAAGTCCCTGGGCGTCAAAATAGAGACTGACTGCGTGGTCGGCAAGTCCGCCACCATCGATGACCTTATGAAGAATGAAGGCTACGAGGCCGTATTCATCGGCTCCGGCGCCGGCCTTCCCAAGTTCATGGGCATCCCCGGCGAGCAGGCCATGGGCGTATTCTCCGCCAACGAGTACCTGACCAGGAGCAACCTGATGAAGGCCTTCAGCGACACATCCAGAACGCCCATCATGAGAGCTAAGAAAGCAGTCATCGTAGGCGGCGGAAACGTGGCTATGGACGCCGCAAGAACAGCCCTTCGCCTGGGCGCGGAGACGCATATCGTCTACAGAAGAAGTGAAGAAGAGCTCCCCGCAAGACGCGAGGAAGTCCATCACGCCAAGGAAGAGGGCATCATCTTCGACCTTCTGACCAATCCCGTGGAGATCCACGCCGACGAGAACGGCTGGGTTAAGAGCATCACCTGCATCCGTATGGAGCTGGGTGAGCCCGACGCTTCCGGAAGACGCAGACCCGTCGAGATCCCCGGATCCGAATTTGAGATCGAGTGTGACGCTGTCATCATGTCCCTCGGAACCTCTCCCAACCCGCTGATCTCCTCCACGACCAAAGGCCTCGAGGCAAACCGCAGAGGCTGCATCGTGGCAGACGAGGAGAAGGGCCAGACCTCCAAGGAAGGCGTGTTCGCGGGCGGCGACGCCGTGACGGGAGCTGCCACCGTAATCCTGGCCATGGGCGCAGGCAAGGCGGCTGCCAAGGGTATTGACGAATATCTGTCGGCGAAGTAATTTAGTAATAGCATTGAGACGGGAGCGCACACCGCGGGGAATGCGGTGGGCGCTCTTTTTCAGAGAATAAAGAGGAACGAATGACTGAAATCCTGGAATTATCTGCGGAGGTGCAGAGGGATATCTTCGGCAGTAAAGATCACTATATCAGAAAGATTGAGAAAGACCTGGACGTCGCCGTGATCGCGAGAGACGGCGTGATCAAGGTGACCGGCGACGAGCCGGGTGTCAGAAAAGCGGTTGCCATTCTCGAGAGCCTGGCCGGCCTCTCCAGGGCCGGAGGGGAGATCGAGGACCAGAGCGTGGATTACGTCATCGAGATGAAGGATGAGGCGGAGCCTCACATGCTGGTCGATTTTGACAAAGATATCATCTGCCACACCATAAGCGGCAAGCCGATCAAGCCCAAGACACTGGGACAGAAGAAATACATTGATTCGATCAGAGACAATCTGATCGTATTCGCCAACGGGCCGGCGGGAACCGGTAAGACATTTCTCGCCATGGCCATGGCCATAACCGCGTTCCAGAATAAAGAAGTGGAGCGGATCATCATGACGAGACCTGCCATTGAGGCGGGGGAGAAGCTGGGCTTTCTGCCCGGGGACCTGCAGAGCAAGGTCGATCCGTACCTTCGGCCCCTCTACGACGCGCTCTACCAGATCATGGGGGCGGAAAATTTCAGGAAGAACATGGAGAACGGGCTGATCGAGGTGGCGCCCCTCGCCTACATGAGAGGGCGGACTCTGGACAACGCCTATATCATTCTCGACGAGGCGCAGAACACCACGCCGGAGCAGATGAAGATGTTCCTGACCCGGTTCGGCTTCGGATCCCACGCCATCATCACCGGCGACGCCACGCAGAAGGACCTGGCGCCCAGCGCCCGCTCGGGGCTCGACGTGGCCATGAAGGTCTTAAAGAACGTGGACGGGATCAGCTTTATCAATTTGACCGCCAAGGACGTCGTCCGCCATCCGCTGGTGCAGAAGATCGTCAAGGCCTATGAGGACTACGAGAAACATGGTCGTTTTGAACACAGATATCCAAACAGAAGAAAAGTTTGACTTTGATCCGGAGCAGGTCGCGCAGGAGGTCTGCGAAAAGGTCCTGGAACAGGAGGAATTTCCGCAGGACGCGGAAATTTCCCTGCTGGTGACGGAGGCAGAGGAGGTCCACAGGCTCAATCTCGAGTTCAGGGGGATTGACAGAACTACGGACGTCCTCTCATTCCCGGGGCTGGACTATGAAGAGCCCGCCTCCTTTGAGGAGAGCATCGACGAGACCTGCGTCAACCCGGAGAACGGCTGCGTGATGCTGGGCGACATTGTCATCAACGCGCAGAAGGTGAAGGAGCAGGCGGCTGAGTACGGGCACAGTGAAAAGCGCGAATTCGCATTTCTGGTGGCGCACAGTATGCTCCACCTGTGCGGGTATGATCACATGACGCCTGAAGAGGCGGAGGAGATGGAGAAGAGGCAGGAAAAGGCCCTCGCTGCTCTTGGAATCACAAGGGACGGGGTGCAATGAGACAGGCGCGCGAAAAAGAGAGCAGATTCTGTGAAGTCGCCGTGATCGGAGCGGGACCTTCCGGGTGCATGGCGTCTGCGGCGGCAGCTGGGAACGGGCTGCGGGCGCTTCTTTTTGACGCCAATGACCGCATCGGGAGAAAGATCTACGCCACCGGAAACGGGCGCTGCAATCTGACAAATCTCCGCATGGACAAAGATTGTTATCACACGGGCGGGAGTGAGGATCTCTCCGCCTTTTTTGCGCGGTTTTCCGTGCAGGACCACATCCGGTTCTGGGAGTCCGAGGGAATCTGGCTCCACGACAGGCAGGGATACGTGTACCCCCGGACCGATCAGGCCGCCACGATCGCGGAAGGGTTTGAGAAAATACTCGGGAGAGCGCAGGTAGAATTCCTGCCCGGACAGAGGGTCAGCGACCTGCGTCGGTATGAGCGGGAAGGAAAGAGACGCTTCCTTATTCAGACGCAGTCCGGCGGACAATATTTTGCCCGGAAAGTTATACTGGCGGGGGGAGGCGCGGCGGGACCCCAGTACGGCTCCGTCGGCGATCTCTACAGGATCGCGCAGGCCATGGGCCACTCTGTCAGAAAGCCGCTTCCGGCGCTGGTACCGCTCCAGTCGGATGACAGGGATCTGAAGGCGGCGGCGGGCGTGCGCTGCGACGCCAGGGTCACCCTCCTGTGCGAGGGCGCAGAGCCCGTCTCCGAGCGCGGGGAACTGCAGATGACGGACAAGGGGATCTCCGGGATCCCGGTGTTCCAGCTGAGCGCCGCCGCGGCCAGAAGCCTCGATGAGGGGAAAAAAGTATATGCCGTGATCGACTTTCTGCCGGACTTCGATGAGAAGAAGTGGAGCGCGGAGACCGCAAGGCGCACCGGCGAGGATAAGGACTGCATGCTGAGCGTGTTCTTCCTGGGACTGGTGAACCGAAAGGTCCTTGACCTGATCCTCAGAAAGAGAGGCCTGCAGGCGGAGAAAAAGGCCTCCAAGGTGCCCGGGGAGGTGCTTGCGGGCATCCTGGAGGATATGCGCGGATTCAAAGTGAGAGTTACGGGCACGGGGGACTTCCGGCAGGCCCAGGTCACATCGGGCGGCATTCCGCTCTCCGAGGTGGACGGCGACCTGCAGTCCGTAAAGTGCCCCGGTCTCTATCTGGCCGGAGAGATTCTGGATGTGGACGGGATCTGCGGAGGATACAACCTGCAGTGGGCGATGACCAGCGGATGGATCGCCGGAAGCAGTGCGGCAAAGGAAAGGAGCGGCACTAAATGATAAGAATTTCCCAGATAAAGCTCCCCTGCGGACACAGCAGGGAGGATCTGGAGGGCAAAATAGCGAAAACTCTCAGGCTCAGGGGCGGACAGCCGTTTGGTTATGAGATCCGCCGGCACTCGGTGGACGCCCGCAAAAAGCCCCGGCTCTTCGATATCTACACGGTAGATGTGGATCTCGGGAACGGACTGAGCACGGACCGAAAGCTGGCGGCGAAGCTCCGCAGTAAGGAGATCTCAGCCGTGGACCCGCAGCCTTACCGCTTCCCTGACCAGGGCAGTCAACAGATGAAGCGCCGCCCCGTTGTGATCGGGGCCGGTCCCGCGGGGCTTTTCTGCGCGCTGATGCTGGCGGAGCACGGTTACGGGCCGCTCCTTCTCGAGCGGGGCCGCCGCGTCGAGGACAGGAAGCGGGATATCGAGAAATACTGGGAGACAGGGCAGCTTGACCCGGCATCCAATGTGCAGTTCGGGGAGGGCGGAGCCGGCACATTCTCCGACGGAAAGCTCAACACCCAGATCAACGACAAGACCGGGAGGAGCGGCGAGGTGCTGCGCCTCTTTGTGGAAGCCGGGGCACCCGAAGATATCCTCTACGAGAGCAAGCCCCATATCGGAACCGACAAACTCAGCGAGGTCATTCCCGCCATCCGGGAGAGGATCATCGCCGCCGGCGGGGAGGTGCGCTTTGAGTCGCAGGTGACGGATCTTGAGATCATCGGAGGAGCGGTAAAGGCTGTTTTTCTGGCGGACGGCAGCAAAATAGAGACGGACACGGTGGTCCTCGCTCCGGGACACAGCGCGAGGGATACCATGCAGTCCCTGTTTGACAGAGGGGTTCCCATGGAGCAGAAAGCGTTCGCGGTGGGACTTCGCGTCTCCCATCCCCAGAGCCTGATCGACAAATCCCAGTACGGTGTGTGGGAAAAAGAGGAGATGGACAGACTGGGCCTTTCTGCGGCAAATTACAAGCTGACCGCGAAGGCTTCTTCGGGCAGAGGGGTCTATTCGTTCTGCATGTGTCCGGGCGGATACATCGTGGACGCCTCCTCGGAGCCCGGCAGGATCGCCGTAAACGGCATGAGTGAGCACGCAAGAGACAGCGGGCGCGCCAACAGCGCGATCGTCTGCACGGTGGGACCGGAGGAGTTCGGCGGAAGCGATCCGCTGCAGGGAATGGTCTTTCAGCGTCAGCTGGAGGAAAAGGCCTTCCGCCTCGGAAAAGGCGCCGTCCCGGTGCAGCGGTATCAAAAGCTCAAAGAGCGCTTTGAGTGGGAGCAGAAGAAAAACGGCAGCGACATAAGCCTTTCTGAGACGGACCCCGAGGCCGACGACTATCTGCAGACCGCGGACCTGTGCATCCGCGGAAGGTGGAGGGAAGCAGACCTGAGCGGCCTCTTGCCGCCTTCGCTGACGGCCGATTTTCTAGAGGGCATGGACTATTTTGACAAAAAGATTGAAGGATTTGCGGGGCCCGAGGCAGTCTGCGCGGGACTCGAGAGCAGGACTTCTTCCCCGGTGAGGATCCCGAGAGGGGAGGACCTGCAGGCAGAGGTGAAGGGGCTGTATCCCTGCGGGGAGGGAGCCGGATACGCGGGCGGAATCATGTCGGCCGCCATGGACGGGATCCGAGTGGCGGAGGCCATCCGAAAGCGGTTCCGGGAGCCGCAGGAAAGTACATCTGCTATGTGAAAGTATGTGAAAGTATGGGAAAGGAGAGGACGATCATGAGTTTGGTTACAGATCTTTGTAAAGCGGCGGCAGCCGTCAAGTATGAAGTGCAAAAGCTCGACACACAAAAGAAGAACGAGGCGCTTCTGACGGCGGCCGACCGGCTCGTGCAGAGTCGGGCGGACATTCTTGCAGCCAATGAAAAGGATATAGAGGCGGGCAGGGCGGCCGGCATGTCCGAGGCGCTGATCGACAGGCTGACGCTGACGGAGAGCAGGGTCGGGCAGATTGCGGAGGGACTTCGCCAGGTGGCGCAGCTCCCGGATCCGGTGGGCGAAGTCATGGAGGAATTCGAAAGACCTAACGGCATGAAGATCCGCAAGATCCGCGTTCCCATGGGTGTCATCGGCGTGATCTACGAGTCCCGCCCCAACGTGACGGCGGACGCCTTCGCCCTCTGCTTCAAAGCGGGCAGCGCCGTGATCTTAAAGGGCGGAAGCGACGCCATAGGCTCCAATATCGCGATTACGCAGGTCCTGCGCGATTCCCTTGAGGCGTGTGGGATCACTCCGGACGCCGTGCAGCTGGTCGCTACTACGGACAGGGCGGCCACCAGGGAGCTCATGACCATGCGGCAGTATATAGACGTCCTGATTCCCAGAGGCGGGGCTGGGCTGATCCGCGCCGTCGTGGAAGGCAGCAAGATCCCGGTCATCGAGACCGGAACCGGCAACTGCCACATCTATGTGGACAAGGACGCCGACCTGGAGATGGCGATGAAGATCCTGGTCAATGCAAAGACACAGAGGATCGGCGTCTGCAACGCCGCGGAGTCTCTTGTGGTCCACAGGGCGGTCCTCGATGAGTTCCTTCCCATGCTGGCGAAGACGATGGAAGAGTACGGCGTCACCCTCCGGGCGGACGAGGACTCCCGTCCCATGCTGCCTCTGGCAGAAGCCGCCACAGAGGAGGACTTCGGCAAAGAATATCTGGCGCTCATGCTGTCGGTCAAGACGGTGGACTCCGTGGAAGAGGCCATCGAGCACATCAACCGCTATCACACGGGGCACTCCGACTGCATCGTGACAAAAGACAGAGAGGCGGCGGAGAAGTTCCTCCGGGAGATCGATTCCGCTTGCGTCTATGTCAATGTCTCCACGAGGTTCACGGACGGATTTGAGTTCGGCTTCGGCGCGGAGATCGGCATCAGCACCCAGAAGCTGCAGGCCAGAGGACCAATGGGGCTCAGAGAGATCACATCGTATAAGTACCAGATCACCGGCGACGGCCAGACCAGAGGCTGAGCGAAGGCGGCATCGCTTTCGCGCCGGAGTCAGGTCAATAAAAAAACAGCTTCGCGCAACCCGGCAGCGGGTCGGCGAAGCTGTTTGCTTTGTCATCGTTTCGGCCTGTTTACTCGTCCCAGCCTTCGTAGAGGCGGACAATGACGCCGATGGTTCGGATATGCTCGTTTTCCTTCACGGGGATATCGTCGTAGTCGGATACGGGAGGCATGTCGAGGGTCTCGAGAAGTTCTGTCTGGATCCAGTCCCGGCACTCGGCGATGGCGTCGTTGATGCAGTCGTCAAGCGTATCGCCCTTGGCGGTGCACATGGTAAGATCCGGGAAATAGGCGGTGTATTTGCCGTCTTCATGTCTGTGAAAAACGGCGGGATATCGAAAAGTCATAGCTGTACCTCACTTGTGATCATTTTTGCATTATGCCTGCTTCATTTACTCTACTCCATTATATCTCATTTTTCAAATGCTTAATTAACGGATAATGTGTTACTATTATCATCAGGGGATTTTAATGTCACAATAGCAGAGGTGGTTTTATGGATACAGTCATTTTGCAGATCATCGGAAACAGGATCATACAGACAGGAGCGGTCGCGTGGGTCCTGTCACAGGTCATAAAGACCGTCATTCATCTGATCCTGAATAAAAAGATCGTATGGGAGCGCCTTGTGGGGGACGGAGGAATGCCCAGCAGCCACTCTGCCACGGTCACTTCCGTGGCTGTCGCGACCGGATTTACGGCCGGGTGGGATTCTCCCGTCTTTGCCGTCGCCGTCTTTCTGGCGATCATTGTCATGCACGACGCCAGGGGTGTTCGAAGAGAGACCGGAAAGCAGGCCGTTGTGATCAACAATATGCTCGAGTTTTTCGAGAAAATGGGCGCAGGGGACATGACGCCGGAGCAGACGCTGAAAGAGTTTGTGGGGCATTCCCCCTTACAGGTCGCGGCCGGCGCGGTCCTCGGCTTTATAGTTGCTCTGCTGATGAACCTCTGAAGAAAGAATATTTGATAGAAAGAACAGGTAGAAGAGATGATCCAGGATATTGCCCCGCACAGAATGGACAATCAGTACAGACCGGGCGCCGCCCCGCATAAGGACAGTCCGATCCTTATTTTCACGGGCAGCAGGGTGGAAAACGTTTTGGCGCACGTGTCAGAGGGACACATGCGTTTTCCTATCTGCGAGGAGATGCCGGAAGGCGTCACTTATACCTACCTGTTTTCAATCGATGAGACCGGCTATTTTATGGGAACGGTCAGCGAGGAAGCGGCGAACAGGCTTCCCGGGGACCTGCAGGAGATCCGGCTCAGAGACCTCCGGCCGCACTATTATCTCGGAGAAGAGAACCGGCACCTGATCTTTGCGGCCTACACGGCCATGCAGCTGGCCGGGTGGTACAGGGACAACCGGTATTGCGGGACCTGCGCGCACATGACCGTGCCTTCAAAGACGGAGAGAGCGCTCGTCTGCCCCGGATGCGGCCGCACGATCTATCCCCGCATTCTTCCCGCCGTCATCATCGGAGTGACGGACGGCGACCGCATCCTGATGACCAAGTACGCCGGGCGCGGGATTCCTTTTTATGCGCTGGTGGCCGGTTTTAACGAGGTCGGGGAGACGCTGGAAGAGACCGTCGCCCGCGAAGTGATGGAAGAAGTGGGTCTTAGGGTGAAGAATATCCGCTATTATAAATCGCAGCCCTGGGGAATCGTAGATGACCTTCTGGCGGGGTTCTACTGCGATGTGGACGGAAGCACGCAGATCACGCTGGACACAAACGAACTCAAGGAGGCGGTCTGGGTAGACAGAAAAGACGTGGAAGGACAGCCGCAGGATCTCAGTCTCACCAATGAGATGATGATCGTGTTCCGCGACGGCAGGGAACCCGTCGGCTATCGTTACCGCGATGATTTCGAAGCGAGCCGGGACGCAGACCGGGATGAACCGACATGAAAGCAATGAATTTGTATCTTCTGACCAGGGCGGAAGAGGAGAGAAACTTTTCCCTGCTGGCCGCGGAACTCTCGGGAGATAGGCGGCACAAGCACTACAGCCGTCATGAGGTGCTCTCGCTCTGCTCCCTTGTAGAAGGGCTCATTCCCTGCCTGCGGGAGAGGTCCGGTCCCGACGGCGGGTGGATCTCTTATCTGGACGGCTTTTATCTCTCCTATACGATCGCCCATATCTCCAAGGAGTTTGACCTGCTCAAGATCTCGGAAGACGGCAAATGCGTTCTCAACATAGAGCTTAAGAGCGAGGCAATCGAGGAGGACAGGATCAGCAGGCAGCTGAGCCAGAACAGATATTATCTGACGCATATTTCCACGACTATTTACTCCTATACCTATGTAATGGAGACAAATACGCTCTATAACCTCAACGAAAAGGGGTATATGCGCGCCTGCGGGATGGAAGAACTGGCGGAGCTGCTCAGCAGACCGGCTTTCGAGCGCTTTGTGGAGAAGGACCTGGAGCAGCTCTTCAAGGCGTCGGACTACCTGATCTCGCCGGTGGACGCTCCCTCCAAATTCCTGCAGGGAAGCTATTTTCTCACCAACCAGCAGTTTGAATTCAAGAAAAGGATCCTGGAACTGCTCCGGGAGGAAGAAGAGGACAGGCCTCCCCTGATCGCGGTATCCGGCAGTGCCGGAACGGGCAAAACGCTGCTTTTGTTTGACCTTGCGCTGGAGCTGTCCAGGAAGAAGAAGGTACTGATCCTTCTGGGAGGAAAACTGCAGGACGGACACAGGATCCTCGATGAGCGCCTCAAGAAAGTGTGGATCCGCAGAGCGGAGGAGGACTACAGTGACCAGAAATGGTCCTGCATCCTGGTCGATGAGGCAAACCGGATGCCGGCAGAATCCCTGGAGCGGCTGCTGGACTACGCGGAGTCGGAAGAAACTCCCTGCATTCTGGCTTTTGACCCGCGGCGCGTCAAGGAACCGGAGGACAAGGACAACGAGATCCGCCGCAGGATCAGGGAATTTAAGCCGCTCGTACTGTCGTTTACCGGCAATATCCGGATCAACCGGCCCATTTACGCGTTCCTGCGCGGCCTGTTCAACAAAAAGGAGAACACCGCATCGGCGGATTTTGGCTGCATCGACGTTCTCTATGCCGGGGACAGGGAATCAGCCGGCTGTATTTTGGACTATTACGCGGAAAAAGGATACCACAGGATCCTGCTTCCGGGCGGATGCGGCGAAAAAAGAGAGGGACTGGGGGAAGACGACATCGTCGGCCTTGAGATCGAAAAGGTGGCGGTCGTATTAGATGACAGGTTTTATTATGACGAGGAGCAGCACCTCAAGGCCCGGGGAGATTCGGGAGAGGAAGCGCTGACGCTTCTGTACGAGGGAATCTCCAGGACCCGGGAGATGCTGTGCGTGGTCGTTATGGGGAGCGAGGAACTGCTGTCGGAGATCATGGAGATCAAAAACCGGTGACTAACAAGTTTAGACATGGAGTATATATTGCATAAAAGAGAGAAAAAGCGGGGATTTGAGAACTCCCTGTCCCTCATTGCCTATTTTCTGAGAGGGAGCGCGGGGTTCTTCCTGCTGAGCATGGTCTTTGCCGCGCTCGTGTCCTTTCTGGACATGATCCTGCCGGCAATGATCAGTTTTACCGTAGATAGTGTGATCGCAGATAAGGCGCCGGATCTTCCGGCGTCTCTTTTGGCGTGTCTTGATGCGGCAGGAGGGATCGGGCGCCTGCGCGAGAATCCGATCCTCATCGCTGCCGCCGTTATGGCCGTCGCCTTTATGGCCGCGTGCTTCCGCTTCCTCTTTCGCTATTTTAACGAGGTCGCGGCGGAGAAATTCGTAAAGCGGATGCGGGATGAGATCTATGCCAAAATATTGCGGCTTCCCTATTCCTGGTACGGCGCCAACAGCACGGGAGACATCATACAGAGATGCACCTCCGACGTGGAGACCATAAAGGTGTTTGTCTCCGAGCAGCTGACCTCCCTGATCCGGGTCATCATCCTGATCATCCTTGCGATTTATTTCATGGCCGGGATTGACACAAAGATGACGGCGGCTGCGGCGGTCTTCATACCGGTCGTGATCGGCTACTCGCTGTTTTTCTACGCCAGGATCGGCGACGCCTTTGAAAAGGCGGACGAGGAGGAGAGCCGCCTGTCGGCGATCGCACAGGAGAACCTGACCGGAGTCCGGGTCGTGCGCGCTTTCGGAAGAGAGCAGTATGAGAGGGACAGATTTGAAAAGCAGAACGAATACTACACGGGATTCTGGATCCGCCTGATCATTATTCTCACCCACAACTGGGTCACCGGCGATATCATGACGGGACTGCAGTATCTTCTCGTAAATGTCATGGGAGCGGTCTTTTGCGTCAGGGGAACCCTGACAGCCGGCCAGTTCATCGCCTTTGTCTCCTACAACAGCCTGCTGATCTGGCCCGTCCGTTCTCTGGGACGCGTCATCTCGGAGATGAGCAAAGCGGGGATCTCGGTGGAAAGGCTCCGCTATATCATGAACGCGGAAGAGGAGAAGGAGCCGGAAGAGATGCTGACGCCCCCTATGGACGCGGATATTTCCTTCGAGCACGTCTCTTTCCGCTATGAAGGGGATGAGAAGGACGCGCTGTCCGATGTGACGTTCACGGCCAAAGCCGGCACGACCGTCGGAATCCTGGGCGGGACGGGATCGGGCAAGTCGACGCTCATGTACCTGCTCGAAAAGCTGTATCCGCTGGGAGAAGGGCAGGGCCGGATCCTGGTCGGCGATGTGGACCTTTCGAAGATCAGCACTTCCTATGTGCGCTCCCGGATCGGCATGGTCCTGCAGGAGCCGCACCTGTTCTCGCGCTCCATCGCGGAAAACATCGCGATCACTTCCGACGAGCTCGGGGAAGAAGAGGTGCGCCGGGCGAGCACGGCGGCGGACCTCACGGAGACGGTGGACAGATTCCCCTCGGGTTTTGACACCTTCGTGGGCGAGCGCGGCGTCACACTTTCCGGCGGCCAGAAGCAGAGGACCGCCATTGCCCAGATGCTGATCCGGAAGTGCCCCGTCATGATCTTTGACGATTCCCTCTCGGCAGTGGACTCCGAGACAGACGCCCGCATTCGGGCGGCCCTCTTGCGGGAGACCGCCGGCGCGACGGTCTTTCTGATCTCTCACAGGATCACGACGATCATGGACGCGGACCAGATCATCGTCATGGAGAGAGGGCGCATAACGCAGAAGGGAACCCACGAGGAGCTTAGGGCCGTACCCGGCTTATACAGGGAGATCTGCGACCTGCAGCTCCCCGGCGGTCAGCGAAAAGAGAGGAAGGAGGATGGCAATGAATAAAGAAAAGAAAACATCCTCCCTGCCTCTTTTCGGGCTCCCCAGACTCCTCCCGCTCTTAAAGCCCTATCGGGTCAGGATGATCCGGATGATCGCGCTGGGACTGGTCTGCAGCGTGATCGACGTGTGCTATCCGCTTTTCAACCGGTACGCGCTGGATCACTTCGCGGGGGAGGGCACCCTGGAAGGGCTTCCCGCCTTTATCCTGCTGTACCTTGCCGTTCTGGCCTTCCAGTCCCTGGTCAACAATAAGTCGATGAAAGACGCCGGGATCGTGGAGATGCACGTGGACAGGGACCTGAGAAATCTCGCCTTCTCGCACCTGCAGACGCTGTCCTTTTCCTATTTCAACAGAAACAGCGTGGGCTATATTCACGCCAGAGTGATGAGCGACACCGGCAAGATCGGAGAGATGGTCTCCTGGAGAATGATGGACTGCATCTGGAACGGCTCCTACATACTGTTCGCGGTAGCCGTCATGCTCTTTACCGAGCCCGTACTCGCGGCCCGGATGATCGCCCTGCTGGCGGTCTGCACCCTGGCGGTCAGTATTTTCCAGAAGAAACTGATAGCTGTTAACCGAAGGATCCGCGAGATCAATTCCAGGATCACGGGAAACTTCAACGAGGGGATCACCGGGGCCAGATCCGTGAAAATTCTCGGCATCGAGGAAATCATGCAGAAAGAGTTCGAGTCCGACACGGAGAAGATGCGCGCCCAGTCCGTCCGGGCCGTAAAGCACTCGGCGATGCTCATCAGCACGGTCACGCTGATGTCCTCCTTCGCCCTGGCGCTGGTCCTGTGGCAGGGCGGCATGATGACCCGGGCCGGCCTCATGAAGATCGGAACGCTGTCCGTTTTCCTCTCTTACGCGGTCGGCATGATGGAACCTCTGCAGTTCATCATCCAGAATGTATCCGCTTTTATAGGGATCCAGGCCAACATCGAGCGATTTACGGACCTTCTGGCGGAGCCCTCGGATGTGACGGACACCCCGGAGGTCATCGTGCGCTACGGAGACGGTTTCCATCCCCGCTATGAAAACTGGGAAGAGATTAAGGGAGACATTGAATTTGAAGACGTGACGTTCCGCTATCCGGACGGGGAAGAAAATGTGCTGGAGCATTTCAGCCTCAAGGTGCACAGCGGCCAAAATATTGCCATCGTGGGAGAGACGGGCGCCGGGAAATCCACCCTGGTCAACCTGGTGTGCCGCTTCTATGAGCCCACAAAAGGGCGGATCCTGATCGACGGAAGGGACTGCAGGGAGCGGTCCCAGCTCTGGCTCCACAGGAACCTTGGCTATGTGCTGCAGACGCCTTATCTCTTTTCGGGAACAGTGCGGGAAAACCTGCGGTACGGAAAGCCGGAGGCGACGGACGAACAGATCATGGAAGCGCTCAGAATGGTCAGCGCGGAAGGAATCGTGGCGCGCCTTGGCGGGCTGGACAGCGATGTGGGGGAGGGCGGAAGCGGCCTCTCCACAGGCGAAAAGCAGCTTCTCTCTTTTGCCAGGGCACTGCTTGCGGACCCCAGGCTCCTGATCCTGGACGAGGCCACTTCCTCCATTGACACCCTGACGGAGACGGCAATACAGAAAGCTATCTCCGTGGTTACCAGGAACAGGACTTCCTTCGTGATCGCACACAGACTTTCGACGATCGTCAGCGCGGACCTGATCCTGGTGGTCAGAGACGGAAAGATAACGGAGAGAGGGACGCACAGCGAGCTGATGGCGAGAAAAGGGTATTACTATTCGCTGTACACGATGCAGTATTTGAAGGAGATACCTGCACTGTAGCTTCTCACTACAGGCGCAGCTGCATCGCTTTCTCGCGAAGAGGCGGCAGCAGGATATCCGGCACATACAGATGGCCGTATCCGGTGCCGAGATCGAGGTTTTTCTTGTTTTCGCCGTGGAAATCGCTTCCTCCGCTGGGAAGAAGATCGTAATCTCTTGCGATCTTCATAAGCGCCTGAGTGTCGGCGGGCTTGTAGGAAGAATAGTAGACCTCGATTCCGATCAGTCCCTCCTCCTTCAGGGAAGAGACAAGCACGCGCAGCTCCCGGTCCCCCAGTTTGTACTGCAGGGGATGCGCCAGGACCGGAACACTGCCAAAAGAGAGAAGGTAGCGGACAGCGTCGGCGGGCGTGATTTTATCCCTGGGTACATAGTAGGGGCAGTCGTCCCCGATCAGCCTCCGGAAGGCTTCGTCTATGGAAGAGATCAGCCCTTGACTGAGCAGGTAGCGCGCGAAATGAGGGCGCGTCAGGACGGTGTCGGGAAAGGCATTCTCCAGGTCCTCATAGGAAACCGGATATCCGCCTTCGGTCAGAAGGCGGCACATTTTCTTATTGCGGTAGATCCTGGAGTGGGAATACTCCTCAAGCCTCTCCGCGAACTCTTTGTTTTTGTAGTTCGCGAAAAGACCGACGACGTGAACGCTCGTCCCGTTGTATTCGGTGGAGAGCTCTACGCCCGGGATCACTTCCGGCACGGAGCCGGAATCGGGGAGAGAACCGCTGCCGGACTCACTTTCCCGCCGCAGGTCGGCGGCGGCCTGCACGGCCTCTTCAACGCCGTCTACCGTGTCGTGATCCGTGAGCGCGATCGCGGCAAGACCTTTTCGCGCCGCATAGCGCACCAGTTGCGTCGGCGTGTAAGTGCCGTCCGATTTGGTGGAATGTGTGTGAAGATCGATTGGATGCATGGACAGGTTCCTCCGTTAGGTGTAAATTATGCAGAAAGTTTCTCTTTCGGATAAACGACAGCCGGCCGTTTTGAGTAAAACGGCCGGCTGAAACTGTATCTGCCGATAGCAAGTCAGTTGCTGTCTTCTTCGCGGACCGCCTCGTAGACGGTTCTCTTTCTGGCTTCCGCGTTGTTCTCCAGATAATCGTCGTAAGTGGTGACCTTATCGATCATGCTGCCGTCGGGCAGGATCTCGATGATCCTGTTTGCGGTTGTCTGGATGACCTGGTGGTCACGGCAGGCGATCAGGATCACGCCGGGGAATTTGATCAGTCCTTCGTTGAGCGCGGAGATGGACTCCATGTCCAGATGGTTGGTGGGCTCGTCGAAGACCAGGCAGTTGGCGCCGCTGATCATCATCTTGGAGAGCTGGCAGCGGACCTTTTCTCCTCCGGAGAGGACTCCGATCTTCTTTACGCCGTCATCTCCGGCGAAGAGCATTCTTCCCAGGAACCCTCTGACATAAGTGACGTCCTTGATGGGAGAGTAGCCGGTCAGCCATTCGGTGATGGTCAGATCGCCCTTGAACTCCTTGGAGTTGTCTTTCTCGAAGTAAGCCTGGGATGTGGTGACGCCCCATTTGTAAGTTCCCTCATCGGGCTCCATTTTTCCCATCAGAATCTCAAACAGCGTCGTCTTGGCCAGCTCCTGGCTTCCGACAAAGGCGATCTTATCGTCGTGGCCGACGACAAAGGACACATTGTCCAGCACTTTTACGCCGTTGATGGTCTTGCTGATCCCGCTGACCGTGAGCACTTCGTTTCCGATCTCTCTGTCCGGGCGGAAATCGATGTAAGGATATTTGCGGCTGGAGGGCTTGATCTCATCGAGCTGGATCTTCTCAAGAGCGCGCTTGCGGCTCGTCGCCTGCTTGGACTTGGAAGCGTTCGCGGAGAAGCGGGAGATGAATTCCTTCAGTTCCTTGATCTTCTCCTCTTTCTTCTTGTTGGCTTCCTTCATCTGACGGATCAGAAGGCGGGAGGACTCATACCAGAAATCGTAGTTTCCGGCAAAGAGCGTGATCTTTCCGTAGTCGATATCCGCGATATAGGTGCAGACCTTATTGAGGAAATAGCGGTCGTGGGAGACGACGATGACGGTGTTGGGAAAATTGATTAAAAATTCCTCCAGCCACGCGATCGCGTCCAGATCCAGGTGGTTTGTGGGCTCGTCCAGGAGCAGGATATCGGGATTTCCGAAGAGCGCCCTGGCAAGAAGCACCTTGACCTTCTGCGCACCGGTCAGCTCCCGCATCAGGTAGCTGTGAAGATCCGTCTCGATGCCGAGACCGTTGAGGAGAGTTTCCGCGTCCGATTCCGCTTCCCAGCCGTTCATCTCGGCGAATTCGGTCTCGAGCTCGCTGGCCTTGATTCCGTCTTCGTCGGAAAAATCCTCTTTCATATAGAGCGCGTCCTTCTCCTTCATGATCTCAAAGAGACGGGGATTGCCCTGAATGACAGTATCGAGAACAACCTGGTTGTCGTATTTATTCTGGTCCTGTTCCAGAAAGGAAAGTCTCTGTCCCGGAGTGATCGACACATTTCCGCCCGTTGTGTCCAGCTGGCCGCTGAGGATCCTGAGAAATGTGGATTTGCCGGCGCCGTTGGCACCGATGATCCCGTAGCAGTTACCTTCCGTAAATTTGATGTTGACATCCTCAAACAGAGCTTTTTTGCCGAGTCTGAGAGTGACATTGTTTGCTGCGATCATGTAGCCTCCTTTTTTCCATAACAAAAACGCAGACATAAATCTGCTTTTATAATAATAACTAAGCGGCGCCGTGTAGGCAAGCGATGCTTTTCATAAAAATAAATATTTACCGTTTCAAGTTTCAATAAATGTGCACAGATGATTGACGAATAAGAATAGTATTTTAGTAGAAATAGTGTTAAACTGTCTATTATAAAAGGACAGCGGAAGAGGATTGCATGAAGAACAGATTTGCCAATGTACTGACGGCATCCGCATGGCTGACCGGACTGTATTTTTTGGCCGTGATGCCCAGGATGTCGGGAAGGCCCGACCCCAAGCCGTTTCGGGCGGCCGCACTATTTGCACACAGAGGGCTGCACGATAACAATTCCGACGCCCCGGAAAACTCGATGCCCGCATTCAGAAAAGCGGTGGAGAAGGGATACGGGATCGAGCTCGACGTCCAGCTGACGGCGGACTCCGTTCCGGTCATTTTTCATGACCTGGACCTGGAGAGAGCCTGCGGCGTCCCCGGGCTCGTAAGGGAGCACACTTTCGAAGAGCTGAAGAAACTGAGACTTTTCGGAAGCGAAGAGAAGATCCCGGCTCTTAAGGACTTTCTGGAGATGGTTAAAGGGAGAGTCCCGCTGATTGTCGAGTACAAATCCGAGGACACCGACCTGACGCTGTGCAGGGTCATCGCGCCGATGCTGCGGCAGTACAAGGGGCTCTACTGCATAGAGTCCTTCAACCCTCTGGTCCTAATCTGGTACCGGATCCACGATCCGAAGGTGATGAGAGGACAGCTCGCGGACGGTTTTATTCATATTCCGAAATACAGGACGCTGAGCAAGGCGCCGCTGACCGTGCCGGTTCAGTTTCTTCTTCCCAACTTCTTGTCAAAACCTGACTTTATCGCATACAATCATGAGTATGAAGGAAATATCTCCAGGAGGATCTGCCGGTATCTTTACAAGGCAAAATCCGCCGCCTGGACGATCCGGAGTCAGAGGGAGCTGGAAAACGCGAAGCCGTCTTTTGATGTCTTTATCTTTGACAGCTTTATTCCCAAACTGCCGTGAAGACGGCTATGGCCGAAGGCCGATGGGACTTCATACCCGCCGCCGCAGCGATGCGGCCCAGGCATGGGGTCTTTTGGCATTTCATCTTTTACTATGTTAACAGCTCTTTTAAGAGTTGAATATTAAGGAGGTACATGAATGAGCAAAAGGGTTTATCTGTTTCACGAAGGAAACGCCGACATGCGTAATCTCCTTGGCGGAAAAGGTGCGAACCTGGCGGAAATGACCAATATCGGTCTTCCGATCCCGAACGGTTTCACAATTTCTACCGAGGCCTGCACAGATTATTACAATGACGGCAAGACAATCAATGAGGACACACAGGCGCAGATTTTCAAGGCGCTGGAGTGGCTCGAGGGAGTTCAGGGAAAGAAGTTTGGAGACACTGAGAATCCGCTTCTCGTCTCTGTCCGTTCCGGTGCGAGAGCATCCATGCCCGGTATGATGGACACCATCCTCAACCTCGGTCTCAATGATGTCTCTGTAAAGGGATTTGCGGCAAAGACCGGCAATCCCAGATTTGCCTATGATTCCTACAGAAGATTCATCCAGATGTTCTCGGATGTCGTTATGGGCATGAGCAAGACTTTCTTCGACAGCATTCTCGAAGCCGAGAAGAAGGCACACGGCTATGTCTATGACACGGAGCTCAAGGCAGAAGATCTTCAGAATATCATTGCAAAATATAAAGAGATCTATGCGGAGAAGATGGGCGAAGAGTTCCCTCAGGATCCCAAGGTACAGCTGATGGAAGCCATCAAGGCCGTATTCCGTTCCTGGGATAACCCCAGAGCAAACTACTACAGAATGATGAACGACATCCCTTACGAGTGGGGCACTGCCGTCAACGTTCAGTCCATGGTATTCGGCAACATGGGCAACACATCCGGTACCGGCGTTGCGTTCACACGTAACCCCGCTACAGGCGCCAAGGGCATCTTCGGCGAGTACCTGATCAACGCACAGGGCGAAGACGTCGTCGCGGGTATCCGCACACCTCAGCCCATCACACAGCTCGAGAAGGATCTTCCCGAGTGCTACAAGCAGTTCATCGAGATCGCTGACAGACTTGAGAAGCACTATCGCGACATGCAGGATATGGAGTTCACCATCGAGGAAGGCAAGCTCTACTTCCTGCAGACCAGAAACGGCAAGAGAACCGCTCAGGCGGCGATCCAGGTTGCCTGCGATCTGGTCGACGAAGGCATGATCACTCCTCAGGAAGCAGTTCTGCGCATTGAGGCCAAGAGCCTTGACCAGCTGCTGCACCCTGCATTTGACGCAGACGCACTTAAGAACGGCAAGCAGATCGGCGAGGCGCTTCCCGCTTCTCCCGGCGCTGCGGCAGGCCGCATCTATTTCAACGCTGACGACGCTGTAGCAGCACACGCCGCAGGCAGCAGAGTCATCCTTGTCCGTCAGGAGACTTCTCCCGAGGATATCGAAGGTATGCACGCGGCAGAAGGCGTTCTGACCATGCGCGGCGGCATGACCTCCCACGCTGCAGTCGTAGCCCGCGGTATGGGCACCTGCTGCGTATCCGGCTGCGGTGACCTCAAGGTTCACGAAGAAGAGAAGTTCATCGAGCTGGGCGGCCACAAGATCAAGGAAGGCGAGTACATCTCCCTTGACGGCTCCACCGGTAAGATCTATCTCGGCGACATCCCGACCGTCGAAGCTTCCATCTCCGGCAACTTCGAGAGAATCATGAACTGGGCCGATGAGTTCAGAAGACTGAAAGTCAGAACCAACGCCGACACTCCCGAGGACGCTGCAAACGCAGTCCGCATGGGCGCGGAAGGCATCGGTCTTACAAGAACCGAGCACATGTTCTTCAACCCAGACAGAATTCCGAAGATCCGCAAGATGATCCTTTCCGACACCGTCGAAGAGAGAGAAGCAGCCCTCAACGAGCTGATTCCTTTCCAGAAGGGCGACTTCAAGGGCATCTACAAGGCTATGGAAGGCAGACCGGTCACGATCCGTTTCCTGGATCCGCCGCTTCATGAGTTCGTTCCTACAACAGAAGAGGATATCGCAGAGCTGGCAAAAGAGATGGGCCTGTCCGTAGCAGACGTAAAGGCTCGCTGCGACGCTCTCCACGAGTTCAACCCGATGATGGGTCACCGCGGCTGCCGTCTGGCCGTCACATTCCCCGAGATCGCCAAGATGCAGACAAGAGCTGTCATGGAAGCGGCAATCGAAGTGAATGAGGAAGATGGATACAGCATCATCCCTGAGATCATGGTTCCTCTGGTAGGCGACAAGAAAGAGCTCGCATTTGTCAAGAAGACCATCGTCGAGACCGCTGAGAAGGTCAAGGAAGAGAGAGGCTCCGATATCGAGTACCACATCGGTACCATGATCGAGATCCCCAGAGCTGCTTTGATGGCTGATGAGATCGCAGAAGAGGCTCAGTTCTTCAGCTTCGGCACAAACGACCTGACCCAGATGACTTTCGGCTTCTCCCGTGACGACGCAGGCAAGTTCCTGACCGACTACTACAAGAGCAAGATTTATGAGTCCGATCCTTTCGCACACCTCGACCAGAACGGCGTAGGCCAGCTGATCCAGATGGCTGCTGAGAAGGGCCGCAAGGTTCGCCCTGACATCAAGCTCGGCATCTGCGGTGAGCACGGCGGAGATCCGGCTTCCATCGAGTTCTGCAACAAGGTTGGTCTTACTTATGTATCCTGCTCACCTTTCCGTGTACCGATCGCAAGACTGGCAGCAGCGCAGGCCGCGATCACAAACGGCGATGTGAAATAACACAGGGGGATGCCCCCGCTGTGTTATTCGATGCACACGCGTGCGGAGAGCGGCTAGACCTTGCCTTACAGGCAACCCGCACGCGGCGCAGCGGCTCGCTTTGCGAGCCTTAACTGATCTGAAATACTGATCTGAATACTGATTAAACAGTAACCGAGAGGGGCTGTGAAAGAACCGGATTGAACCGGGCTTTCACAGCCCCTCTTCCATACACCGGGGCGCCATTTATCTCTGCTGTTTCTCGTGGCGTCATTTTCCCATAAAAAGAACCGCGCTTCGAAAGCCCGGCCCCTGGTGTAAAATATAAGCATGCAGCCTCTTAATACTTTACGGGATGATTATAGGTTAATGAGACAAAAAAGATTTTGAGTACATGGATTATAAAACATAAAAAACCCGGCGGCAGAGCATAAGTTCCGCGACCGGGTAAATAAGTCGTATACAAGTCCCTTTTACGCCAGACCTTTCCAGGTGACTCCGTAGATCTGTTCCATGACCTTGCGAACCTCGTCCATCATGTGCTGGCAGGCTTCACTCTCCGTTGCAAACCGCATGAGGCCGATCTTGTTCTTCTTTTCACTGAAATACACTTCCCATGTATTCTGCTTGTCTTTTCCGATACAGATTCTGCCGCCGTGTGATCCGCCCCTGAGATTATATAAATGAGAAGGAACCAGATGCTCTTTGAAGAAAACTTTAAGTTCTTTTACAGTCATAACGCACCTCCCAATATTTGATATCGCTTCAAGTAGTATTTGGAACTACATATACTATAGCACGTGATTCACTCTGTTGCAATACGGGAAGGGACAAAACATAAATAAAGTATTAAATCTGAAAAAACGTCATCAGATAAGCAAAATAGAGAAAAAGAAAGAATAAGATAGAATAATAGAGGAATAAGAAGAAAACAGCGCATTTCCATCGGTTGCAAACAAATGTGGATAAAACTATTATACCAACTAGGGTTAGCACTCGACATGGATGAGTGCTAACAATCAATTACCGAATATGTTAATTGATCATTCACGCATGATAAAGGAGGCGTAAATTATGAAGTTAGTACCTTTGGCAGACAGAGTTGTTCTTAAGCAGCTTGAAGCAGAGCAGACCACAAAGTCCGGCATCGTCCTTCCCGGCCAGGAGAAGGAGAAGCCCCAGCAGGCGGAAGTCATCGCTGTAGGCCCCGGCGGAGTCGTTGACGGAAAAGAAATCAAGATGGAAGTCAAGGTTGGCGACAAGGTCATCTATTCCAAGTATGCGGGAACGGAAGTCAAGCTTGAGGAAGAGAAATTCATCATTGTCAAGCAGAGCGATATTCTTGCAGTGATCGAATAAGCGACAGACAGATCATTTCAGACTATATTTTGAATACGGAAAAGAGGTAATAAAATGGCAAAGGATCTCAAACACGGCACAGATGCAAGAGTAGCAATGGCTGCCGGCATCAACAAACTTGCAGATACAGTTAAGATCACTCTGGGCCCCAAGGGCAGGAACGTAGTTCTTGACAAGTCTTACGGCGCACCTACGATCACAAACGACGGCGTTACGATCGCCAAGGAAATCGAGCTCGAGGACAACTTCGAGAACATGGGCGCACAGCTCGTCAAGGAAGTCGCCACAAAGACCAACGATGTCGCAGGTGACGGCACAACAACCGCTACCGTTCTGGCACAGGCCATGATCAACGAAGGCATGAAGAACCTGGCTGCAGGCGCAAATCCCATCGTCCTTCGCAAGGGCATGAAGAAAGCTACAGACGCAGCAGTTGAGGCGATCAAAAAAATGAGCACTCCCGTCAACGGAAAAGCTCATATTGAGAACGTTGCGACCATTTCCTCCGGCGACGCAGAAGTCGGAAAGATGGTAGCCGACGCTATGGAAAAGGTCTCCAAAGACGGCGTTATCACCATCGAGGAGTCCAAGACCATGAAGACAGAGCTTGACCTCGTCGAAGGCATGCAGTTCGACAGAGGCTATATCAGCGCTTACATGGCAACGGATATGGACAAGATGGAAGCGGTCCTCGACGATCCCTTCATCCTGATCACCGACAAGAAGATCTCCACGATCCAGGATATCCTTCCTCTTCTTGAGCAGATCGTCAAGATGGGCGCGAAGCTCCTGATCATCGCAGAGGATGTGGAAGGCGAGGCCCTCACCACTCTGAGCGTCAACAAGCTGCGCGGCACCTTCAGCGTTGTCGCTGTCAAGGCTCCCGGCTACGGCGACAGAAGAAAGGCTATGCTTGAGGATATCGCAATCCTGACAGGCGGCACGGTGATCAGCTCCGATCTCGGCCTCGAGCTCAAGGATGCGACTCTCGACCAGCTCGGACGCGCCAAGAGCGTCAAGGTTGAGAAAGAGAACACCGTCATCGTCGACGGCCTCGGCGACAAGAATGCTCTGGCATCCCGCGTTTCCCAGATCAAGATGCAGATCGAAGAGACCAAGTCCGACTTCGACAGAGAGAAGCTTCAGGAGCGCCTTGCAAAGCTCGCAGGCGGCGTAGCGGTTATCCGCGTAGGCGCAGCTACCGAGACAGAGATGAAGGAAGCAAAATATCGCATGGAGGACGCTCTTAACGCAACTCGTGCAGCTGTGGAAGAGGGTATCATCCCCGGCGGCGGAAGCGCTTACATCCACGCATCCAAGGCTGTTGAGAAGGCAGTCGAGACACTCGAAGGCGATGAGAAGACCGGTGCCCAGATCGTTCTGAAGGCTCTGGAGGCTCCTCTTAACCAGATCGCCGAGAACGCAGGCCTCAACGGCGCTGTTATCGTAAACAAGGTCAAGGAGTCCGAGGAAGGAATCGGCTTCGACGCTTACACAGAGAAGTATGTCAACATGATCGAGGACGGCATCCTTGATCCCGCAAAGGTCTCCAGAAGCGCTCTGCAGAACGCGACTTCCGTAGCATCCAGCTTCCTTACAACAGAGGCGGCTGTCGCTACCATCAAGGAGCCCATGCCCCCTATGCCCGCAGGCGGCGCGGGGATGATGTAACTCAGGCGAAAGATTCGCACTGAGTTATGGATGCACACGCGTGCGAAAAGGAAGGAGCCGTCCGAAGGACAGCCCGCACGCGGCGCGGCTCGCGATGCGAGCATTAAAAAAAACAGCACCCCGGGGAAACGTAAAAAATAAAGCCAGGTGAGCTCGCTCACCTGGCTGTTTTTTTGCGTTTTCCCGGGGCGGACAAGGCGCGAAGCGCTTCTGCGGCACTATATTTTTCCGCCGAAAAGTCCGCAAGGAAAATTTTCAGACAATACCGTTTGACGGACTTGACAAATTTTCTTATAATGGCAATACTTTATGGAAAGTTCATAATTTGAAAGGATCAGGTCCGAGGTATGGCCGAAAACAATGTAAAGAAAGGCTTCGACGAATTTGACAGAGGCACAATTGAGAATATCGCAGAGTATTTAAGTCCGGAAGAACTGTATTCGGACGTTATTGAGCGTGTCCGCAGGTATCATCCCTCTGACGATATTTCGCTGATCGAAAAGGGCTATGAGGTTGCCAGAAAGGCCCACGAAGGGCAGAAGCGCAAGTCGGGGGAGCCCTATATCATTCATCCCCTTTACGTGGCGCTGATCCTTGCAGATCTGGAACTGGACAAAGAGACAATCACGGCAGGTCTTCTCCACGACGTGGTAGAAGATACGATTATGACCAAGGAAGAGATCGAAAAGCTGTTCGGCGAGGAAGTGGCGCTCCTTGTGGACGGCGTCACCAAGCTGGAAAAGCTGGGACTCTCCGGTGACTATAAGGACAAGACGCAGGTGCAGCAGGAAGAACAGGCGAGGAACCTGCGGAAGATGTTCCTGGCTATGGCCAAGGATATCCGCGTTATTCTGATCAAGCTCGCCGACCGTCTCCACAACATGCGCACGCTGGGGCACATGCCCCCGGAAAAACAGGTCCGCATCGCGCAGGAGACTCTCGATATCTATTCTCCGATTGCGTCCAGGCTCGGAATCTCCAAGATCAAGGTGGAGCTGGACGACCTTTCTCTCAAATATCTTAAACCCGACGTATATTATGACCTCGTTGAAAAAGTGGCCCAGCGCAAGTCCGAGAGGGAAAAATATGTGCAGGAGATCGCCGCGGAGGTGGCGGAGCACATTGAGGAAGCCGGCATCCAAGGCAGGGTGGACGGCCGCGTCAAACACTTTTTCAGCATTTATAAGAAAATGGTAAACCAGGGGAAGACCCTGGATCAGATCTATGACCTTTTTGCGGTCAGGATCATTGTGACTTCCGTCAAGGACTGCTATGCGGCGCTGGGCATCATCCACGAGATGTACAAGCCCATCCCGGGCCGGTTCAAGGACTATATCGCGATGCCCAAGCCCAACATGTACCAGTCCCTGCACACGACTCTGATCGGCCCTACGGGGCAGCCTTTTGAGATCCAGATCCGCACATTTGAGATGCACCGCGCGGCGGAATACGGTATCGCGGCGCACTGGAAATACAAGGAACAGTCGGACGGCAAGAAGGTTGAGAACAAGGAAGAGGAGAAGCTGACCTGGCTGCGCCAGATCCTGGAGTGGCAGCGGGACATGTCGGACAACAAGGAGTTCATGGATCTGCTCAAGAGCGACCTGGATCTCTTTTCCGACAGCGTTTACTGTTTCACCCCCAGAGGAGAGGTCAAGAACCTTCCCGCAGGCTCCACGCCCATCGACTTCGCTTATGCCATTCATTCCGCAGTGGGCAACAGGATGATCGGAGCCCGCGTAAACGGCAAGATCGTCAACATTGACTACCGGATCCGCAACGGCGACAGGATCGAAATTATCACCTCCCAGAACGCCAAGGGACCCAGCCCGGACTGGCTGAGCATAGCCAGAAGCGCCTCTACGCGCAATAAGATCAATCAGTGGTTCCGCAGGGAGATGAAGGAGGAGAATATAAGCAGAGGCAGAGACCTCATGGCGGCCTACTGCAAGACCAAGGGATATGTCCTCTCTGACCTTCTCAAGACAGAGTATAAGGAAGTGGTCCTCAGGAAATACGGGTTCCGGGAGTGGGACGCGGTCCTCGCCGCGATCGGACACGGCGGCATCAAGGAAGGGCAGATCGTCAACAAACTGCATGAGCTCTACGAGGAGGACCACAAGAGGCACGCCACCGACGAAGAAGTCCTGCAGGAGATCGCCGAGCACAAGCCGCGCTCGGTCACAAAGGCCCAGAGCGCCATTGTCGTCAAGGGAATCCACGACGTGGCGGTCCGCTTCTCCAAGTGTTGCAATCCTGTTCCGGGCGATAAGATCGTCGGATTTGTCACGAGGGGCAGGGGCGTCTCGATCCACAGAGCGGACTGCGTGAACGTAGTCAACCTGGACGAGGAGAACAAGGGAAGGATCATCGAGGCGACCTGGGTAGACGGAGCGGAGGAAGAGCGCGACGCCGGGTTCGTATGCGAGATCAACATCTATGCCAACGACAGGGCGGGACTGCTCAATGACGTCACCAGGAATTTCTCCGAGAGAGATATCAATATTTTGAAAGTCAATACGATGACCAGCAAACACGGAATCGCGACGCTGACCATCAGCTTCGAGGTCAAGAGCGTGGAAGAGCTGCGGGAGATCTGCAGCAAGCTTCAGAACATTCGCGGCGTCCAGGCGGTCAAGAGAACAAACGGGTGATTTACGCCGGCAAAGGGGACGAAATGAATAAGATTGAGATCGGATGTTATATGATCGGAATGGTCCAGACTAATTTCTACTTTCTTCACAAAAAAGGAGAGAAGGAAACCATCGTTTTCGACCCCGCCGATTACGGGAAAGAGATATACGCGGAACTGTCGGGAAAGGGCCTGGAGATCAAGGCGATCTTTCTGACCCACGGTCATTTCGACCACATTCTGGGGGTAAAGGCTCTCAGGGAAGCCAGCGGAGCTCCCGTCTACGCCAGCGCCCTGGAGAAAGATGTTCTTGAGGACCCCGAACTGAACTCGTCAAGGTCTGTGGGAAGATCCTGCACGGTGAAGGCCGACCATTACCTCATCGACGGGGAATCTGTCACCGAGGCGGGCATCACGCTGAAAATGATCTCCACGCCGGGGCACACGGAAGGAAGCTGCTGTTACTATATAGATGCAGCCCAGACCGGCGGCGCCCCTATCCTGATCAGCGGCGACACCCTCTTTGAGGAGTCGGTAGGAAGGACGGACCTTCCCACCGGAGATATGCAGGATATTGTGGAATCGATCCGCACAAAGCTCTACGTCCTGCCGGACGATACAGAGGTCTACAGCGGGCACGGAGGAAGCACGACCATAGAACACGAGAAGAAGTACAACTATTTTGTGCACGGGTGAGCGTTTCCGATTCATTTAATGACGAATTATGATAGCAGTAGTAAACATTGAATTATACAGATACGAAATACACTCTCTCCTGAAGGCCTTCTATCCGCAGGAGACAGTGAAAGTTTTTGTCGGTGAGCCGGATGCCGGGAGATATCCTGACCCGGCTTTTCTGCGTGTGCAGTTTGAAGAAGACGGCATCGGGATGCAGATCACCGGAGAAGGAGGGCCCGTACAGGACGAAATGGGCGCGGGAGAGACACGACCCATCGAGAGAAGGGTCGAGGCGCCGGAAGGGGCAGTCTTTAACGCCAAGAGCCCCGAGTGCAAGACGGCCGCCAAGCACCTTCTCTATGAGATGCTCTCGGAGTACACCGGCACGGTCCTGCCGTGGGGTGAGCTGATCGGAATAAGGCCCACCAAGATCGCGATGACGAGGCTCAGAGAGGGCGATACGCCCGATGAGGCCGCCGCCTATATGGAAAAAGAGCACTATGTGAGCGCCGAGAAGGCGCAGCTTGCGGCCGAGATCGCGCAGCGGGAGAGAGAGATCCTGTCCGGCATTCACTATGAGAACGGATTCAGTCTCTACGTAGGCATCCCGTTTTGTCCCACGACCTGCCTGTACTGCTCCTTTACCTCTTTCCCGCTCACATCCTGGAAAGACCGAGTGGACGAGTACCTGGACGCCTTGGAGCGGGAGATGGAGGCGTCCGCGCCTCTTATGCGGGGCAAAATATTGGATACCCTCTATATCGGAGGCGGAACCCCTACGACGCTGGAACCGGAACAGTCCCGGAGGCTGATCGGGATGATCGGGCGCTATTTTGACCTGTCATCGCTGCAGGAATTTACCGTGGAAGCGGGAAGGCCGGACAGCATTACCGCCGACAAGCTGGCGGTCCTCAAAGAGTGCGGCGTCGGCAGGATCAGCGTCAATCCGCAGACAATGCGGGACAGGACGCTCAAACTGATCGGCAGGCAGCACAGCGCCGCGCAGACGGCGGACGCTTTCAGGCTGGCCAGAGAAGCCGGTTTCGACAACATCAATATGGATATTATCCTGGGACTGCCCGGGGAGACGGAGGAAGACGTCCGGTATACGATCGATGCGATCCGGGAACTGGGACCGGATGACCTGACCGTTCATTCTCTGGCGGTCAAGCGGGCTTCCAGGCTCCAGAAGTGGATTGAGAAGAACGGCTTTTCGTCGATCAACAACACGGATGAGAGCATGAAAATCGCGGCGGAAGGCGCGGCCTTAATGGGCATGCATCCCTACTATCTCTACAGACAGAAGAATATGTCCGGAAATTTCGAAAATGTGGGCTATGCGAAAGACGGCAAGGCGGGGATCTACAACATCCTGATCATGGAGGAGAAGCAGTCCATACTGGCCCTGGGCGCCGGAAGCATTTCCAAAGGCGTCTTCCCCGGCGGACGGATCGAGAGATGTGACGACGCCAAGGAAGTAGGCGTCTACATTGAGCACATCGATGAGATGATCGAGAGAAAAAGAAAGCTGTATTCTTCGTAAGATGAGTCTTGCAAATTGAAGCACAATTATGGTATAGTACCCGAAGTTTGTCTGTTTCATATGATATTGTTCGCAAATTTTAACGATATTGCGAAAAGAGTGAGAAAATAGAGGCAAACAAAACTTTCAGGATGAGTAAGAGGTAGAAATGGCAGCAGCACGAAAGCGCAAGCATAATCTGGTCATTGTGGAGTCTCCGGCCAAAGTGAAGACGATCAAGAAGTTTCTGGGATCCAATTACGAGGTGGCGGCCAGTTACGGCCACGTAAGAGATCTCCCCAAGAGCAGAATGGGAATAGATGTCGACCATGGATATGAGCCGAAATATATCACGATCCGCGGCAAAGGAGAGCTCCTGGCAGATCTCCGCAAAAAAGCGCGCAAAGCGGACCGCATTTATCTGGCAACGGACCCTGACCGCGAGGGAGAAGCGATCTCCTGGCATCTCGTGGCAGCTCTGAAACTGGACGAAATGCCTGATAAAGAGATCTACAGGATCACTTTCAACGAGATCACAAAGAAAGCTGTCACGGAATCGCTCAAAAATCCCAGAAGTATTAATGTGGACCTCGTGGATGCGCAGCAGACCAGAAGAATCCTGGACAGAGTAGTGGGATATAAGATCTCGCCGCTTCTGTGGGCAAAGGTCAAGCGGGGCCTGTCGGCGGGAAGAGTACAGTCGGTGGCGCTTCGCATGATCGCGGACAGAGAGGAAGAGATCGCGGCGTTCATCCCGCAGGAGTACTGGACGCTGGATGCGATCCTGAAGGCGGAAGGGCACACAAAACCTCTGACCGTCCACTATTACGGCAAAGTATCGGAAGACGGAAAAACGGTCAAACAGGAACTGGAGAATTCCGAGCAGGTCCGGCAGATCACGGAAGCCATCGAACATGCCGATTTTGAAGTGGCGGAGGTGAAAAAATCCGAGAGGACCCGAAAGTCCCCGCTGCCTTTTACCACCTCGACGCTCCAGCAGGAAGCGAGCCGCGCACTTAATTTTTCCACGCAGAAAACGATGAGAGTCGCGCAGCAGCTCTACGAGGGCGTAGAGATAAAGGGAAGCGGCACGACGGCGCTGATCACCTACTTAAGAACGGACAGCACGCGCATCTCGGACGAGGCACAGGCCATGGCCGCCGAGTACATCGCGGCTAATTACGGCGAGCAGTATCTTCTGAGCAGAGAGAAAACCGGAAAGAGCGACAGCAAGATCCAGGACGCGCACGAAGCGATCCGCCCCACGGATCTTCAGAATGTTCCTTCTGCCATCAAGGATTCGCTCTCAAGAGACCAGTTCCGCCTGTATCAGCTGATTTATAAGAGGTTCCTCGCCAGCCGCATGAGCGCGGCAAGATATGAGAACACCCAGGTCCGGATCGCGGCCGGAGAAAGCTATATTTTCACCGCTTCCGCGTCAAGGCTCCTCTTCGACGGATACCAGTGCGTCTATAATCAGGACGAGAACGAGGACAAGGGAGAAAAGCTCACGGCGGAGCTCAATAAAGACAGCCGCCTCACATTGGAGAAATTTGATCCCAAACAGCACTTTACGCAGCCGGCGCCCCACTATACGGAGGCTTCTCTCGTAAAAGCTCTCGAGGAGCAGGGAATCGGACGGCCCAGCACCTATGCGCCGACCATCACGACAATCCTGGCAAGGCACTACATCGTGAAAGAGGAAAAGAACCTCTATCTCACGGAGCTGGGAGAAGTGGTCAATTCCATGATGAAGCGCGCGTTCCCTTCCATTGTGGACCCGACGTTTACGGCCAATCTGGAAGGACTGCTGGACGGAGTCGCGGAAGGAAGCGTCAAGTGGAAAACCGTCATCGAGAATTTCTACCCGGACCTCGATGAGGCGGTCATCCAGGCCGAAAAAGACCTGGAAAAGGTAAAGATCGCGGACGAGGAGACGGAGGAAGTCTGTGAGAGATGCGGCAGGAACATGGTGATCAAATACGGTCCCCACGGCAAATTCCTTGCCTGCCCCGGGTTCCCGGAGTGCCACAATACGAAGCCTTACTATGAGAAGATCGGCGTCGCCTGCCCCAAGTGCGGCAAGGATATCGTCGTCAAGAAGACCAAGAAGGGACGCAAATACTACGGATGCATGGGCAATCCGGAATGTGATTTTATGAGCTGGCAGAAGCCGTCCGACAAAAAATGCCCAAGGTGCGGCGGCATGATGCTGATCAAGGGAAATAAACTTGTCTGCGAGGACAGAGACTGCGGGTATATGGAGAACAGACCCGAAGAATGACGACAGAGCGGCGCGCCGGACGGGCCCTGCGGGGCTGGCGCGTGCGAAAACGGTAACAGATGCCTGCGGCATCCCGCCCAATGAATAAAAATATTGAAAGGCCAGGTGAAACAGTGAACAGGTCTCAGACGATCGGCAATGTGAAACTGCTGGATAATACAAGAAAAATAGAAAGACTGCTGCACAATAATGATACGGGCAAAGTTGTCTTCAGCGATATCTGCAGAGTGATGAGCGATGTTCTGCAGTCCAACATCCTTGTGATCAGCAAAAAAGGAAAGGTGTTGGGATTTGGCGAATATAAGGGAATCCCGATCCTGAGCGATCTCATCACGGACAAGGTGGGAACCTTTATCGACTCCGCTCTCAACGAGAGATTTCTCGGAGTTTTGTCCACAAACGAAAATGTGAACCTGGGGACGCTTGGCTTTATTAAGGAGCAGGACTGCGGCAACGTGGGAATCATCGCTCCGATCGAGATCGCCGGAGAGAGGCTCGGAACCGTTTTCATCTATAAAGACGGGGCGGGCTTTGACATCGACGACATCATCCTGTGCGAATACGGGACCACGGTGGTCGGACTCGAGATGCTCCGAGCCGTGACGGAAGAGACCGCCGAGGAGACCCGCAAGATCAATGTGGTCAAGTCCGCAATTAATACGCTCAGCTACACGGAGATGCATGCGATCGTGCATATTTTCGAAGAACTGAGCGGCATCGAGGGAATCCTCGTGGCCAGCAAAATAGCGGACAAAGCGGGCATTACCAGAAGCGTGGTGGTAAACGCGCTCAGAAAATTTGAGTCGGCGGGTGTCATTGAGTCCCGGTCCTCGGGTATGAAGGGAACCTATATCAAAGTTCTCAACGACGCGATCTACGGGGAACTCAAAGAACTGAAAAAGCAGGTGGAGCCGGACAGCCAGGGACACTGAAAAATTGCGATTTTATTCAGCACTCCGCGTTTTTCCGGGGTGCTGAATTTAAATAAATAAATACTTGTGCGAAGTATTTGCTTGTGGTAGTATTTTAATGTTGCGTAATAGTAAGCACGCATTTTCGGCATATACCGGTGCTCTACCCGGGCTCTGACCCGGCAGGGTGGTAGCGAACCTTCATGAATGCTTACGGAAATGCGGAAGAACAAACCAAACACGGAGGAAAAGAAATGAGTGTTGTATCAATGAAACAGCTGCTTGAAGCAGGCGTACATTTCGGACATCAGACAAGACGCTGGAACCCCAAGATGGCTCCCTACATCTTCACGGAGAGAAACGGAATCCACATCATCGACCTTCAGAAGTCTGTCGTAAAGGTTGACGAGGCCTACAGAGCAGTATTTGAGATTGCTGAGCAGGGCGGAACCCTTCTGTTCGTCGGCACCAAGAAGCAGGCGCAGGACGCAGTCAAGACAGAAGCTGAGCGCTGCGGCATGTACTATGTAAACGAGAGATGGCTCGGCGGCATGCTGACCAACTTCAAGACCATCCAGGGCAGAATCGAGCGCCTCAAGAAGATTGAGACCATGTCCCAGGACGGCACATTCGACGTACTTCCCAAGAAGGAAGTTGCCAAGCTCAACAAAGAGTGGGAGAAACTCGAGAAGAACCTCGGCGGCATCAAGGAAATGACTCACATTCCGGATGCAATCTTTGTTATCGATCCCAAGAAGGAGAGAATCTGCATCGCAGAGGCACACGCACTGGGCATCACACTGATCGGTATCGGCGATACTAACTGCGATCCCGAAGAGCTCGATTACATCATCCCCGGCAATGACGACGCGATCCGCGCAGTCAAGCTTCTTTGCAGCAAGATGGCAGACGCAGTCATCGAGGCAAGACAGGGTGAAGAGAACGTTGACACATCCGAGCAGGAAGCTCTGGCTCAGGAGTCCGCTGCAAGCGAGGCTGAGCAGGCAGAAGAGGGAACACTCTGATTCCCTGATCGTTTCCATCGGTTTAAGGCTCGCAGAGCGAGCCGCTGCGCCGCGTGCGGGCTGCCCTTTGGACAGCTCCTTCCTTTCCGCACGCGTGTGCATCATATGATTCAGAGGGGGGCATCCCCCTGAGTTATACATTTTTTTTGTAATCATAGAGAGGTAAAGTTATGGCAATTACAGCAGCACAGGTAAAACAGTTGAGAGAAGCTACCGGCGCGGGCAGGATGGACTGCAACAAGGCGCTCACCGAGACCAACGGCGATATGGACGCTGCAGTTGAGTTCCTCAGAAAGAAGGGACAGGCCAAGGCTGAGAAGAAGGCCAGCAGAATCGCGGCAGAAGGTATCTGCTTCATCGCGCAGGACGACGACAACAAGGCGGCAGTCGTAGAAGTTAACTCCGAGACCGACTTCGTCGCACAGAACGAGAAGTTCCGCACCTATGTAGCAAAGGTCGCTAAGCAGGTACTGGACAGCGCAGCAGAGGATATCGACGCATTCATGGCTGAGAGCTGGGCAGAGGATGCTTCCAAGACCGTTCACGACGCACTGGTAGACATGATCGCTGTCATCAGCGAGAAGCTCAGCATCCGCAGATTCAAGAGAATCGAAGAGAAGGAAGGCTGTGTAGTCACTTATCTTCACGGCCAGGGCAGAATCGGTGTCATTGTTGACGCACAGACCGCAGTGGTCAATGACGCTGTGAAGGAAGCTCTCACCAACGTAGCTATGCAGATCGCAGCTATGAATCCCAAGTACATCAGCCAGGCTGATATCTCCGAAGAGTACAGAGCACATGAGAAAGAGATCCTTCTCGCTCAGGCAATCGAAGAGAACAACAAGCTTCCCGAGAACAAGAGAAAGCCTCAGAACATCATCGAGAAGATGCTGATCGGAAGACTCAACAAAGAGTTCAAGGAGATCTGCCTCCTCGACCAGGTCTATGTCCGCGCCGAAGACGGAAAGCAGACTGTAGGCCAGTATCTTGACCAGGTCGGCAAGGCCAACGGCACCAAGATCACCATCAAAGAGTTCGTTCGTTTCGAGACCGGCGAAGGCATCGAGAAGAGACAGGACAACTTTGCTGAGGAAGTCATGGCTCAGGCAGGAGCAGCCGCGAAGTAATTCGGCCGGTATCTGTAACACGGGGGATCTCCCCGCTGCGAGTCTTGAATGACATGGAAAAACAGCGCTGTACATATTGGGTGTACAGCGCTTTTTCTTGTATACAGGTGCGCGGAATGAAACCGGAGGGCCTCCCGTCAGAAGAGCTGCCTTTCGTTTCGGATCCGGCAAATCATTTTTTTCGAATGCTGAATATTTCGTAACAGTGTTGTATAATGGTATGTCAGAAGAATAATATACTCTCGGACGGAGGAACACATTTGAAATTCAGAAAGATTAACGATACAACCATAAACTGCATTATCACGCAGGATGATCTCAAAAAGCACGGACTTGACCTCGACGATCTGTTTGACCGCAAGAAAAAAGCCGTGGAGTTTATCAAGAGGATTATTCTCAAGGCGGCCAGCTGCGTAGATATGAATATGAAGAATGACTATACTTCGATGAGGATCTCGGTCCTTCCGGACCAGTCGGTGAGCCTTACCATCTCGCAGGATCCCGTCGAGTCAGCCAAGATCCGAGAGCATAAGGATACTGCCTCCGGCTCCCTGAAAGGCAGTTCCGAAGGCTTCCGGGAGGCGGCTGATCGGGCCGTCCGCAGCGCGGAAACGGCTGCGGCGAAGTCAGGCACCTGCGTTTTTCGCTTTTCGAGCATCATGGATATGGCGGCCAGCTGCCGCATCCTGAAAAGCTGCCGCGGACTGACGAGCTCGCTCTATTTTGCAAGGGAGCCGGGAGTTTATTACCTGGTGATCGGCAGGGATGCCGAGGCCGGGAAAGACTATGACAGCGCGGTGCTCAGGATCAATGAATTTGCCGACATGGTTTCCTGTAGTGATGCGTCACTTGCTCACATCAGGGAACACAGCGACTGTATACTCGCAAGAAGAGCCGTACAGCAGATTTCGGAGCTGTACAGTTGAAGGCGGGGGAGCAATCGGGCAGCCGGTTAAATCAGTATATTGCGTCGTGCGGGATCTGTTCCCGAAGGGAAGCGGACCGCCTGATTGATGCGGGCAGAGTATTTGTGAACGGAACATTGGCGTCTGCAGGAATGAGAGTCCGGGATACCGACGAGGTTACCGTCGACGGCAGGCTTCTGAGGGGAGCTCTGAACAAAGTCGTAGTAGCGTACTACAAGCCTGTCGGTGTCACCTGCACAAAGAGCGACCGCCATGCGGACAGAACACTTGAAGAAGCCTTTTCTTTTCCCGTCAGGCTGACATATGCAGGCCGGCTGGACAGGGACTCGGAAGGGCTTCTTGTGATGACCAATGACGGAAAACTCATTGACGCCATGATGAAAGGGTCCGCCGGACACGAGAAAGAATATATCGTGCGGGTGAAAAGCCGCATCTCGGATGCGGACCTCGAGCGATTCCGAAAAGGTGTGAGGCTCAGAGAACTGGATGTCACAACGCGGCCCTGCAAGGTCGAGAGGCTCGGAGACTATACGTTCCGGATCATTCTCACACAGGGACTGAACAGGCAGATCCGCAGGATGTGCAGGGCAGTCGGAAATGAAGTCAAAAAGCTCAAGAGGATCAGAGTCCTCAATATCGAACTGGGAGCTATGAAGCCCGGTGAGCAGAGGGTCGTCGGCGGAGAAGAGCTGGAAGCGCTGTACGCCGCAGCCGGACTGCTGCCGGCAAACCGGAAGAAGGAACAGCGATGAAAAGTGTATCCGAAAAGATATCCGAGGCGGACCGCGCCCGTATGGCGGAGCTGACGGAGCTCCTTAACCGCGCTTCGGAAAGCTACTACAATAAAGACACCGAGATCATGAGCAATCTCGAATATGACAGGCTCTATGACGAGCTGTCCGCGCTGGAGGCGCGCACGGGCATCGTGATGGCCGGATCGCCGACCGTTCATGTCGGCTATACCGCCGCGGACGAGCTGCCGAAGGAAAGGCATGAAAGCCCGATGCTGTCCCTGGACAAGACAAAGGACCGCGAGGCCCTTTCGCAGTGGCTGGGCGGGCACGAGGGCCTTTTGTCCTGGAAACTGGACGGTCTCACGGTGGTTCTCACCTATGTGGATGGGAAACTGGCGAAAGCGGTGACCCGAGGAAACGGTGAGATCGGTGAGGTCATTACCGACAACGCCAGAGTATTCCGGAACCTCCCCCTTCATATTCCGTGCAGGGAGACCCTTATACTGCGCGGAGAGGCCCTGATCCGGTACTCGGATTTTGAGAAGATTAATGAGGAGCTGGAAGCGGAGGCGGCTGCCACCGGCGATCTGTCGGATGTGCGCTATAAGAACCCGAGAAATTTGTGCAGCGGAAGCGTGAGGCAGCTCAACAACAGGATTACTGCCCGGAGAAGGGTAAGGTTCTATGCTTTTTCGCTTGTGCGGGCCGGGAGTCTCTCTTTTGACAATTCCAGGGAAAAGCAGATGGAATTTCTTGCAAAGCAGGGATTCGAGACGGTGGAATACGTGCGCGTCACGCCGGAAAACGTGGTCGAAAAGGTCGGCGAATTCGAAAAAAAGATTTCTTCCAGCGACCTTCCTTCCGACGGCCTTGTGCTTACACTGGATGATATTGCCTACGGCGCTTCCCTTGGCACAACCGCCAAATTTCCCCGGGACTCCATCGCCTTCAAGTGGGCGGATGAGCTCATGGAGACGACGCTGACCGAGGTGGAATGGAGCGCCAGCCGCACGGGACTGATCAATCCCGTAGCAGTCTTCGAACCGGTGGAGCTGGAAGGCACAACGGTGAAGAGAGCCTCGGTACACAATATCAGTTATGTCAGGGAGCTGAAACTGGGGATCGGAGACAGGATCACCGTCTACAAAGCCAATATGATCATTCCGCAGATCGCGGAAAATCTGACCGGCTCGGGAACGGTGCAGATCCCCGCGCGCTGTCCCGTCTGCGGAAGCGATACCGTGATCAGAAAGGACAACGACACGGAGGTGCTCGTCTGTACCAATCCCGACTGCGCGGCCAAGAAGATCAAGTCCTTCACCCTCTTTGTGAGCCGCAGCGCGATGAATATAGACGGCCTGTCCGAGGCGACGCTCGAAAAACTGATCGCAGCCGGGCTGATCCATCATTTTGCGGATATTTACCATCTGGATGAGCACAGAGAAGTGATCGAGAACATGGAGGGATTCGGCCGAAGATCCTGCGATAAGCTCCTGGAAGCGATCGAGAAGTCAAGGAAGACTACGCCGACCCGCGTTCTCGGGGCGATCGGAATTCCGGGAATAGGAATCGCGGGAGCCAGGATCCTGTGTTCCCACTTCCGGGACGACCTGGAAGAGATCCGGAAAGCGGATGCGCAGACGCTCTCCGAGGTGGAAGGAATCGGGCCGGTCCTGGCCGACAATATTCGGAAATATTTTGATGATGCGCAGCTCTCGGCCGCACTGGACGACCTGCTGGGCGAGCTGTCTCTGCAGATAGAGAGCACACAGGACAAACCGCAGATCCTTGCGGGCAAGACCTTTGTCATCACGGGCAGCGTGCACCGCTTCGCCAACAGGAATGAGCTGAAAGACAAGATCATCAGCCTGGGCGGGAAGGCTGCGGGTAGCGTCTCATCAAAAACCGACTATCTGATCAACAACGATATCAATTCTTCCTCATCCAAGAACAAAAAGGCGAGAGAGCTGGGCATCCCGATTCTCTCGGAGGAAGACTTTCTTGCAATGATCAACGAGGAATAAAAGCGTGAGGGTTCGCCGGGGGGACACCGCTGACCGCGTCCGCGCGCGGCATGGCGGCCGCCTTTGTGGGCCTTGATTAATAAACGGAGGAAACAGACAATGCCTATCAAAATACAGAATGATCTGCCGGTAAAGGAAATACTGGAGAAAGAAAATTTGTTTGTGGTGGACGAGAACCGCGCTTCGCATCAGGATATTCGCCCTCTGCAGCTCTGTATTTTGAACCTGATGCCCAAAAAAGAGGAGACGGAGCTGCAGCTTCTGCGGATGCTCTCCAATACGCCTCTGCAGATCGATATCACGTTTATGCGCATGAGCTCGCACAAATCCCTCAATACCGCGATCTCGCACCTGCAGAAGTTTTACTACACTTTCGACGAGCTCAAGCAGCAGCGCTTCGACGGCCTGATCATCACGGGAGCTCCCGTGGAGAAGATGGAATATGAGCAGGTCGATTACTGGCCGGAACTCTGTGAAGTTTTTGCCTGGAGCAAGACAAACGTGTTCAGTACTTTCCACATCTGCTGGGGAGCGCAGGCAGGGCTCTACTATCACTACGGACTTCAAAAGAAGATGCTCCCGCAAAAGCTCTTCGGCGTCTATTCACATAAAGTGCGCCACAGAAGGGAGCCCCTGGTCCGCGGTTTCGATGATTATTTCCTGATCCCGCACAGCCGCTACACGGAAGTCCCTTCCAGGGCGATCCACGGGTGCAAGGACCTGAGGATCCTGGCGGAGTCCGATGAGGCCGGCGTGCTCTTATGCATGTCGAGGGACGGAAGAAAGATATTTATCATGGGCCATGCGGAATATGACCGCAACACCCTCAGAGACGAATATGTGAGAGATGCGCGCAAAGGACTCGGGACCGCAATCCCGGTCAACTATTTCCCGGACGACGATCCGGAGAAAAAACCTCTTCTGGAATGGCGCGCACACAGTTATCTTTTGTACAGCAACTGGCTCAACTACTATGTATACCAGCTGACGCCTTATGATCTGAACGAGATCCGATAAGCTGTCACGCCTCCCGACGCGGGAGCGTAGCTCAAATTCTATTATGGAAGAACTGGGATAACGTATGGATGATCTTCATTTGAAACAAACAGAAAAAAGGTGCTTCGCAGTGCTCGCCGGCACTGTGCCGGGCGGCGAAGAATTTATGGATTCTCCGACTTTTTTCCTGAGCAGGGCGACCCTGAGAGACAGGCTTTGGTTTTTGATCTTTCTGGAAGCGCTGATCGCGATAGAAAACGGGTCCGAGGACTATTTTGAGACGGACTATATACTTGCCGTAAACGAGTATCTGGTCAGAAGATCGGATCTCTCCGTCCGCATGCTCAATTTGTGGATCTCGGGGCAGAACTTCCGGTCCATGCAGGAAGTCACGGATTTCTTCAACGACCGGTACCGCGTGACGGGACAGTTTTTCAGAGATAACCAGCTCCTGTGCAGAAGGGAATGGCAGGAAGCCGCTTCCGTGTACAGAGCCCGCTGGATGGCGGCCGTCAGGGCGCAGGAAGACATCCCCGAGGAGATTGTCGCCTACGACCGGGGGCTGGGCGAGCGAGGGTTCAGGGAGAACCCGGTAAATTACCTTCTGAGCATCCGCGAAGAGGAGCGGCTGCGCTATATTGCGCTGATCGCCGAGAGCATTTACGAATACGAACACGCCGCGGGAACGAATGTCGCGGTGCGCTCGGAAAAGAGCAGCAGGGAGTTCGTGAGAGATTTCGGAAATCTTCTTAATATATATGTGAAGTATCCGGAAGATCCCGAGATCCAGACACTGACGCTCATGGTCCATATGGATATGGACAGCAAGGATTTCAAGGAAGATTTAAAGAGACGGGCTTTTTTCAACAACTATCTGCGCAGCGCCGCTTATATGTGGCACACGAACCAGAACGGCTGCAGGAGGGCGGTCTGCGAGAAATGGGAGGAGTACGGCATCTATTTCCGCCAGCTTCCGCAGGACGGACAGGAACCGATCGTTCCGGACCTGTATCTGGATGAGGCGGTCCTCAATATCGCCCAGTTCCAGAATGACCCTCTCGCGTTTCTGCGCCAGCAGATGAAGCGGGAACAGGACATTCATTTCCTGACCATGCTGCACGCTTCCTCGAGCTCACCCGAAAACGCCGCCCTGGCGGCCTATCTGATCACAAGATGGCTGCTGGAACCGACGGACGAGTACGCGACGGAAATGGACTCCTTCTTCGGATGGGAGAATGAAAATGATGACGACCGGACATACGCGGTCGAACAGGACATCTGGGACCTGGTCTCGGTGTGGAGATATAACTACAAAAAATGCAGAAATACGGTGAAAGCGGACTGGCCCGTCTATGAGGAGGCCTACGCGCATGTGATCGCCGAAAACATTGTGCCGGAAGACCTGCAGCATTTCGCGGATATTCTGGAAAATCCCGATTTTGTCGAGGATCCGATCCGCTTCCTTCGCGATATTGACAGGGAGGAGATCGAAAAGTTTGTGGACCTTAGCGCCGCGCTTAACGGCATGGATGAGCATGACGCGGCCGTCTTTGCGGACGCGGCCCTCACCTGGCTGGAAACGCCTTCCAACGACGGAGCGAGGCAGGTCATGCACCGGATCGGAGGCTGGAGGGCGGCAGGCGTCTCGGAGGAGATCGCGGCCCTGAGAGACTTCTTCGAGAAGGCGGCGGTTTCCTGGAAATTCAATTACGGCGGACTCAGGAGCGAGGCCGTCTGCAAGCGGAAAGATTACTTCCGGCAGCTGTCCGAACACAAAGGGGAGAACAGGACGGAAGGGTTCGAACAGGAGCTTCGTTCCTTTGTCCGCATCATGGAGGAAGAACGTTTTCTCGATCACCCCGTGCGGTATCTGCGGCATATGAACCAGATCCAGTGCGAGCGCTTTTTGCTGTTTCTGGCAGCGATATCCGGAATGGAACCGAGCAGCGCCCATCGCTTCGCGGTCGTGTTTAAGAATGCGATCTTTTACCCCAATGACGGCCTCAGAAAGAGAGTCGACATGATCCTTGGCCGAATCAACCACGACGACAGGCAGAGAATGGCCTCCATCGAAGAGCTGCTGAACGGCTCCGTGAAAGAGTACGGGAGAAGCGAAGAGAGACTAAGTGCAGTTCAGGAGAACTGGCCCTCCTACGCGGGCGTGTTCGACGATTATCATGAGAAACAGAAGAAGAATCACTGGGAACTCAATGAACTCAACGTCCGAAAGCTGTTTCGCTACTGCACCACGAGCAGGGAGAGCGCCAGCACCGTAAGGCCCGAAGATGACGGAACCGTGGTCGTAAGGCTTCTGGGGGACGAAAAGCCCGTCAAACTCAAGTTTAAGGATGTGGCCCTGAGTGCGGAGAGAATCTACAGCGAGCAGGTCGGAGAGATCCTGCGCTTTATGCTGGGGCAGCTCGAAATGTTCCACTTAAGAGGAGAGAACCGCAGCCAGCGCACGTACCCTGTGACCTATCCCGTGGACATGATCCGCACGCGTATTAATGCGTACGGGGAGAAGATCCAGTGGACGGATTCGGAGAAGATCATCTGCCAGCTGCTCTACCTTGCGGTCGGAGCCGAGCTGCTTCCTTCCCTGCATCAGTCGGTAAACGAGCGCACAAACGAAGTGACCCTGATCCTCAAACTCGATGAGGGAGGCGCGGACAAAATAGAGACGATCCTGCGAAGCATCTGACCGGCGCGTCACCTGCCGCAGCGGCTTTCGTCCTGCGGACTGACGCATCGTCTGCCTCGCAGGGGATCGAAATAAACGGTAATTGGTTCAATTTTGGACCTTAATGAAAGTTTATTATATTTTTATATTTACATGATAAATCAACAAAAATATAATAGATAAGTGAGAGTCCTACGGGATTTCGGAAAAACAGGATGCATTTGCGTGCGCACAGGGAGAAGCTCTCTTTCAGACGACACGCAGACGCCGCACAAGCTCGCTGTTCGAGCTTTTAATAACGGGTACAGGAGGTTTTGAAACATGTCTGGTAAAGATCCGGAGTTGTCTCGCCTTGGCGAGGCGCTCAGCAGTGCAAGATCTGCTTATGCAGCAGCAAAGAAAATCACAGACGAGACCAAGGCGCGATTAAATGAAACGGGAAGCAGGATTCAGACATTTAATGCGAAGATTTCGGAGTTGAAGAAAGGAATTGACGCAGAATACAGTGCCATGAGATCCGAGCGCGCAAATGGTGACCGCGATGCTGCTGATGAGCACCGCTCGCTGGCACAGTCAATGCAGGAGAAGCTCACCGAGATCTATGAATCCAAGAAAGCCTGCTTTGGAGAGCTGGATGAAGCGCGGGCCGCATTTAACAAAGCCCTTGATACCCAGAAGGTCCTCCGGGATAAGGTGCAGGAAGCCTGGGACGGGTTTAATGCAAGACTGGAATACCTTAAGAACGAGAACGCCAGGGAACAGGCCAAATGGAAAGAGAAGCCTTGTAAGATCTGCGGTTCCACGATCCGCTACAATGTTGAGTGGAAGCACATTCCCAATCTCTGCAAGGAGTGTTTTGACAAGGACAAAGCGAATTGGGAAGACCGCGTATGCGTCAAGTGCGGCAAGACATTCCGCATCAACAAGGGATGGGAGCATATTCCGACAATCTGCGGCGACTGCAGAAAGATTGTAAAAGCGGAAAAGGCCGCCAGGGAAAATGAAAAGGCGGCGAAGCTTCAGGCAGAGAAAGAGTCGGCCGAGGAGAGCGCGAGACTGGCTCGGGAAGAGAGAGAGGCGGCAGCTTCCGCACTTGTGGACGTCGCAAATGAAGCCGTGGGCGGCGCAGCCGAAGGAGAGAACTGAAACTCTTTTTTCGATGCGTATAAGCTGCCTGCGGTCAGGGAGGTATCGTAGGAATGGCGGAGATTTTTGAAGTCAGGATCAGAAGCGGAGAGAGCCTGAGGGGATGGTTCTGGCCGGCTGAGGATGCGGTGACGAATCTTACCATTATCACAGGAATGAATGAATATGCGCTGCGCTACGCTCCTTTTGCGCAGTGGATGAACGGACATCACATCAACGTCTGGTGCCTGGACGCATTCGGACAGGGCCTTAACGCTCCTTCTGCGGAATTTTTGGAGCGCTGGCCGCAGGGCGCTTTTGACAAGACGATTAAGGCGCTCATGCAGATGGTAAGGCTGGCCTCTTCTAACGGCCTTCCCACGTTCCTGATGGGGCACTCGATGGGATCCTTTATGGTGCAGGCTTATTTGGAAAAATATCCTTCCAGCACGAGCGGGATCATTCTGTGCGGCTCCAACGGCGGACAGAGGAGACTGATGAAGACGGGCTACAACCTGGCAAAGAGCCTGGTGCAGGACCACAACTGGTACCAGTCCAATCCCGCCCTGCAGAATCTGGGGATGGGCGGCTTTGCCAAGGCGGTCAAGGACGGGGTGACGGACTTTGACTGGCTCTCCTACAACAGGGAGAATGTGCAGGCCTATATCGAGGATCCCTACTGCGGGCAGGAGAACACGGGAGGATTCTGGAAGGAGTTTCTCAAGGGTCTTTCGGAAATCTGGGACAGCAGGGAAATGAAGAAGATCTCAAGCCGCGAGAAGATCTTTATCATATCCGGACAGGACGATCCGGTGGGACGCATGGGCAAGGGGCCCGTCTGGCTCTGGAGAAAATACAGGAGCCTCGGGGTCACCGGCGCCATCCTCAAACTCTATCCCAATATGAGACATGAGATCCTGAACGAGACGGACAAGGAAATTGTTTACAGGGATATACTCAATTTTATACAGCCGGGATATCGATAGAATAGACAAATAAGCAATATAGCTGTTGTCTATTTTGACCAAAACCATCCATTAGCCACGACTTATTTAGTGGATTCCCACAGATTACAAAATACGCCACATGATGGTAATATTACCAATGGTTAGATGTGATCATGAATTCACTAGAGTTAGGAGGCTTCATGGGTGGTTTTTTTGGCGCCGCACTGCGCGAAGATGTAGTATTTGATCTGTTTTACGGAACGGATTATCATTCACACCTCGGCACCAGACGCGCCGGTATGGCGGTTTATGATTCCGAGAAGGGATTTGACAGAGCGATTCACAATATCGAGAGCTCGAACTTCAGGCCCAAATTCGAGAAGGACCTGATCAAGATGAAGGGCAATCTCGGGATCGGGTGCATAAGCGACTATGAGCCGCAGCCTCTGATCGTCCGCTCCCATCACGGCACGTACGCGATCACGACGGTCGGCAAGATCAACAATATCGATAAACTGACGGACATGCTTTTCGCGGGGACGCACTCCCATTTCCTGGAGATGAGCGGCGGAGATATCAATCCGACCGAGATGGTCGCCTCCCTCATCAACCAGAAGAAGGACATGGAGGAGGGCATCCGGTACGCCCAGGACGTGATCGAGGGCTCCATGACGTTTTTGATCATGACGCCCAAGGGCATCTACGCTTCCCGGGATAAATGGGGAAGAACGCCCTGCATCATCGGCAAAAAAGAGACCGGCTACTGCGTCTGCTTCGAGAGCTTTTCTTTCCTGAACCTGGGATATACCCCGGAGAAGGAGCTGGGGCCCGGCGAAGTCGTCTTCATTGAACCGGAAGGATACGAGACGAGGATTCCCGCCCGTGGGGAAATGAGGATCTGCAGTTTCCTGTGGATCTATTACGGATTTCCCGCTTCCTCTTACGAGGGGGTCAACGTCGAAGATATGCGCTACGGATGCGGCACGAAGCTGGCGGAGAGAGACCTAAGGCGCGGCAACATCCACCCGGACTGCGTGGCGGGCGTCCCGGACTCGGGCGTGGCCCATGCGGTCGGATACGCCAACCGGTCGGGAGTCCCTTATTCCAGACCTTTTGTCAAATATACGCCCACCTGGCCCAGATCTTTCATGCCCACGCATCAGAGCAGGAGAGACCTGATCGCCAAGATGAAGCTCATTCCCATTCACGAGCTGATCGGCGGAAAGAGGCTTCTTCTGATCGACGACTCCATCGTTCGGGGAACGCAGCTGAGAGAGACCACGGAGTACCTCTACAACAGCGGCGCGCTGGAAGTACACATTCGTCCCGCCTGCCCGCCCCTGGTATTCGGATGCAAGTACCTCAACTTCTCCAGGTCGGACTCGGAGAAAGAGCTGATCACTCGCAGAAAGATGGAAATGCTCGAAGGAACTTCTAATTTCAGCGATGCAGTCCTTGAAAAATACACGGATCCCGATTCGGACCAGTATCACGCGATGCTCGAGGAGATCCGCAAGGAGCTGAATTTCACTTCGCTCCACTATCACCGCCTCGACGACATGATCGAAGCGATCAATCTCGAGCCGTGCAAGCTGTGCACGTACTGCTGGAACGGCAAAGAATAACGTAAAAAAAATAACACGGGGCCGGTTCTGATGAACCGGCCCTGTGTTATTTTTATCTTTTCTTCATAGGAACATATTTTTTGTGCTCCCCGATGTACTTGGTGGCAGGACGCATGATCTTTCCGTCGTACATCTTGTTCTCCACGTTGTGGGCGACCCAGCCGGCCACGCGCGCGATGGCGAACAGCGGTGTGAAGAGGTCTTCCGGAATGCCCAGCATGGTGTAGGCGAAGCCGGAGTAGTAGTCGACATTGGCGCAGATCGGCTTTCCGCGGTTCTCCATGACCGCTTCCTTGACGACTTTCTCGAAGGTGGCGTAGAACTTGTACCTCTCCGGGCAGCCCTGCTCATCGGCGAGTGTCTTGCACAGGCTGCGAAGCAGTTCGCAGCGGGGATCGCTGAGAGTATAGACGGCGTGTCCGAAGCCGTAGACCAGTCCGGAATTGTCAAAATAGTCCTTGTCCAGGATCCTGTCCACGATGGAGCGCAGAAGTGCCTCGTCACAGGAGTAGTGCGTGTCGGCAATGATCTGCTGCATCATCTTGTAGACACTGATGCTGGCGCCGCCGTGCTTGGGACCCTTGAGGGAGCCGATGGATCCGCAGACCGCGGAATAGAGATCGGTGCCGGTAGAACCCATGACGACGTTCGTGAAGGTGGAGTTGTTGCCGCCGCCGTGCTCGGCGTGGATCATCATGATCGCGTCGAGAACGGACGCCTCGTGCTCCGTAAATTTGCCGTCCGTGCGGAGCATGTAGAGAATGTTCTCCGCGATGGAATATTCGGGCCTGGGGTAGTGTATGATCAGCGACTGCCTGTAAAAGTGGTGCATCTTGGCAAAGTAGGAGTAGCATCCGATCGAAGGAAACTTGGCCACGAGATCGATGCCCTTGAGCAGTGTCTGGTAGACATCCTGTGCGTCCGGGTCCATAGCGTAATTATACAGGGAGATCGTGCTGGCCTGCAGCTTGTTCATGAGGTTGCGGGAGGGGGTCCTCAAAATGTCGTTGGTGAGGAAATCTCCGGGCAGGTCATAGCGGTCCGAGAGACACTTCTTGAAATTCACGAATTCCGAGCGGTCCGGCAGATAGCCGAACAGAAGAAGGAAGACGGTCTCTTCATATCCGTAGTGGCCCTGGCGGTTCATGAGCAGGTCCTTGATGCTGTAGCCGCGGTAGATCAGGTCGCCTTCACAGGGAATGACGTTGCCGGCCTCGTCCTTGGTGTAACCGATGACGTCGCAGACCTTGGTCAGTCCGATGCGGACGCCGGTGCCGTCGTCATTTCGCAGGCCTTTCTTTACATTGTGTTCTTTGAAAAGCGGATTGGGAATATCTGTATAGTTGGAAGACCTTCCGAAGAACCTGGCCAGAATATTGTCGTCATTAAAATTAAGGTTATAATCGTTCATAAAATACTCCATTCTCAAAATTGTATACAAGGATGCAGTCGTTTCTGCCTATTATAACATGTTCTCCCTATTTTGAAATAGAAAATTACAGGCAATGCCAAGATTTTTGCTCCTCAAAATGGTATCATAAGATGTGCTGAATGCGCCGTAAACGATCGGAACGGATACGGATCCGATAAAAAACGGCCGCATGCGGCGCAGCGGCTCGCCGTGCGTGCCTTAAACACATAAAAATAGAGGAGCCGGCCGGGGATTCTGCGGCCGGAGCGGTGCTCTGAAAATGAAAAATGAAAAAACGGGATCCGTCCGAAGGACGGAAGATATATATGAAAGCGGAAGCGAAATTTCCGCAAAGCAGAAACTGATTCTGGATGCGCTTCTGAGAGAATATGAGATTGCCCTCTTGCTGGATCTGTCAAAGGACACTTATGAGATATTCAAGCTGTCGGGGCGGTTTGCCAGGAACCTGTCGGCCATGCTGCGGGATAAATTCTCGGTCACCATGCTCGAGATTGCAGACGGCTGTATCTATTCTTACGACTACGACTTGTTTATCGGAGCCGTTTCTCTCGAGAGTCTCAAGATCCGGCTGGAGAACGAGGAATTCTGCAGCTTTGTGTTCCGGGCCATCACCAGCAGGGGGCCGGAGTATTTCCGGATGAGGATCATCAAAGCCGAGGAAGGACACAAGGCCTTTGTCGGCGTCTCCTGCATTCAGGACGAGATGAGCAGGGAACTGCAGCAGAGAAGGCTGTTCGAAGGGGCTTTGGACCGGGCGAGAAGCGCGGACTCGGCAAAGAGCACTTTTTTGACCAATATGTCCCACGATATCAGGACGCCCATGAACGCGATCATAGGGTTTACCAATATCGCCGCCACGCACCTCGATGAGCGGGAGAGGGTGAAGGACGCTCTGGACAAGATCCGCACGTCCAGCAATCATCTGCTGAGCCTGATCAACGATGTGCTTGACATGAGCAGGATCGAGAGCGGAAGGATCACGATCAGCGAGAACCGGTGCGATCTCAGAGAGATCGCCGAGAATATACAGGGCATCATGCTGCCGCAGATGGCGGGAAAGAGGCTGGACTTCAAGGTCGATATGAAGACGGTGGTGAACAACGAGGTTTACTGCGACGAGACGAGGGTCACGCAGATCCTCCTCAATCTACTGAGCAACGCCGTCAAGTACACGCCGCCCGGCGGGAAAGTCAGCCTGACCATACTCCAGAAGCCCTGCGTCAGCGGGCGAAGATACTGTGCCTACGTGTTCATAGTCAGCGATACCGGCATCGGGATCGGCAAGGATTTTATCAGCCATGTCTTTGAGCCGTTCGAGAGGGAGAGCGGCCGAACCGGGAACAACACTTACGGAAGCGGCCTCGGCATGTCCATCGCCAAGGGAATCGTGGACATGATGGGCGGCAATATCCGCGTGGAAAGTGAAGAAGACGTGGGCACGCAGTTTACCGTGGAGCTTGAACTGAGGCCCGTCAACGGCTGCTGTGAGCAGTCTCCGGAGCAGAAAGCGCACGTCGGCGAATATGTGGCGGACAGCGGCGAAGATATGGCTGTTTTTCAGGATCATGAGGAAAAGAAGAACAGCAGGGCCGGAGACGTTGGATGGATCGAGGGAAGGAGACTTCTTCTTGTGGAAGACAATCCGCTCAACAGGGAGATCGCCGAAGAGATGCTCATGGAGGACGGGTTCAAAGTGGAGTCCGCAGAGAACGGCAGGAAAGCGGTCCAGATGATCGTTGAGGCGGATCCGTGGTATTATTCGGCGGTCCTTATGGACATTCAGATGCCGATCATGGACGGATATGAGGCGACAAAGCGAATCCGTGCGCTCCCGGACAGAAGCAGGGCGCAGATCCCGATCATCGCCATGACGGCCAATGCCTTTAAGGAGGACCGGAGCAGGGCGGCCGAGAGCGGAATGGACGCCTATATATCGAAGCCGGTAGACGTGCTGACGCTTCGGTACGTGCTCAGACGGGTGCTCCGGTAGAGAAGCCAAAACAGAGATTACAATAAAAGATTTACATAAATTTCAGATCATTACTGCGACACAAGAAAGGAGAAATGTCATGATTCCGGCTTATTCGATCGATCCCGACAGACAGTATCACATACAGGTGGCCAAGGGCGAAGTGGGAAGATATGTCTTTCTTCCCGGCGACCCCAAGAGATGCGCCAAGATCGCGAAATATTTTGACGATCCGGTACTGATCGCGGACAGCAGAGAATATGTCACTTATACAGGAACGGTGGATGGCGTCAAGGTGAGCGTCACGTCCACGGGAATCGGCGGCCCTTCCGCGGCGATCGCTCTCGAGGAACTGGCCAACTGCGGGGCAGATACTTTTATCAGGGTCGGCACCTGCGGAGGAATGCAGGAAGAGGTCCTCAGCGGAGACCTGGTGATCGCCTCCGGAGCCATCCGGATGGACGGAGCCAGCAGGGAATACGCGCCTATGGAATATCCCGCCGTGGGAGATTACGAGGTCCTGAGGGCCCTCGAAGAGGCGGCGGACAATCTCGGCATGCGCCGCCATATCGGAGTGGTTCACTGTAAGGACGCATTTTACGGACAGCACAATCCCGAGCTTCTTCCGCAGAGCCAGGTCCTTCTGCAGAAGTGGGACGCTTACATGAAGCTCGGCTGCCTGGCCTCCGAAATGGAGTCCGCGACGCTCTTTATCGTGGGCGGATACCGAAAAGTCAGGACCGGCACGGTCCTTCTGACTATGGCCAACCAGACCAGAGAAAAGATGGGGCTGCCCAATCCGATCGTCCACGATACGGACGGGGCGATCAGGACGGCGATCGAAGCGGTTCGGGTCCTGATCCGGAAAGACGGCGCCAGATAATCACCATCTGTTCTTGCAACGAAATCTGATTCGACTGCCCGAAACGCGCAAAGGAGGAAGCATGGGAGAGAGTAAGATCACAGTCAGCGAGGAGCTTATCACCGAATTGATCGAGAAGGCTCTCACTATGAGAGAACATTCCTACAGCCCTTACTCGGGCTTCTCCGTGGGGGCGGCCCTTCTCACGGAAGGCGGCACGATCTACGGGGGATGCAATATTGAGAACGCCGCCTATTCCGTGACCATCTGTGCGGAGAGGGTCGCGATGACCAAGGCGGTGAGCGAGGGAGATTTCAGGTTCCGGGCCATCGCCGTCGTCGGCGGGAAAGAGAAGACGCCGGACGTCTACAGCTTTCCCTGCGGCGCCTGCAGGCAGTTTATGAGGGAGTTCTGCGACACCGGCAGTTTCCTCGTCATTGTCGCAAAGAGCGCGCAGGACTACGAGGTATACACGCTCGAAGAGCTGCTTCCCCATTCCTTCGGGCCGGAGAAGCTCGGCTGGTGATAAGGAGGGTGATAAGGAGCACTGCGGCACGGAACCGGCTCGGGGCGGCCTTAAGGAGAAAATATGGACTGTAAGGAGTTTAACGGCCTCATTCAGGACTTTCTGAATGACAGGCTCAGCGAGATGAAGCTCTCGGAGTTTCTCTCCCATATAGAGAACTGTGAAAACTGCAGAGATGAGCTCCGCATTCAATACCTTATCTATGAAGGCCTCGAGAGACTCGAGGCCGGCGCCACGTTCGACGTGGATAAGGACCTCGCGGACCTGATGAAACTGCAGAGGAAGCGGCTGGGCGTGAGGCGCGGCATCAAGATGACCGCGATCGCTTCGGAGATCCTCACGACGGCGGCTTTCATCATTGTCCTGTCCGTTGTGCTGTTTTATCAGTAAACGGACCGGAAAAAGCGCGCGGCGCGCGGCGGCCTGCCCGGCGGGCCGGAAGAAAGGAAACAGCGGATGGACAGAAAAAAACTCGTGCTCGTGGACGGACACAGTATTTTAAACAGAGCATTTTACGGCATGCCGGACCTGACGAATTCGGCAGGACAGCACACAGGGGCGGTATTCGGCTTTTTGAATATCCTTTTCAAGATCCTCGACGAGGAGAAGGCGGACTATCTCACCGTCGCTTTTGATGTGCACGCGCCCACCTTCCGGCACGAGACTTATAAGGAATACAAAGGGACGAGAAAACCCATGCCCGAAGAGCTCAGGGAGCAGGTGCCCCTGATCAAGAAAGTCCTTCGGTCCATGGGCGTCCAGATCCGCGAGCAGGCGGGGCTTGAGGCCGACGATATACTGGGGACCCTGGCAAGGCGCGGGGAGGCGGAAGGGATGGAAGTGACGCTTCTGTCCGGAGACAGGGACCTGCTGCAGATCGCCACGGACCACACCTGCATCAGGATCCCGAAGACCAAACAGGGCCAGACGACCATAGAAAATTACTACGCCGCGGATGTCCTGGAGAGCTATAAGGTGACGCCCAAGGCCTTTATCGATGTGAAAGCCCTTATGGGAGACAGCTCCGACAATGTGCCCGGCGTGCCCGGCGTGGGAGAGAAGACGGCCACGCAGCTGATCGTGGATTACGGGAGCGTGGACGGCGTCTACGAGCACATTGAGGAGATCAAAAAGCCCGCGCTGCGAAAAAAGCTCGGCGAAAACGAAGACCTGGCAAGGCTCAGTCTCTTTCTCGTCACGATCAAGACGGACTGTGACATTGAGGCGGACTGGGAGGAGGCCCGCGTCGGAAATCTCTACACGCCGGAAGCGTTTAAGCTCTTTACGGAGCTGAATTTCAGGGCGCTGCTCCCCCGGTTTGACGTAAAGACCGCGCAGAGCACTTCCGAGGAACTCTCTTATAAAGTGATCACCGACAAAGAAGGCACCGAAGAGTATCTGAAGGCGCTTCTTGCGCCCATGAAGGAGGCCGATGCGGCGCACCCTTATCAGATCGGCGTCTACCCGGTCATGGACCGGATCCTCTACGGAGAAAAACAGGAAGGAATTCCGGAAGCCGTCGCCCTGTGCGTGGGGAAAAAGGCCGTCTTTCTGCAGGCTGATCCCGCCGATCCGGACAAAGGACTCACCGCTCAGGGACTGACGGAGATTCTGAAGACGCTGAGAACCGCTGCCCTGCGCGCCTGCCGGGAAGACAGGTCAGGAGAGGAAGGAGCGGAGCCCGTCTCCATCGCGGTTTTCGGATTAAAGAATCAGTACCCCGTCTGGGGGATCGACGGCGGCGCCGAGTTTAAGGGCGGGATCCGCCTGGAGGGACTTGCGGATCTTCTGATCCAGTGCTATCTGTGCAATCCCCTCGAGAGCGATTACCAGCCCGAGATGGCCGCCTCCGAATATCTGGAGGAGTCCTGTCCCACCTGGAAGCAGATTTTTGACAAAAGATCGAAAAAGCAGGCCCTCGCCGAAAAGCGGGAAGCCCTCATCGAATATGCCTGCCGGATGGCCTCCGTCCTCTCCAGGGCGGCGCAGCCCGTCGCGGACAGGCTCGGCCGGGAAGGAATGACCGCGCTTTACAGAAAAATCGAGAGGCCCCTTTCCTATATTCTGTACGACATGGAGCGCATCGGAGTGAGGATCCAGCCGCAGGAGCTGAAACAGTACAGCACTTCCCTCGGGGAGCAGGCGGATGCGCTGGCCGCAAAGATCTATGAGCAGTGCGGCGAAGAGTTCAACATCTCCTCTCCGAAACAGCTGGGCGTGATCCTGTTTGAGAAGCTGGGCATGCCGGGAGGCAAGAAGACCAAGACGGGCTACTCCACGGCGGCCGGCGTGCTGGAAAAACTGGCCCCGGACTATCCGGTGGTGGACGACATCCTTCAGTACAGGGCCGTCACCAAGCTCAAATCCACGTATGCGGACGGGCTCACGGCTTTTGTCGCCTCGGACGGACGGATCCACACAAGCTTCAACCAGACGATCACGGCGACCGGAAGGATCAGTTCCACCGATCCCAACCTCCAGAACATCCCCATGAAGACGGAGATGGGCAAGAAGATCCGAAAGGCCTTCATCCCTTCGGAGGGAAATGTGTTCGTCGACGCGGATTACTCCCAGATCGAGCTGAGGATCCTCGCGCACATGAGCGGGGACAGGGAACTGATCGACGCCTATAAAGAAAACGAGGACATCCACCGGATCACCGCTTCCAAGGTATTCCACACACCTTTTGAAGAGGTCACGCCCCTTCAGAGAAGGAACGCCAAGGCGGTCAACTTCGGTATTGTCTACGGCATCAGCTCCTTCGGGCTCAGCCAGGGACTGAGCATCTCCAGAAAAGAGGCGGCGGAGTATATCGACGCCTATTTCAAGACCTATCCGGGGATCAAAATATTCCTGGACAGGCTGGTGGCAGACGCAAAGGAGAAGGGCTACGCCGAGACCATGTACGGGCGCCGGAGACCGGTCCCCGAACTTAAGAACAGCAATTTCATGCAGCGCTCTTTTGGCGAGCGAGTGGCCATGAACTCCCCCATTCAGGGAACGGCGGCCGACATTATCAAAATAGCGATGATCCGCGTGTGGGAGGCGCTCGAAAGGGAAAATCTCCGCTCCAGGCTCATCCTGCAGATCCACGACGAGCTGCTGATCGAGGCGGCTCCCGAGGAGAAGGAGCGGGTGGAAAAGCTGCTTAAAGAGGAGATGTCCTCGGCAGCCGCCCTTCAGGTAGCGCTGGAGACGGACGTTCACAGCGGCAGTGACTGGTATATGGCCAAGTGAGCCGCGCTGAAACCAAGAAGGAAAAGACAAGGAAAAGGCAATGATTACGATCGGAGTGACGGGAGGCGTGGGATCCGGAAAGAGCGAGATCCTCAGGTACCTGGAAAAGAACTACAACTGCAGAATCCTCATGTCGGACAACGCCGCCAAGGACCTGGAACAGCCGGGAGGCCCGCTCTACGAGCCGCTGGTGAAGCTCCTGAGCGAAAAGGGAGGAGCGGACGGACAGCGCGGGGAACTCCTTATGGAGGACGGCGCGATCAACAAGCAGGAGATGGCGGCGAGAATCTTCGCAGACCCTATGCTATTGCAAAAAATAAATGAACTGGTGCACCCGGCCGTAAATCGGTATATACTTGAGGAGATTGACCGCGAAAGGAAGGCCTCGGAGCATGAATTCTTCGTCCTGGAATCGGCCCTTCTGATCGAGAACGGCTACGATAAGATCTTGGACTCCATGTGGTACACTTACTGTGAGGAGAGCGTAAGGAGCGAGAGGCTGCGGCAATCGCGCGGCTACAGCGACGAGAAGATCCGCTCCATCATGGACCGACAGGTCTCCGAGGACGTGTTCCGTGCGCACTGCGACACGGTGATCGACAACACCGGGGAATTTGACGCCGAGACGGGCGCGGCCCGCCAGGTGGACCGGGCAATCCGGCGGCTTCGGGAGCGGTTCCCCAAGGGGTGATTTCTACTATAATTATTTTAGAAGGTAACAGACATCAGTATGAGATTTGAAAGTATTGCAAGCGGAAGCAGCGGAAACTGTATCTATGTCGGCTCGGACACCACCCATCTTCTGATGGATGTGGGAATCAGCAGAAAGAGAACGGTGGAGGCTCTTAAAGACCTTGATCTGGAACTGCGGGATATAGACGGCATTTTTATCACCCATGAGCACTCCGACCACATCGACGGCCTGCCGATGATCGCGAAGAAGTCGGAGATGCCGATCTACGCAACGCGGGGCACGATCGAGGCGATCAGAAGGATGGATAAGTGCGCGGACATCGATCCCGACAGGTTCGTGGCCATCCGCCCGGACGAAAAGATCACGGTAAAGGACCTGCAGGTGGATCCCATGAGGATCTCCCACGATGCGGCGGACCCGGTGGGATACAGGGTCTATTACGGAAGGCAGAAAGCGTGCATCTGCACCGACCTGGGCTGCTACAATGATTACACGGTGGAGTGCCTTAAGAATTCGGACGTGCTTCTGCTGGAGTCCAACCACGATGTCAATATGCTGCAGGTCGGAAGATATCCCTATATGCTCAAGAGAAGGATCCTCGGAGACAAAGGACACCTGTCCAACGCTACCAGCGGACAGCTCCTCTCCAGAGTTCTCAATGACCATATGAAAGGGATCTTCCTGGGACATCTGAGCAAGGAGAACAATTTCCCCGAGCTTGCCTTTGAGACGGTGAGAGTGGAAATCATGAGTTCCGACGCGGATTACAGTCCGGAGGAGCTGCCGATCTTCGTGGCGGACAGAAAGAGGCCTTCGGCGCTCGTGGAATTCTGACATAAGGATATTTTAATCAGATATTCAAATCATAGGAGGAGTACAATGCAGAGAGCGATCATTACAGTAGTCGGCAAGGACACCATCGGAATCATCGCGGGAGTGTGCACGTATCTGGCGGAGAATAAGATCAATATCCTGGATATCTCCCAGACGATCGTGCAGGGATATTTCAACATGATGATGGTGGTCGACGTCACGACTTTGGACAAGCCCTTCGGACAGATCGCGGATGAACTGGCCGTCCTGGGACGGGAGAAGATCGGCGTTCAGATCAAGTGCCAGAAAGAGGAGATCTTCGACCTGATGCACAGGATCTGAAGCACAAAAGCGGGACAGGAACAATCGTAAACACAGTCAGCTACTATAAGGCCCTTCGCGGGCCGCTCCGGGAGGCAGTATGATAGGAATCTCCGAGGTCAGCGAGACCAATGAAATGATAGAGAAAGAGAATCTGGACGTCAGGACCATCACCATGGGCATCAGCCTCATGGACTGTATTGATTCTGACCTGCAGGTCCTCAGACAGAAGATTTATGACAAAATATACGCAAGCGCCGCCAATCTGGTCAAGGTCGGCGAAGAGATCTCCACGGACTACGGGATCCCGATCGTCAACAAGAGAATTTCGGTGACGCCGATCGCCCTGGTGGGCGGAAGCGCCTGCAAGTCCTCCGAGGACTTCGCGCAGATCGCGCTGACGCTGGACAAGGCCGCCCGCGATGTAGGGGTCAACTTCCTGGGCGGCTACAGTGCCCTGGTCTCCAAGGGCATGACGGCGGCGGACAAGCTCCTCATCGAGTCCATTCCGCAGGCCCTCTCCGAGACGCAGCTCGTGTGTTCTTCCGTGAACGTGGGCTCCACCAAGACCGGCATCGACATGGATGCGGTCCGCCTCATGGGAGAGATCATCCGACAGACGGCGGAGAAGACGGCAGAGAGGGGCTCCATCGGCTGCGCCAAGCTGGTCGTTTTCTGCAACGCGCCGGACGACAACCCCTTTATGGCGGGCGCCTTCCACGGCGTGACGGAAGCGGACAGGATCCTTAACATCGGCGTCAGCGGACCGGGCGTTGTCAAAAAAGCGCTGGAGTCCGTGCACGGCAAAGACTTCGAGACCCTCTGCGAGACCGTGAAAAAGACAGCCTTTAAAGTTACCCGTGTCGGGCAGCTGGTCGCCAAAGAAGCTTCCAGACGTCTGGGCGTGCCTTTCGGCATCATCGACCTCTCTCTGGCCCCGACGCCCGCCGTCGGAGACAGCGTCGCGGACATTCTCTGCGAGATGGGCCTTGATTACGCCGGCGCGCCGGGCACGACGGCGGCGCTGGCCCTGCTCAACGACCAGGTCAAGAAGGGCGGCGTCATGGCCTCCTCCTATGTGGGCGGCCTGAGCGGCGCGTTCATCCCGGTCAGCGAGGACCAGGGAATGATCAACTCCGTGAGTGCGGGGTGCCTGACACTGGAGAAACTGGAAGCCATGACCTGCGTGTGTTCCGTGGGACTGGACATGATCGCGATCCCCGGCGACACAAAGGCTTCTACCATCTCCGGGATCATCGCCGATGAGATGGCCATCGGTATGGTCAACCAGAAGACGACGGCCGTCCGACTGATCCCCGTGATCGGAAAAGGCGTGGGCGAAAAGGTGGAATTCGGCGGCCTCCTCGGCTATGCGCCTATCATGCCGGTCAATCCTTTCGGCTGCGAGGAGTTCATCAGCCGCAAGGGCAGGATCCCCGCTCCGATCCACAGCTTTAAAAACTGATTCTTTGATAATTTTTGTCTATTTTGCACAAAACCTTCTCGATATCCTTCTTCAAATAAGGCGGAAGTAGACGAAAAGAATTCTATGTTGTAAAATGAAAAAAATACGCACGGCGGATCCCGGAACATGCGGGCAGGATCCGGAAAAGTGTTCATTTCGGCGTGCAGCTAATTAAAGGAGGATAATATGAGCAGCGAAAAGAGAATTGATGTGACGGCGCTCGGAGAACTCTTGATCGACTTCACACAGAACGGAATCAGTGAGCAGGGGAACGGCATGTTTGAAGCCAATCCCGGCGGAGCTCCCTGCAATGTTCTTGCCATGCTCAATAAGGCAGGCAAAAAGACCGCTTTTATCGGCAAGGTCGGCAACGATATGTTCGGCAGGCTCCTCAAAGCCAGGACCGAGGAGCAGGGCATCGACATGAGCGGCCTGGAAATGGACGAGGAAGTCCACACGACGCTGGCATTTGTCGAAAAGCTCCCGAACGGCGACAGAGACTTTTCCTTCTACAGAAATCCCGGCGCGGATATCATGCTCACGGCTGAGGAAGTGGAGAAACACCGCGACCTGATCGAGAGCGCGAAGATCTTCCATCTCGGCACGCTTTCCATGACGCACGACACGGTGGAGAAGGCCACTCTCAAGGCTCTCGAGATCGCCAAAGAGGCGGGCTGCCTGATCTCCTTCGATCCCAACCTCCGCCCTCCGCTGTGGAGCAGCGAAGAGAAAGCCAAGGAGAAGATTGCCTTCGGCCTTTCCAAGTGCGATATCCTCAAGATCTCCGACAACGAGATCACTTTCATGACCGGAGAAGAGGATTTGGAGAAGGGCATTAAGAAGATCATCGACGAGTATCACATTCCGCTCGTCTTCGCAACCTTCGGCCCGGACGGATCCAAGGCCTACTGCGGCACAAAAGAGGCGTATGAGAAGGGATTCCTCAATCCGAACACGATCGAGACCACGGGCGCGGGCGATACGTTCTGCGCCAGCGCGCTGCTCCATGTCCTCAAATACGGTATTCACGGACTTGACGACGAAGCAAAGCTCCATGAGCTCCTCACATTCGCCAACGCGGCCGCATCTCTCGTCACCACCAAGAAGGGCGCTCTGTGCGTGATGCCCACGGTGGACCAGGTTGAGGCTTATATAAAGGAATCCGGAAGATAAGCATAAGATAAGCATAAGATTAGCATAGAAGCGGACCGGTCTTCGGGACGGAGTTGAAACATGATTTGCGGCGGGCTTTGCGATTGGACTTGCAAAGCCCGTATTTTCTGTTATAATAAAGTTCGTCGATAAGCAGGTATAGTACATCGGTAGTATGCCAGCTTCCCAAGCTGGAGAGACGGGTTCGATTCCCGCTACCTGCTCTTAAGTTAAGGCTCATAATATCAGGGAGCAAGCCTTGATATTATGAGCTTTTTTCGTCACTGGCAGTTTGTCGGCTATTACCGGCAGAGGATTTCGGTATATTTATATATGAAAAAAAGAAACAGTAAAAGTAAAAGCGCAAACAGAGGGTGGTATATCGCGTCGGGAATTCTTCTCCTGGCCGGACTGATCCTCGTCTTTCTCGCCAGATGGGTCTTTTCCACCTGGGCGGGACTTCGCATGGACGAACTGATCTTCCAGCTCAAGGCGCCCATAGAGGGGACGGGAGACGGGATCGTCATGAAAGGCGTCATCAGCAGCCTTTTGCCGGCCATAGGACTGACGGCTCTCTTTTTTGCCGCCGTCTTTTTTCTGCGCGATAAAAGAGGGATCCTGCTGCGGGCCGGAGCTGCCCTCGGACTGCTTCTGATTGTCATAGCCGGCTCCTATGCCTGGAAGAAACTGGACCTGTCCGGCTATATGCGCAACCAGATGGACGAGTCCCGCTTCATCGAAGAAAACTATGTGGATCCCGCGGATGTGGCGATCGATTTTCCGTCAAAAAAGAGAAACCTGATCTATATTTATATGGAATCCATGGAGTCGACCTATGCGGACCAGAAGAATGGGGGAGCGTTTTCCTACAACAATATTCCCGAGCTGACGCAGATCTCTTCCGAGTCGGAGAATTTCTCGGGAGATTCGGGAATCTTAAACGGCGGGAGAGTGCTGCCCGGGACCACTTTTACCATGGGCGGGATCTTCGCCCAGTCGGCCGGCCTCCCTCTCAAGGTCGATATCGGGGAGGAATTCGTTGACAAGAGAGGGTCCTTCAATAAGATGAACACACAGGATTCTTTCTTTAAAAAGGTAACCAACCTCGGCGACATCCTGGATAGAGAGGGGTATAAGAATGTGTTCATGCTGGGATCCAATGCGACGTTCGGCGGAAGGCGTCTCTATTTTGGCCAGCACGGAAAATATGAGATCGACGATTATAACTGGGCGCTGCAGGAAGGGATCATCCCGCCGAATTACTATGTGTTCTGGGGAATGGAAGACAGCAGGCTGTTTGCCGCGGCCAAAGACAGGGTCACGGAGCTGGCGGCGGGCGATCAGCCGTTTAACCTGACGCTGCTGACCGTTGACACGCATTTCGAAGACGGCTACATATGCGATCTTTGCCGGGACGATTATCCGGGCAACGACTACGCAAATGCCATCGCCTGCTCCAGCAGGCAGGTGTCGGACTTTGTCCGATGGGTGCAGGAGCAGGACTTCTATGAGAACACCACGATCGTCCTGTGCGGGGATCACACCACCATGGACAGTGACTTCTGCAACGGCGTTCCGGAGGAGTACGGCAGAAAGGTCTACACCGCATTTATCAACGCGGCCGCGCAGCCGCAGGATCCCACGAGAATCAGAAATTATTCCACAATTGACCAGTTCCCGACGACGCTGGCGGCTCTCGGGTGCACCATTGAAGGGAACAGGCTGGGCCTTGGGACCAATCTGTATTCCTCCGAAGATACGCTCCTGGAAAAGTACGGGGTCGATGAAGTCAGCAGGGAGATGGAGAAAAAATCCAATTTCATGATTGAGCTGGCAGACATTGATATCTATGACGAGGAGCTTCTCGACGAGCAGGGACTTCTCCCGCAGGCCAGGATCAATATGTCCGGGATCGACGAGTCGGGGGGCACGATCTCCTTTACCGTCAGCAAGATCGAAAATATACATGAAGACATCAGGAACGTGGAACTGAGAATTGACGACGGCAATCATTATGTAAAGGTCAATGCCGGGAAGAAGAACGATGAGGAAGGCGTCTATTATGCGGAGGCCGATTTATCCGCTTTCAACCATAAGAACTGTGAAGTGACGGCCGTGATCATCGGAAAGTCCGGAAGGGAGTATTCCGCGGCAACCATGACGGGAGACCTTTCCTTAAAGCAGACGGAGATCTGCGCCTACCTGGATCAGCTGCTGAAGAATCCCCAGTATACGGTGTTCATTGCGCTCAGGGATGACGGATCGCACTCGCTCAATACGGAGATCTGCGACAGGCTCTTCGCCCTGGGGCTCAACCAGGATATCCGGGGACACTACAGATGGAGCTATTACGCGATCATAGAACCGAATCAGGTGATCGAAGAGCTCTCCGAAAAAGAACTCAGCTATTCGGGCACTCTGTCGGACGGCGCGTCTTATTCCGTAATCAGCCAGGGAGGCCTGAGCGGTGCCGGAGGAGGGGCCGGAAGGTATTTGACCTGTTCGGTCAAGATAAACGGCGTGGAATACGCCGTCCAGAGGATCGGACTGAATTTTGTCGTCTATGACACCCTTCACAGCTGTGTCGTGGACAGTGTCGAATTCAACACCTATATGGGGCTGGATCCCAAGCGGATCGACGTCAAGGACCTCATCGACAAGGCGCAGTCCGAACAGGAACAGATGGATGTTAAGTAATATAGGAATAACTAATTATAAATAGTTTATAAAGATTACAAATTATTTATTAAAACAACTCCAAAAAATAACAACTCGTTGCATTCAAGATATTTAATCTTTATAATTATTTTGTGTTTCATCCGGCCTGATAAATGAATCCATTCAGGCACCCGAGATGTGTAAAGGAGTTGTTATGAAAAAGGTGATGGTCTCCCGAATCAGCAGGCAAATAACGGCATTGCTGGCCGCCGCAGTGATCACGGTCGCGGCGCTGGCACCGGCTCTTCCGGCTAAAGCTGCCAGTAATGAGGAATATGCTTTCTTCTATCTTACGGACACATTGGGATTCAATGTGGCGGCTGCCTGCGGGATCATGGCCAATATCCGGCATGAGTCCAACTTTCATCCCGGCGCCGGAAGCTGGGGCGGAGCTTACGGACTCTGTCAGTGGATGGGCGGCCGTCTGGACGGGCTTGAATACTACTGCTGGGACCACGGATTCGATCCCGAGTCCATGGCGGGACAGCTGTCATACCTTACCCACGAGCTGAGATCTTACTATCCGGGCACCTACAATTATCTGATGAACGTAGAGAACTCCAGTGACGGAGCCTATAAGGCGGCCTATGAGTTCTGCTACAAATTTGAGAGGCCCGCCGACAAGAGCGGCCAGTCCCACAGCAGAGGAAACCTGGCGGCCGGAACTTACTGGAACCGATATAAACTCTATGCCTATGACCAGTGGCTTGAGACGAAGCTGGGAACCGTGTATCACTACACTGACGGAAGCCTCCACCACGGATGGCTGGAACTGGACGGAGATCTTTTCTATCTCGACCAGGACGGAATCCTCAAGAAAGGACTGTTCTCGGCGGAAGGCGACTCTTACTTCTCGGATGAGGACGGAGTGCTCCAGTACGGCTGGCAGGAGGTCGGCGGCAACAAGTACTATTTTGACGAAGAGACCGGAAAGATGCAGGTCGGCTGGACGGAAGAAGACGGAAAGATGACATTCTTCGACAGCAACGGCAAGACGGAGAGCGTCAATTCTTTCAACGAGAAGAATAATGTAACCGGTGCGGATATCGTGAACTCGGTCACCCAGAAAGAGATCGAGCAGGAGGTAACCGTCAATGCTCCTTCCGCGGACCCGGTTCCGCTTCCCGATAAACTCTCGGATGTGGCGCAGTCGATCCAGGAGGCCGGTTCGGGCTCCCAGAGCGGCGCGGCGGCAGTTGCGACGCCCGGAAAAGATACGGAGATCAATCCCGCCGATTATAATGAGAGCGCCGCCGTAAACGGAAATACGATCGACACGTCCAGACTCGATGTCGGTACGCCCGATCAGAATGAAGTGATACTTGATAAGGAAATTCCCGTCAGCGAAGCCGGCGGCAAGATTATCATGGAGACCCCGTCCGAGTGAGCGGGAAAGGAACGGAACGGAGCAAATAATTCCGGATCCGTTCAGTGAGATTGCAAACAGTAATACAGGCGGTCGAAAGAGTGTGCATTTGCCTCCTCTCTTTCGGCCGCTTTCCACCGCTAGAAGGACTTTCGGGCCCGATGAGGGGAGGAAACAATGAGCGCAGAACTTGAAATTTACGGAACTTTAGGACCTTCCTGTGCGGATGCCGAGACACTCAGACAGATGTTTGCGGCCGGGATTACGGGAATGCGTCTCAATCTCTCTCACGCGACGCTTGAGGAGAGCTCGGAGATGATCGGAGCTTTTCACCGCGCCGCCGATGCGGAAGGTGTCAGGCCCTCTCTGCTGATCGATATGCAGGGGCCGGAGCTTCGAATCGGGAACGTAAAAAAGGGAACGGTCGTAAGAGAAGGGGAGGAAGTGCTCCTTGCGCCCAAAGGGCTGTCCGCCAAAGAATCGGATGCGATCCCGGTGCCCGAAGAGATCTTCGAATGCTTCGAGAAGGGGATGATCCTGCTTCTCGATGACGGAAAGATTCACCTGAAAGTGACCGGCGCGGCGGATACCGACGCGGGTCGGATCCTGCGGGCCGGGGTCCTCACCGGCGGACCTGTCCTGAGCAGAAAGAGCATCGCGGTGCAGGGAATGACGATTACCGGGAAGACACTTACGAGGCAGGACCTGATCAATCTCGGCAAGGCGGCCGAATCGGGCGTCACCGACGTCATGCAGCCCTTTGTGCGGGGAGCGGCGGATCTTATGGAAGTAAGAGCGGCGATGAAGGAGAACGGCGCCGGGGACTGCCGCCTTTTTGCCAAAATAGAGAACAGGGCCGGGATAGAAGCGGTATCGGAGATCCTTCCGCTGACGGACATGATCGTGATCGCCAGAGGAGATCTTGGCAATGCGGTCCCTTTGTGGGAGCTGCCCCGGGTACAGAAAGAGATCTCCGCAAAAGCCCTGCGGGCAGGCGTTCCGTTCATGGTGGTGACGCAGATGCTGGCGAGCATGGAAAAGTCACCCGTCCCCACAAGGGCAGAGGCGTCGGACATTTTCAATGCCGTGGCCGACGGGGCCGGCGCCGTTATGATCACCGGCGAGTCCGCCTCCGGTCTCTATCCCGTCAGGGCGTCGCAGTACCTGGCGATGACGGCAACGGAAGGCCTGCGCTGGAGAAAAAAACAGGAGCTGTCCCGGCACGCGGCGCTTGAAGCCTAAATGGAATTAGGGTAATATCAGATGGGAGATGGCGGGACCGGCCCGGGCGCGTGATCTGCGGGGCGGAAAACCCGACAGTTTGCCCGGCGGCAGCGATGCGGCCGGAAACAGACATCAGATCGAAATCTTAGCACAGAAGAGAGGTATTTCATGAGGTGTCCCTATTGCGGCAAGGATGATACGAGAGTTATTGACTCAAGACCGGTAGAAGACAACAATTCGATCCGCAGGCGAAGGATCTGCGACTCATGCGGGAAAAGATTTACGACTTATGAGAAGATCGAGACGATCCCTATGATGGTCACGAAGAAGGATAATAACAGAGAAGCTTATGACCGCTCGAAAATAGAAGGCGGGATCCTGAGGGCCTGCCATAAGAGGCCGGTCAGCGCGGCGCAGATCAAGAAGGTCGTCGACGAGATCGAGTCGGAGATCTTCGAGCGGGAGGAGAAGGAGATCTCGAGCAAACAGATCGGAGAGCTGGTCATGCTCAAGATCAACAAGCTCGACCCCGTAGCCTATGTGCGATTTGCATCCGTTTACAGAGAATTTAAGGATGTCGAGACATTCATGGAAGAACTTCGGAAGCTTCTTGGTCCCGAAGAGTGAATTGTTTGTTGAAAAATAGAGCTCTGTAGTATAGAATAAATTAGTATTAGACGCGAGTACATCAGGAGGTATCTTTATGATTTCTGCAAGTGATTTCAGAAACGGCATTACGATTGAAAAGGACGGAACCGTACTGGAGATTATCGAGTTCCAGCACGTTAAACCCGGAAAGGGCGCTGCATTTGTCAGAACCAAGTTAAAAGATGTGATCAACGGCGGTGTTACTGAGACAACATTCCGACCCACCGAGAAATTCCCTCAGGCAAGGATCGACAGGAAAGAGTATCAGTATCTGTACGCGGACGGCGATCTGTATACATTCATGGATACAGAGACTTACGACCAGATCAGTCTCGGCAAGGAAGTGGTCGGCGACAACATGAAGTTTGTCAAAGAGAACGACATGGTCAAGCTTGTCTCTTACAACGGAAATGTTTTCGACATGGAGCCTCCGATGTTTGTAGAGCTTGAGATTACGGAAACCGAACCCGGCTTCAAGGGCAACACGGCGACAGGCGCTACAAAGCCCGCTACCGTCGAGACCGGCGCAGTGGTCAGCGTCCCGCTTTTCTGCAACATCGGCGACGTGATCAAGATCGACACAAGAACCGGCGAGTATCTGTCCAGAGCATGATCACTGTTTTCGGACACCGATCCGGCAGGGAGCTGCACATACTTTTCAAATCATAAAAATGCTGAAAGACAATGGGAAAGTTTAATTCCCATTGTCTTTTTTTGCGCGCAGACGTCAGCCGTGTGCGGGAGTAACTGCCGATATGGCCTGACGAAAAGGAAGGAAAGCGCTTCTTAACAGCTGTTTTTGACAGCAGTCTTTAAACAGCAGTTCTTTAACAGCAAATCTATATACAGCACAGTGATAAGGAGAGTATTGTGAAAACTGATAATACCGAAAAAAGATTCTATAAAGAAATGAGAGAGAGCCTTCTGCGATTAAAGCCGAAAGAAATGGAGATCACGTTCAGGAGGATCAGCAAACAGAACAGGGAACGGCTGCACGCGTGCACGCTGATGATGCCGAATGCGGCGGCCGCCCCGACTTTTTACTTTGAGGACCTCCTGGAAGCTTATCAGAACGGCATATCTGCCGATGAACTGGCGCAGAGCCTGATCCGTTTCGCCCGGGAGAATAATCTCAGCACTATACCGGGAGGGATCGACCCGGAGGATTACGAGTCCGTAAAGAGCAATCTGGGGATCGTTGTGATCGGAGAAGAAAACAACAGGGAGTACCTGAAGGATATGATCCATAAAAAGATCGAGGATCTCGCTCTCGTGCCGATCATATTTACGAATGACGCTCATGGAACGGGATGCATTAAAATCAGTAAGAGCTTACAGGAAAAGTGGGGAGTGAGCGAGAACGAGATTATAGATGAAGCAATCATTAATGCGCCGGAGGTCATGCCGCCGACCTTCAGGAACCTGAACGAGATCATCGGAATGGAAGAGGATGAGGAGGATGAGGAAGAGATCTATGTGATCAGCAACAGGTATTACGCGGGAGGGGCCTCGGTCGCCTTTTACCCCGGTTTTCTGGACTGCATAGGAATGGCCCTGAAAAGGAACCTCTTTATCCTGCCCAGTTCCGTAAACGAACTGATCGTTGTGACCGACAGGGGACAGAACCCCCATAGGTTCCTTGAAATCGTAAGAGAAGTAAACCGGTCGCAGGTCGCGCCCGGGGATATTCTCACGGACGCCGTCTATTATTACAGCAGGGGAGAAGGATTCCGCAGGATTCTTCCGATCATGGCATGATGAAACGTCTCTGAGACGCCCTGGCGGCACTTCTTATATGGCGGCGGGCGAAAGGCAAAGGAACTTGTCCGAGGCCCGCCCGCCTCTTTACAGCCGACGCTGGACATTTCGAAATCTGTATGGTATAGTGATAGGGCTGAGTGAGCAGATGTATTCTGCCGATCCGGCAACAAATATGCACTCGTAGTCTAACGGATAGAACGAAGGCCTCCGACGCCTTTAATGCAGGTTCGATTCCTGTCGGGTGCATTTTTTATGCAGAAAACACAGAGCGGGACCGGTGCTTCCTATAGTGCGGACACCGGTCTTTTTTTGTTGTATAATAATAGCACAGAGGCAGCAAATGCCGCCCGGAGGCGGAGAACAGCACAGCCCCCGGCAGCGGAAGAAGGATCCCGCTGCATTATTCGATGCGCGCGCGTGCGGAAAGGAAGATTCAGATGTTTGGACTCGGGAGACATAATGTGGCAGTGGTCGGAACAGGATATATGGCGTCGAAGATGGCGGCGGTTTTAAACGCCTCTCCTACGGTGAGGCCGTACGCCGTTGTTTCCAGGGACCTGGACAGGGCGCTCTCTTTTGGCAGAGAAAACGGATTTAAAAAGGCATATGATTCCGTGGAAGCAATGCTCGCGGACAGCAAGGTCGAAATGGTCTACATTGCGACGCCGGCCTCGGAGCACGCCGCCCAGGTGCGGCTCTGCATCGAGGCGGGAAAACCCATCTTATGCGAGACCCCCATCGCGCTCACGGCCGCAGAGGCGGAAAGCCTGATGTCGCTGTCGGAATCGCTCGACGTTCTCGTGGTGGAGGCAGTGCACATCCGGTTTCTTCCCTTTTTTAAGCAAATCGTCAGCGTGATCTCGAGCGGGGCCATCGGTACGCCGGTTATGCTGACCGCCAATATGGCTTCCGACATGGAGAATCTCCCGCGGCTGCAGAGGCCTTCTCTCGGGGGCGGTGCGCTCGGAGATATGGGATACTTTCTGCTGAACTTTTCATCCATGATCTTCGGGGACAAGGTCAAACGGATCCAGTCAAGCTGCACCTTCACACCCGTGCGGGTCGACCGCCAGCTCAGTATCGTCCTTCAGTACATAGACGACAGAATGGCGGTGCTCTCCTGCACGACAAGTGGAAACGGAGAGAGCAGGGCCGTGATCCAGGGAACCAAAGGGTACATGGTCATAGAGGATCTCAAGAATTTCTCGTCGGCCACCGTCTATGACACCAGAAGGGCCAAAACAGCGACCTACAAGAGGGGAAAGTACAAGAGCGAATTTGAATTCGAGATGGCGGCCTTTGCGGCGGCAATGAAGTCGGGGTGGAAAGAGTGCCCCGAGATCCCTCACTCGCAGTCCTTATCCATGATGCAGATGATGGATTTTATACGCCGCCAGCTCGGCATATCTTATGAAGAGATACAGATCTCGCAGATCCCGGATGTGATCATGAGCTCGCCGGGGCCTCAGATTTCGTCGGCCGGGGAAACGGTTGACACCGCCGCGGCAGAAACGGAAAGCCGGGAGGATCCTGCCGGGAGCCGGCCCGAGGAAATGGCGGGCCCGGGTAAAGAGGAAGAGCCCGCAGAAGAATTTACGGAAGCGGAAGAGTCCGCAGAGGAACTTACGGAAAGGTCTGCAGAAGAAGAATCTGAAGCAGAAGGAACTTCAGAAGAAGGATTTACGGAAGAACTTACGGAAGAACCCGCAGAGGAAGAAAACGCAGAGGTTTAACTCAGGTGGGAAGTCTCCCGCCTCTACAGGCGGTGAGTTTGAAGCAAATCTTACTCAGTGGCGGGAGACAATCCCCCACTGAGTTAAATGATGCACACGCGTGCGGAAAGGAAGGAGCTGTCCGAAGGACAGCCCGCACGCGGCGCAGCGGCTCGCTCTGCGAGCCTTGAATTCCGGTAAAAAGGCACGAAAAAAAGCCTCCCGCAAAGGGAGGCTTTTTTTAAGAAATAACCGCCGTCAGATCAGAGGGGCAGCATTTGCGGCTTCCGGTCTCTGTAGACGGCATAGTACCTGAATCCGAGAGCGCGCAGGATTCCGGCCGTCTCCTCAAACCGCCCTGCGATGCGCTCCGGTACGTGGGCGTCCGAACCAATCGTGATCAGCTCGCCTCCCATTTCCCTGTAGCGCGAGAGAATGTCCGGAAGAGGGTTGAAATACGGCAGGCCTTTGGTCAGAGGAGACGTGTTGACTTCCAGGGCGATGCCGCGGCCGATCAGCTCGTGAAGGATGGGATCGATCCGGTCGGCATAGGCTTTGTAAGTATAGATCCCGTCTCTGTCAGGCAGATACCGGGTCACATAATCGAGATGACCGCATGAGTCAATATCGGGAAAGGCCCGGATGTTGGTCAGCGTATCCTCAAGATACAGGTTGAGCGCTTCCTGCTGCGTCCGGGAATAGAGAAAATCCGGGTAGTAGGGGTCAAACCCCGCGCACAGGTGGTTGGACCCGATAATGAATTCGTAGCCGTGCTCCCGGACATAGGACCGGAGGAAGCCGCCCAGGTGCGGCTGCAGGCCGAGCTCGATGCCCAGGTGCAGCTCGATCTTTCCTTCATATTTTTCCTTCATTTTCAGGAATTCATTTCTGTATGAGTCATAGTCCAGCTCGAAAGTACCCGGCGCCACGTCCGGGTTGTTTTCGTAAGGAAACTCCGGATCATAGTGGTCTGTGAAGCACATTATTCTCAGACCCCGCGCTATTCCGGCCCGGATCTGGGTCTCCATCGGCGCGGTGCTGTCGCCGGAATGATCGGAGTGAAGATGGTAATCCGCGATGATGCTCATTTTTTGGCTCTCTTTCTTTTTTGTGAGCATTTTAACAGTATTTTGGGCAACTATCAATCAATTGTCACTAAAACAGCGCCAAATTTAGACGAAGATTTGTATAAAACTCCATCAGCCACTTGAAAATTATATACCGCATGCGTTAAAATGAGTTAGCTGACAAAGTATGACGTTCACATGCGCGAATCGGCGGGAAGTGACGCGCGCAGGCGGAATAATTCGCAGAGGAAATGTCTATGTGAACCGTCTATTTTTGTTACATTATCATTTCTAAATGTTTTTAGGAGGAAAGAAACATGGCAGTAAAAGTAGCAATTAATGGTTTCGGACGTATTGGCCGTCTGGCATTCCGTCAGATGTTCGGCGCAGAGGGATTTGAGATCGTAGCGATCAACGACCTTACTTCCCCCGCTATGCTCGCACACCTGCTCAAGTATGACAGCACACAGGGCAGATATGAGAAGGCTGAGACAGTATCCGCAGGTGAGGATTTCATCACTGTTGACGGCAAGGACATCAAGATCTATGCAAAGGCTAACGCAGCTGAGCTCCCTTGGGGCGAGATCGGTGTTGACGTAGTTCTGGAGTGCACAGGCTTCTATACCTCCAAGGCTAAGGCTCAGGCTCACATCGATGCAGGCGCTAAGCATGTCATCATCTCTGCTCCCGCAGGAAATGACCTTCCTACAATCGTCTACAACGTAAACCACGAGGCCCTTACAAGCGAAGATAAGATCATCTCCGCTGCATCCTGCACAACCAACTGCCTGGCTCCTATGGCTAAGGCTCTCAATGATCTGGCTCCCATCAAGGGCGGTATCATGTGCACCATCCACGCTTACACAGGCGATCAGATGACTCTGGACGGACCTCAGAGAAAGGGCGACAAGAGAAGATCCCGTGCAGCAGCGATCAACATCGTTCCCAACAGCACAGGCGCAGCTAAGGCTATCGGCCTTGTTATCCCTGAACTGAACGGCAAGCTCATCGGCGCAGCTCAGCGTGTTCCTACACCTACAGGCTCCACCACCATCCTTACAGCTGTCGTAGAAGGCAATGTAACAAAGGATGAGATCAATGCCGCTATGAAGGCTGCTTCCAACGAGTCCTTCGGCTACAACGTAGACGAGATCGTTTCCAGCGATATCGTTGGCATGCGCTACGGTTCTCTGTTTGATTCCACTCAGACCATGGTTCTGCCTCTTGACAACGGCACAACCGAGGTTCAGGTTGTTTCCTGGTATGACAACGAGAACTCCTACACAAGCCAGATGGTTCGCACCATCAAGCACTTCGGCAAGCTTCTCGGCGCTTGATCTGTCTTACTGACAGGTAAATTATTGACCTGAAAAGCCTAAGGGGTCCGGTCTAAAATGGACCGGGCCCCTGTTCTATTAAAGGAGGAATATTATTATGGGACTGAATAAGAAATCCGTTGACGATATCAACGTAAAGGGCAAATATGTCCTGTGCAGATGCGACTTCAACGTTCCGCTCAAGGCCGGCGTCATCACCGACGACAACCGTATCGTGGCAGCTCTGCCCACCATCAAGAAGCTGATCGCGGACGGCGGCAAGGTCATCCTTTGCTCCCACCTCGGAAAGCCGAAGGGAGAGCCCAAGCCCGAGATGTCTCTGGCTCCCGTGGCAGCACGTCTGTCCGAGTGCCTGGGCAAGGAAGTCGTTTTCGCGGCAGATCCCGAAGTTGTAGGCCCTAACGCAAAGGCTGCAGTTGCGGCTATGAAGGACGGCGACGTTGTTCTCCTTGAGAACACCCGTTACAGAAAAGAAGAGACCAAGAACGGCGAAGCTTTCTCCAAAGAGCTCGCTTCCCTCGCAGAAGTATTCGTAAACGACGCTTTCGGTACCGCTCACAGAGCTCACTGCTCCAACGTTGGCGTAACCGAGTATCTGAGCCCCTGCGCAGTCGGCTATCTGATGCAGAAAGAGATCGACTTCCTCGGCAAGGCAGTTGAAGATCCGGTACGTCCTTTCGTAGCGATCCTCGGCGGCGCAAAGGTTGCTGACAAGCTCAACGTCATCAACAACCTGCTCGAGAAGTGCGACACTCTCATCATCGGCGGCGGCATGGCTTACACCTTCCTCAAGGCGAAGGGCTATGAGATCGGCAAGTCCCTGGTTGACGAGACCAAGATCGACTACTGCGCAGAGATGATCAAGAAGGCTGAGGACCTCGGCAAGCAGCTTCTTCTTCCCGTTGACACCGTAGTTACCGCTTCCTTCCCGGATCCGATCGACGCTGAGATCGAGGTCGAGATCGTTGATTCCGACAAGATCCCCGCTGATAAGATGGGCATGGATATCGGCCCCAAGACCATCGCTCTTTACAGCGACGCGATCAAGAACGCGAAGACCGTTGTCTGGAACGGACCGATGGGCGTATTCGAGAACCCGATCCTTGCAAACGGCACAAAGTGCGTAGCACAGGCTCTGGCTGACGCAGACGCGACCACCATCATCGGCGGCGGCGACAGCGCGGCAGCAGCAAACCAGATGGGCTTCCACGACAAGATGAGCCACATCTCCACCGGCGGCGGCGCTTCCCTCGAGTTCCTTGAGGGCAAGGAGCTTCCCGGCGTAGCGGCAGCAGACGACAAATAAGATCTGACAGGTCAAAGCGGGGGCGAAACACTGTTTTGCCCCTGCATCAGCATGAAAAGGAGAGTAAAAATGGCAAGAAGAAAAATCGTAGCCGGTAACTGGAAAATGAACAAGACGCCTTCCGAAGCAAAGGCGCTCGTTGAAATGCTCGCTCCCCTCGTAAAGAACGACGATGTGGACGTAGTTTACTGCGTACCCGCAATCGACATCGTTCCCGTAGTCGAGGCTGTCAAGGGCAGCAACGTAGCGGTCGGCGCAGAGAATATGTCCGATAAGGACAGCGGCGCTTACACCGGCGAGATCTCCGGCGCTATGCTCAAGGATGCCGGCGTTAAGTATGTTATCATCGGCCACTCCGAGAGAAGAGATTACTACAAGGAAGACGACGCTTTCCTGAACAGAAAGGTCCTCAAGGCGTTCGAGTACGGCCTTACCCCTATTCTTTGCTGCGGCGAGTCCCTCGAGCAGAGAGAAGCGAACGTCACCATCGACTGGATCCGCCTTCAGCTCAAGAGCGACCTGATCGGCGTCACAGCAGAGCAGGCTGCTTCCATGGTCATCGCTTATGAGCCCATCTGGGCAATCGGAACCGGCAAGGTCGCTACGACCGAGCAGGCACAGGAAGTCTGCCACGCGATCCGCGAGCTCATCGCTGAGATCTATGACACAGATACAGCTGAGAAGATCCGCATCCAGTACGGCGGCTCCGTTAAGGGTTCCTCCGCTCCCGAGCTGTTCGCACAGCCCGACATCGACGGCGGCCTGATCGGCGGCGCTTCCCTGAAGGAAGACTTCGGAAAGATCGTCAATTACAAGTAATTGATTTCCGCCACTCAATGAATTAAAAGAGGTGTGTGAAAAACGCAGGTTTTTCACACACCTTTTTTGTGCCCGTATAAAGAAGCTGGTCCGGCTGTCGCGTGTTCTAATCGGATTCCAATTCATTCTTGCACTTAGACACCAACAATACCCGAAGGCACCCCTCCCGGGACCGGATCGCAGTTCTGATTATGATTGTAATGACATGGCGCGCCGTTGTAAATAGATTCCCCTGATTCTTGCAGTTCACCGGCCGGGAGTTTATACTGTGAAATGACACTCTCGCGCGGGCGAAAAGTACGGCGCCGGGCGAAAGGGCTCAGAAAGGCGGAAAACACCATTCAATATGCATAACGATAAGAAAAGAAAAGAGATCCGCAGAAAGCGGATCGTGATCATAGGTGCCGGGGCGGCCGGGCTGATGGCAGCATGCGCCGCAGCGGACGCAGGCGCATCCGTCACGGTCCTGGAGAAGACCGAGAAAGCCGGCAAGAAGATCTATATCACGGGAAAAGGGCGGTGCAATCTCACGAACGCCTGTGATATCCGGGAGTTCTGGACGCACATCGTCTCCAATCCCAAGTTTCTCTACAGCGCGGTCTACGGGTTCGATTCGCAGCAGATGATGGGCTTTATGGAAGAGAACGGATGCCCGGTCAAAACAGAGAGGGGGGACAGGGTCTTCCCCGTATCCGATCACGCTTCGGACGTCACGAAAGCACTTCTGGAACACAGCAGAAAACGGAATGTGCAGTTTCGCTATCATTGTCCGGCTGCGCGTATTCTCACACAGGAGAAGGAAGGCGCAAGAAGAGTGACCGGCGTGGAGCTGGCATCCGGTGAGATCGTCGACGCGGACGCAGTGATTCTGGCGGTGGGCGGAAAGTCCTATCCGAGTACGGGCTCGGAGGGGGACGGCTACAGGATGGCGAAGGAGCTTGGCATCGGCGTCGTGACGCCGGCGCCGTCCCTGGTCCCGATCAGGACCGGAGAGAGCTGGTGCTCCGACCTGCAGGGCCTCTCGCTCAAGAACGTGGAGCTGACCGTGGAAAGGCCGGAAGCGGAGAGCGGGAAAAAGAAGAAAAAGCCGCTCTACAAGGGTTTTGGCGAGATGCTGTTCACCCACTTCGGCGTCAGCGGACCGCTGGTGCTGACGGCCTCCTGCTACATGGATTTTAATAAGAATCCCGGGGGATATAAGCTTTTTATCAATCTGAAACCGGCCCTGACACAGGAGCAGCTGGAGAACCGTCTCCGGCGGGAGATCGAGGCGGCGCCCGCGAAGAAGCTGGCCGGTGTGATCAGGCCTCTCTTTCCCGCGAGGCTGGCGGAAGTGATCGCGGATCTCTCGGGACTGCGGGACAGGACAGGGGCTTCTCTGAACACAAAAGAGATCGCGGGGCTTGCGGCACTCATCCGCGCCGTTCCGATCACGGCGCAGGGCAGCAGAGGCTTTGCCGAGGCGATCGTCACAAGGGGCGGCCTGGACGTAAAAGCCTTTGACCCTTCTACCATGAAGTGCAAGAGCATCGACGGACTGTACGCGGCGGGCGAGGTGCTCGATGTCGACGCCCACACCGGCGGGTTCAACCTGCAGATCGCCTGGTCGACGGGGAGACTGGCCGGAGAGAGCGCGGCGCAGGAAGAAAGTGCCGGCGGATTTTCGGCGGATTTGTGAATGAATAAAGTAATATACAAGCGTGCGGACAGCAGCAAATAACGGATGGAGGACCAAAATGATCAATATCGCAATTGACGGGCCGGCAGGCGCGGGAAAGAGCACCATTGCCAGGAAAGTAGCGGCAGAGAAAAACTATATTTATGTGGACACCGGCGCCATGTACCGCGCCATGGCACTGTATCTGTACCGGCTGGGGATCGACCCGGACGACAGTGCGGCGATCAGCTCCCGCTGCGGCGGCGCGGACATCACGATCGAATACAGGGACGGCGTTCAGGTCGTCCTGCTCGCGGGAGAGAACGTCAACGCGTATCTCAGGACACCCGAAGTCAGCGACATGGCATCCAGGACCAGCGTGAACGGAGACGTCCGCGTAAAGCTCGTCCAGCTCCAGCAGGAGCTGGCGCGCCGCCAGAACGTCGTGATGGACGGCAGGGACATCGGCACGGTCGTGCTCCCGGACGCACAGGTCAAAATATTCCTCACAGCCAGTGTGGAAGTGAGAGCGATGCGAAGATACCTGGAGCTTATGGAAAATGATGAGAGTGCAGACCTTGACGAGATCAAGGCGCAGATCAAGGAGAGGGACGAGCGCGACATGAACCGGGCAATCTCTCCTTTGAAACAGGCGGATGACGCGGTGCTGGTCGATACGTCGGACCTGACGATCGACGAAGTCGTGGAACGGATCCTGTCGATCATCGACGAGAAGATCGGCAGCAAGAACTGAGGTGTGGCGAATATGGCTGAGATCATTACTGCAAAGAGCGCGGGGTTCTGTTTCGGCGTCAAACGCGCAGTGGATACGGTATATGAGGAAGTGGAAAAGGGCGGCCCGATCTACACCTACGGCCCGATCATACACAACGAAGAAGTCGTCGCGGATCTCGAGAGAAGAGGCGTGCATGTGATCACGTCCGACGACGAACTGAGCGGGATCCGGGGAGGCACTATTATCACCCGCTCCCACGGGATCTCCCGGGAAGAGGACGAAAAGCTGCGCGCCACCGGCGCCAAGTGTGTGGACGCGACCTGTCCGTTTGTGAAGAGGATCCACAGGATCGTGGAGGAAAACAGCGCGGCCGGAGAAAAGATCGTGATCATCGGAAATCAGGACCATCCGGAAGTGAAAGGGATCATGGGGTGGTCCCACACGCCGGTCACCGTGATCGAGAACACGGAGCAGGCAAGGGAGTTCGCAAAAATAATTGAAAATGACCCTTCTGACAATAAAGAGCGGCAAAATATCTGCGTTGTTTCGCAGACGACTTTCAACGCAAACAAATTTGAAGAAATTATTGCTATTTTAAGTGAAAAAGGATACAATGTACGATGTATGAATACCATTTGCAATGCTACACATGAGCGGCAGGCTGAAGCGAAGGCTATTGCGTCCAGGGCGGACATCATGATCGTCATCGGAGGCAGGAGCAGTTCCAACTCCGCCAAGCTCTACGAGATTTGCAAGCGGGAGTGTGCAAACACGTATTTCATACAAACGTGGCGTGACCTTAATCTTTCTCCTGCCGGAAATGAACAGATCATAGGAATCACCGCAGGGGCGTCGACCCCAAAGAATATCATAGAGGAGGTTCAAAATCATGTCAGAGCAGACTTTTGAACAAATGCTTAACGAGTCTTTTAAGACAATTCATACGGGGGAGGCAGTTGAAGGTTCAGTCATCGACGTAAAGCCGGGCGAAGCCATTTTAAACATCGGCTATAAGTCAGACGGCGTTCTTACACGCAGCGAGTACACGAATGATTCATCTGTGGATCTCACAGAAGTGCTTCATATTGGTGACAAGCTTGAAGTCAAGGTCATCAAGGTCAACGACGGCGACGGCCAGGTCCTTCTTTCCTACAAGAGACTGGCAGCAGACCGCGGCAACAAGCGCATCGAAGAAGCCTACAACAACAAGGAAGTTCTCAAAGCAAAGGTGACACAGGTCCTTTCCGGCGGACTCAGTGTAGTAGTTGATGAAGTAAGAGTATTCATCCCTGCAAGCCTGGTATCCGATACCTATGAGAAGGATCTGAACAAGTATCTCGGACAGGAGATCGAGTTCATGATCACCGAATATAACCCCAACAGACGCAGATACATCGGCAACCGCAAGGTTCTCCTTGTTGCAAAGCGCAAAGAGATGCAGGAGAAGCTCTTCGCTACCATCCAGCCCGGTGACATCGTTGAGGGTACTGTTAAGAATATCACCGACTTCGGCGCATTCGTGGATCTGGGCGGAGCAGACGGTCTGCTTCACATCTCCGAGATGAGCTGGGGCCGCGTTGAGAATCCCAAGAAGGTCTTCAAGGTCGGCCAGAAGCTTCGCGTTCTGGTTAAGGACATCCAGGGCACCAAGATCGCTCTGTCCCTGAAGTTCCCTGAGGAGAATCCTTGGGCAGGCGCAGCTGAGAAGTATGCTGTCGGCACAAAGGTTACCGGTACAGTCGCAAGAATGACCGACTTCGGCGCATTCGTAGAGCTTGAGCCCGGTATCGATGCACTGCTTCATGTTTCCCAGATCGCCAGAGAGCACATCGAGAAGCCTTCCGATGTTCTGAAGATCGGCCAGGAAGTTACCGCTAAGATCGTTGACTTCAACGAAGCCAACAACAAGATCAGCCTCAGCGTCAAGCAGCTTCTGATCGAGGAAGAGAGAGCAAGACGTGCCGCTGAGCGCGCCCGCGAAGATGCGGATGTAGCTTCCGTTGACGTAGATGCTTATATCGCAGAGCATCCCGAGGGAGACGAAGAGTGATCGGCAGCTGCCGCTGACTCGTCTTCATAAAGAAAGATAAACAAAAAAGAGGTTGTCACAAAAGTGACAACCTCTTTCTCATTTACTGTTTTTGATATGCGCAAATACATAGGCCGCATACCCCGACAGAAAACTCCGGTCTTTCTTGCAGTCATCCGAGAATTCAAAGAAGAGCTCGGAGTCCTGGTAGGTTCTCTTGAAGAAGGGAGTCCGGTACAGGTCCCACTGGGGAAGGAAGGAGCCGGCTTTCCTGGTGTAGCAGGTCTCCGGTTTGGCCTGGACCCGGCGGCTCTTTTCCACGTAGGAGGAGAGATATTTGTGGACGGCCATGTCCTCCTCGGGGAGAAAGTAGTAATCCTTGTAATTGGCATAGAAGTACTTCATTACTTCCGTGTAGAGCGGCACTTTGAGTACGCCGGCGTCCCCCTCTATTTTGACATAGCAGTGGTCGGCGGAGGCGTATACGGGCGCCGGAAGAGGCCTCTGCAGTTTGAAGAAAACGAATAATTCTTCTTTGCGGGAGCCGTCGTAGTCGGTGAAATAATTGGCCTGCGCCTTTCGCACCCGGAACTGGTCGGCGTCGAGATCACTGTAAATAAGAAGCGGAACGAGGCCGAGAAGTCCGGTCACGTCGGCTTCATTGTGGGCGAGGAGCTGCGCAAGGAGGTCCGCCTCAGGGTCGACGATAAACTTGCGGTAGATCCTGACCAGGTCGGCGCCGCTCTGCTGCTCCACGCGCCCGGTCCCCAGAAGGGTCTCCATGGTCTGCTGCTTGTAGTCGGGAAGCCCCAGGATCCGCTTGAAAGGTAGGATGACTTTGTAGAGATCGAGCGTGCCGGCCGGGACCGACGCGTCGGAAAGGCCGTGAAACTCCATCCTCGTTCGGAGAAAAGGGATGTCGAACCGGTCGCCGTTGTAATGGACCAGAATTTTGTAACCGGACGCAAACAAAAGAAACGAGGAGAGGACTTCCTTTTCTTCGTTTCCCGTGTTGTCCATCCACTGGATCAGATTCCAGCCGTCTGACTGGTGATAGACGCAGCCGATCAGATAGACCGCGTTGTTTTCGGCGCTCAGGCCGGTGGTCTCAATGTCCAGCAGAAGGAAATCGGATAAAGGCGCCATGGCCTGCAGGAGCTGATCCTGCGCGCTGATGTCAATTGTTTTACTTATGATTCGCATGCTGACCTCTTGCCAAAAAAGCGTAACATGGAGCTTGTCTTGATCAAATACATGTATATACTAACATTTCGGATTCCATTTTGCCATTACCAAACGTTTGTGATACACTATCACCCATAGGTCACAGCAACTCCCCACAGCCCTGAAAACAGAAAGGAGCATTCTGATGGAGATACTATACAAAAGCACCCGTTCGGACAGTACCCCGATCACTGCCTCGCAGGCGATCCTGAGAGGATTTCCGGAAGACGGAGGGCTCTACGTGCCCACTTCCGTTCCCAAACTCGAGTGCACGCCGGCGCAGCTGGCGAAAATGGACTACCGCGGCGTAGCGTATGAGGTTATGCGCCTGCTTCTTTCGGACTACACGGAGGAGGAGCTGAAAAAGTGCATTGAAAGCGCCTATGACAGCAAATTTGATACGGAGGAGATCGTCCCCTTAAGAAAATCGGGCAATGCCTGGTACCTTGAACTTTTCCACGGACCTACGATTGCCTTTAAGGACATGGCGCTCTCTATTTTGCCCCATCTGATGACGACGGCGGCCGCCAAGAATGGGTCGGGCGCGGAGATCGTGATCCTGACGGCGACCAGCGGAGACACCGGAAAAGCCGCCCTGGCGGGATTTGCGGGCGTCGAGGGAACAAAGATCATGGTCTTTTATCCCAAGCACGGCGTCTCCTCGATCCAGGAGAGACAGATGGTGACAACCGTGGGCGCCAACACGAGGGTCATCGGGATCAACGGAAACTTCGACGACGCGCAGACCAGCGTCAAGAACCTCTTTACGGACAAGGCCCTGGTGGAGGAGATGGCGCGGCACGGCATGCAGTTCTCCTCGGCCAATTCCATCAATATCGGCCGTCTGACGCCTCAGATCGTCTACTACGTATATGCCTATACAAGACTTCTGGCGGACGGCGTCATCGAAGAGGGAGATCCGGTGAATTTCGTCGTTCCCACCGGCAATTTCGGCAATATCCTGGCGGCGTATTACGCCAAGAGAATGGGGCTTCCGATCGGCAAGCTGATCTGCGCCTCCAATTCCAACAAGGTCCTCTTTGATTTCTTCACTACGGGCGAGTATGATAAGAACCGCGAGTTTGTCCTGACGAGCTCCCCTTCGATGGATATCCTGATCTCGAGCAACCTCGAGAGGCTGATCTACCACATCGGCGGAGATGATCCGGCCGTCTGCGCGGCATTTATGAAGGACCTGAAGGAAAAGGGAAGATACACCATCACGGAGCATATGAGGGAGCAGCTCGGCGACTTCGTGAGCGGCTATGCGGATGAGGAGCAGACAGCACAGGAGATCCGCACTGTCTACATGGGCGACGGATATGTGATCGATCCCCACACGGCGGTGGCCAGCAGTGTCTACAGAAGGTATCGGAGCGAGACTTCGGACGGAACCCCCGCTGTCATCGATTCCACGGCGAGCCCCTTCAAGTTTGAGGGAAGCGTCATGGCGGCACTTGGCAAAGATACATCGCTCCCGGACCTGGAGCTGGCCGACAAGCTCAGCGAAGTGGCGGGCGTGCCCGTTCCCAAGGCGGTGAGTGACCTTAAGGACGCGCCGATCCTTCACGACATTGTCTGCGACAGAACGCAGATGAAGGAAGAAGTCCGCAGGTTCCTGGGGCTTACGGATCAGGCCTGAGCGAAACAGACAAACGAAATGAACAGGCGGCCCGCTCTTGCGGGCCGTGATTTAACGGATAAGCGGCCCGCGAGAGCGGACCGCTGACAATCTGTCAGGAGGCAGTAATGGGCAGTATACACAGAGACAGAATCGAACTGCTGCGGGCAGCAATGAAGAGAGAGGGGATCGACGCCTACATGATCCCCACTGCGGATTTCCACAATTCGGAATATGCGGCGGACTATTTCCACACAAGAGAGTTTTTCAGCGGATTTACGGGATCGGCGGGAACGCTGATCGTTCGGGAGCAGGAAGCCTGCCTGTGGACGGACGGCCGGTATTTTATCCAGGCCGCGGCGGAACTGGAAGGCTCCGGCGTGACGCTCATGAAAATGGGAGAGCCGGGCGTTCCGACGATCACCGAGTACCTGCGCCAAAATATGGAGGAGGGTTCTGTACTGGGATTTGACGGGCGCTGTGTCCCCAGCAAGGAAGGCAGGGGCTACGAGAAGCTCATGAAGAGCAAAAAAGGCTCTTTGAAGATCGGCTGTGACCTTGCGGAAGGAATCTGGAGCGACAGGCCGGCGCTTCCCTGCCATCCGGTGATGCTCCTGGAGGAAGATTACACCGGGGAGGACATCGAGGACAAACTCGGGCGCCTGCGCAGCGCCGTGCAGGAGGCGGGAGCGGACACCTATATTGACAGCAAGCTGGACAATATCATGTGGCTCCTCAATATGCGCGGAGCGGACGTCACCTGCAATCCTGTCGCCCTCACCCATATACTTGTGGACGACAGAAATGTCTATCTCTTTATTCAGGACGGGGAAGTGACGCAGGAGCTTCGGTCCTACGCGGCTCTGCACAGGATTTCCATCCTTCCTTACAATGACCTGGAAGAGTTTCTTGCTGTCTACGACCACAAAGGAGACCTTTTGTGCGACCCGGACTGCGTGAGCTACAGCGTCTACCTCGCGGCGAGAAAGGGCCTTGAGAGCAGTAAAGGCGGCTGTGAGATGATCGGGGCGCCGAGTCCCCTGGTCGGGTTCAAAAGTGTCAAAAATGCCGTGGAGATGGCGAATATCCGCGCCTGCTACAAGCGCGACAGCGCAGCGCTGTGCAGATTTATCATGTGGGTCACGGAGACGGTCGGAAAGCCGGGCGCGGAGCCTGTGACAGAGTCCGGCGCCGCGGCGTATCTCGACAATCTGCGCGCGCAGATCGACGACTATATGGATCTCTCTTTCCCCACGATCTCCGCTTACGGCCCCAACGCGGCCATGATGCACTACGAAGCGGTCCCCGGTGTCTCCGACGCGCAGCTTGCGCCGGAGGGGATGCTCCTGGTGGATTCCGGCGGACAGTATCTGACCGGTACGACGGATGTCACGCGGACCATCGCGCTGGGACCTGTCACGGAAGATATGAAAAAACACTACACGCTGACCGCGGTATCCAATCTGCAGCTCATGGGAGCCGTCTTCCTTGACGGATGCACCGGCGCGAATCTCGACATCCTGGCCAGAGAGCCGATGTGGAGAGAAGGACTGGATTATAAATGCGGCACGGGACACGGGATCGGATACTTCCTGAACGTCCACGAGACCCCGCCGTCGATCCGCTGGAGAGTTTTCCCGGGCAGACAGGATACGCCTTTTGCGCCCGGCATGATCGTCTCGGACGAACCCGGCGTTTACCTCGAAGGAAAGTACGGAATCCGGATCGAGACAATCCTGGAAGTGGTCGATCACACGACAAATGAGTGGGGGCGTTTCCTTTCCTTCGAGCCGCTCACGCTGGTGCCTTTTGACAGGAACCTGATCGACCCCGCTTACCTGACGCCCGATACGAGAAAGCTTCTCAACGAGTACCACGAGAGAGTGCGCACGGAGCTCATGCCGCTTATGAATCCCGAGGAGCAGCAGTGGCTGATATTACAGACCGAGCCTGTCTGATGCAGATTGTACAGACCGAAATAATGTGTTATAATGAACTTGCCTGAAAGGCCAACATTTCCGTTATTTTGAACCTACAATTACTTTAAACGGGAATCTTACATTGCTCTTACGGCTGTCATGCCTCCGGCGCTTTATGCGCTGCCAGTGGAAGGCAAAGGTCTGAGCTGCGGACACCCACCTGGCATGCGTGCTAGGAGTCAAAATACGGAAGACGGCGTTTCAGGTATTATTATGCAATAAGCGACAGTGCATCTTATACAACCGTATGAAGATGCACTTCTTTATGGCTATACAGCGATACACGAAATTACTGCAGTGAGGAGAATCATTATGGAGAGAATCAACGCATGGAATACCTATGACCTCGGAATGCAGAAGTCCTGCATGGATTTCGCAGAGGATTACAAGTGCTTTCTTAACGACGGAAAGACGGAGCGGGAGTGCATTGACCGATTTGTCAACGAGGCCGAAGAAAACGGCTACATAGAGCTGAGCGAAGCTATTTCGGAAGGAAGAAGGCTCTCGGCGGGCGACAAGGTCTACAGCGTCTGGATGAATAAGTCGATCGTCCTTTTTGAGATCGGCACGGAGCCCTTTGAGAGCGGGATGAACATACTCGGCGCCCACATCGATTCTCCCCGTCTGGACGTCAAGCAGAATCCCCTGTATGAGGACAGCGAGATCGCCTATCTGGATACGCACTATTACGGCGGCATCAAAAAATACCAGTATGTAACGCTGCCGCTGGCCATCCACGGCGTGATCGTCAAAAAGAGCGGAGAGACAGTGATCCTGCGCGTGGGTGAAGATGAGGACGAGCCTGTATTTTTTGTCTCGGACCTGCTGATCCACCTGTCCCAGGAGCAGCTGAAGAAAAACGCCGCGACCGTCGTAGAAGGTGAGGCCCTCGACCTGATCATCGGAAGCAAACCGGTCGTGATCGACGCCGACACGAAAGCGGGTAAGAAGGACAAGGAGAACGGCAAGGAGGCAGTGAAGAAGGCCATCCTGAGCATTCTCTCCGAGACTTATGGAATCGAAGAAGGCGACTTCGAGTCCGCCGAGCTGGAGATCGTGCCCGCCGGTAAGGCGAGGGACGCCGGATTTGACAGGAGCATGGTCCTGGGCTACGGCCAGGATGACAGAGCCTGCGCTTATCCCTCCTTCCGGGCACAGATCGAGACCCATGACATTAAGAGAACCAGCTGCACACTTCTGGTCGACAAAGAGGAGATCGGAAGCGTCGGAGCTACGGGCATGAGATCCAGGTTCTTCGAGAACGCCGTGGCGGAGGTCATGAATCTCTGCGGCTGCTACAGCGAACTGGCGCTCAGAAGGACGCTGGCAAACAGCTGCATGCTCTCCTCGGATGTGAGCGCCGCCTTTGACCCGGCTTACGCGTCCGTCTTCGAGAAGAAGAATGCGGCCTTTATGGGAAGGGGCATGGCCTTTAACAAGTTTACGGGCAGCAGAGGCAAGTCGGGGTCCAACGACGCCAATGCGGAGTATATCGCCCACCTGCGGGATATCTTCGACAGAGAAGAGATCTGCACGCAGACGGCGGAGCTCGGCAAGGTAGACGTAGGCGGAGGCGGAACGATCGCGTATATCCTGGCTCTGTACGGAATGAACGTGATCGACTGCGGAGTTCCCGTACTGAGCATGCATTCCCCTTGGGAAGCGACCAGCAAAGCGGATCTCTATGAGGCCTATCGCGGCTACAAAGTATTCTTAAAAAATGCTGCCATCAGGAATCAGTAAAAGGCAGAACGAACCGTTCCCCTTTTTCTGATCGCTGAGCGCAGGCGGATCATTTACGGAAAGTGTTGAAACAAATGGAACAGATCACCGGATTAAAGACATCGGATTACTATTTTGACCTGCCGCAGGAGCTGATCGCGCAGGATCCTCTCGAGGACCGGGCGGCTTCCCGGCTCCTTGTCATGAATACGGAGACGGGAGAGATCGAGCACCGGATCTTCCGGGACATCAAAGAATACCTGCGGCCCGGTGACACGCTGGTCCTCAACGACACGAAAGTCATCCCCGCAAGGCTTTTGGGAACCAAGGAGGATACCGGCGCGAACGTGGAGATCCTTCTCTTAAGGCGGCTGGGAGCCGACCGGTGGGAGACACTGGTGAGGCCCGGCAAAAAGCTCAAACCCGGCGCGCGGGTGACCTTCGGGGATGGGAGCTTGAAGGCGGTAATCCTCGATATTCTCGACGAAGGAAACCGGCTGGTGGAATTTGAGTACGAGGGAATCTTCGAAGAGGTCCTGGACCGGCTCGGAGAGATGCCGCTGCCGCCTTATATCACGCATAAACTCGAGGATAAGAACATGTACCAGACGGTCTATGCCAGATATGAAGGGAGCGCCGCGGCGCCGACCGCAGGGCTTCATTTCACGCAGGAACTTCTGGATGAGATCAGGGCCATGGGTGTGAACACGGCTTTTGTGACACTGCACGTGGGACTGGGGACCTTCCGGCCCGTCAAGGTCGACGATGTGACAACCCACCACATGCATTCGGAGTGGTACCAGGTGTCGGAAGAAGCGGCGCGTCTCATTAACCGCACCCGTGAAGAAGGGCACCGGGTGATCTGCGTCGGCACAACGGCCTGCAGGACGGTGGAGAGCGCTGCAGACGACAGCGGGATCGTTCATGCGGGTGCTGACGATACGTCGATCTTTATCTATCCCGGATATAAGTTCAAAGTAATGGACGGCCTGATCACAAATTTCCATCTCCCGGAATCCACGCTCGTCATGCTCGTCTCGGCCTTCGCGGGCCGGGAGCGGGTCCTGGGGGCTTATGAGGAGGCGATCAGGCTCGGCTACCGCTTTTTCTCCTTTGGAGACGCCTGCTTCTTTTATTAAGTCTTGTTATTGAAAAAAAGCACTTTGGTATGATAGTATTGAACTGGTAATCTATAAACCGCTTTGGAGTCAGAAATGTCAGATAAACCTTTGACGGCTACAATCGTTGTAGCAGCGCATAAAAAATACAGAATGCCCGACGACCCGCTCTATCTTCCGATCCATGTCGGGGCGGAGGGCAAGAAGGATGCTAAAGGGAATCCCCTTGATTTCGGATATCAGAAGGACAATGAGGGCGACAATATATCTCTCAAGAACCCCAGGTACTGCGAACTCACCGGGATTTATTGGGCGTGGAAGAATCTGAACAGCGATTATATAGGACTCGTTCATTACAGGCGCTATTTTGGCGGCAGAAATAAGGGAAAGGATATGTTCGACCACATCCTGACCTACAAGGAACTTCAGCCCATGCTGGGAAAGTATGAAGTCTTTGTCCCCAAGCTGCAGCACTATTTTATAGAGACTCTTTATTCCCACTACGCGCACACTCACTACGCGGAGCATCTGGACGCCACCAGGGCGATCATGTCCGAGAGATATCCCGAGTACCTGGAGTCTTACGACAAGGTCCTGGACCAGACGCACGGGTATATGTTCAATATGATCATTATGGACCGGGCGCATTTCAACATTTACTGCACATGGCTGTTCGACATTCTGGAAGAGCTTGAGACAAGAATCGACGACAGTGTCCTGGATGCGTTTGAAGGCCGCCTTTACGGAAGAATCAGTGAGATTATTTTTAATGTCTGGCTTGACAGACAGATCGAGACCGGTGCGATCAGCACTTCTTCGATCAAGGTCCTTCCGCTGGTCTATATAGAGAAAGTCGATTGGGTAAAGAAGGGCGTATCTTTCCTCAAGGCGAAGTTTTTCCATAAAAAATATAATGAGAGCTTCTGATTTGGAAAATCCATTATATGAGGACGGATTTACATGGTAATAAATAATTATCGACAGGGTAGTATTAAGTTCGATATGAGAGGGGTCAGAGTCAGTGCTGAGGAGATCATCTTTTATACCGGACTTATACTATGGTTGGCACAGTTTTATATAAGCAGGACTGTTTTTCTTGATCTCTTTGGCGGAAGACTTATTACAGCCGTTCGCTATTTTTGCATGCTCATTTTTGCCCTGAAGATTTTTCTCACTGAGAAAAATGTACATCTGAAGGCTGCCGCGGTATTCATTACAGCTGCAGCTGTTTTTGTGGTTGTGCAGCGGCAGGTCAATACCGGAATGCCCCTGATCCAGGTGCTGCTCATGATCTTTGCGGCCAGGGACGTGAGTTTCAGGCGGATCTGTAAAGTCTCCCTGTGGACCTGTACGGCATTATGGGTCCTTCCGGTCATGATCGACAGGGTCGGGATCCTGCAGCTCGAGAGAGATGTCTACAAGCAGCGAGTGAGGGAATTCCTGAATTTCAACTACGTCTCTTATGCTTCCATTTACTTCAATAATATTATTTTCTGTGCTCTGTATGTGAGCACGGAGCCGCTAAGGCGGGGAAAAGGCGGGCGCGCCGCGGCGCAGAAAACGGCCCCCTGGTCCTTGATCCTGCTTCTTACGGCCGTCTGTACCTGGCTCCTCATCGTGACCGATACGACGTTCCCGTTTGCGGTCGGAATCCTCTTCATAGCGCTGTATGTGATCAGCGTTAAATTCAGGATCCGGCTGATCCCGAATAAGGGGACGGCCAAGAAGCTTGTCTGTTCCTGCTACGCGGTATTTGCGCTCGTGACCTATCTGATGTGCAAGAATTACAATTGGAGGATCCCGTGGCAGAAGAAGCTGGATGACTTCTCCCACAGCCGGATCAGCCTGGCGTTTCTGGGAATCAGGGACTACGGCGTTCACCTGCTCGGCGTTCAGATCAAGGAGAACACGGACGTCTCGGTGGGACGGTATTTCTATATCGACAGCGGCTATATCAAGAACCTGCTCGGCTACGGACTGATCGTTTTTATCATGATCATTCTCTACTATACGATCATCATGTACGCCGCCGTACTGGAAAATGACAAGGTCCTGGCGATCTGGCTTTTCTGCATGGCACTTTACTCCATATTCAACAACCTGCTGCTCTCTGTCTCGGAAAACACCGCCCTTCTGGCGATCTGGTATGCGGTCGGCCTTCTGAAATGGAACAGGAAGAAAGTCCGGCGGGGGAGAGCGGAACTGAAAAAATACAGAATGAGCCTGCTTTCGGGGGAGCAGGCCGGCAAGAGGGAACAGATTGAGCGAACAGCCTAGTTTAAAGAAAAATATCGCGATCAGTACGATCTATCAGGTGCTCCTGATCATACTTCCGATTATCACGGCTCCCTATGTGGCGAGGGTCCTGGGACCGGACCAGAGCGGTATTTATGACTATACAAATTCCATACAGACCTATTTTGCCATGTTCGCCGCGCTCGGCACGGCGACTTACGGCGCCAGGGAGATCGCGAGAGTGCGCAATGACGCCGCCATGAGGAGCAAACTGTTCTGGGAGATCGAGCTGATGACGGTCATGACTTCGACGGTGTGCATTATCGTCTGGTTTCTGTTTATTGCGTTCACTCCCCGCTATAAAGTGATCTATCTTGTCCTGACAATGGGACTGTTTTCGACCATGTTTGACATTTCCTGGTTTTTTGCCGGGATGGAGCAGTTCAAATATACGGTGACCAAGAACGCGGCCTGCAAGCTGATCGGCGTGGTGCTCATGTTTTTGTTTGTAAAGAAGCAGGACGACCTGCTGCTTTACATTATCATCATCACGGCCTCCACAATGATCGGAAATCTGACCATGTGGCTCTACGTACCGCGCTTTATACAGAAAGTGGATTTTAAAACGCTTTCTTTCCGCAGACATTTCCGCGAGACGCTGATCTATTTTGTGCCGTCGATCGCAACGAGCGTCTACACGGTGCTCGACAGGACGCTCATCGGACTGATCACGAACAATAAGGCGGAAAACGGGTTTTATCACTACACGATGCAGATCATCAACATGATGAAGGCGCTCACATTCTCTTCGCTCAATATGGTGCTGGGATCGAGGATCGCCTATCTGTTCGCGGAAGAAAAGTACGATGAGATCAAGGAGAGGATCCGGGACTCCATCAACTATATCCTGTTTATGGGGATCGGCATCTGCTTCGGACTGAGCGGTGTAGCGAAACGATTTGTGCCCATATTCCTGGGACCCGGATACGACCGGGTTATCGTCATGCTGATGCTCATGAGTCCGATCGTTGTCATCATCGGCGTCAGCAACTGCCTGGGATCGCAGTATTACACGCCTTCGGGGAACAGAAAGCTGAGCGCGAAGTTCATCATCATCGGCGCGCTCGTCAACCTGACGCTGAACCTCATCCTGATCCCGCGCTATTGGGGGTACGGCGCGATCATGGCGTCCCTCATCGCCGAGCTTGTGATCACCGTGCTCTATTTCAGGTTCTGTGGCGGTTACCTCACGGCGGACACGCTGCTCCGCGAAGGCTGGAAAAAGCTCACCGCCGGAATCATCATGTTTGCGGTGATCAAGGTCATAGACAGATTCATCGCCTCTGACCTCATCGCCCTGCTTCTGGAAGTAGCGGCCGGCTTTACGGTATACTGCATCATGATCCTTGTCCTGCGCGATACCTTTATTACGGAGATCGTCCTGGACAAGATCCTGAAAAAGAAGAGGAGCGCCCCATGAAAAGGGCGGCGCACTTAAGGGGCCGGCTCGTGATGCCGATCCTCATTGCCGTACTGGCAGGGGCGGTACTGGGCGCATGCGGGCCGGGCGGCAGCAGCGCGGCCGAAAACAGCGGCGAGGAAACGACCCTTCGGCAGGCGGAGGAATGGTATTACGATTCCTTTAACGAAGAGCAGAAAATGGCCTACGACGCGTTCCGAAGCGCGGCGGAGGATCCCTTCGGAGAGGAACCGGTTCCGATCCGCGACGGACAGGGGGAGGCTGCAAGTGTTGCGGCGAGCGATCTTGATGCTGTCTACCAGGGATTTTTGTATGACCACCCGGAAATTTTCTGGCTGAGCAGGACATACGGGTACAGGCCCCTCGTCGGCCAAGGCGGGGAGGAGCGCGCCGACGCTGTGGCGGCAGCGGCGATCCCGGCTTCGGAAGAAGAGCTTGCCCGGCAAAAAGAAAATTTCGAGAAAGCTGCCGACGAGTTTCTGAAAGACGTCAAGGAGACGGACAGCGACCGGGACAGAGCGGCCGCGATCTATGAAAAGCTCGCCTCGCAGACGGAATATGACGAGACAGCTATGTACGATGAACGGCTGGAGGCGCAGCACACGGCCTGCGGCGTCATCATCGACGGGAAAGGCGTTTGTGACGGAATCTCGCTGGCTTACAAATATCTCCTTGCGCGGTGCGGGATCCGGTGCCTTGCGGTGCCGGGCGAGAGCAGGGGAGCGGCCCATGTTTGGAACCTTGTCTATTGGGACGGCTCATGGCATGAAGCCGACCTGACGTGGGATATCGCCTCCGACGGAAATGACCGCATGCAATATTTTGACCTGACGACCGAGGAGATGAACAAAGATCATCAGAGGGAAGAGGACGGGATCGCGTCCGCGGTTCCGCAGGCACGCAAGAAGGCTATTCCATAATTCATATATGCCATGGAGCAGGAAAGGAAAATATCGTGACACAGAAAGATTTTTATGATTACAGAGAAGATGAGAATACCAGGCAGGTCAGTCTCGTGAGACTGCTGCGCTGCGCTCTGATGAGGTGGAAGCTGATCCTCCTTGCAGGGGTTGTTCTCGGCGGACTGATGGGGGCCTATAAGATCCTGTCGATCCATTCCAAAAAGGACCAGATGATCAAGGAGTATGACAGCTACAAGACTAAGCAGGAAGTCTATAAGGCTTCCGTCGAACAGTACAAGAGCACGATCAGCAATCTTCAGCAGGCTGTCGACGAAAAACAGGATTACATAAAGAACTCTCTGAAAATGAATCTGGACTATGTGAGGTGTCCCGAATCATTTGCCGAGCTCACGATCACAGGAACCGGTGAGAAGGCTCTTACCGCTGCCGATATTACCTCGATCATGAATGCGCTCTATGACGAGGTATACTTCGGAAACGTGGTCAGTGAGATCGCGGAGAAAAGAGGGATGAATTCCGAATATCTCAGAGAAGTGATCTCTGTCAAGATCACGCCTGCGGCATCGGTGGTCCGGGTCGTTGTCCGCGCGGAAGATACCGAGAATGCCAAGGCAATCAAAGAGGAACTGCTCGATAAGCTTTTGAAGGAAAAAGTGAAAGGCATGTCCGATCTCGGAGATTTTAAGGTCACTGTTATCAATGAAGGAACCGCCCAGGTGTTCGACGCGGAAATACAGAATTATCAGGTCGCGCAGAACGACGCGCTGACAAAGCTTCAGTCTTCGCTCTACACGGCGCAGAACCAGAGCAGCGGCCTCACAAAGCCGGTGGCGGTCGATCAGTATTCCAAAAAATATATGCTCATAAACGGAATAAAGCTCGGCTTTGTCGGACTTGCGGCCGGTATGGTCCTTGCTCTTGCGGTGATCATCGTCATGATCATCCGGAAGGGCGTCATTCTCTCGCCGGAGGAGATCGACGGCGAATTCGGACTTAAGACGCTGGCTGACTTCTCGGACAGAAAGACGGAGGAGGCATCCGCGATCGAGTTCATGCTTGCCAGGCTGGAGAGATGCATGGCAGGGAAAGAAAACAAGGAGATCGGTATCGTTGGATCGGTTTCCGCGGATCAGATCGAAAAGCTTGCAGCGAAACTGGGCGAGAGAGTTCCCGCGGCGAAGGACGACCTGAAATTCGTGGCGATCCCCGACTTCAGCAAGGACGCGGCCGCCTTTAGAAAACTCGGGGATATGGCCGGTGTTATTCTGACGGAGCAGATTGGCAAATCGGATTACATGATGATCCGCAAAGAGATCGCCCTGATCGCCGAGAGCGGCAGGGAACTGGTCGGAACGGTATATTACTGATCAAAATGAAAAGATACGGACTTCTTATAATAACTATCATACTGTGCGTTTCGGCGGCCCTTTTAACGGGCGCAGCTTTCTGGTACAAAAGCAGCGGGGCAGGTTCTGCCCCACAGGAAAGCACTGTCCATGAAAAGGAAGAGACAGGTTCTGCCCGAAAGGACGACGGAGAGAGCGACCGGCCGCATAGTGAAACAGAGTGGGCCCCGACAGTCCCTTCCGAACAGGGAGAGACTGTCCGGGCCTGTTTTTTGAGCCATTCAGAATATGAAAAAATGCTTTCCGGGAAAGAGCGCCGTGATTTTGAACCTTCCGACCTGCGGTTTGAGGAACAGAGCATTCCGTATGACAGCGTGAACAACACGGCTTATCTCCCCCAGTCTGTCGAGGATCCGGACTGGAGCGGCTCCTTAAGTACGGTTGTGCAGGGCGGACAGATCTGTATTTTGAACGATTCGGCGGACGATAAGCGCGCTCTCATCGAAGAAGGCCGCACTTGCAGGCTTGCGGTGGTCTCTGATCAGGAATACAGGGAATGCGACCTTGTATTTACCGGGCTCCCCGTAGTCTGCATGTCCAACCAAGAAGGGGTGATCGAAGGCGAGGATGAGTACAGAGGAAATTTTCTGGTCTTTGACCCTTACCGAGAACAGTACCAGGAATCTGACTGCACCTTCCACGTAAGGGGCGCCACTTCCCTTTTGTTTGACAAAAAGAGCTACCGGGTGGAACTGCAGCAGACGCGAGGAAGTTCTGACAAGAAGAGCTTTCTCGGAATGCGCTCGGACGATGACTGGATCCTGAACTCTCTGTGCACGGATCAGTCTCTTTCGAGAGAGAAGGTATGCTACAAACTGTGGCGGGACCTGAACGCCATGGAAGAGCGGCCGGTCGCTTCTTCCGAGATCGAATACTGCGAACTGCTCGTAAACGGTGAGTACATGGGCATCTACGGCCTCATGTACCCGGTCGACAGGAAGCTGATGGACATGAATCCCGGAGACCTGCTCTATAAAGTGGGGACCTGGTATGAGGAGATCAGTATTGAGGGTCAGCTCGTTGACTACAACGGTCAAACCGCGGTTCTTAACAGAAACGGAGTCCCCTACCTGACGCTCAAGTATCCCAAAGAAGAGGGAAGTGCGTGTATCTACGATCCCTTCCAACTCTATCAGGAGATGGTGTTTGAGACGGGAGACCTCTCGAAGATGGAAGAGGAGGGAATCTCCCTGAACCTGGACAATTTCATCCTCCATGAACTGTTCTGCGAGATGACCCGGGCGGGAGACAATACCTGGAAGAACCTGTTCCTTGCGGCATACCGGAATAATGAGGGCGGCTATACGCTCAATGAGACGATCTGGGACCTGAATTATACGTTCGGAGATGACTTCACATGGGATCCGGATCACGGAAACACCGTGTTCGATCCCGGCACCACGGACAGCTACGAGATCCGCTATGACAGGGATTACGGCTACGCGAGCCTGGTCCATATTGTGGACGGGCTCAGAGAGGATACGGGGGTCAAGTGGAGGAAATGGCGCTCGCAGGGGATCGGCCCCGAATCTGTCAGGGAGATGTTTGAAGAGAACAGGTCGTACCTGGAGAAGAGCGGCGCTTTTAAAAGAAACTCCCTGAAATGGTACGAGGGGAGCCAGGAGCCGTCGTATGCACAGGTTTATGAATGGATCGACGGACGTTTCCGCTTCTTGGACAAAATGTATGAATATGATAATTATTCAGCACCCAGGAAAAAAGATTAAAATAAGGTCCGGGGAGCTTGCTCACCGGAACGTTTTTGATCTTTTTTCCTGGGCGGACAAGGCGCGGAGCGACTCGGAAGCCCACAGTCCCGGATGCGCAGCATTTGGGACTGTGGGGTGCTGAATAGTTATAACAATTATTTCCTTGCAAAATATGGCGCTAAACAATCGGAATTGTTCACAAATTGGAACAGAAAAATAGCGTTAATAGATTAACAATTATACAAAATGCCTCACGTCCGCATTATAATAGCGTTATGTGAGTGTAACTAAATTAAAACCAGAAAAGGGGGAGCAGCAATGTTTGGTGCAAAGCATTTAAACAGCATACATGCCGGCCACTACAAGAATACGGCCGGATGTGCGACAGAGGTAATGCCCGTCCCGGATGTGGTAAAGATCTCGATGTCGCAGAATATCGGCGCGCCGTGCAAGCCTCTGGTCAAGAAGGGTGATACTGTCCTTGTCGGACAGAAAATCGGTGACACAGACGCTTTTCTTCACGTGCCGGTTCATTCGAGCGTATCGGGAGTTGTTACCGGTATCGAGACGCAGCGAAACGCCATGGGCGGCTATGACACACTTGTTGTGATCCAGTCGGACGGCAAGCAGGAAATTGACCCTTCCGTGAAGCCTCCGGTGATCACAGACCAGCCCAGTTTCATAGCGGCGGTCAAGGAGAGCGGCCTGGTAGGTCTGGGCGGCGCCAGTTTCCCGACCTGGCTCAAGTTCAATCCCAAGAACCTGGGCGAGCCCATGACACTGATCATTAACGGCGCGGAGTGCGAGCCTTTCATCACTTCCGACCACAGGACGATGCTGGAGGACGCCCAGAATATCATCGACGGCGCCCTGATGATCATGAAGTATATTCAGGCTCCTGAGTGCTATATCGGCATTGAGGACAACAAGCAGGATGCGATCGATCTGTTCAACAAGATGTTCGCGGAGCAGGGAATCACGAATATCAAGACTTTCCCTCTGCAGGCCAGCTACCCGAAGGGAGCGGAGCGTGTCCTGATCTACGAAGTGACCGGAAAGACCTGCAACGCAGGCGTTCTTCCCGCGGATCTGGGATGCATCGTTTCCAACATCACATCCGTCGCATTCCTCGGACAGTATCTCAAGGACGGAATGCCCCTGATCAAAAAGAGAGTGACCATTGACGGCGACGCCGTCGCAAAGCCCGGCAATGTCCTTCTTCCGATCGGAACCTCGATCCACGACGCGATCGAGTTCTGCGGCGGCTACAAGGAAGAGCCCCGCAAGATCCTTATGGGCGGTCCCATGATGGGACGCGCTGTCTTCTCCGACAGAATGCCCATTGTAAAGAACAACAACGCGATCCTCGCATTTACGAAGGAGCAGTCCCTGATTCCCGAAGAGACGGCGTGCATCAGCTGCGGCAGATGCCACAACGCATGTCCTTTCAATCTGCTTCCTACCGGTTTCGCGGACGCTTACGAAGCCAGAGATGTGAAGAGGCTCAATGATCTGAAGATCATGCAGTGCATGGAATGCGGCAGCTGCTCTTATGTATGCCCTGCCCGCCGTCCGCTGGCCTTCATCAACAAGCTCGGTAAAGGATTAGTAAGGGAGGCAAGCCAGAAATGACGGATACAAAGAATGTAAAATATTATGATAATCTCGCCGTGGCGTCGTCTCCCCATCTGGTGACGGCCCTCGACACACAGAAGACCATGATGTGGGTCCTGATCGCCCTGATCCCTTCCTTCATCGCGAGTGTTTTCTATTTTGGCGTCGGAGCGGTCATTCTCACCGCAGTCTGCGCAGGCTGCAGTGCGCTGTTTGAATACGGCTACGAGAGACTGCTCGGCAAAAAAGTGACTGTCAAGGACCTCAGCGCCTGTGTCACGGGCGTGATCCTTGCCATGAACCTGCCTTCCAACCTCCCTGTATGGATGGCGGTGATCGGCTGCTTTGTGGCGATCGTCATCGTCAAGCAGCTCTACGGCGGACTCGGCCGGAACTTTGCGAACCCCGCGATCGTCGGACGTATCGTGCTGCTCTTATCCTTCACCTCTTACATGACCACATGGCCTGTTACGAGACTGAACCAGACGGCAGACGCGGTGACCGGCGCTACGCCTCTGGGCCTTCTGGCTGACGGCGCACTGGACCAGGCTCCTTCCCTCGCCAACATGTTCGTCGGCAATATCGGCGGCGCCATGGGTGAGACCTGCACAATCGCTGTCCTGATCGGCCTTGCGATCCTGATCTGGAAGAAGATCATCTCCCCGATCATTCCGGTCTGCTATATGGGCACCGTATTCGTGTTCGCTTTCATCTACTATTCATTTGCAGGCGGAGACTACAGCGCACTCCACATGGCTCTGTTCCATCTGCTGGCAGGCGGTGTAGTATTCGGTGCGACTTTCTGCGCGACGGATTATGTCACAAGCCCCATCATGAGAAATGCCAAGATCGTCTTCGGTATCGGATGCGGCCTTGTCACCATGATCATTCGTCTGTTCTGCGCGTATCCCGAGGGAGCTTCCTTCGCCATCCTGTTCATGAACGTCATGGCTCCGCTCCTTGATATGGTCGCCCAGAATCAGTTCTACGGCATCGGCGCTGCAGAAAAGGCTGCCAAAAAAGCTGCCAAGGAAGCAGGAAAGGAGGCTGCCAAATAATGACTAAGAATGAAAATTTTAAGGAATATGGCATGCCGGTAGTTGTCCTCGTGGCGATCTGCTTCGTGACGACACTCCTTCTGGCACTGACCAACTCGGTCTCTGAACCTATTATCATCAAAAATGCGGCGATCACCGCTACCGCGAACAGAAAAGAGCTGCTTCCCGACGCGGATGACTTCACACAGCTTGAACTGGACAGCTATGCTTCCTCTTCGGACGGTAAGGCGTCTGTAACAGAAGTTTATAAGGCAAACAATGATACCGGTTATGTAATGACCTGCACGACCAAGTCCTTCGGCGGCGACCTGACCATGATGGTCGGCCTCGACGCGACCGGCGCGGTCACCGGCGTCAAGGTCACGGACCACGCCGATACGCCCGGCGTAGGTACCAAGGACCAGGATCCCGAATATCTTGCGCAGTACATCACAAAGACATCGCTCAGTGCTGAGGATGTCAAAAAAGAGGCGGGCTTCAGCTTCATTACCGGTGCGTCTGTATCCGGTACTGCCATCCACAAGGGCGTATACGCAGCTCTTGCGCAGTATGCAGAGTTAGGAGGTGCGAAGTAATGGAAGAGAGGAAAAGAATTGACGTTCTGTTGAACGGACTGATCAAAGAAAACCCGGTCCTTGTGCTGGTCATCGGTACCTGCCCCACACTGGCGACATCTACCTCCGTTGAGACCGGTTTCGGTATGGGACTTGCAGCCACGGCTGTTCTTGTCTGCTCCAATATCGTTATCTCGGCACTGCACAACATTATTCCCGATAAGGTAAGAATCCCTTGCTTTATCACTGTTATCGCGGGATTCGTTACGATCGTCCAGATGCTGCTCCAGGCCTTTGTGCCTTCCCTGTATTCCGCACTGGGACTGTATCTGCCTCTGATCGTCGTTAACTGCATCATTCTCGGCCGCGCCGAGATGTTCGCGAGCAAGAACGGTGTCCTGGACAGCGCGCTCGACGGCATCGGCATGGGCCTGGGCTTTACACTGACACTGGTCATCATGGGCACGATCCGCGAAGTTCTCGGAAGCGGCACATGGCTTGCGGGCGACTGGTTCGGACTTGCTAAGGGATTCAAGGGAATTCCGCTGCTCTCCAATTTCATCCCCGGCATGAGCATCATGACCATGGTTCCCGGCGGTTTCTTCGTATACGCGATCGTTATGGCGGCTGTTCACTATTTCACCAAGGATAAGAGCAAGATCCGCAACGAGTTCGGATGCGACGGATGCGCCAATGCAGGCAACTGCGCGGACGGCGATTGCGCCGCACAGAAATAAGAAGGAGAGGAGGATAAATCATGAAATTTCTTATCATCATTATCAGCATGGTTCTGGTAAACAACTATCCTCTGGCTCAGTTCCTGGGGATCTGCCCCTTCCTGGGAGTTTCCAAAGATCTGGACAGCTCCACGGGTATGGGTATCGCCGTTACGTTCGTCATGGTACTTGCGACAGCAGTCACATGGCCGATCCAGCAGCTTCTCAATAAGTTCGGGATCGGATACCTGCAGACGGTTGTCTTCATCCTTGTAATCGCAGCTCTGGTACAGCTGGTTGAGATGTTCATGAAGAAGAGCATGCCCGCACTCTACAAGTCGCTGGGTATCTTCCTTCCCCTGATCACCACCAACTGCGCAGTCCTTGGTGTCTGCATTACCAACATCGATTCCAATTACAACTACATCGAATCTCTGGTAAACGCGTTCGGAGCCGGAATCGGATTCCTGTTCGCCATGGTCGTCATGGCCGGCGTCCGCACCAAGCTCGTTGATCAGAGCCGTATTCCGGAGTCCTTCAGAGGTGTTCCGATCGTTCTGATCACAGCGGCGATCCTTTCCCTGAGCTTTATGGGCTTCAACGGAATGTTCTCATAAGAAAGGAGAAAGAGGATGAGTATAGTAATACCTGTAGCACTCGTTGTCATCGTCGGTCTCCTCGCTTCCGTCATGCTCAGCTATGCGTCCAAAGTGTTCGCGGTTCAGGAAGACCAGCTTTTCCTCGACCTGCGCGCAGAGCTCCCCGGGGCTAACTGCGGCGGCTGCGGATACGCAGGATGTGATGACTATGCACACGCCATGGCAGAGGGCGGCGGAGAAACTCCCTGCACCAAGTGTTCTGTCGGCGGACCTGCCGTAGCGGCTAAACTCGCTTCGCTTCTGGGTCAGGACGCGGGAAGCATGGAGAAGAAAGTCGCATTCGTAATGTGCAACGGCACAACAGAAAACGCGGCTAAACTCTATGAGTACGAAGATATCAATTCCTGTAAGGCGGCAAAGCAGCTGTTCGGCGGCAGCAAGCAGTGTCCTTACGGCTGTATCGGTCTGGGCGACTGTGTACAGGCCTGCGAATTTGACGCGATCCGCATCATCGACGGCGTAGCGGTCGTAGGACGCGACTACTGCACGAGCTGCGGCGCCTGCGCAAAGGCCTGCCCGCAGAAGCTGATCAAGATCATCCCCGAATCTGCAAAGGTTCAGGTCCGCTGCCACAACGAGCAGAAGGGCGCAGACGCCAGAAAAGCCTGCACCACAGCCTGCATCGGATGTGCGCAGTGCTCGAGAGTCTGCCCTAAGGGCGCGATCACCATTGAGAATAATCTCAGCGTGATCGATCCCGAAAAGTGCATCAAGTGCGGCCTGTGCGCGGCCAAGTGTCCGACCGGCGCGATCCAGGATGTTCTTCACACAGCAGAGCAGAAGGAAAAGATCAAGAAGGGTCTTCAGATGAAGGAAGCCAAGGAAGCTGAGAAGCGCAAAGAGGCGGCCCTCAAGGCTAAGGCGGAGAAGGAAGCAGCTGCAAAGGCAGCAGCTGAAGCGAAAGCTGCAGAAGCTAAGCCCGCAGATGAGGCGCCCAAAGCCTGATCGATCTGTTGTGATCTGATGATCCTAAATAGTAAGGAGCTGATGCATTTTAAATGCACCAGCTCCTTTTTTTCAGTAGAACAACCTCTTTGGAATATGCTCGAGCAAAATCCAGCCAAGCCATCCGATCAGAATTCCTGAAACCGTACCTGAAATAATCAGGATTGGCAGATAGTAGAAGATCTGCGGACTGGAAACCAGAATGGCAGCTATACTCAGCTGTCCTATGTTGTGGGCGACGCCGCCTCCCATGCTTACGCCGACTACAGAGAAAGCATCACTCTTTTTGAGCAGACACATTACTGCAAAGCTCAGAATGCAGCCGCAAAGAGAGTAGACCGCGCCGTAGAGCCCGGAAAACATAAAACCGGCCAGAAAGATGCGGATCAGATTGATGGAAAGAGCGTAGCGGCTGTCCAGCCGGTACATAGCAATGATCACGACCAGGTTCGCAATTCCGAGTTTGATGCCGGGAATACCGGGGGCAGCGGGAAGGATCGCCTCGATATAGGAAAAAATAAGGGCGAGCGACGCAAAGAGAGCACTTATAGCCACACGCTTTGCTGCAGGAGAACTACTGGGCAACTGCATCGACATCAGCCTCCTTTCCTCCCTCTATACGAACAACGATTTTATGCGGAAGGCAGATTATGCTCTCGCCGGAACGCGAAATCGGTTTGTGATTCACACAGACCTGGTTGTGACAGTCGGAAGACTCCATACTGACGCTGCCGTTCTCTATGAGGACGACATTGTGGAAGTCTTCACCGCTGATCTCGATCCGGCGGTCTTCATCCAGGCTGTAAGTGCCGTAAGGGCTGCCGTCCAATGTGATAACTGCATCGCCGGCAGGGGATGACAGCCTGAAGAAGATCAGCGCTGCAGATATGCCTGCCGAGAGAAGAAGAACGCAGAACAGGATAATGTCTGCTTTTCTGATAAAACTGAACATGTTACAATTCTCCATACAAGCTTAGCCTTGACAATGATGGCTGCACAGGAGTTAACAAAATGAAAACAGTTTACGAGTTTGACACTGCAGATAACACGGCTCTGAAGAAAGTGGTTAAAATGATCGTTGCAGTTTCTGCAGTGTTTTTGATTATAACACAGTCGGGATGCAGCAGCAAAACGCCTGAGCCTGTGTCAAAGCAGAGTTTCTATTTTGATACAGTGTGCTCTATTGCGGTGTATGACATGGAGGAGATGAGCGAAGAGGGTGCACAGTCTGCTATTGACAAGGCGTTTAAACTCTGCAGCCATTATGAATCACTGCTGAGCCGCACGAAAGAAGGCAGTGATATCTACAAGATCAACCATGCCGGGGGAAAGCCCGTGGATTGTGACCCGGAGACAGTGGAAGTGATCCGAAAGGGGCTGGGTTACAGCGAGATGTCCGGCGGCGCGTTTGATATCACGATCGGAAAGGTGACGGATCTGTGGGATTTTCATGCGGAGGATCCGCAAGTGCCTGTGGATGAGGAACTGAAGAAAGCGGTATCGACCGTCAACTGGAAGAATGTCAGCATTGAAGGGAATACAGTGATGATCTCTGATCCTGAGACACATCTGGATCTGGGAGGGATCGCAAAGGGATTTATTGCCGACAAGGTTGGAGAAAATCTTGAAGAGAGCGGCGTGACTTCAGCCGTTATCAGTCTTGGCGGAAATATTGTGTGCATCGGGGAAAAGCCCGTCGGCAAGGAATTTAAACCTTTTCGGGTCGGGATCGAGAAACCGTACTCGGAGCAGTCAGAGATTGTCGGAACAGTGGACTGCGAGGATGAGACTGTCGTAACTTCAGGAGTGTACCAGAGATACTTTGAGAAGGACGGCGTGCGTTACCATCATATTTTGGATCCGTCGACAGGATATCCGGCTCAGTCCGATATAGTCGGGGTGACGCTGCGGGCTCCCAAAGGCAGATCGGCTGACTGTGACGCCCTGGCAACTATTCTGCTGATCATGGGGGAAAAAGAGGGCCTGAATGCTGCAGAGAAAACGGAGGGGATCGAAGCTTTCTTTATTACGGCGGACGGAAGGTATGTGAGTACGGAAGGAATGGGATTTACTAAAGAGTAAAGCTTCTTGTTTAGGACTCACCCCTTTAGGAAACGCGCGCATTCTGAGGTAAAATATTGCACATGAAAAGAGCACCGAAAGGCGCTCTTTTTTTATCAATAAATCTAAAAATTAAAGATTTTAATGCTAATTAACAGTCATCATGTAATATAATGTTAATAAGTATACAAAAAATTGAAGCTTGCAACATGGAACATACATTACAGCCGGATTAAATCGATTGAGCAAACAGTAAAGGAGAACGCTATGCGCAACCGAAAGAGCAGTATTCGGAGAGGAGCAAGTACAAGAGACCGGATCATCGCGAGGATAATGGTCCTGATCCTGACGGTAAGCATGATGCCGTATCAGGCTCTTGCAGCAGATACGGCCAAAGCGAAAAGGGTGAAATCTGTTGAGGATATTCAGACAGATTATGAGGTGGACAACGGAACCTCACAAGAAGAGATCGGCCTGCCTTCATCCCTTTCGGTCGTCATTGAAACGGGAGAAGAGCCTGAACGTTCTGAAGAGACTGTTCAGGAGGACATTCTGTGGGAAGGTGAATATGACGGTGATTCTGCAGGAATTTATGAGCTGGAGGCCAGGTTTGATGACGAAGACTTGGTTTATGAAGACATGCCTGTCGTATCTGTGACTGTCCGGGAACCGGAAGGTGAGCCTGAGGAGGAAGAGAATCTCACGGAAGAAACAAACCGGGTCCAGGATGAAGATGAAGCGGATCAATCTGAAGATGAGGACGAAGCGGACCAAACTGAGAAAGCTGAGCAGACTGAGATTACCGATCAAAAAGACGATAAGGAAACCGAAGCGGTAAAAGATGCGGAACAGAATGCTGATTTGAACGATCAGAAGGAAGAGACCGAAGAACCTTCTGCAAAAAAAGCAGCCGGCAAAGGTGAAAATGGCGATGCGAAGGAGACAAAAGCAGGTGAGACCAAAGCCGCGATTTCTCCGGAAGAGCTGGCTGAGCAGCTTTACGGCGAGAACGGAACCGCGCGTACTTTCACGGTTACGCTCAAGGATGACAAGCACAACACATCTCCGAATGATGTTACCCGCGCGGGCAACAATATCGGCTACAACATAAACGTCAGCATGCAGGCTGCTGCGACGCATAAATATGATGGGCAGAATTCGGAGGTAATGTTCAGCGAGTGGAAGAACATCAGGATCTATCTGAAGCTTCCGGAGAATGTCAGGTTCACAGAGATCAAAACGCAGGGCGTTGCAGATCATTTCACGCAGATCGACGCGGAGAATAATATATGGGAGATCGTCCTGACCAGAGATCACAGGGATGCGACAAATGCCAATTCCATCAATCTGGACATCAATGCAAGGGTGGAGGGCAACGGCGAGCTCCCCGACGGCACTGTTCTCGGCGAAGCCGAAGTGACGTTCAGTGCTGATTTTGACGTGCGCATTAACGAAGACTGGACAACGAAGACCTATTCGAAAACAGTAACAGACACGACAGACAAGATCACTTTGTCCACGCCTGATGAGTGGATTCTGACCAAGTCTCCTTTTGATCCGCCTAAGAACTATACGATCGATAAGAGTAAGGACCCGGCAACGGTAACGGTTCATTACCTGATCAAGTACGGCCTTAATGTAAACAACGTGCCTGCCGATGACGAGAATGTTTACACAAGACCCGGCCGTGTTCCTTACGAAGATGATATCAAGCTGACGGATACTCCGACACTCACGCTCCATAACGGGACAACACTTTCAGAGATATCCATGACAGTCACTCCCGCGGGGACGGGGTATGTTTACAAAGACGGCAGCTCTGCAGATGAAGGGGGCAAGCAAAAAGCCATCCCGGTGCAGTCGGGCACGGAAACGGTCCTTCCCTATGCCGTTGTGGGCAGCAATACCAAGGAGGTGGCAGAGAACGCACCTGCATACTCGGAATACAACGTGGATGTAGTCTATCCCTACGATGATTTCATGGTCTGGTATTACGAGAATGTAAGCAAGGATGATGCCAAGTCGACAGCTGAGAATGAAGCGAAGATCAAGTATCAGCTGCTTGGACAGAACACCGTCAAGGAGACCCAAGAGGGTGCCGAAACGACAGTGCCCGGTTATATTCCGCCGGGAAACATTAAGATCGAGAAATATATCGTTGATTATGACAGCGGACTCAGAAATCTGTATACGGCCTCTAAAGGTTTTGTGACCGGACCGGCCACTTTTGAGGTCTATGAGAGCGACGGCACAACGCCGGCCGATCTCTGGTACAAGGACGCTGCGGATAACAACAAGTATAAGAAGATCAACGGCAATACTTTGACTGTTGATCCTTCGCAGGCGAAGTCTGAGAAGAACGGCAATGAAGGATGGATCGATTTCTATCTGGATGCCGGGACCTATGTGATCAAGGAGACGGGGAGACCTGCCTATACAGAAGCCCAGGGCGGTGATGTGAAGACGATCACCGTCAATGAGGACGAAACAGTAACGGCGGCATTTGACAACAAAGAAAAACTGGGGGAGGTTAAGGTCCACAAGACAGACGACTCCAATAATACTCTGCCTGTGCCGGGGTCTGTTTTCGGCCTGTTCAGGGACCGTCAGCATACACAGCCGGTTAAGGATGCAGCAGGAAATGCGCTCACCGCGACGACAAATAACAGCGGGGATGCGTCGTTTAAGCGCCTTGTACCCGGAACTTACTATCTGTGGGAGATCTCTGCGCCTCAGGGCTACATCAAATCCGAGGAAGTAAAGGAAGTTACGGTCACGGCCAACAACACTTCTGACGCGGCAGTGCAGGTCACAAACCACCTGAACGCAAAGGAAATCTCTCTTCTGAAGCAGTACAGCACGGTTGCGGATCCCAACAATTTCAAGGATGTGACAGACGACTACCGGAAGTTCGCGAACTCATTTGTGCTGCAGCGCTGCTCCGCTCTGGACGAAGCGGGGACAAGATGGACGGAATGGGAGGATGTGAGCACCCACAGCATCGACAACAAGGGCGGAACTACCGTCAAGGTCGCCGAGTATGATTCGCAGAACAGAAAGATCAAATACCGCTTTATGGAGACGATCCCGAGCGACTATTTTGACCTGGACGGAAATCCCGGAAACGGGAGCAACAAGGCTTACTCCGATGAGATCATACCTGCCGACGGGACCATCCTTGATCCTCAGAACAAAATTGTCATGAAGAACCGAAGGGGCGGTTTTATCGAGCTGACCAAGAAGAAAGCGGAGCTGAACGTTGTCTCCGGCGCGTATACAGAAGCTGCGGGGGGCGACAAGGAGTTCAGGCTTTACCGCGTCGCAGCCGGAACCAATATAGCAGAAGCTGTCGACACCGGAACCACTGATGCAAACGGAAAGCTGACATTCAGCGGTCTTGTCTCTGCAGACGCAAGGGGACGGATCTACACCTATTATGTAGTGGAACAGAACCCGGATACGGGATACACCTGGATCACAGATTCCAAGATCAGGATTAGCGGAACACAGACTGACGCTCTCAGTGTCGGTTCCTTTACAGCGCAGAGCGGCGGTACGTTGACGCCAGTGACTTACAACGTCAAACAGGAGATCCGGCTCGGGGTCATCAAGAAGGACATGTTCAGCGACAGTACGGAGCTTACCGGCGCCAAATTTGAGATCTCCGATGAAAGCGGAAAGAAACAGACTGTAACTACTAAGAACTCCGGCGCGGTTTACGCAAAGATCGATCTCGGCCATGTGTACGCCATCACGGAGACGGAGGTCCCTGCCGGATATTACAAGGACGCGCAGCCGCAGAGTATTGATACCAGGGGCTGGCATGTCGAAATGGAGAACGGGAACTACAAGATCGTCAAATCTGACGGCACGGAGGTGACAGAGGAAGATCTGGTCTGCACCTTTGCGGACACGCCTTATCAGAAGATCCGCCTGCAGAAGAAGGTCAGGGGAGAAAATGAAACAGACGCACAGGCAAAGAAGCTGAGCGGTGTCACTTTCTCTGTCTATGTCAAAGAGAACAATGTGTTTGTGCCTGTAAAAGATGCAAATGGTAATACTGTCACGATCAAAGCGGACGGCACATCAGCGGTGAGCCTTCCGGAAGGGGAGTATTATCTCCACGAAGATACCAAAGCGGAGGGCGTTGCTTATCCGGATGACCTGCCGGATCTCTATACAGGAAAAGGCGAGTACAGCGGCGGCAAATTCTATTTTGGCTCATACGAAGTAAAGAAACCGGCTCAGAGTCAGGATACAATGATCGATCTTGACGCGATCGTCAACATTTACAACAAGGGCGACCTTATTGTTGCCAAAAAACTGTTCGACAAGGATAACAACGAGCTCACCGGATCAGCGCTCAACGGATTCTCAATGGATGTCTATAAGGCAGATGAGAGCGGAAATCCTGTGGGCAATGCGATCAAGCGGGCAGTCACAGGCCAGGGCGTTACTGTCGATGGACAGGCAATATTTAAGGATCTGCCGGTCTATGATGAAAACGGTAATAAGATTCGCTATGTTGTGAAAGAGGTCTACACCGGCGGCCAGGCGGATATCTACTATTCGGTCAACATGGTCTCAAGTGAGCACCCTGTACTGATCAGCGGCGGAACCGCCGATGCGGGATATATTGAGAACCACCAGTATATGTCCGTCAACGTGGTCAAAAAATACTACAACACGCGTGAGTACGAGCTCACGGGACTCAAATATGAGCTGGAAGGCGCTGAGATCGCACTTTACAAGAATAACGGAGACGGAACCTATACTTATCTCACGTCCGGCGTGACCGACAAAAACGGCCAGGTCTCTTTTGGCAAACTTAAGTTTTCAGCGGACGGTTTTGTGGCCATCGAAGTCAGCATACCGGACCGGAAAGAGTATAAATACATGGTGCCTGTAGAGGGCGATTATCTTCAGAAGATTGACGGAAGCTGCCCTCCGACACTGACACAGGCACAGGTCGATACCCTCAGCAAGGCGGCGCTTACCAGCGCGACGGATCCCAAGTACACGGGAGAGATTGACAACGAGATTCCCTGGACGCAGATCCACGTCACCAAATATGACGAGGGAAAACAGACCAAGCTGGACGGCGCTGATTTCACACTTTACAAGCAAGTTCTTCCCAAAGGAACAGATGGGGGAGAGCTCGCTTTTGATGCCGCAAACTGCACGGTTGTGGGACAGTACACTTCCGGAACATGGATCCACAATGATGTGGCACAGACCGGCGAATTCCAGACGGACATTCTGGAAAATGCGGACAATGTTGTCTATTGGCTGGTGGAGGACAAGGCTCCTGCGGGTTACACCATCAAGGATTCAGAGAATTATGTGCTCTTCCCGAATGAAGGGACGAACTATACAAATAACTCCAACGGCGGCAGATCGACGAAGGTTTATCCCGGCGGCCTGAAGAAGAATACGATCAATTATTATGATGTTGAGAACGAAAAGGAGATAGGTCCCCTTGAACTGGACAACAGGGCCTATATCGAGTTCACCAAGTGGATGCAGGAGGAAGAGACGGCCGGCAAGCAGGATCTTGCAAGAAGTGACTTCAAGCTGATGCCCAATGCGACATTTGAACTGTATGCCGTGAATGCATCCGACCACAACAAGGTCTATCTGCTCGATACGATCACCACCGGTGATGAAAACCTGGTCGACGGAGGTCCTGCGACCGGATACGGCGTATCCCGCGCATTGGATGCATGGCAGATCTTCGACGAGATCGAGCGAAGATTCCCGGACCAGCGTGAGCATATCATCACATTCAAGAGTGCGACGGATTCCGGCTACGATGTGGACTATCCGTATGTCGTGGGACCCGACGGAAAGCCGATTGAGGACGCGCAGGGAAATCGGACCAAGATCAAAGGTACCTTTGTGCTCAATGCGGTCCTGGTAGAGATATCCGGCTCGTCAAAATATGAACTTGACCTGCACGACCACAACCTGCAGATCACATTTATCCCCAGCTCCCTGAGCCTTGGCAATGACAAATACGCGGTGGCTGATCTTGAACACAGCAGCGCGGGTTTCTGTGACCAGGCAGAAGGCATAAGGGATGATTACACTGCAAACGCTTCGGCATCTGTTGCGATCGTGGACTATCTGGCCAAAAACAACTCCGTGGTCCTTCGCCATTTCGGCTACGATCCCGGGCTGGCAGGCTATGAGCTTCTGCACGAAGATCTGGAGGAACTCCACAGCGACAATCCGTCCCTGTTTATTTCCAAGGAAGTCAGTTTCTCCCTTGAGCGGTATAACGAGAGCACCGGGAAGTGGGAGTACTGGAGCCCGACAACGAATAAGAAGATAAGCAGTACAGAGAGTTTCAAGACTGACGGAAATGGCTACGGCTTCGCGGAAGGACTTGAACCCGGCGAATACAGGGCAGTCATGACGACGCCGGCAGCCGGCTACGAGAATTTCTACCCCAACATAGGCTTTGCGTTCCACTTCACTGTAGTCGTGTCCGATAAGACGCAGGTCTTTACTACCTACAGCCCGGCCAGACCGGATGTGACGATCGAAAAGAAAGACACAAACGGGAATACTGTCGCGGCAGCAGCAACATTCTCGCTCAAGTCGAAGAGCGGAACAACTTATAACCAGTCGGCAACGACAAGCGGCGGCACAGCCAGGTTCACAGTGCTGCCCGCTGACACCACGTTTGTCCTTGCGGAGACGAGTGCACCGAACGGATTCACGAATGAGTATTTTGTCAATCTGTTCAAAGAGCAGAATCCGGACTATGCGGCATTAGTCGACGGCAGCGGATACCCGCTCAGCTATGTGACAACATCGAAACCGAGCGGACAGAGCAGTATCGACGGTTCCAAACTGCATGAGAAGGTCATCGAGGACAAGGACTACAAGAAGGGCTTTTCTTTCAGTATTCCGAACGTCAGGAACGTGAACCTGAAGCTGATCAAGTCCGATCTGCAGAAAGATCCTGTCAAATACCTCGCAGGCGCAGAGTTTGCGCTTTATTACCATGCATTTGACAAGACGAGCGGCGAATACGTAGTTCCCGCCTTCGACAATACATGGTTCAAGATCGGCACACTGACTACAGCAGGAGACGACGGTTCTGTTACAAAGAGCGGTCTTAAACCCGGTGTATACTATGCGGTGGAGACCAAAGCACCCGATCACTATGAGCTCAACACGGTCGGAAAGACGATCGTGATGACCGGCGGACTGAAGCTAGATATTGATGAGTCGGATCAGTACACAGTGAACACAGGAGAAGCCGCGACAGGAGAGCTGGAATTCAAGGATCTGCCCAAGGTCAAGATGATCATTGACAAGGAGGTGGATTTTGGCAGTGTTTCCGCAAGGGATTACAGTTTCTCCTTCACACTCAAGGATGCAAATGGCGGTGAGATGCCCACTGAGACCGGTAAGGACAAGGCTGCGGGAACTGTGAAGAGCGACGGCTCGATCGAGAAGACCCAGGCTGTGTTCCCTGACCTGACGCAGGGCGCGACCTATAAGCTGGAAGAGAATTCCGCAGAAGGTTATCTGATCAAAGAAGTGAAAGTGGGCGGCAAGACGTGCACTCCTGAAGATGGAAAATATACCATCGTGGTCCCTGAGGCAGATGCAGATGTATCTGTTACTGTCACTAACACCCTTCTCGAGGGGCACGTCACGATCCTCAAGTATGACGGCGTGACCGGAGAAAAGCTCACAGGCGCTTCTTTCGAAGTGCTGAAGGCAGACGGGAAGACAGTCGTTTCCAAGGCGGAAGTAATCGATAACGGAGACGGCTCCTATACAGCGGTCATTCCGCTCGAAGGCGAAAAAGGCGAGACCTACTATATCCACGAGGTGAAGGCACCTGAGATCGAGGGAAAGAAATACACCATCGATGAGGAAAATGCTTCTATCAAAGTGGAGGATCTCAAGCCCGGACAGGACCGCAAGTATAAATTCAATGGCCCCGGATCTTCGGACAATGAGTATGCTCTGCCCAACTACGAGGGGATTGAAGTCGAGATCGTCAAATACGGCGGCCTGCCGGAAGCCTCCGAGCTCGTGAAGCTTAAGGGCGCCAGGTTCCAGATGTATTACAAAACTTCTGACGGTGAGAACTGGAATACATGGCACCCTGCCGAGACTACAGATGAGCAGGGAAAGGCGAAATTCATGATCCTCAAAGGATATGATTACGCGATCGCTGAGACAAATGACGTGGCACATTATGTCGGGCTTTACGGAGTCTATGACGGCAATTCCGCATTGACGACTGCCACATCTTCCGACGGACGGACGCTCTATGTGCTCGGACACAGTTTTGAGAATGACAAGACCTACACATACACCGGCTACAATATTCCGTTCCTCAAACTGATCGTAGAAAAGGAAGACTTCAGCGGGACTGTACAGAATCCAAACGTGGAGTTTCATGTCTACGAAGTCCCGAACGGAACTTCTGAGACGCTGACGGAAGCGGAGATCGACCGGCTCAAGCAGGCTGCGACGGCGGCAAATACGTTCATTGACGGCAAAACACAGAATTCGACCTATACAAATGAACAGTATATCCGGCCCGGCAAGACCTACCTGGCGGTGGAAGACCATGCGATTGATGGGGAAGGCCCCAGTTACACAACTGACGATTACAGCATCATCAAAGACGACTCCCATGTTGTCTACTACAAGGTCTTCTCCATTCCGGAGAAAAACTACGAAAAGGAATATAAAGTTACCTTTGTCAACAATAAGGGAAGTGTAACGAGAGGTCTCACAAAGTCGGTGGATAAAGGAAGTGTTGACAGCCTGACGATCAAAGAAGCAGAACTGACCTACACTCTTGCACCGAACACGACGAACGGATATGCGCTCGATGCCTTTAAGCTCAATGACTCAGGACTGACGGCAGAGCCCTCGAATGCGACTCTTGCTCAGGAGTGGTATAACATTACCGAGGTAATTGTCGGACAGGGCAGGATGGACAAATATCTGAAGGGAGCAGACCCTGCTAAGGATTACGACATCTTTGCAACTGTCACTTTCGTCGGATTTGACGGTACTGAGTACGAGGAGACGCCTGTCAATGTATCCGAGGGGAACATTTCGGTCAAACCGGTGAGTGCCGGAGACAAGAAGATCAAATCCTTCTATGTGGAATACAGTTCACCGGATCTCAAGACAGATACCGGCTATGCGCTCGGGCAGAACTTCAAAGCCGGGAATACGGTGGTGAAGGCAACTGTCTTCAAACAGGTAAAGCCTGAAGACGGCGTCGTGACAGCTGTCAAGAAGATCATCAACAACGCGGATGTGGCACTCACCTATACGCCCAGCGATTCCAGAGGAAATAAGCAGGAACAGAAGACGCTTACAGCTGAGGATGATGCGGAAACGATAGTGGATGCCGCCAAGGCACCGAAGATCAAGTTCAGTAAGACCGGACCCGACCAGGATGTGCCGGTCGAGCTCGGCTCTTCCATCACTTACCGGCTTACAGTGAAGAACGTGACAGGAGAACCGCTTGACTTCACAGATCCGATCATTGTGGATCTTCTGCCTCAGGGAATGGTAGTCAATCAGGATACAAAGTTTGTGAAGGTGGTCGACAGACCGGGTACGATCGCCGACAATCCCGCCGTGTCGACCGGATACGCAGGTGACAGCCAGTATGTCAATATCGTATTCGACGGAACGGTCGGTGACGGCGAATCAATTACCGTGGAGCTGACGGCAACCGTGACAAACGCAGTGACCAATTACGGAACTGTGATGAGAAACTTTGCCTTTACGACCAGTAAAGAGGTCGGCGTCGCGACGAGTGATAATGCGACCGGAGCGGTCATCAGGGACGATGACGGCCTCTGGGCGAGCGAGCTTGTCTCGATCGCAACAGCGCTGGATTGCAGCAGCAGCCGCGCGCAGGCGCTGAAGACAGCACTTGGCGAGCAGGGTAAATACGGCTATCTGGCAGACTGGCATGAGAACAACTGGGTCTCCGACAACCAGCTGGTCTGCGTCAAGGCGGAGTATGGACCTGCTGATGGAGGCGTATACCGCACAGATAAGGTGTCCGTCGTCGTCAATGATGAGGACAATGCTGACCAGAGAAGAATGCACTATCAGCTGAGCATCAACAACCTGTCGCCCAGCAAGCGCACGAATCTGGTCGTAATGGATATCCTGCCGGTCGTGGGTGACCAGCGAATCAATAATACCGATAGAGGATCCGAATGGCAGCTCTATTTTGACGAAATGGGTCCTGTGACGGTAAATGGTCAGGCGTGCCCGGATTATGCGGTCTATTACTACAGCGGAGACGCTTCAGAATTGAAGGCTGACGATATTGTAACGCTGATCACAAAGGCCAAGACCGACTGCCCGGATGGGTGGAGTACGGACAAGCCTGCAAAAGCGACAGCATTCATTGTGGCGTTCAATTACGACCCCACAAATGTTGTAGATACTTCGGACAGCAGAACAGTGGTCCTCGAAGGAAACAAGAGCGTTCAGATCGAGTACACGGCGCTCACGGATTACCGGGAGGCTGAAGATCTTAATAAGATCGTCTTTACCAATGCGGCCAATGACTTCAACTTCGGCTTCAGCACATTCTCACCGCCCAGCACAGCGGACAGAGCGCAAGCTAACGAACCTCTGGGCAGCAACCAGGTGGAAGTGACGATCGCACCTCCTCTGGTCAAGGTGGGCGGCGATGTCTGGATCGACGCGGATGACAACGGCGCGCAGGACGACGGAGACCAGAGCTGGTATCTCAACTTTGCTGTTGTCAAACAGCTGGTCAAAGATCTCGAAACAAAGATTGATATCTCGGATCAGAAGCATTTCGAAGTCACAGAGACCAGGGACGGAACGATCACTGAGACCGGAACCGGCGCCAACTATGGCATCGCTCACTTTGAGTATGAAAAGCTCACGGCGGCGAAGCTGAAGAACAACAGTACAGATTACGTGAATTGGAATGACGGCACTTCCGGCAAACTGGTCGGCAAGAATCCTTTTACTTACTTTATAGAAATGATCTATAGAGGCAGTACCTTCGCGAAAACAAAGAATACCGTGACCCCCAGAGGCTCCTATGTGCCCGGAAATATACCTGTTGAAGACCAGAAGGATGACAACTTTGAGGGCACCGGTTCTGACTACAGAACGGAGCAGTTCTTCCTGCATCAGACGAAGGATGTCTTCGATATGACCAAGGACATCGGTTTCAACCTCAAGCGCAAGCTTGAACTGACCAAGGTCAGCCGGGTCGACGGAAAACCTGTTCAGGGCGCTGAGTTTACGATCTACGGACCGTTTGTTCACGATACCGGCAAGGATCAGGAACTCACTGACGACAATAAAGCGGGTGTTCTGACAACTGACGCAGAAGGCGAGGCAGAGAAAGCCGGACTTCAGTTCTTCATGGAGTATGTGATCGTTGAGACCAAGGCCGTCGAGGGCTTCGGCATTGAAGGAGCTAAGGCGGAAGGCAATATCCAGAAGCTTGATGAAGGCAAGTGGCTTCTGAAAGTGCCCGGATACAATGCTTCTATTCCTGAGAACGAAGAGTATGTGGAAACTGTCACCGTACGTGATCCCAAGAACATTGAAGTGGCAGTTGAAAAGATCTGGAACGATGAGGAGGATGCTTACTCTACCAGACCTCTTTCGATCGAGGTCATGCTCTACACGGACGAAGCGTGTACCACAGAAGCAAAATATGCAAACGGAAACACTGTTGAGAAGAAGACATTAGACAAGGACAACAGCTGGAAGGCAAAGTGGACGGATCTGCCCAGATATAAGGTGGAAAAGGATTCTGAAGGCAACGAGACAGAGACCGAGATCCTCTACTATGCGAAGGAAACACTGCCCGAAGGAAAAGAACTCAAGGGCTATAAAGTGAAGATCGTACGGGACAAGGAGACGACGAGCGGCAAACAGTCGCTGACGATCACGAACACACCTGAGACAAAGGGGATTAAGGTTCAGAAAGTCTGGGCCGGCGAGCTTCCGAGTATTGATGCGGACGAGCGGATCGTGTCTGTGACTTTCCAGGTCCAGAGATCGGTCGATCCTTCGGATGAGAGCAGCTGGGAAAATGTGGTGAAGAAAGTCAAAGGCGTGGAGACGGATGTGACGATCATGGTTAGCCGCGAAGACACAGAAGCCAAGAGCCTGACAGGACTTCCCAAGAACGACCCGGATGGCAATGCTTACAGCTATCGCGCGGTGGAGGTCATGATGACCGTCAAGGACAAGGACGGCGTGACACATGATATCGCTATCAGCGATGGCACGATCGGCGGTTACAAAGTGACTGAGATCCACTCCGCACAGGAAGACGGCAGCGACGAATCCCAGGAGGGCGAAGATGAACCTTCGGAAGATGAGGAGTTCGATACTTCCACGATCACCAATACGGCGGTCAAGGGCAAACTGAAGCCTGTCAAAGACTGGCAGGATGAAGGAAACCGGTACGGAGACAGGCCTTTGGAGATCAAGGTCAGGATCAAAGCCGAAGGCACGGAATATTTTGACTACGAAACGGTCGTTGTACTGAATGAAGACAACAACTGGGGCGAAGACCTCGATCCGATCGAAGTCCCTGTCATGGATGTGTACGGCAACATGATCACTTATGTGATCACGGAGATTCTCGATGAGGACAAGGACAAGGAGGCGGAGCTTCTTAAGAAGTACGTTCCCACCTTCGAGATCGAGACAGAAGGCGTAGAAGCTAAGGTTGCCGGAGAGGGCGTCACAGGCAGCACAGAGATCACAGACGGCAAGACGACCACGGATACGTATACCAACACACACAAGCCGGTGAGGACTTCTGTGACAGCCAAGAAGATCTGGAACGATCAGAACAACAAGAGCGGCGAGCGCCCCAAGACAATCGAGTTCACGCTGTTCGAGACTTATGTGGACGGCGAAGGCAATGAGAAGACAGAAGCTGTCACTGAAGACGACACGGGCGCAGCAGTCGAACCTAAAGAAGTGACTGAGGGAGAAGACGGAACGTGGACAGTCAGCTGGTCGGATCTTGCGGTCTACAAGAGGGGTCTTGTCGGCAGTGTGATCACCTACACGGTCAAGGAGACCAAGATCAACGGCATCGATGTCAAGGACTACTATGGCTACGAGATTGATGAAAATGGTCTGGAAGTGACGAACACGCCTGTCGAGACCGGACTGGATGTCACCAAAGAGTGGGATGATGACGAAGCTGAGATCGCGGCTTCTGTGACCGCGGTCACCTTCCGGATCGAGAGCTCACTCGATGGAAGCACCTGGTCGGAAGTGAAGCAGAATGAGAAGCCGATCACTTTGACACTTGAGAGAAAGCCCGGTGAAGTCTTTGGAAAGGGCTCTGTAGAAGGACTGCCCGCATATGATGTAAACAGCAAACCGTACACATACCGCGCAGTGGAGATTTCCATCACGGTAGACGGCAAGACAGTTGAAGTCAAGGACGGCAAGGTGGGCGGCTACGAAGTCACCGAAAAGCACACACCCGGATCCGATGAATCAGAAGAGAAAGCTGTGGCAAGAGACCTGTCAGAGATCAAAAACACTTTGATCCGCGGCAGCCTTGCAGTGGAGAAGGAGTGGACGGACAACAATAACGCCGACAGAGTCAGACCCGGCGAGATCACGATCACACTGAAAGCGGAAGCGGCAGGCAAACAGATCGGAGGAATCGCAGACAGCACGGTCCTGAACGAAAAGAACAAGTGGGCTGACGATAAGACCTGGAAGAGTGTTCCTGTCTATGACGCGGCCGGCAACGCGATCACCTATACTTTCACGGAGCCGACTTCCGGCGACTACAAAGCATATGTGAGCATTGGTGATGAAGCTGAGATGGAAGGCTCTGCAGCTGCTGTGCAGATCGGCGATTCGAAAGATGCAGTGAAGATCAAGTTCAGAAATGAACTGTTCATGACGAACTTCAGCGTCGAGAAGCGGTTCGAAGGAGATACCTTCGGCATCAGTGGAGCGGTGAAGGCTGTAACTGTCAAACTACAGAGATCGACCGGCGACAACTGGGAGGATGTAAAGAATCCTGCTGAGGCCGGATCTTACGACCTGACACCTGAAAACAATTGGAAGCATACCTGGGAAGGACTTCCCAAGTATGACAAGGACGGAAACGTTTACAAGTACAGAGCTGTCGAGGTGAGCATCACGACCGGCAATGTGGTCCACAAGGTCACATACGGGAAGGATGAGACAAGCGGTACCGTGACAGCATACGAGTACACATCAAGCACAGAGGACAACACGACCGTGATCAACAACAAAGTGGTCATGGGATCTCTCGAGGTGACCAAGGTCTGGAAGGTCCAGAATGACAAACGAAGGCCCGGTTCGATCAAGATCACTCTGACAACGACTTTGAAGGGTGAGGAGATCAGCCTCAAGGGCGTGAAGTATGAGGCGGCCCTGAACAAGGCCAACGACTGGACGGACAAGACGACCTGGGCACAGGTGCCTGTCTGCGACGCAGAGGGCAACAAGATCACATACGTTCTGACAGAGCCCGAAAACGCAAGGTACAACGCGAGCTACAGGATCGTCTACAGAGGAAGTGCCGTCGATGAAGGCAGTGGAAGAATGGTAAGCACGGAGATCTATGCGGGTGATTCCGTAGAGGCAATCTTTACCAACACGCTGATTCCTCCGCCGCCGAACCGCACCGGAGATGACGCGCCGCTCGCTGTATTAGGCGCAGTGCTCGCGGCAGGAATCGCCGGGCTTGGAGTTGTTCTTTACAGGAGAAGACGCAGGTAAGCCAAGACTTGGTTTTGCTGACGCGAAAATGATCCTCACAGCAGGGGGGAGGAGCCGGAGGGCTTCTCCCCCTTTTGACGCTGTGTTTTGCCGGCTTTGCCGGATGAAAAGAAACAGGGGAAATAGTATAATATATGGGGAATGTCCCTCGCTCAATTGTTTGATGCACATGCGTGCAGAAAGGAAGATAATGAAAAGAATCCTTACGATCCAGGATATTTCATGCTTTGGCAAGTGTTCGACTACGATCGCCCTGCCGGTTCTCTCTGCAATGGGTATTGAGACCGCGGTGCTTCCTACAGCGCTCCTTTCTACACATACTATGTTTCCGGACTACATAAAGATGGATCTCACAGACATGATTCTGTCCTTTGCGAAGCAGTGGAAAGACAATGGCGCCGAGTTCGACGCGATCTATACAGGGTATTTGGGAACTGTTGAGGATATAGAACTGGTCATGAACGTGATAGATCTGTTCAGGGATGAGGATACACTGCTCTTTGTCGATCCCGTATTCGGAGATCATGGAAGAGCATATGCCGGAATCAGCGAAGATTATGCAGCACATTGCTCAGAACTGTGCAGAGCGGCAGATTATGCAGTTCCCAATATTACAGAGGCGTGCCTCATGACCGGGATGGAGTATAAGGAGAAGTACGACGAAAGCTATATTACAGAATTGGCGCAGCGGGTGTGCAGCCTCGGTGCTGCCAACGCGATCGTGACAGGTGTTTCATATACCGGCGGAACCATCGGATATCAGGGCCTGAACCGGGGGACAGGGCAGGTTTTTTCGTATCGGAACAAAAAGATCGACATTTCGTATCACGGTACAGGGGATCTGTTTTCCGCGACGGCGGCAGGCGCATTGGTCTGCGGCAAGAGTCCGGAACCAGCTTTCAGGATCGCTGCCGACTATACGGCGGAGACGATCAGGGTAACAAAAGAAGATTCTGATGACCCCCGCTACGGCATTCATTTTGAATCGACGATTCCGTACCTTCTTAGGATGATGGGAAAAGCATAGAGAAGAATTTACAAAAATGAATTGACATATTCTTTTCGATGTAATAATATACTTAAGTACTCTGAAGGCGAGGTCAGAGAGAATCGCACAGGGTCAAGGAACCGTAGCTCAGCTGGGATGAGCGTTCGCCTCACACGCGAGAGGTCACGGGTTCGAGCCCCGTCGGTTCCACTGTCCCGTTTGGGGTAATAATTTAATACGGAACCGTAGCTCAGCTGGGATGAGCGTCCGCTTGACGTGCGGGAGGTCATGGGTTCGAGCCCCGTCGGTTCCACTTAAGAAGGGCGTGTGAATGCTTTCACACGCTCTTTATTTTACTTTATTGCACAGGAGGGATGTTTCCCTCGCAGAGTAATATGATGCTCACGGGTGCGGCAGGGAAGATGCTGCTTTACAGGCGACCCGCACGCGGAGCAGCTGCTCGCTCTATGGGCCTAAATGGACAAAAAAAGATCGGGAGCATTTCTGTTCCCGACCTGACTGCGGAAGATGGGACTTGAACCCACACGGTGTACCCACCACAAGATCCTTAGTCTTGCTCGTCTGCCAGTTCCGACACTTCCGCGCATTCCCGGTATTAATTTGGGATGCAGGAGATGGGACTTGAACCCACACTATGTTGCCATAACAGGCACCTGAAGCCTGCGCGTCTGCCATTCCGCCACTCCTGCGAACAAATGTTATTTTATTAGTAATATATTCAAATGTCAACATATATTTGAAATTTATTTTTTTGTAAAAAAGGAAAATCAAAATCGACGAAGAATAATAAAATTAGACCCGATTTTGCCGCCGGTTTGCAGATCGGTCCCGCAATTCTGTTTTCATTTCGGTATTCACAAGTTAAGAAGAGGCCTTCCATTGACGATCAGAGAAGAACTGGAATTAAGAGAAAAAGAGATCCTGGCCCCGTGGGCTGCTTTCTCGGTTCATACAAAGGGCAGAGCTATGCCCGAAGAGCAGTGTGACATCCGGCCCGTCTTCCAAAGGGACAGGGACAGGATTCTCCACAGCAAGTCTTTCCGGAGACTTAAGGACAAGACACAGGTCTTCCTTTCTCCCGACGGAGATCATTACAGGACGCGCATGACGCACACTCTGGAAGTGTCGCAGAACGCCAGAACGATCGCCAAGGCGCTGCGTCTCAACGAAGATCTGGTTGAGGCGATCGCACTGGGGCATGACCTCGGGCACACACCTTTCGGGCACGCCGGAGAGCGGGCTCTGAACAAGATCTGCCCGGAGGGATTCCGGCACTATGAGCAGAGCCTGAGAACCGTGGACCTGCTTGAGAAAAACGGAGCCGGGCTCAATCTCACGCAGGAAGTGAGAGACGGAATACTGAACCATCAGATGGATACGCTCCCCTTCACTTTAGAGGGGCAGATTGTGCGATTATCCGATAAGATCGCCTATATCCATCATGACATGGACGACGCGATCAGAGGCGGCATAGTAAAGGAAGAGGACGTTCCCGAGAGGATCGCCTCTGTAGTGGGCAGAACGCTTGGGCAGCGCCTGGACCGCTTTATCCATGATATCATTACGACGAGCCAGGGGAGACCTGTGATCACCATGTCGGAGGAGATCGAACAGGCCTTTCGCGACCTCAGGGCGTTCATGTTTGAGAGTGTCTACACGAACCCGATCGCCAAGTCGGAGGAGTCCAAGGCCTGCAGTATGATCGAAGTGCTCTATGATCACTATATGAAGCATCCGGAGGAACTGCCGGATCTCCAGAAGAGAATGATCGACGCCGGTACTCCTCTCTACAGGGCTGTCTGTGACTATATCGCTTCGATGACAGACAGATACGCGATCAAAATGTTTGAATCGATCTACATTCCCAGGAACTGGGATGTGATCTGACAGGAAATCAGAATATGTATTATCCGGATGAAAAAGTGGAGGAGGTCCTGCGCGCCAACAACATCGTGGATGTCGTAGGAACCTATGTCCATTTACAGAAAAAGGGTGCGAACTATTTTGGCTTGTGCCCTTTTCACAACGAAAAGTCGCCCTCCTTCTCCGTCTCGGAGCCCAAGCAGATGTTCTACTGCTTCGGATGCGGAACCGGCGGAAACGCGGCGACATTTCTAATGAAATATGAAAATTACAGTTTTCAGGAAGCCCTGCAGACGCTGGCGGACAGAGCGGGGATCAAGCTTCCTGAGGTCAACTACAGCGAAGAGGCCAAAAAAAGAGAGGAAAAAAGACAGCTCTTAAGAGCGGTCAACAAAGAGACGGCCGTCTATTACTACAAACTCCTGCGGTCCCGGAAGGGAATGAAAGGGCTGCAGTATCTGGCGCAGAGAAAGCTGGACCCTGCCACGATGCGCGATTTCGGACTTGGATACGCCGACGGTTCCGGAAATGATCTGTGCGCGCACCTGCGCGGCAAGGGATATTCCGATGAGGTGATCCTTGAGGCGGGCGTTGCCGCTTTCGATGAAAAAAGGGGAATGCACGACAAATTCTGGAATCGCGTGATCTTTCCCATCATGGACGTGCGGGGACAGGTGATCGGTTTTGGCGGGCGCGTTATGGGCGACGGCAAACCCAAGTACCTCAATTCTCCGGAGACGGAGATCTTTGACAAGAGCAGGAACCTGTACGGACTGCACATCGCCAAAAGATCGAAGGCGCCTTACAAGATCCTCTGCGAAGGATACATGGATGTCATCTCCATGCATCAGGCCGGCTTCCATGAGGCCGTCGCCTCGCTGGGCACTTCCTTCACGGAAGGGCAGGCGGCGCTCTTAAAGCGGTATACCGGACAAGTGCTGCTGGCTTATGACAGTGACGGAGCAGGTGTCAGGGCGGCTCTCAGGAGCATCGGGATCCTGAAAAAAGCGGGGATCGAAGGAAAAGTGATCGACCTGCGGCCGCAGAAGGATCCCGACGAATTCATCAAGGCAAATGGAAAAGAAGCTTTCCTCGAGAGAATTAAAAATGCCGAGAACAGCTTTTTCTACGAGCTGCGCATGATGCAGAGAGAGTATTCCATGGACGACCCGGCGCAGCGGACACAGTTCCATCACGCCATCGCCGCCAAATTGTGCGCGATCGAAGATGAGATCGAGAGAAATAATTATCTGGCCGAAGCGGCGAGGCGCTACTATGTCGATGAGGGGAGCCTGAGAAGGCTGGTGGCCTCCTACGGAAGGTCCGGTTCGGCGCAGACGGTCTGGAATAACGGCGCGGAGCCTTCCGCGGCGGCGCCGGAGCAGGTACAAAAGCGCAAGAGCCGGCTGACTAAGGATGACCGGATCGAGCGCAACGAAAAGCTTCTCATGACATGGCTCGCGGACGAGCCCGAGATCTTCCCGCAGATCGCCCCCTATCTGCGCCCGGAGCATTTTCACGAGGGCATTGCCAGGCAGGCGGCCGAAGGGTATTGGAAGATCCTGGAGGAGCAGGGAGGAGGCAATCCCGCTTCCGTGATCGGCATGTTCGGGACGCAGGAGGAGCAGGAAATGGCCGCGTCCATGTTTAACACCAGACTGAAAGGACTTACGGACGCCAGGGACAGGGAGAAAGCACTCAAGGATATAGTGATTTCGGTCCGAAAGGCGGCGGCGGAGAGAGAGAGACAGCAGTTTGAAGAGGGGATGCAGGAGCCCTCTCCCGAGATGCTCGGCAAGATGCTCAGTACCAAAAAGGAGCTGCAGGCGCTCGGAAAAATAAAGTTCACTTTGGGACAGGCTTCTGCCGATTAAATGGATAAATAGATCTCAGTGATCCTATTTATAGATATGAAAATGGAGGAACAGGAAAATGAGCAAAGCGGATAACAAGAATCATGAAACGATGAGTCAGGAAGAGTTCATGAGGAAGATCGGGGACTTGATTGCTTCCGGTAAGCAGAAGAAAGGAGTCCTTGAGGAATCGGAAATACGCGCTGAGTTCAGGACTATGAAGCTGACCGACGATCAGTATGAGCTGATCGTTCGTGTCCTTGAAAAAAACGACATAGATGTACTGCAGGTAGTAGAGGACGACGATGCGGACGTTCATGACGACGATATTGACATGATGGATGAGAGCGGTGAAGATGAGCCGGATCTTCTCGACCTGAGCATTCCGGACAGCATCAACATTGAGGACCCCGTCCGAATGTACCTCAAGGAGATCGGCAAGGTGCCGCTTCTGACCGCAGAGGAAGAGATCGAACTTGCCAAGAGAATGGAAACCGGTGACGAAGATGCCAAAAAGAGACTTGCGGAAGCAAACCTCCGTCTCGTAGTAAGTATTGCGAAACGCTACGTCGGACGCGGCATGTTGTTCCTTGATCTGATCCAGGAAGGAAACCTTGGCCTGATCAAAGCGGTTGAGAAGTTCGACTACAACAAGGGATTCAAGTTCTCCACCTATGCGACATGGTGGATCCGCCAGGCGATCACAAGAGCGATCGCGGACCAGGCCAGGACAATCCGTATTCCCGTCCACATGGTCGAGACGATCAACAAGCTGGTCAGAGTGAGCAGACAGCTGCTTCAGGAGCTTGGCAGGGAACCTACTCCCGAAGAGATCGCGGAGCGCATGGAGATCCCGGTGGAGAGAGTCCGTGAGATCCTCAAAATCTCGCAGGAGCCCGTCTCCCTCGAGACGCCCATCGGCGAAGAGGAAGACAGCCATCTGGGCGACTTCATCCAGGACGACAACGTCCCCGTGCCCGCCGACGCAGCCGCCTTCACCCTGCTCAAGGAGCAGCTGGTGGAAGTTCTCGGAACTCTTACCGAGAGGGAGCAGAAGGTCCTGCGTCTCCGCTTCGGCCTTGATGACGGAAGGGCAAGAACGCTCGAGGAAGTCGGCAAGGAATTCAACGTCACGAGAGAGCGTATAAGACAGATTGAAGCCAAGGCGCTGCGCAAGCTCCGCCATCCCAGCAGGAGCCGCAAGCTCAAGGATTATCTCGACTGAGCCATGGCAGATCAATCAAAACATACCCAATCAGACCTTTCCCAATTAAGGCCTTCTCAATTAAGACTCTCAAAGCGGCTGACGGCCATCGCCGGAATGGTGACGGGCGCCGGCGCGGGGAATCATGAAAGAACAAAAGGGTACTGTCTGTGCGATGTCGGCACGGACCACGCCCACATACCGATCCGGCTTCTCATGGACGGCGTGATCGACCGCTCCATAGCCATGGACGTCATTGAAGGGCCGCTCGAGAAAGCGCGTCAAAATATCGCCTTATACGGCGCAAACGACAGGATCGAGCTTCGCCTCTCCGACGGCCTGGACGCCTACCGAACGGGAGAAGCCGAGGGGCTTGTGATCGCCGGCATGGGCGGGCGGATCATGAGCAGGATCCTTTTGCGGGAGCCGGACAAGACGCTGGATTTCGAGGAGATCGTCCTGCAGCCGCAGGCGGATCCGGAATATGTAAGAAGAGCGGTCAGAGAGCTGGGGCTCTTTATAGACCGGGAAGAGATCGTTCTCGAAGACAACAAGTATTACCCTGTGATGCACGTGGTGCACGAAGAACAGGAAAGGCCGGACTGGTCCCTCTTGGGGGAGACGGCCGATGAGGAAAAAACCAAGCTCTGTCTGCAGGCGGAGGAACTGTTCGGGCCGGTCCTGATCCGGGACCGGGACGATATGCTCAGGAGCTATCTGCTGTGGCAGAAAGGCGTCAATGACAGGATCCTGTATTCGCTCGGAAGAGCCAATGACGCCGGGAGCGAAGAGATCAGAGAGAAGAAAGCGCAGGTCCTTTTAAGAGAAAAGCTGATCATGACAGCGCTGCAATATTTTGAACACAAATGACAAAAGGAGCCGGATATGAAATTGAAAGAGATCATGCGGCAGCTTGAGGAATTCTGTCCGCGAAGTTTTGCCCTGTCCTGGGACAATGTCGGCCTGCAGGTCGGGTACGCGGACAAGGAAGTGAAGACGATCGCCCTCGCGGTAGATGCGACCTCCGAAGTGATCGCGGAGGCTGCCGCGCAGGGGGCGGACCTGATCCTCACGCATCACCCGCTCCTTTTCGGCGGCGTGAAGAAGATCACGGACAACGATTACGTCGGCAGCAGGGTGCTGAACCTGATCCGGCACGACATCTGCTGTTACGCCATGCACACCAATTTCGACGTGCTCGGCATGGCCGATGCGGCCGCGGACCTTTTGCAGCTGATGGACAGGGAGGTCCTCGAAGTCACTTACGAAGACGAGCTGTCGGTGGAGGGCATCGGCAGGATCGGAGCGCTCAAGGAGCCGATGAAGCTCTCCGAGTGCGCCGCTCTGGTCGCCAAGGCCTTCGAGATCGAACATGTGCGGTATTACGGGGACCCGGAGCAGATGCTGGTCACCTGCGCGATCCTTCCCGGATCGGGAAAAGGGGAGATCGACCTGGCCGTGAAGTCCGGAGCCGACGTATATATCACGGGCGACATCTCGCACCACGACGGAATCGATGCCGTTGAGAAGGGAATCGCGGTGATCGATGCCGGGCACTACGGCATCGAGAAGATCTTCATTCCCTATATGAAGGAGTACCTCGAGAGAGAGATGCCCGAGATCCGGATCATCTCCTGCGACGCCGGGGCTCCCTTTATGGAGACGTAAGAGAAAGCACACACTATTTTGCAGCAACAGGTGCTCGCTCCGCGAGCCTTCAACCACAGAGAGGAGGATTTCAATGCCGACCGTAATGATCAAAGGAGCGATCCAACAGTACGATAAGGGAGTGACCTTCGAGAGCATAGTAAAGAAATACCAGGAGCAGTACAACAATTCCATTGCGCTGGTCTTCTTTAACGGCAAGATGAGGGAACTGAACAAGCGGCTTGAGAGAGACGGCGTTATTTCTTTCATCACGACCAAGGATAGCGCCGGCCACAACGCCTATGTCCGAACGGCGCAGATGCTGCTCGTCAAAGCGGTGCGGGATATCCTGAAGGAGCAGGGAAATTCCGTTCATGTCAAAATAGAGTTTTCCCTGGGCAACGCGATCTACTGCTCTGTCCGTGACGGAGTCAGCGTGACGGACGAGTTTGCCCTCCGGGTAGAGAACGAGATGAAGAGACTGCGCGACAAAAACGTGCCGATCATCAAGAAGACCTATCCCATCGACGATGCGATCGAGCTCTTCAAGAGGCAGAGAATGCACGACAAGGAGAGGCTGTTCCACTATCGCCGCGGCTCCACCATCAATGTGTACAGCATGGAAGGGTATTATGACTACTTCTACGGCTATATGCTTCCCTCCGCCGGCTATGTCAATCTCTTTAAGATTAAGGCTTACAACGGAGGCCTGCTCCTGATCCTGCCCAGGCAGGAGAATCCTTTCGAGCTCGAGGAGTTTGAGGACCAGGAGAGCCTGTTCGAGCAGCTCTACCTGTCGACGAAATGGGGCGACCTGGTCAATATCAGCACGGTGGGCGACCTCAACGACGCGATCTGCGAGGGCAGCATCAGCGATATGATCCTGGTGCAGGAGGCACTGCAGGAGCGCAGGATCGGAGAGATCGCGGCCCAGATCTTCCGCAAGAAGGACACAAAATTCGTGATGGTGGCGGGACCCAGTTCTTCCGGCAAGACGACGTTTGCCCACAGGCTGGCGGTTCAGCTGCGCTCCTTCGGGCTCAGGCCGCATATCATCAGCATGGATGACTATTTTGTCAACCGGGAGCAGACACCGATCGATATAGACGGCAATTACAACTATGAGGTGCTCGAGGCGGTGGACATCGACCTGTTCATGGACGACATGCTGGATCTGCTGGACGGCAACACGGTGGAGATGCCCCAGTTCGATTTCAAGGCCGGCAAGAGAGTCTACAAAGGAAAATTCCTGAAGCTCGACAAAGACGATATCCTGATCATCGAGGGCATTCACGGCCTCAATCCCAAGGCCTCCGAGGAACTGCCCGATAAGAACAAGTTTAGGATCTATATCAGCTGCATGACCAGCCTCAATATCGACGAGCACAACAGGATCCCGTCCACGGACGCAAGGCTCCTGCGCAGGATGGTCAGAGATGCAAGGACCAGAGGGAACTCCGCGCAGCACACCTTCGAACTGTGGCCGAAGGTCCGCATGGGAGAGGATATGAACATATTCCCGTTCCAGGACGACGCGGACGCCGTCTTCAACTCGGTGCTGATCTATGAGCTGGCCGTGATCAAGCAGTTCGCGGAGCCGCTCCTGTTCAATGTCAGGCAGAACGAGCCGGCTTATTATGAGGCGAAGAGACTTCTGAAATTCCTTGAATATTTTGTCGGCGTAGATACGGCGGCCGTTCCCACCAACTCCCTTCTGAGAGAATTTGTGGGCGGCGGGTGCTTCCAGCAGTGAGTTGACAACTGTCAGAGTCGCGAGTAAAATGCATAACGGAATAAGCAGGGCGGACGATCGCGGCTGCAGGTCCCGAAAGGGCGCAGGTGAGGAAAGTCCGGGCTTCACAGGGCAGGATGCCGGATAACGTCCGGTGGAGGTGACTCCCAGGCCAGTGCAACAGAGATATACCGCGAAAGCAGCGGGACCCGCGTCCCACTGCCCGTAAGGGTGGAAAGGCAGTGTAAGAGACTACCGTCTTTGTGGTAACACGAAGAGCCATGTAAACCCCATCCGAAGCAAGACCGAAAAGAGGGCTATGAGCTTGCCCGGCTCGCCCTCAGGTGGGTCGCTTGAGGCCGTCGGCGACGGCGGTCCTAGATAGATGATCGTCTAAGACATAACCCGGCTTACAGCTCTGCTTATCCTTTTTGTATGCTCATGGATCCGGTCCTTCAGGGGACCGGTTATGTCATCTTTTGCGTGATACCAAGCGTTGTGTCATGCAGGAATGTTATTATAGAAAGGAAGCGATAATAAAATGACCAAAATTGATGTTATTTCCGGCTTTCTCGGAGCCGGCAAGACGACACTCATCAAGAAGCTGATCAAGGATGCTCTTGCCGGCACGCGTGTGGTCCTGATCGAGAACGAATTCGGTGAGATCGGAATCGACGGCGGATTCCTCAAGGAAGCCGGCATCGAGATCAGAGAGATGAACTCCGGCTGCATCTGCTGCTCGCTGGTAGGTGATTTCGGAACCTCCCTGCGCGAAGTGATGAAACAGTATGCGCCCGAGAGAATCCTGATCGAGCCCTCGGGAGTCGGAAAGCTCTCGGATGTCATGAAGGCTGTACAGGACGCGGCGGAAGGGTCCGATATGGAGCTCAACAGCGCCGTAGCCGTTGTCGATGCCTCCAAGTGCAAACTCTACATCAAGAACTTCGGCGAATTCTTCGTAAACCAGGTGGAGTACGCAGGGACCATCATCCTGACCAGAACGGATAAAGTCAGCGATGCCAAGATCGCCGAGTGCGTAGAGCTTCTGCGCGAGCACAACCCGAAGGCTACGATCATCACGACTCCGATCGCCGAGCTGGACGGAAAGCAGATCCTCACGACGATCGAAGGAAAGTCGGATCTGCAGGCCGAGATCCTCGCGGAAGTCATGAGAGACCATGACGAGGACGAGGAAGACGAGCACGAGCACCATCACCACGACGACGATGACGAGGACGAGGAGCACGAGCACCACCATCACCATCATCACGACGACGATGACGAGGACGAGGAGCACGAGCACCATCACCACCATCATCACGACGACGATGACGATGAGGAGGAGCACGAACACCAACACCATCATCACGACGACGATGACGAGGACGAGGAGCACGAGCACCACCACCATCATCACGACGACGATGACGATGAGGACGAGCATGAGCACCACCACCATCACGACCATGACCACGAGCACGCGGAAGTGGAAGTGGATGAAAACGGCAACCGAATCTACAAGTCCCACAGCCATCATCACCACCACCATCACCATCACGGCGGCCATGATGCGGATGAAATCTTTGTCAGCTGGGGCATGGAGACTCCTGCCAGGTATTCCGAGGAGGAGATCCGGCAGATCCTCGCAAAACTCGATGACTCTGATACGTACGGAATCGTCCTTCGTTCCAAGGGCATGGTTCCGGACGGAGAAGGGCACTGGATCCACTTCGATTATGTCCCCGAGGAGACGGAAGTCCGTCTCGGAGCAGCCGATGTCACGGGCAAGATCTGCGTGATCGGTTCCGCCCTCAAGGAAGACGCCCTGGCGGATCTGTTCCGCAAGTAAAAGGTGTGCTATGGGTTTATTTGATTTTGTAAAAGGAAAAGAGAAAATGGTACAAAAACCGGTTTATGTGATCAACGGATTTCTCGACAGCGGAAAATCCTCCTTTTTCTCCTATACGATCGGACAGCCTTACTTTCAGACTTCCGGGACGACGCTCCTGATTGTCTGCGAGGAAGGCGAGGTGGAGTACAGCGAACGCCTGCTTCGCCAGACCAATACGGTGATGGAAGTGTTCGAGAACGAAGAGGACCTCACACCTTCCGCCATGATGGCGCTGGAGGCAAAGCACAGACCCGAGAGAATCCTGATCGAGTACAACGGAATGTGGGATTTCAGGAAATTCAGGCTCCCCAAGGCCTGGAGACTGGAACAGCAGATCACCGTGATCGACGCGTCCACTTTTTCCATGTATTTCACGAATATGAGATCTCTTCTGGCGGAGCAGCTCAGGAATTCCGAACTGATCATGCTCAACCGCTGTGACGGGATCGATGAGAAGACCCTGATCAGCTACAAGAGAAATATCAAGGCGATCAATCAGCAGGCCGATCTGATCTTCGAAGATGCGAACGGAGAGATCGATATGACTACGGAAGAAGATCTCCCTTATGATATCCACAAGGAGCCGATCGTCCTCGAGAATATCAATTACGGAATCTGGTATCTGGACGCCATGGAGCATCCGGACCGCTATGACGGGAAAGAAATCGAGTACACCGGTATGGTCATGATCCCGGAGAAATTCCCCAAGGGATATTTTGTCCCCGGAAGAATGGCAATGACCTGCTGCGCGAACGACATGTCCTTCCTCGGCTACGCCTGCAAGGCAGACCAGGAAATGATTTTCCCCGAACGCACATGGGTAAGGGTGAGGGCGCGTGTCTCCTTCGAGACATTTTCGGAGTATAACGGCAAGGGAATCGTTCTCTATGCCGAGAGCGTCGAAAAGACGAAAGAGCCCAAGGAAGCAGTAATTAATTTCGCGGGCTGATCCGTGACTTAAATAAGCCGATTCTCAGTCAGGCATACACGCAAGGAATGCCTGACGGGAATCGGCTTTTTTTCTTCGTTTACAGAACATGCGGAGAGCGGAAGAGACAAGGTTTGGGGGATTGGAGTATCAAGGGGGATAAAAAGAAAAAAAACCGGCTCTCCGATGGGTCGCGGAGAGCCGGAATAAGGATTCTATATTCTTGCGCTGTATCAGATCTTGTTGACGAAGCTGGCAAGACGGGAAACCTTGCGGGAAGCGTTGTTCTTGTGAAGAACGCCCTTTGTGCAAGCCTTGTCGATGGTAGCTTCTGCTGCGACCAGAGCTGCTGCTGCTGCCTCTTTGTCGCCGGCCTCTACTGCCTTGTGGACTTTCTTGATCGCGGTCTTGACGGAAGACTTAACAGCCTTGTTGGCGGCGGTTCTCTTAGCGCTTGTGATGATTCTCTTCTTGGCAGATTTGATGTTTGCCATTCTACATACCTCCATGTTATGTACATTAATGTGTAATACATATAGTTCCGAGCGCTGTGCAGCCGCGCATACAGTGCTCCATCATACTCTCGAGTGCAGTAGAGAAGACACGGAACTCTTTCTGCACATACTCTATTATCTTAGTGGAACGGAAACCGCATGTCAAGCATGAAATATGGAAAACGGGAGCAAAATATTGTGCGGTGGACATCTATTTTGATATGGATTATACTCTTTTTTATAAGGAAGTAATATACGGAGTGACTATATATGACTGACAACAACGGTAAAATGAAGAAACTGAACCTGCAGGAAGTGCAGCAGAGGGAGCTCGCGCTCTTCAAGGTCTTTACACAGATCTGCGAGAAGTACGGGATCCGGTATTATCTGGCGGGAGGAACGCTCCTCGGAGCCGTCCGTCACAAGGGGTTTATACCGTGGGACGACGATATCGATGTAAATATGCCCCGAGAAGATTATGACAAGCTCCTGTCTCATGCGGATGAGATCGGTGCTTCGGGCGACTATAAGCTCGCCGCCTGCGAGCTCGGCAATCTCAATTATCCTTTTGCAAAGATCTACGATCTTCATACGAGCATCCGGAAACTGTACGACCACGATGAGACCGAGAAGAATCTCTGGATCGACATCTTTCCGATGGACGGCCTTCCGGACGACGAGAAGGAAGTCCGGAAGATCTTTAAGAAGACACTGACAGCCAGGCACATCCTCCGCGTCAAGCAGGCGCGGACGGGAGAGGGAAAGACGGCTCTTCGAAGAACGCTCAAGCCGCTCGTGAAGGCGCTGTGCATGCCGCTTCCCGACAAGAAGATCCTGGATTATATCAACCGGACCTGCCGTACTTATAAAGTCGACGAGTGCGGCTATATGGGCGGGATCGCCAACGGATACGGCCCGCAGGAAAGAGTGCCGAGAAAGCTGTACCTGCAGTCTGTGCCGATGCAGTTCGAAGGCATGGAAGTATCGGCTCCCGGCTGCTGGGAGTACTATCTGAAGAACCTGTACGGCGACTATATGCAGCTGCCGCCCGAGGAAAAGCGCGTCACGCACGATATGGATGTCTGGGCGGAGACGGATGAGACACAGGACTGAGAAGATCTATGAAATACTTTACCAAAGAAATCTGGAACGAAGAGGGATATCAGAGAACGGCCGGCATCAAGGCGAGAGATGATGTCGATAAGATCCTGGAGAAAAACGGGTATACGGGAATCGAGATCTCCATGCCGCAGGCGGACAGAGAGAACCAGAATTCCCTGGAAAAAGCCGGATATCACCTGAAACTAAGCAAAATATGGAATGAATGTCTTGCACCGGTCGGAAACGGAGATGTTCTCGTCATTCAGTTTCCCATCGTCAACCATTCCGTTCTCCTTGCCTCCTGCGTGAACAGGGCCAGAAGGAGAGGGGCGAAGATCATTCTCCTGATTCACGACCTGGAGATCCTCCGGGCGGCGATCCGGGGAACGACCTCCTTTAAGGAGAAGATCCGCCTGCGTCTGGAAGAAGAGACACTGCTGCGCGGCTGTGACGGGATCATCGTTCACAACAGCAGCATGAAGAGGAAACTCGCCTCCATGGGGATCCCCGCTTCAAAGATGACGGTGCTCGGGATCTTCGATTATCTGATCCCGACGGCGGGGTACGCGTCGGCATCCCCGTCCGGCCCGGTCGTCATCGCGGGCGCGCTCAGGCCCCACAAAGCCGGATACGCCTATCACCTTCCGGAAGGGATCCGGTTCAATCTTTACGGGGTCGGCTATGAGGCAGAGCCGCAGGACAACGTGAACTATCTGGGATCTTTTGAACCCGATCAGCTCCCGGAAGTCATGGAAGGGAGCTTCGGACTGGTCTGGGACGGCGAGACCACCGAGACCTGCAGCGGCACATACGGCGAGTATCTGAGGATCAATAATCCCCACAAGGCATCCCTGTATCTTGCATCCGGCATGCCGGTCATCATCTGGAGCGAGGCGGCTCTGGCCGGATACATCACCCGAAACGGATGCGGGATCACGGTAGATTCCATCGAGGAGATCCCCGGCAGGCTCCGGGCGCTGTCGGCGGAAGAATATGAAGCGATCCGTGCGAATACGATGAAGATCTCGGAAAGGCTTCGCAAGGGAAAATATACAACGCGTGCACTTAGGAAGGCGCTCGGCGAAGAGGGGTAGGCCGGTATGTATTTTTTGAAAAATCTCTATGTGGGACCATCCATACATGATCCGGAAAAAGTGAAGAGGAGTCTGATTTCCGGGGCGGGACAGTTTACGATCTATGTGATCTGCCTGAGCCCTTCGGCTCCGGGACCCGGTGCCAATCAGCTGGAAATCCTGCACTGTGTGAACCTGCAGCAGCCGTATTACAAGAAATATCCCCCTTATATTATCGGGATTGCGGATGGAATGATCGAGGCGGTCGAAATGGTGAGAGACCTCGTTCAGGAGTCCTATGAACACACAGGGAGCGGAGATGTGAGAGCCTATCTGTTTCCGCACGGAACGAGGATCATTTATCCCGCCCACGCCGCGCCGAAGAATCTCCTCCCGGTCGGAGAAGAGGATTCTGCTTTCAGTACCGAAGCTGACGGCAGCGGCGCAGAACAAGAGGAAGAGTGAGGAGGCGGATATGGCAATACTTCTTACTGTTTTAAAATGGATCGGGATCATTCTTCTGATCCTGCTGGTCATTGTTCTCGTCATACTCCTTCTTGTTCTCTTTGTCCCTTTCCGCTACAAAGGACGGGCAGGGGTCTCGGACCCCGAATGCCATGAAGAGTTCCCGGTCTCCGTCCTCAAGGAACGGTCGGATGTGAACTTCGATGTCTCATGGCTCGGGGGATTGATCAAGGTCGCCGCCGTCTTCCCCTCCAGGAAAATCGTCTCTCTCAAGGTCTTCGGAAAAGAGGTCTGGTCCACGGGGCGGAAGAAGAGTGCGGAAGAAGAGAATGAACCGGAGAAAGAAGAGGAAGAAAAAGAGGAAGATACGAGGTCGCTCTGCGATAAACTGGAGGACCTGTTCGCTAAAGTGGAGAAGTTCTTTGATTTCATCGATTATGTCCACCGGGTGCTGACGGGACGCTGCGGCCGAAGGGCCTGGGAAAAGGTCAAGGTGCGGCTGGGCCGGATCGGGGGGCACATAGCTCCACAGATGTGGAAGCTGTCCGGGAACATAGGCCTGAACGACCCTTGTCTCAACGGCAATATGAATATTGCGTACTCGGTGATCAAGCCTTTTACCGAGGACCATCTCAAGCTGGAGACGGAGTGGGACCTGTATCGCTGCAACCTCGAAGCGGCGGCAGCGGGAAAGATTCAGATTTTCGTGCCCGTCAAAGAGACGGTCCCTCTGCTCTTCGACAAGGACTGCAGAAAAGTATTCAAAAAACTGTTAAAGGCGAAGGCAAAACTGAAGTAAGGGCGCAAAATGATCATTGCAGACGGCGTCGTCTGTCATATAAAATGAAAACTGTAGTATAAAGTTTCATGCTGCAAAGTAAAGAAAGAGGAACTGAAATGGCTGAAGAAAAGAATAATTTCACAACAGTAGTCAAATCGCTCATGGATGGAGCCGAAGGCGTTCTCACGTCCAAGACCGTTGTAGGAGCACCCGTGAGAATCGGGGAACAGATTATCATCCCGCTTTCCGACGTGTCGATCGGCTGCGGCGGAGGTTCTGACGGAACGGACCACAAGGACAAGGGTGCCGGCGGTTTCTCAGCCAAGATGACTCCTACTGCGATATTGATCATAAAGGACGGTCAGACCAAGGTCGTCAATATCAAGGACCAGACCGCGATCACCAAGATCGTCGATATGATCCCGGATGTGATCGACAAGCTCCAGGGAAAAAAGAGAAACAGCGGCATGGTCTCCGATGAGGATGCCGTCAAGGCGGCATTCCCCGAAGCGGAGGTCCGCGATGTGGCCGTGAAAGAAGCGGGGGAACAGAAATGAGCAATGTCGCAGTGATCTTTGCCGGCGGAACCGGCCAGAGAATGAACACACGGACAAGGCCCAAACAGTTCCTTGAACTCCACGGAAAGCCCATCATTATCTATACGCTCGAAGCCTTTGAGAGTCACCCCGAGATTGACGGCATTGTAGTCGTGATGCTCCAAAGCTGGATCGACTACATGCAGGAACTGGTCAGGAAGTACAATCTGAAGAAGGTCAAAAAAGTGGTTCCCGGCGGCGCCAGCGGCCAGGAGTCTATTTATAACGGCCTTTGCGCCGCGGCGCAGTTTTACGGCGAGGACGATATCGTGCTGATCCACGACGGCGTCCGGCCGCTGATCGACGAGGAGACGATCACCGCCAATATAAGGGGCGTGGAAGAGCGGGGCACCGCGATCACCGTGACGGCGGCGATCGAGACGATCACGATGAAAGACGAGACCGGCGCCGTAGGGACCATCATTGACAGGTCCCGCTGTGAACTTGCCCGGGCGCCGCAGAGCTTTCGGCTGGGTCAGATCCTGGGCGTCCATAAGAAAGTGAGACAGGATCCGGAGGCGGCCGGAGGATTTATTGATTCCGCGAGCCTGATGAAACACTACGGATATAAGCTGTACACGGTCCAGGGAAAACCGGAGAATATCAAGATCACTACGCCCAGTGATTACTATATTTTCAGGGCCATGGTAGATGCCAGGGAGAACTCGCAGATCTTCGGAATGTGACAGGGGAGGATAAATGACGGACAGATCTCGAATATTCGAAGAAGATATGGAATGGATCTCGAATGCGCCCCTTCCCTGGGAGAGGTTCAAAGACAGCACCATAGTAGTGACCGGGGCGACGGGCCTGATCGGAATGACCGCGATCCATGCGCTCATTTATGCATCGAGAAAGCGCGGGCTCGGCCTTACGGTGTGCGCGGTCATAAGAGACCCGGAAAAAGCGAAGAGAGTTTTCGGGGACCTTGCGGGAGCGCCCGAGCTGGTACTGCTTAAAGGGACCATGGAAGATCTCCCGGAAATGCCCGAAAAGACGGAGTACTGGATCCACGGCGCATGTCCCACAGCAAGCGCTTTCATGACGGCGCACCCGACCAAAGTCATACGAACATCCGTGGAAGGGACCATCGGCCTTCTCGAGAAGGCGAGACAGACGGCGACCCAAGGCTTTGTGTTCCTCTCGAGCATGGAGGCCTTCGGGGAAGTCAGAGAAGAAAAAAAGCTGGATGAAAATACACTCGGGGCCGTCGACCTGTCCAAGGTCAGGAGCTGCTATCCCGAGAGCAAGAGAATGTGCGAAATGCTCTGTACGAGCTACGCGCAGGAATTCGGCCTCCCGGCGATGAGCATCCGGCTCGCCCAGACCTTCGGGCCCGGCGTCGACTATAACGACCGCCGCGTGTTTGCTATGATGACAAGAAACGCCATAAACGGCGAAGATATCGTTCTTGCCACCAAGGGAACCAGCCGGCATCCCTATCTCTATACCGCGCAGGCTGTCACCGCGATCCTTACGGTTCTTCTCAAAGGGGAACCCGGGCAGACCTATAACGCGGCAAACCCGGCAACTTACTGTTCCATCTATGAGATGGGAGAGATGGTGGCCCGGGAAGTCGCCGGAGGCAGGATCCGTGTCAGGGTGGATGAGAACGGAGATGCATCCCGGTATCCGGCGCCCAGTTTCCTCAATATGGACATCGCCAAAATAGAGGCCCTCGGGTGGAAACCGGAGCACGATCTTGTGTGGATGTATGGGAGACTTGAGAGCTGGCTGCGAAGTGAGGGGCAGACGGAATAGAATTATTTAAGACCACCATTGCATGCAATGGTGGTCTTAATTGATTACGTAATTGAATACGTTCAGCATATGAGACGGATCAAAGCTTCGGCGGCTATCAGATAGCACGCTCGACCTTGCCGGATCTCAGGCAGCTGGTGCAGACATGCATTCTCTTCTTAGAGCCGTTGACGCTCACAGCGACTCTCTGAATGTTGGAATTCCAGATTCTGTTGGATCTTCTATGAGAATGGCTGACGTTATTTCCAAAATGAGCGCCCTTGCCGCAGATATCACATTTTGCCATCTTAAACACCTCCTAACATACATATTCGGGTCTACAACATTTGTATAGTATCAAAAATGATTCATGAATGCAAGAAAAAAATAATCGAATTCGAAGGAATTAGAATGTACGCAAGATAATACATTCTTTTCTTTTCGCCGGTTTGAGGGTATAATCTATATTGATTTACCGTGTACTTCTGTGAGCGGAAGCTTTTCAGGTGCGATTTGTGCGGTACCGGTCCAGATCATTACTATTCGCCGCCGGTGCGGCTGTGAAAGGAGAACGGCCTTTGAAGACATTTATAATGAATACACATATGGGAAATATAAGCGTCGATCCGGAAGTGATCGCGCAATATGCGGGAAACGTGGCAAACGAATGCTTCGGCATCGTGGGTATGGCTTCCGTCAACAGTAAAGAGGGCTTTGCCAACCTCCTCAAGAGAGAGAGCATGACAAAGGGAATCAACGTGAGTTTAAACGGCAAGGGCAAGCTTGTGATTGATTTTCACGTGATCGTTTCGTACGGTGTCAATATCATGGCGGTAGCCGACAATCTGGTCTCCTCTGTATCTTACCGGGTCGAAGATTTCACCGGTCTTGAGGTTGAAAAGATCAATGTTTATGTAGAAGGCGTGCGAGTCATCGACTGAGCGCGCGATGCGGCGGCCCGGGCGCGGGCCGGACAAAATATCTCTAATGCAGGAGGAAGATGCGGTGACGACCAGCACAATAGACGCAAGGCTCCTGGCAGAAATGTTTTTTGCCGGAGCAGCAAATTTGGAAGCCAACAAAGAATGGATCAATGAACTGAATGTATTTCCGGTGCCTGACGGCGATACCGGCACCAATATGACTCTCACGATCAAATCGGCCGTGAATGAAGTGGCGGCACTGGGAGATGGGGCCGGCATGAAGGATATCTGCAAAGCGATGTCCTCCGGCTCTCTGCGCGGCGCAAGAGGAAACTCCGGCGTCATTCTTTCCCAGCTCATCCGCGGATTCGGCAAGGTGGCCAAGGCGGAGACGGTCCTTACGATCCCCGTCCTCGCGGACGCGTTCGACAGAGCCGTCGAGACGGCTTATAAAGCTGTCATGAAGCCCAAGGAAGGCACAATCCTGACGGTGGCCAAGGGAGCTGCCCTCAAATCCAGAGAGCTGGCAGACGCGGGTGAAGAGAATCTCGAGCTGTTTCTCGGAGCAGTCCTGGAAGAAGCCGAGAAGGTTCTCGCGCATACGCCGGAGCTTCTCCCCGTCCTCAAGGAGGCGGGCGTAGTCGATTCGGGCGGACAGGGTCTCGTTCAGGTCATGAAGGGCGCTTACGACCGTTTCCTTGGAAAAGAGATCGATTACAGTGCTCTTATGGAGAAAGAGGAAGCGAAGGCAGAGGCGGAGCCCGAGAACGAAATGCCGGAGGCAGAGGCTCTTCGCTTCATCTACAAGATGAGAATGACGGTCCTCATGAGCAAGAAGCCTTCCTCCAGGGACCAGAAGGAATATCTGGAATTCCTCAAGTCTCTCGGAGACGGTGTCAAGTGCGCCATGGACGGCGATATTCTTCATGTCAAGGTGCAGACCAACGATCCCGGCCTGATCATTCAGAGAAGCCAGAAGTTCGGCGAACTGGGTGAAGTAAGGCTCATCAATCTCAAGGAGAGCGAATCCGCGGGAAGAAGCGCCGCATCGGGCAAGAGTGAGCCCAGGCCGGCAGCGGCGGATGAGGAGACGGCAAAGCCCGAGAAGCCGGCACCGGCTCCGCAGCCCAGAAAGGACGTCGGATTTATAACGGTATCCGTAGGAGAGGGGATCAAAGAGATCTTCACGGGACTCGGCGTCGATTATGTGATCAGCGGCGGGCAGACGATGAACCCCAGCACCGACGATATCCTCAAAGCCATTGAGGAGGTCAACGCGGATGTGATCTTCGTCCTTCCCAACAACAAGAATATCATCATGGCGGCCAACCAGGCGGCTTCCCTCACAAAAGACAAAAAGATCGTCGTTGTTCCCACAACGACCGTCCCGCAGGGAATCACTGCCGTGATCAACTATATGCCCGACCTTGACGCGGAAGCCAACAAGGCAAATATGTTCGAGGAGATCGGAACCGTGCACAGCGCCGAAGTCACATACGCCGTGCGCGATACGGAAATCGGGGGCATCGCGATCCACGAAGGCGATATCATGGGAATCGGCGACGACGGGATCCTGACCACAGGGAACGATGTAGAAGATGTGACATTTGAATCCCTGAAAATGATCGTGAAGGATGATACGGAGATCATCAGTATTTATTACGGAAAAGATATTACGGAAGAAGATGCCGAGAAGCTCAGAAGCAGAGCGGCCGAGGCTTTCCCGTCCTGTGACGTGGAGCTTCAGTATGGCGGACAGCCCATTTACTTCTATATTTTATCTGCGGAATGAGCCTGAGACAGATGACCGTACATTGAATTTGAATGCTGATCCTGAAAGTGGATCCTGAAAGTTTACAGACCGGATGCTGCACAGGCATCCGGTTTCTTTTGGCACAGAGCCGGCGGCATCCCGCCCGGCGCGTTTTGAACACAAGAAGGCTACACGGATGAATCTTCAGACAGAAGTAGGAAAATTAAAGAGAGTCGGCCCCAAGACGGCGCAGCTGCTGTCTGACAGGGGACTCAGCACAGCCGGGGACCTGGTCAGCTACTACCCCTACCGGTATGAGAAATATGTCAGTCTCAGCGCCGTGTCCGCGACGGAAGAAGACAGGGAGTGCGCCGTGCTGCTCACGGTGATCGGCAAGGGCACGAATATTCGAACTGGAGGGCGCTCCCTGTGCCAGTTTAAGGCAGCCGACGCGACCGGAGACTGCAGGATCACCTTCTTCAACATGCCTTATATGGTCAAAAATCTGCCGCCGGGATCACAGCGGGTCTTCATGGGCGTCATGAAGAAGAGCCCCAGAGGGCTTCGCTTCATGCAGCAGCCGAGGGTGTACTCCCGCGAAGACTATCACGACCTGGAAGGGACGCTGCAGCCGGTTTATCCTCTGTTTCAGGGAATGAAGAACAAGCAGATCAGCGCGCTGGTCGACCAGGTCCTGGAGGGACTTCCGGAATTTGAGGACTATCTGGAAGAGCGCGACAGGGAGAGACTGGGGCTGTGCACGCGGGACCGGGCCATACGGGGCGTTCACCATCCCGGCAGCATGGAAGAGCTGGGAAGAGCCAGGAACAGGCTGATCTTCGACGAATTCTTCGAGTTCATTCTGGGAATCCGAAAGAAAAAGAAAGAAAATGAAGGCCTTCGAAACGAGAATCCGATGCGGCCCGAGAGGCTTCCGGACGAGCTCATCGAAAAGCTTCCTTATTCCCTCACAGGGGCCCAGAAGCGGGCCTGGGAGGAGATCCGCAGGGATCTCACGGGAGAATTTGTCATGAGCCGCCTGCTGCAGGGAGACGTCGGATCGGGAAAGACGATCCTGGCTTTTCTCGCTCTTTTGCTCTGCAGTGCCAATCACAGGCAGGGGGCTCTCATGGCGCCCACGGAAGTGCTGGCCAGGCAGCATATGGAAAACCTGACAAAGCTTAAAGATCAGTACGATCTTCCGATCCACCCTGTTCTCCTGACGGGATCCGTAAAGGGAAAGGCCAGAAAAGAGGCGTATGAAAAGATCGCTTCCGGAGAGGCGGATATCATCATAGGCACCCATGCCCTGATCCAGGACAGCGTGGAATACGCGGACCTGGGGCTGGTAGTGACGGACGAGCAGCACAGGTTCGGCGTCCGGCAGAGGGAGAGCCTTGCGGGAAAGGGAAAGGCCGTGCCGGTTCTTGTCATGAGCGCCACGCCCATTCCGAGGACCCTTGCCATTATCATGTACGGGGACCTTCAGATCTCCGTGCTGGACGAGATGCCGGCCGGCAGGCTTCCGATCAAGAATCTGGCCATCGGTTCCACCGAGCGCAGGAGGATCTATCGATTTATGTACGGACAGATCAGGCAGGGGAGGCAGGCGTACGTGATCTGCCCCGAAGTGGAAGAAGGCGTGATGAGTGATCTCGAGAACGTACAGGATTACACGGAAAAACTGAGAAAGATCTTCCCGCCGGAGGTCGTCATCGATTCTCTCAACGGCCGCATGAAACCTGCCGAAAAGACCGAGATCATGGAGCGCTTCGGAAGCGGACAGACCGATATCCTGGTCTCGACAACCGTTATTGAAGTCGGAATCGATGTACCTAATGCGTCCGTGATCGCGATTGAAAACGCGGAGAGATTCGGCATGTCGCAGCTTCATCAGCTCAGGGGCCGCGTCGGAAGAGGAGAGTGGCAGTCTTACTGTGTTTTCCTCTACACGCAGGGGGAAGGCGAAGGCGCCGGGAAACCCAAGAGGCTGGAGATCCTCGAGAAGACGAACGACGGGTTCAAAATAGCGGAGGAGGACCTTAAGCTCCGCGGCCCGGGGGATCTGTTCGGCGAGAGGCAGAGCGGAGAACTGGGGTTTGTGCTCGCTGATATCTATGAAGACTCCGCGATCATGCGAAAGGCGGCCGCCTATGTCGACGAGGTCCTGGCCGTCAATCCGGACTTTAAGACGCCGCACATGCGGCGGCTGGATTTCAGATCGATTTAGAGCGAGGTTGACTTTCGGCGCGCATATTATTATGATGATTTCTGACTGTGGTTTTTTTCAGAGATAAGAGCCTCTGAGAGTTATGCTCTGAACCGGCCCGCGAGTCTTACGGGCAGCCCGCACACGACCAGGCGTCGCAGAGAGAGCCTTAACGTTTCCGAATGAAATGGAGAAAAAGATGTCGAAGATTGCAGTGATCACGGACAGCAACGCACACTTTACCCCTCAGGAAGAGAAGGAACTGGGAATCTCGGTAGTTCCCATGCCCTTTACGATCGGGGACAAGACTTACTATGAAGGAGTGACTCTCAGCAGAGAAGAGTTCTATGAAAAGATGGCCGGCGGCGCTTCTATTGTGACAAGTCAGCCTTCCCCTTCGAATGTGATGGAGATCTGGGACAAGGCGCTTGAGACGCACGACGAGGTCGTTTATATCCCTATGAGCAGCGGCTTATCGGGGTCCTGCCAGAGCGCGAGAATGCTTGCCGAGGACTACGACGGCAAGGTTCAGGTCGTCAATAACCAGAGAATCTCCGTCACGCAGAAAAGATCCGTACAGGATGCGCTCGAAATGGCGGAAAGAGGCTTGAGCGCGGCGCAGATCAGGCACAAGCTCGAAGAGGTGAAATACGAGTCCAGCATCTATATCATGCTCGACACGCTCCACTATCTCAAGAAGGGCGGGAGAATCACTCCGGCAGCGGCGGCAGTGGGAACACTCCTTCGGATCAAGCCCGTTCTGCAGATCAAGGGCGAGAGACTTGACGCGTTCTCCAAAGCCCGTACAGTGGGTCAGGGCAAGAATATCATGATCAATGCCATGAAGCATGACATTGAGACGATGTACGGAGGACTGGACAAGGGCGACGTGTGGCTGTATGCCGTTCACGGCAATGTCCCGGAGCAGTTCGCGGAGTACAGCGAGGAAGTGCGCGCCGCGTTCCCCGGCATAAAGGTCTATGAAGATGTCCTTTCACTGAGCGTCTCCTGCCATATCGGCCCCGGTGCGCTCGCGATCGCCTGCTCAAGGAAGATTCCCTTCGACAACTGAAGGACATAAGACTCGAGATCAAGAGGACATAAATACAGGAATAGGAAATCTGAATGGCGAATATAAATCAGGAATCTAATAGTTACGACGAAAGCAGCATCAAGGTGCTCGAAGGCCTCGAAGCCGTCAGGATCAGGCCCGGCATGTACATCGGCAGCGTCTCCACGAGAGGTCTCAACCACCTGATCTACGAGATCGTGGACAACGCCGTCGACGAACACCTCGCCGGATTCTGTACTACGATCAAAGTGACCCTGGAAGCGGACGGCTCCTGCACAGTGGAGGACAACGGCAGAGGCATTCCGATCGGAATGCACGAAAAAGGCGTGAGCGCGGAGCGCGTCGTGTTCACGACGCTTCACGCCGGCGGCAAATTTGATAATAACGCATATAAGACCAGCGGAGGACTGCACGGCGTGGGCTCTTCGGTGGTCAATGCGCTCTCCGAGAGAATGACCGTCAGCGTTGGCAGAGGCGGTCTTCTTTATGAGGACAGATATGAGAGGGGCAATCCGACCATCGAGCTTGTGGACGGCCTCTTACCTGTCGTGGGCAAGACGAAGTGGACCGGGACCAGGATCAATTTCCTGCCCGACCCGGAGATCTTCGAAAAGACAAGGTTCCGGGAAGAAGATATCAAGAGCCGGATGCATGAGACGACCTATCTCAACCCGGAGCTCACGATCGAATTTACGGACAAGAGAAAAGAGCCGGCGGAAGAGCTGGTCTTTCACGAGCCTGACGGAATCGTCGGGTTTATTCGTGCGCTCAATAAGTCCAAGGAGACGCTGACGGACGTCATCTACTTCAAGGGAATGAGCGACCAGATCACCGTCGAAGGGGCGTTCCAGTTCGTCAATGAGTTCCACGAAAATGTGCTCGGATTCTGCAACAACATCTACAATGCGGAGGGCGGCACGCATCTGACCGGCTTTAAGACCATCTTTACCCAGGTCATCAACAACTACGCAAGGCAGCTCGGAACACTCAAGGAAAAGGACGCCAATTTCACGGGCGCCGATATCAGAAACGGGATGACGGCGGTCATCTCCATCAAGCACCCGGATCCCAGGTTCGAAGGACAGACCAAGACTAAGCTGGACAACCAGGACGCGTCCAAGGCCGTGAGCCAGGTGGCGGGAGATGAGATCGTTCACTATTTTGACAGGAATCTCGAAGTCCTTAAGACCGTGATCAGCTGCGCCGAAAAAGCGGCGAAGATCAGGAAGACGGAGGAAAAGACAAAGACAAATCTGCTGGTTAAACAGAAGTTTTCCTTCGATTCCAACGGAAAGCTGGCCAACTGCACCAGCCGGGAGGCGGACAAATGCGAGATCTTCATCGTGGAGGGCGACTCGGCCGGCGGCAGTGCCAAGATGGCGAGAGACCGCATGTACCAGGCGATCCTGCCTATTCGCGGCAAGATCCTCAATGTGGAGAAGGCCAGCATCGATAAGATCCTGGCAAACGCCGAGATCAAGACCATGATCAATGCCTTCGGCTGCGGCTTTTCGGAAGGCTACGGCAATAACTTCGATATCACAAAGCTCAGATACGACAAGATCATCATCATGGCGGATGCGGATGTGGACGGGGCGCATATTTCGACGCTCCTTCTGACTCTGTTCTACCGATTCATGCCGGAACTGATCTACGAGGGGCATGTCTATGTCGCGATGCCCCCGCTCTACAAAGTCGTCCCCAAGCGGGGAGACGGCGAGGGCGAGTACCTTTACGACGACTACGCGCTGGCAAAATACAGAAAGACGCACAAAGGTGATTTTTCACTGCAGAGATACAAAGGCCTTGGAGAGATGGACCCGGAGCAGCTCTGGGAGACCACGCTGGATCCCGAGAGGCGCTTCATGAGACAGGTGCAGATCGAGGACGCCATTCACGCCTCCGAGATCACGGAACTTCTTATGGGAAGCGAAGTGCCGCCCAGAAAGAAGTTCATACACGATCACGCGGATGATGCTCAGCTAGACATTTGATGCACACGCGTGCGGAAAGGAAGGAGCTGTCCGAAGGACAGCCCGCACGCGGCGCGGCGGCTCGCTCTGCGAGCCTTGAAAAATGCACCTGCCCTGAAAAGGAGAGACAATAATATTTATGCCTAAAGACGATCAGAATAAGAACAGTAAAAAGGGAAAAAGAAAGGCGGAAGACACCTTCGCGCAGACTCCGCAGGAACAGATCCTCAAGACGGAGTACTCCGAACTGATGCAGAAGTCCTACATCGACTACGCGATGAGCGTCATCGTTGCCAGAGCGCTTCCCGACGTCAGGGACAGCCTCAAGCCCGTGCAGAGAAGGACTCTCTATGACATGCATGAGCTGGGAATCCGGTCCGACAGGCCTTACAGAAAGAGCGCCCGTATCGTGGGCGACACCATGGGTAAATATCACCCTCACGGCGACAGCTCGATCTATGACTCGCTGGTCGTAATGGCACAGGATTTCAAGAAAGAAGTCCCGCTGGTAGACGGACACGGAAATTTCGGCAATATCGAAGGCGACGGCGCAGCCGCCATGCGATACACCGAGGCGAGGCTCCAGAAGATCACGGAGGAGGCGTTCCTCTCCGATCTGGACAAGGATGTCGTCGACTTTGTTCCCAACTTCGATGAGAACGAGAAGGAGCCCGAAGTCCTGCCTGTCAAGATCCCCAACTTCCTGATCAACGGATCCGAAGGAATCGCGGTAGGTATGGCAACCAGTACGCCGCCCCACAACCTGGGGGAAGTAATCGACGCCGAGATCGCCTTCCTCGAGAATCCCGAGCTGACGAACAGCGAGCTCATGCAGTATATCCAGGGACCTGATTTTCCCACCGGCGGCATTGTGGTCAACAGGGACGAGCTGGCCGAGATCTATGAGACGGGGACCGGAAAAGTGCGCCTGAGGGGCTGCACCGAGGTGGAAAAGGGCCGCTCCGGCCATATCAACCTGATCATCACGCAGATCCCGTACACGATGATCGGCGCCGGTATCGGCAAATTCCTTTCCGATATCGCCGCCCTTTCCGAGAAAAAGATTACAAGCGATATCATCGATATCACGAACCAGTCCGATAAAGAGGGAATCCGCATCGTCATTGAGCTGAAGAAGGACACGGACGTAGAGAATTTCTGCAACCTTCTTTACAAGAAGACCCGCCTGGAAGACACTTTCGGCGTGAACATGCTCGCGATCCGCGACGGACGTCCGGAGACGCTCAGCCTTCGGGAGATCCTCAAAGCCAACACCGACTTCCTTTATCAGACGACCACGAGAAAGTATGAGAACCTGCTGGAGAAAGAGCGCAAAAAGAGGGAGATCCAGGAAGGCCTCATAAAAGCGGTCAATGTGATCGACCTGATCATTGAGATCCTTCGCGGCGCCAGGGACAGAAAGACGGTCAAGAACTGCCTTGTGAACGGCGAGACAAGAGGAATTAAATTCAGGAGCGAGGAGTCCGAGATCATGGCGACGCAGCTGGCCTTCACGGAGGCGCAGGCGGACGCTATTTTGGACATGCGGCTGTACAAATTGATCGGTCTCGAACTGGAAGCGCTTATCAAAGAGCACGAGCAGACGGTCGCCAATATCTATCTCTACGAAGACATTCTCGAGGAGCACGACTCCATGACAAAGGTCCTGCGCTCCGAACTGACCGCTATCCGGGATAAGTACGCAAGGCCCAGAAGAACGCAGATCACACAGGCCGAGGCCGTCACATATGTTGCCAGAGAAGAGGAGGCGGACCGCGAACTTCTCTTTGTAATGGACCGCTTCGGGTATGCCAAGACCATGGAGCCCGCCGCCTACTCCAGAAACCAGGAGTCCGTGGAGAGCAGCTACAAGTACTATTTCATGTGCAGGAGCACGGGCAGGATCTGCCTGTTCACCGACTCCGGGATCATGCACACGGTAAAAGTCTCCGACCTTCCTATGGGGAAACTCAGGGACAAGGGCATTCCCATCGACAATGTGGGCAATTTCGACTCGTCCAAAGAAGAGATCGTCATGGTCTGCAGCCAGTCCGATCTCAACCTCTACAGGATCCTGTTCGTGTCGTCGGGCGGGCTTGCCAAAATAGTGAGCGGAGGAGAGTTTGAGACCCGCCTCAAGACCGTAAATGCGACAAAGCTCGCGGAGGGAGACTCCCTTGTAGGTGCGTGCGTGATCACGGACCAGAAATACGCCGTACTGATCACGGCCAAGGGCTATCTCTTTAAATATCCGCTGGATAAGATCTCCGAAATGAAGAAGACGGCAGCGGGCGCAAAGATCATGACGCTGGGCAAGGAGGATCTCGTGGAGAGGGTGGTCCTTGCCGGTGAGAAAGAAGACAAACCGCTTGTACACAGAGAGGTTGAAGTCGACCTGAATAAGGTGCGCCCGGGAGGCAAGTACGGAAAGGGAAGCAAGCGATTCTGAAAAAGGAATTGAGAGCAGGCCCCTTGGCAGATTTGAGATAGACAAAAAAGAGAAGATTTAATACACTTTACATAGGAACGGGGCGGGAGAAGAAGCCTGCCCTGATTTTGAGGAAGAGGACTATGAGAGTAATTGCGGGAAGCGCAAGACGGCTGAAGCTCGTCGCACCCTACGGCCTTGACACAAGACCCACACAGGACATTATCAAAGAGACGCTGTTCAACATCATTCAGGCGGATGTGCCGGGCTCGATCTTTGTCGATCTCTGTGCCGGAAGCGGCGCGATCGGGATCGAGGCGCTCAGCCGCGGGGCAAAGCGCGCGTATTTTGTGGAGAACGGGCGGGAAGCCTGTGCCTGCATACAGAAGAACCTTCACACGACCCACTTTGAAGAGGAGGCCGTGCTCCTGAAGCAGGATGTGCTTAGCGCGCTCCGCCATATCCACGAGAAGGAAGTGGATATCATCTACGCGGACCCGCCGTATGAGGCGCAGACGGTCCACGATATTCTCCGTGCGCTTTCGAATACCGGATTCGTCACGGACAATACGCTGATCATCGTCGAGTCATCTCTGGATACGGATTTTTCCTATCTGGAAGAGATCGGCTTCACGCTGGTGAGAGAGAAGGACTATAAGGCAAACCGCCATCTGTTCATCAGACGGACCATTAGCGAGGAATGAATCCTTAAGGCACGGCAAGATCCGAAAAAAAGCATTTGAACTACAGAAAGGGCAACGACATGAAACACGCGATTTACCCCGGCAGCTTTGACCCGGTCACTTACGGACACATCGATATTATGAAGAGAGCCGCCGAAATGTTTGACGATCTGACGGTCTGCGTTTTGGACAATAAAGCTAAAACTCCATTGTTTTCTGTAGACGAACGTGTTAAAATGTTACGCAAAGTGTCAGAAAATATTCCGAATGTACGCGTCGATTCTTATTACGGATTATTGATGGATTATGCACGAAAGATCGACTGTCATATCTCTGTCCGCGGACTCAGGGCCGTCACGGATTTTGAATATGAACTGCAGATCGCGCAGGCAAACCGGACCATATCCGACGGCTGGCTCGATACGATCTTTATAACCAGCAGCATGGAATACGCTTACCTGAGCTCTTCCGTGGTCAAGGAAATCGCGTCCTTCGGAGGCGACATAAAGTTTTGCGTTCCGCCCAGTATTGAAGAAGAGGTCATCGGAAAGATGAGGATTCTTCATCCGGAATTTTACAGCAATAAATAAGGAGGATTGGAAATATGAGCAGCAAAATCGAGCAGATGATCGACCAGATTGAGGATTTTATTGATTCCTGCAGATATCAGACTTTTTCCAAAACAAATATTATAGTAGATAAGGACGAGCTGGATGCGCTGCTCGAAGAGCTCCGCGCCAAGGTTCCCGATGAGATCCGCCACTACCAGCGCATCGTGGCCAACAAGGAAGCAATCCTTGAGGATGCGAGAAGGAAAGCGGACGAGATGATCAATGAGGCAAACGTGCACTCCAACGAGCTTGTCAATGAGCATGAGATCATGCAGCAGGCTTACGCACAGGCCAACGACATCGTCAGGATGGCTACGCAGCAGGGACAGGATATCCTTGACAAGGCCATGAGCGAAGCGAACGGCTACAAGGAGGCCGCTAACCGCTACATGGATGATATGCTCGCCGATCTCGAGAAGAGCACTGTGAGCGCACAGAATAACCTGACCGCCATTTTCCACAACTTCTACGATGAGATGTCGGATTATATCGACACGGTACGCCAGAACCGGGCTGAGCTCGCTCCGCAGGACGAGGAAGGAGATGATTCCGGTCTGATGCAGGACCTCGACGAGGGCGAGCCTGATGAGTACGACGAGGAAGAGGATGATTCCGGTTTTGTGAACACGGATATGGTTCAGGATTAATACTTATGGGTATTGCGCGGGACATCTTTTCACTAAGAGGAAAAGATGTCCTGTTTTGACGTTATTGGAGCATTTATTTGGAGCATTTATGATCGGGAAAAAAGGTACTTACGGATATATAAAGAGAGGCCGGAAGATTTACGGCATCGTGACGTTCACGACGCTGGCAGCTGTGCTCGCGCTCTATTTCGGCGCACAGTGGTATTTTAAGACCAACAAGAATATTTTCACCATAGTGGCTGCCCTCAGCTGCATCGGCGTCGGCATGTTCGCGGTTAATTTTGTCATGTTCTGCAGGGCGGGCGGCTGTACTGAGAGCGCCAGGGAAGCCGTTGAGCTGCACAAAGGGAAACTGGCGGGGGCTTACGACCTCTTCATGACCAGTTACGACAAAAATTATCCCATCAGCCATGCGGTCTGCGCCGCAAGGTGCGTCTGCGCCCTGACCGAAGATGAAAAGTGCGATGTCAAAAGCGGCGAGATGCACATTCGGACAATGCTCGAGAATGACGGCTTTAAGGGATACACGGTCAAAATATTCAAGAATCTCGACGCATACATTGAGCGCCTCGATGATCTGAACAAGGTGGAGCAGAGCAAAGAGAAGAAGAGCACGGAAAAGGTTATGGATCTTCTGAAATCCATTTCCCTGTGAGGAAGACCCGGTAAATGAGAGAATGGACGGTTAAGAGAGAAGAAAAGGAGCAGCGTTTCAACAAGTACCTGCAGCGCAGACTGCCCGATGCGCCCTCCTCGTTTCTCTATAAAATGCTCAGGAAAAAGAATATCACACTAAATGGCAAAAAAGCGTCCGGCAGTGAGCTTCTTCAACAAGGAGATCTGGTGACGCTTTTTCTTTCTGATGAGACCATCGCAAAATTCGGGGGCGCCGCACAGACACCTGACGCCGGCAAATGCGGCGGGGAAGAAGAGCTTGAGACCGGTGAATATACGCGCGCTTTCCGGCAGCTCCGGGGCAGGATCGGCGAGGACGGGATCCTCTATGAGGACGGCCATATTCTGGCCGTGAGAAAGCCGGTCGGCCTCCTCTCGCAAAAAGCGTCCGACTCGGACCTGTCGATGAACGAGTGGCTGGTTGGATATCTTCTCGAAAAGGGAGCGGTGAGCGCCCGGTCCCTGAAGTCTTTCAAGCCTTCCGTGTGCAACCGCCTGGACCGGAATACCGGCGGGATCCTGATCTGCTCCAAATCGCTCGCGGGAGCGAGAAAAGCCGCGGAGCTTCTCAGAAACCGAACGATGCGAAAGTTTTACAACGCCGTTGTTCTGGGAAAAGTCGACAGGCCCGGCAAAATCGAAGGCTATCTGAAAAAAGATGCAGTGACCAATACGGTCAATTTTAAAAACAAGGCGGAAAAAGGGGCCGATTGGACCAGAACGGTCTACCGCCCGCTCACAGGCGGCAGCAAATGCACGCTCCTGGAGCTGGAACTGATCACCGGCAAGACCCATCAGCTCAGGAGCCATCTGGCGGCCTCCGGGCACCCGATCCTGGGAGATCCCAAATACGGCGACCTGAAAGTAAACGAGAAGATCCGGAGCGAATACGGCCTTCGAGGGCAGATGCTCTGGTGCTGCAGGATCGAATTTCCCCGCATGGAAGAAGAGGAGTTCGCCGCCCTGTCCGAGAGAGTGATCACATGCGATCCGCCCCGTATCTACCGGGAGATCGCCGCACGGGAGAAGTAACTATGCCGACATGGAAATCGCGGGGACTTCGAGGCTCCCTCTTTGAGGAGGAGATCAACCGCACCAATGACAAATACAAGGAACAGAACCTGGCCCTTATACAGAAAGTGCCGACGCCGATCACGCCTATGAAGATCGACAGCGAGAACAGGCACATCACGCTGGCCTATTTTGACCAGAAGAGTACGGTGGACTATATCGGCGTGATCCAGGGGATCCCGGTCTGTTTTGACGCAAAAGAGTGCAAGAAGACCACCTTCGCGCTTCAGAACATTCATCCCCACCAGGTGGATTTTATGAGGCGGTTCGAGCAGCAGGACGGCATAGCCTTTTTCCTGATCAGCTATACGGAGGAAGGATTTTACTACTATCTGCCCTTCCGGCATTTTCTTCCTTTCTGGGAGCGCGCGCAGGCGGGCGGCAGAAAAAGCTTTCGGATGGACGAACTTGACATGAACTGGGTGCTCCCGGAGCGCAGCGGTGTGCTCGTTCCGTACCTGGAAATGATCAACCGGGACCTGGCGGAGAGGGATTCCGATTCGGACGACTGACGAAGGGGATGTTCCCCGCTTAGTTATTTGACACGGGGGCCATATTCCTGTATACTTCCAATGGTTTTATGTGCTAACAAATTAGCACTGCATTTTGATAAAGCGAGGAGAAGGCATGAATTACGCAAACAGAAGATCTCAGGACCTGCTGCACACGCCGGAAGGCGTCAGGGACTCATACGGAAAGGAAAATACCGCCAAACAGACGATCATCAAAAGGATCGCGGGGCAGATCCATCTGTACGGATACGAGGATCTTCAGACGCCTTCCTTTGAATATTTTGACGTGTTCTCCAACGAGATCGGGACGACCTCCTCGAGGGAGCTGTACAAGTTCTTCGACAAAGAAGGGGACACACTGGTGCTGCGGCCCGACTTTACGCCCTCCGTGGCAAGATGCGCGGCCAAGTACTTTATGGACGAAAAGCGCCCGCTCCGCTTCTGTTATCAGGGCAGCGCCTACAGCAACACCTCGAACCTGCAGGGCAAGCTCAAGGAGACCACCCAGATGGGGGCGGAGCTCATGAACGACGCCAGCGCCCAGGCGGACGGGGAGATGATCGCGATGCTGATCGAGAGCCTTCTGGAAGCGGGACTCACCGAGTTCCAGATCAGCGTGGGCAACGTCGAGTACTTCAAGGGGATCTGCGAATATCTCGGAATGGACAGGAGCCTCGAAGAGACGCTGCGCGACGAGATCTCGGGCAAGAACTATTTTGCCGCCGAAGACCTGCTCAAGAGCGAAGGATTTAAGAGAGAGGAAAGGGACCTGTTCCTCAGGATCAGGGACTTCATGGAGACGGCAGAGGACCTGGTAAAGGCCGCCGATACGGCGCCGGGTGCGCGCGCACAGGCCGCCGTGAGACGCCTCATCGATGTCTGGAATGTGGTGGACGCCTACGGGCTCTCCAAATATATCAGCTTCGACCTCTCGCTCCTTAGCAAATACCATTATTACACGGGAATCATCTTCAAGGGATATACGTACGGAACCGGGGAGCCTATCGCTTCGGGCGGCAGATATGACCAGCTGCTGGGATATTTCGGCAAAGAAGCGCCGGCCATAGGCTGCATGATCTCCATCGATCCCCTCATGGAGGCCATGAGAAGGCAGCACCTCCTGGACGTGCAGGAGCCCGAGATCCATAAGATCTATTACAATAAGGATAATTACAGGGAGGCCCTCAAAACGGCCCGTATGAGCCGGCAGGCAGGCTTCAGGACGGTCCTGCTGCCGGAGGAAAACTAAGAGTAATAACCATCATAATCACCAGCATAAAAATGATGCGACAAACGGAGGACAGTGTGAACGACTATATAACTATTGCCCTGACGAAAGGACGGCTGGCCAGCCAGACCATGGCGCTTCTCGAAAAAGCCGGCTATTACTGCGAAGAACTCAAGGACAAGAGTTCCCGCAAGCTGATCTTTGTCAACGAGGAGCAGAAGCTCCGTTTCTTCCTGGCAAAGGGACCGGATGTGCCGACTTACGTCGAATACGGAGCCGCGGATATAGGAGTGGTCGGATCCGACATCATCATGGAGGAGAACCGCAGAGTCTATGAAGTCCTTGACCTTGGCTTTGGCAAGTGCAGGATGTGTGTCTGCGGCCCCTCGGAGGCGAAGGAACTGTTGCAGCATCACGAGATGATCCGGGTCACATCCAAATATCCGAATATCGCGAGAGAGTACTTCTATAACAGAAAGCACCAGACGGTGGACATCATCAAGCTCAACGGATCCGTGGAGCTGGGGCCCATCGTGGACCTGGGAGATGTGATCGTCGATATCGTGGAGACCGGTTCCACCCTGAAGGAAAACGGACTCGCCGTTCTGGAAGAGGTGTGCCCCGTATCTGCCAGGATGATCGTCAACCAGGTGTCCATGCAGATGAAGACGGCAAGGATCAGGGAGATCATGGCGAATGTCCGCGACTGCCTGGAGTGATCTTCGGAGCGGAAAGCGGAACATAAAGACATTTCTCAGAATAGAAATCGGTCAAAAAAGACTGTATCAGAAGAGACTGTATCAGAAGAGACTGTATTCAGAAAGGACTGTGGAGAACAGATGAGAATAGTAAAGCTCGATGAAAACACCAGGGAGCAGGCGCTTGAGAAACTGATCGGGCGCGGCGCCTCCGGCTACGGGGACTATGAAAAGACAGTGCAGGACATTATCGCGAACGTGCGGGAAAACGGGGATGAAGCCGTCATCGGGTACGAGAAGAAATTCGACCGGTGCGACCTGACGCCGCATACGCTTCGCGTATCGAAAAAAGAGATCGAGGAGGCCTACGCGGCCCTCGACCCGGCACTGATCGAAGTGATGAAAAAGGCGGCCGTAAACATCCGCGATTATCACGAAAAGCAGAAGAGGAACAGCTGGATCACCACAAGAGAAGACGGCGTGATCCTGGGGCAGAAGATCACCCCCATCGAGGTGTCCGGCTGCTATGTTCCCGGCGGGAGAGCCGTCTATCCTTCCAGCGTGCTGATGAATATCGTCCCGGCCAAGGTGGCGGGCGTGGGTAAGATTGTCATGTGCACGCCTCCCGGCGCGGACGGAAAGGCAGCGGCAGGAACTGTCGTGGCAGCGGATATAGCGGGCGCGGACGAGATCTACAAAGTCGGCGGCGCGCAGGCGATCGCCGCTATGGCCTACGGAACACAGACCATCCCCAAGGTGGATAAGATCACCGGTCCCGGCAACATTTTCGTCGCGCTCGCCAAAAAGCAGTGCTTCGGAGTGACCGGCATCGACTCGGTCGCAGGCCCCAGCGAGATTCTGGTCATCGCGGACAATACGGCCAATCCCAGATTTGTGGCGGCGGATCTCCTCTCCCAGGCGGAGCACGATCCCATGGCCAGCGCCATTCTCCTGACTACGGACATGGCTCTGGCGAAGGCCGTCTCGGACGAGATCGACGGGTTTTTGAAGACTCTCTCCAGGGCGGAGATCATTGATAAGTCCCTGGAGGACTACGGTTACATATTCGTGGGAGAGACCATGGAGGACCTGATCGGGGCGGCCAATACGATCGCCTCCGAACACCTGGAGATCATCACGGCAAATCCCTACGAGGTCATGACCAAAATAAAGAACGCCGGCGCGATCTTCCTGGGAAGCTATTCTTCGGAGCCGCTGGGGGACTATTTTGCCGGCCCCAACCACATCCTTCCCACAAACGGAACGGCGAGATTTTTCTCCCCGCTGGGTGTGGACGATTTTGTCAAGAAGAGCAGCATCATCTCTTATTCCAAGGAGGCACTCAGGGCCGTCCACAAGGATATCGAGCTGTTCGCCATGAGCGAAGGACTCACGGCTCACGCCAATTCCATCGCTGTCCGCTTTGAAGAGGAGGAATGATCATGGAGAAGAGGAGCGCACAGATCACAAGAAAGACGGGCGAGACGGACATCACCATGAACTTCTGCCTGGATGGCAGCGGCAAGGCACAGCTCTCCACCGGCATCGGCTTTTTCGACCACATGATGGACGCCTTCACAAGGCACGGGCTGTTCGACATGGAGCTCAAGGTCGAGGGCGACCTGCACGTGGACGGACACCACACGGTGGAAGACACCGGGATCGTGCTTGGTCAGGCCATTAAAGAGGCGGTGGGCGACAAAAAGGGAATCAAGAGATACGGCTACTTCATACTGCCCATGGATGAGGCGCTGATCCTGTGCGCGGTGGACCTGTGCGGCAGACCCTATTTTGTCATGGAGGGAGAGCCCTTCACAGCGCCTATGGTAGGCGATTTCGACACGGAGCTGGTCAGGGAGTTCTTCTATTCGATCTCCTACAGCGCGGCGATGAACCTCCATTTCCGGATCCTCTCCGGGACCAACGCCCACCACATCATCGAGGGAATGTTCAAGTGCTTCTCCAAGGCGCTGGACATGGCAACGCAGAAGGAAGAGCGCATCACGGACGTCCTGAGCACAAAAGGAAGTCTGTAAACGCGCAGTCGCATACAATTTGAGGTAAAAATGGATACACAGTATAAGAAGCTGATCCCCTGCATTTATTTAAAGGACGGCAAAGCCGTAAAGAGCCTTGCGGACCATGAGCCGGAAGGACAGGAGCCGGCCGCGCTGGCGGCCGCTTACGACAACGGCTTTACGGACGCCCTGATCGTCTTTGACCTGTCCGACACGGATCAGGAACAGGAAGCCCACAACGACATCATCCGGGAGATCTGCGGCAGGATCCGCATCCCGGTGATCGCGGCGGGACGCATCCGAAGGATGGAGGATGTCAAAAAATTCCTCTATGCAGGCTGCAGCATGGCCTGCCTGAATCTCTCCAAGGAAGGGAACGCGAAGATCGCGGCGGAAGTGGCGGACAAGTTTGGAGCCGACAAGATCGGCGCCTGCTTCTCTTCGGAAGAGCAGATCGAAAAGTATAAAGAGTATATTGACGGCAATATCTCCTGCCTGATCTACGTGGGAGAAGAGCTTTTTGAGGGGCTTGAAAGAGTACAGACGGCGCTTCCCGTGATCGCGCAGATCACACAGAAGAGCTGCGTCAGAGAGACGCTCCTGCACAGCGGGATCCACGGCGTGACAGGTCCCGGCGTGAACACAAGGATCGGAAAGATGCAGCATGTGAGGAACAAACTGATCTCCTGCGGCATACCGGTAAGGATCCGGGAGGCGGCTTACAAGTGGGACCGGTTCAAGCTCGGCCCCGACGGGCTGCTCCCCGTGGTCGTCCAGGAGGCCTCCACGGACCAGGTGCTCATGGTCGCCTACATGAATGAAGAGGCCTACAACATGACTGTCGCCACGGGCCGGATGACCTACTGGTCCAGAAGCCGGAGCGAGATCTGGGTAAAGGGACTCACCAGCGGACATTTCCAGTACGTGCACTCCCTGACGGCGGACTGCGACATGGACACCCTTCTTGCCAAAGTAGAGCAGGTCGGCGCGGCCTGCCACACGGGAAGCCATTCCTGCTTCTTCAACACCGTATTGACGGAGGAGGGCAAGGAGTCTTTCAATCCGCAGACGGTCCTTCTCAAGGACTATCAGACGATCACGGACCGTAAAGACCATCCCAAGAAGGGGTCTTATACCAACTATCTCTTTGACAAAGGCATCGACAAGATGCTCAAGAAGCTGGGGGAAGAGGCGACGGAGATCATCATTGCCGCCAAGAATCCCAATCCCAATGAGATCGTCTACGAGATCTCGGATTACCTCTATCACCTGATGGTGGTAATGGCCGAGAAGGGGATCACATGGGAAGATGTGACGCAGGAGCTGGCGCGCAGGCAGAAGAAGGAGAGCTGATCTGTATTTTGCCCCGGGAAGGCCGGAGTGCACCGGCGGGCAGCTTTTATCTGAAACAGCACAAAAAAGGGCGGGATTTGTCGCAAATTTTCTTGACAGGTCCGCGCCCTTCTGTTATGTTATTTGAGTATGCCGCATGATGAGGCTCTTAGTGTGCTGCGCTGTATGGTACTGCAGGAACAGCAGCATGGAAAGCGCTCTGCAAAAGAGCCGCCGCAATCAGCGAGTTTTTATAAGAAGGAGGTACCAGAATGTACGCAATTATCGCAACAGGTGGCAAGCAGTACAAAGTTTCCGAGGGAGATATCATCGATATCGAGAAGATCGAGGGCGAGAGTGGCACAGAGGTCACTTTTGACAAGGTTATCTGCATCGGCGGAGACACCATGAAGGTTGGCGCAGATGTCGCAGCCGCAACTGTCACAGGCACTGTTATGGATCAGGGCAAGGGCAAGAAGGTCGTAGTTTACCACTACAAGAGAAAGACCGGCTATCACAAGAAGAACGGTCACAGACAGCTCTACACCCGTGTTAAGATCGACAAGATCAACGGCTGATCGCGTCTTATAAGACTGGTCAGGTAAGACAACAATGGTCACGGTTATAATCACGAAGCAGAAAGGGGTCTATAAATCCTTTATCTGCAGCGGACATGCGGAATACGCGTCCCGAAGAGGGATCGCGAAGCTCGTAAGGCCGCAGGGCGATGTGGTGTGCGCGGGTGTCTCCGCCATAGTCATCAACACTGTGAACTGTCTGCAGGATCTTCTCCATGAAGACGTCGGATGTGATTATGACAGCGAGGAGGGCGGACTTCTCACATGCGTCTTCCGCAGTGACCCAAGTAAGGAAGCATCACTTCTCATCGATTCCATGATTCACGGACTGAAGTGGATCCGGAAGCAGTACGGTGAGAGATATCTGAGAATTGAAACCAAGGAGGTATAGTCATGTTAAATTTGAACCTTCAGTTCTTTGCCCATAAAAAGGGAATGGGATCCACCAAGAACGGCCGTGATTCCAACGCTAAGAGACTCGGCGCCAAGAAGGCTGACGGCCAGTTCGTCAAGGCCGGCAACATCCTTTACAGACAGCGCGGCACCAGCATCCACCCCGGCCTTAACGTAGGCATCGGCGGCGATGACACCCTGTATGCTCTGACCGACGGCATCCTTCGCTTTGAGCGCGTTGGTAAGGACAAGAAGAGAGCTTCTGTCCATCCCGTAGAGGCACAGCAGTAATAGTTGCAGGGAATACCGATGATTGTAAGGACTTCAGGCAGGCGTCAAGCACTGTCTGAAGTCTTTTGCGCATATTGCACGGTATGCAAAGAGTAAAAGGAGAATCAGAATTTGTTCATAGATAAAGCAAAGATCGTCGTGATGAGCGGCAAAGGCGGAGACGGCCACGTCTCTTTCCGAAGAGAGAAATACGTGCCGGCAGGCGGTCCCGACGGAGGCGACGGCGGCAAAGGCGGGGACGTGATCTTCGAAGTGGACGAAGGCCTCAACACACTGGTGGATTTCCGGCACATCCGCAAATATAAGGCGCAGCCCGGAGAACCCGGCGGGAAGCGCAGATGCACCGGAAAGTCCGGCGAGGATCTGATCATCAAGGTTCCGGCGGGAACGATCATAAGAGAAGCCTCCTCCGGCAAAGTCATCGCGGACATGTCCGGCGACCTTAAGAGATACACGATCCTCAAGGGCGGACGAGGCGGCAACGGAAATATGCATTACGCGACCTCTACCATGCAGGCGCCAAAATATGCACAGCCCGGACAGCCTTCCAGAACCCTCGAGCTGATCCTCGAGCTCAAGGTGATCGCGGACGTGGGCCTGGTTGGATTCCCCAATGTCGGCAAATCCACCCTTCTTTCCATGGTCAGTAACGCAAAGCCCAGGATCGCCAATTATCACTTCACTACATTGAATCCGATCCTCGGAGTCGTCGATCTCGATGGCGCCAGGGGATTTGTCATGGCCGATATTCCCGGCCTGATCGAAGGCGCGGCGGACGGAGCCGGACTGGGCCACGAATTCCTTGCCCACATCGAGAGGACCAAGCTCCTGATTCACGTCGTCGATGCGGCGGGCTCCGAAGACAGGGACCCGGTTGAGGACATTAAAGCGATCAACAAGGAACTGTCGGCTTATGAGTCCGAGATCGGAAAACAGAAGCAGGTTCTCGCTGCCAATAAATGCGACCTGCTGCCGGAAGGCTCTGACGCCCTGGAGCGCATCCGCGCCTATTGCGACAGCCTGGGCGTAGAAGTGTTCCCCATCAGCGCAGCGACGGGAAGCGGCATAAAGGAGCTCATGTACCATGTGAGCGGTCTTTTGGAGCAGATGCCTTCGGAGACTACCGTCTTCGAACAGGAATATGATCCGGAAGAGATGCTGCAGATGGATTCCACCGAGCCGTTCACGGTCTCGTACGACGAAAAGGCGCGTGAATATGTGGTCGAAGGCCCCAGGATCGAGAGAATGCTGGGATACACCAACCTGGAGACGGAGAAGGGATTCATCTTCTTCCAGAAATTCCTCCAGGAGAACAAGATCATCGACAGGCTGAGGGACCTCGGCTGTAAGGAAGGCGACACGGTCCGTCTCTACGGCCACAGGTTCGACTACTATGATTAATAATTGGGCAGCATTTGGGACGAATAGTGCCGAATGCCTGTTGTCAGCACTAAGTTAAAGGAGTTTATATGCTTACAAGCAAACAGAGATCTTACCTGATCGGACTCTCCCATGAGCTCGATCCGGTCGTCCAGATCGGAAAAAACGGCGTGAGTCCCGAAACCGCCGTTTCAACGGAGGAAGCCTTCAACACCAGAGAGCTGGTCAAAGGCGCCGTCATGAAGATGGCCCCCGTTACGCCCCGCGAAGCGGCGGAGACGCTGGCGGGAAGAACCCGCTCGCAGGTCGTGATCGTGATCGGAAGAAAATTTGTGCTCTACAGACCTTTTAAGGAAGATCCCAAGATCATCCTTCCTAAATGAGGAACAAAATAAGGACATCAATAAGGACGGTAAAAATGAAAGATCACACCGCGAAAAAAGAAAAGATCGGTATCCTCGGCGGGACTTTTGACCCGATTCATCTTGGACACCTGATCATCGCCGAACAGGCCCGGGACCAGTACGGACTGGACAGAGTATTTCTCATACCTTCGGGACATTCCTATTTTAAGGATAACCGGAGCAGGAAAGTGCTGTCGGCACAGACAAGACTCGAGATGACAAGAATTGCGGCGCAGGATCACGCCCCTTTTGAAGTGTCCGACATTGAGGTCAACAGGCCGGGCAATACCTACAGCTTTGAGACACTCGAGCAGCTCAGGGAGCTCTATCCTTCTTCCGAACTCTATTTTATCGTAGGGGCGGATACCGTCTGCTCCATGAGAACCTGGAGAGAACCCGAGAGAATCTTCGCGGTGAGCACGATCCTGTGCGCGATCAGGGAGGACCAGGTGGACCCGGAACGGCTGAAGGCGGAATCCGAGGCTCTGGCAAGGGATTACGGCGCGCGGATCCTTCCGGTCGGGATCCCCAATATCGGCATCTCCTCTACTGACATCCGCGAGAGGGCGGCGGCGGGAAAATCTATACATTATCTGGTGCCGTCCGCGCTGGAAAGTTATATAATAGAAAATGGGATTTACAAATAATTCTCAATGCAAAGGAGCAGACATTTGAACAAGAAGGAACGCATTAATCTTATCAGGGAACTCGAATCGGAGCTCGCTTACGGCCGCTTTATCCATACGCTGAATGTGGCCTGTACCGCGTCCGCTCTTGCGATGTGATACGGCGCCTATCTCGACAAAGCTGAGAAGTCGGTACTTCTTCATGACTGAGCAAAATGCCTGAACATGAGCAAGATGATCAAGATCTGTGACAAGGCCTTACTGGAGCTCT